>NZ_JACJSV010000027.1 GCF_014698335.1 Microcystis viridis FACHB-1342 | reverse complement strand
ATTTTGGGTCTGATTTGTTTTTGTTAATGATCAGACAGTACCTGATGAGCCTTTCTTTGTCAACTCTTGAGGTTGATGCGTTTCATTTTTGAATTGGCGAAAATTAAATTATCATGAACTGGATTACTGTTTCGTTGCCCTTAGTTCTAGAAAATCTATAAATGAGTTAATAAAAACCAATAAATTTAAGTTACAAAAAGAGATGATCAAAAATTTACTTGATAACCTAGAAAATAAAGCTTATATACCCTACGAAAATATTATTAACACCAAATCTAATCTCAATTTTGAAGTTTTCACTGATATCTGTACTATTCTAGGAATTGATGATAGTGATTATCAACTGCGGCAGAAAGCTATTGATGAACAACTTCTCACCCCAAGAAATAAAATTGCTCATGGCAAGTATTTAACTATCGATTATGAAGAATACATCAATACTTATAATTTAGTAATTAAATTAATCAGAGATTTTAAAGATGATCTATTAAATGCCGCCGTGACAGAACAGTATAAAAAAGTCAAAAGTATATAGGGTTAATACTAAATCCGTTGAGTATGCGCTACATATCAGAACAGGCACTCATGCAAGAGACAAAAGGGGAAATAAATAATCAGTTTTTAATAACCGGATTTAGTATGACTCCATCACTATCAAGAACTGTTCCAATAGTGGCAAGAGACGAAGTGACTAATCGGAGTAACTTGTCTTTTGTCTCTGCCAAATTCTTATCTTCTGTATTGCGCTGTAAACTTTGAGTATTATAAATTTTTTTAATTAATTCTTCACCAGCATAAAAAACATTACTATCTGAATATTTGGTTGTACTGGCTTCTTCAAAAAATATATTAATTCCCTCTGACCATTCAGCTTTTAACTCTGAGTCATCTACTTGCTCTAATAGATTATTACTAAGAGATTGAAGTTCTTGAAGCTGCGTTTTGACATGAGGTGCTTTCGCATAAATTCTTCCCCAAGTGGCCAAAAAATCAAAAGTTTGTTCGGCAATTAAAGGGGTTCCGTCCGCAAGACTAACTTTAAAAAAAGCGTCGAGGGCAGGGGCAAGAAGCGCAAAAATTGGTAATTCCCAACTATTGACAGAAGCGGTAAGAACAAGTAGGCTGATTCTAGATGGACTATCAGGGGGAATACTATTGCGAGATAAAATTGACGCAATAAATAACCAAACAACCTCATTGTTAATCTCGCTGTCATTCTGTAGAAGCTTACGTCCCAATACCCCTAAGCCGATTTCTGAAGCTTTGATCGATCCCAGTGCCAACAGATCTGCAAACTCTCTAACATGACTATCCACCCTTCTCAGATTGCCGAAAGCTCTATCAATTTCTTCTCTAGCGTTATCACTATCGCCAGAGTCTAAAAATTGTTGTACTCTTCTAAGCATCGTTGTCATTCTGTTTGGGGCGAAGGGATAAAGGTAAGACCACTGCGAATTTCAATATCTACACGGGCGTTTTTAGTTTTACGTTTAGAATCCTGAAATGAGTGCGGTTGTGCCTCTGGAGTGACACCACCTTGCTCACTAGCATTTGTAACAAAGCGTTCAGCTTTTCTAAAAGCTTGTTTCCGTTCCTCTCGTTGAAATTGATTGCATTGCCCTTTAATGTTAGCAAGAAATAATAATCCTTCTTTAGCAGTAACAGGATTTTTTCTTGCCCAAGGGCAACTGTATCCACCCTCTTGCTGGATATCGTCTCCTTGAGCTTGTACCCTCCCACGATAAGGTTCTGACGAACTCGACATATTAAATATTCAAATTTATTCATTTAAGACAATTATATGGTAATTATCAGTAAAAATGTCAAACAAAGCCCAAATACTTGATTAGAATCAATTATCAAAAGTTTAGCTATAAAATTATGTAGAATGCTTTCGACGATGTACTGGGAAATTACCTGACAAAAAAAAGTTGATAGAACCAAAACGGTCTATCAACTCTTAAAGTTATCCATTCAAGAACTAAAAATTAACGTTCTTGAAAGACGATTTTTTTGTCCAGGGAAGGACGGTTATTCGACTTAGAGGGGTACTTACTACCACCACTGCGGGGAGTTTTATTAATCACCGGTTTACTGCTCGTCGCTGCGGGAACTTCCCAATCGGTTTTCATCCACTGGGGACAATTTTGATCGTAGATCATTTGCAGGGCAGCCGCCGCGATCGCTTGTGGATCGTATTCTTCACTTAAATCCCGCACTAAAGGCAAGAAAGAAGCCATACGTTCCCCCGATAAAGCCTCTTTTAGCTGATTTTGCAGCTTGGCCAGACGTTTTGCTTCTACTTCCGCACGACTAGGAATGGGACTAGATTCCAGACGTTGACGCAGACGCTGTTCAATCTGACGTAATAAACGCCGATCGATCGGTTCTACTAAAGATATAGCAGTTCCCGTTTTACCGGCGCGGCCGGTGCGGCCAATGCGGTGAATATAGGTTTCGGCATTATCTGGCAGATCATAGTTAATAACGTGGCTGAGATTTTCCACATCTAGACCGCGGGCCGCGATATCTGTGGCTACCACTAATTTAATTTTGCCCTCGCGGAAACGTTGCACCAGTCGTTCCCGTTGCACTTGGCTTAAGTTACCGTGGTATTCATCCACCGTTTGCCCCGCTTCTTGCAGTTTGCTGGTTAATTCGGCCGCGGTTTGCTTGGTGCGGACGAAAATAATCGCCGATTCTAGGGGTTCGATCTCTAACAGGGGTTGCAGGACTTTTAATTTCGTCCAACCGCGAGGGATCAGATAAATTTTCTGCTCAATCTTAGCAGGAGCGGCCTGGGGTTGAGAAACCGTCACAGAAACGGGAGATTTCAAGAAATTAGCGATTAAATCGCGGATTTCCCGGGGCATAGTTGCCGAGAAACAGGCGGTTTGACGGGTGGAGGGGGATGCTTGCAGAATTTTCTTAACATCATCGATAAAACCCATACTGAGCATTTCGTCCGCTTCATCGAGGACTACCCAGTTTAGGGATTCTAGATGGAGTTTTTTGCGATCGAGCAGATCGATTACCCGGCCGGGAGTCCCGACCACAATCTGGACACCTTTTTCCAGACTGCGGATCTGACGTTCCATGGATTGACCACCACAGACTGTCAGGATAAAGAGACGACGATCATCAGAGAAATCTTTGATGGCGCTGGCCACCTGTTGGGCTAATTCCCGGGTGGGGGTGAGGATTAAAGCTTGAACGTTAGGATTTTTGGTGTCCATGCGTTCCAGTAAAGGCAGGGAATAGGCGGCGGTTTTGCCGGTTCCCGTTTGTGACATTCCTACCATGTCATGCCCTTCTAGAAGGAGAGGGATGGCTTTGGTTTGAATTTCCGTGGGGGTGGTGAATCCAAGCGTTTCTAGGTGTTGAATACGGCTATCGGATAAACCTAAATTGTTGAAACCAGTGGTCATAAGGGTTGTTTTGTGGGAATTAAATTAGAAAAATCGAAAAATTAGACTATTTCGCCGTAGAGATCGTAGGTATCGGCCGCGGTGATTCGGACTGGTACGATCGCACCTAGAATCGCCTCCCCTGTCACATAAACCAAGCCATCTACTTCTGGGGAAAAACGAGCGGAACGCCCGATTAATTCGCCTGTTTCTGGGTTTTCCTGTTCGATGAGAACATCGACAGTTTGACCGATATAAGCTTGATTTTTGCGCTCCGAGATTGGTTGCTGAGTTAACATCAACCTTTCGCGGCGTTCGTCCATAATTGCCTGTGGCACTGGATTGGGCAGGCCAAAAGCGGCTGTACCTTCTTCGGCGGAGAAGGTAAACACCCCGACGTGATCGAACTCATGACGCTTGACAAATTCCAGCAGATGGCTGAAATGTTCCTCGGTTTCTCCGGGGAAACCGACGATAAAAGTCGTTCGTAAAACCGCGTTCGGGATAGCTTGCTTGATCCGCTCGATAATGCCATCGTTGACTCGTCCTTGCCAGGGACGGTTCATCCCCCGCAGGATGTCGGGATGGGAATGCTGTAGCGGCAAGTCTAGATAGGGTAAAACATTCGGGCTCTCTCGGATCGCTTCGATAACCTTTGGCGTTAACCCGGTCGGGTAAGCGTAGTGAACGCGAATCCAAGGTATATCGACTTCTGCCAGCGCTCGCAAGAGTTCCGCTAATTTGGGTTCGCCATATAAGTCTAACCCATAATTGGTTGTTATTTGCGAAATGAGAATTAATTCTTGCACCCCTTGGCTGGCCAATTGTCGCGCTTCGGCCACAATGGACTCGATCGATCTCGATCGCTGATCGCCGCGCAGGTGGGGAATAATGCAGAAAGCACAGCGATAATCGCAGCCTTCGGCCACCCGCAGATAGGCGACTCCCTCGCTGGTGGTGCGATAACGGGGCAGATTTTCATCGGCGATAAAAGTGGGATCGGTGCTGACTTCTTTGACTCGTTCTCCCGTCTCTACCCGTTCGACGATCTCGACAATTTTCTGATAATCCCCCGTGCCGACAATGGCCACGGCTTCCGGCAATTCCGTCAGGAGTTCATCTTGGAAATGTTGGGCCATACAGCCGGAGATAATAATTTTTTTATTAGCTTCCGCCAGTTCCACGAGGGTGCGAACGGATTCTTCTCTAGCTGCTTGAATGAAACTACAGGTATTAACGATAACGTAATCGGCCAACTCCTCGTCATTATCTACGGGATAGCCGGCCTTGGCCAGCAGTCCTAACATATGCTCGGAGTCGATCCGGTTTTTCTCACAGCCTAGGTGTGAGATAGCGATGGTTGGCTTATTGCCCATGCGATCGAGTATCAACCAAATCTTAAACTTCTCTAATGTTAAGACATTTTAACGGATTCCGGAATTGATAAAATCATTAGCAGTTAAAATAATTTCCCCCCCGTGGAACCGTGGGTAGGCCTTCACCCTGTTAAAATGGGTGAGCGGCGCATGGTTGGGGACGCTAAGAGTAGTAGACGCTGTGAACTTAATTGCAACTTTCAAGACAAAAAACCCGATTATTGGCGTGGTTCATCTCGCCCCCCTGCCCACTTCCCCCCGTTGGGGTGGCAGTCTCAAGACGGTGATCGAGCGGGCTGAACAGGAGGCGACGGCTTTGGCTGCCGGTGGTGTTGATGGTTTGATTATCGAGAATTTTTTTGATGCCCCCTTTACTAAGCAACAGGTGGATCCCGCCGTGGTTAGTGCCATGACTTTAATTGTTGATCGCATTAAAAATCTGGTGGTCTTACCGATTGGTCTTAATGTTCTCCGCAATGATGCCCATAGTGCTTTAGCGATCGCTACCTGTGTCAATGCCCAATTTATTCGGGTTAATGTGCTAACGGGGGTTATGGCTACCGATCAGGGCATTATTGAGGGTCAGGCCCACGAACTCCTGCGTTATCGCCGCGAATTGGGGTCTGAGGTCAAAATTTTAGCGGATGTTTTGGTTAAACACGCCCGCCCCTTGGGAACCCCTAATCTGACCACGGCGGTGCAAGATACGATCGAACGGGGACTGGCAGACGGGGTGATCCTCTCTGGTTGGGCTACCGGTAGCCCCCCCAGTTTTGAGGATTTGGAACTGGCAGTGGCGGCGGCCAAGGGAACACCGGTTTTTATCGGCAGCGGGGCTGATTTGGACAATATCGGGCAGTTGCTGCTGGCTGCTGATGGGGTGATCGTGGCTAGTTCCCTCAAGCGTCATGGCAAAATTACTGAACCGGTGGATCCGATCCGGGTGTCGCAATTTGTGGAAACGGCCCGGCAGATCAACGATCAAAAGGCAAAAATTAATAATTCTCTCCCTTCTTTGCCTCTGTCCACATAACCCCTTGCTAGAATGGCGGATAGTTTCAGGGGATAGCTATCCTAAGTTTTTAGGAATTGAAAACGTCCTAATTAACACAATATGGTTAGGGAATTTTTCCTTTCAACAAAGTACATTTAGATTTCTCTCCTGACTCCTGACTCCTGAATTCTGCTGTAATTTAATCTAAATAATATTATGCGTCGTCGTTCTGTACCTTGGATTCATCGCTACTCCCGGCCTCTAATTGCGAGCATTTCGATCGTGGGAGCGATTCTGACCGGCTATTTAACCATTACCAAACTGATGGGAGGGGCTGCAGCCTGTACCGCCGGGGCTAGTGATGGGGCTGGTTGTACTGGTGTGCTTAATAGTCCCTACGCTACGGTTTTCGGGCTGCCCTTGAGTTTGTTCGGTTTTTTGGCCTATATTGCCATGGCGGTTTTTGCCCTCAGTCCTCTATTTATTAATGGGGAAACTCAGAAAAATCTCCGCAAAAGTTTAGAAAATAATACTTGGTTATTGCTGTTAGCGGGGGCGACGGCGATGGCGGTATTTAGTGGTTATTTAATGTATATTCTAGCCACGGAATTAAGGGAATTGTGTCCCTACTGCATCACTTCGGCTTTGTTCGCTTTAACTTTATTAATTCTCACAATTGTCGGTCGTGAATGGGAAGGTTTAGGACAAATTATACTGCCGATGGTTGTGGTGGCCATGGTTACTTTGGTGGGAACTTTAGCGGTTTATGCGGGAGTAAATTCCCCGACGGTGACAGGAGGAAAAGAAGAAATTACCCGGCCAATGACAGCTGCTACACCTCCCTACGGTTGGGAAGTAACCACGGTTTCGGGAGAGGCAGAAATTGCCCTGGCTCAACATTTAAAAGCAATTGGTGCGAAAGAATACGGGGCTTTTTGGTGTCCCCACTGTTACGATCAAAAACAGTTATTTGGTAAGGAAGCGGGAGAAATCCTCAAAAAAGAAGGGGTTTATATCGAATGCGATCCCCAAGGGGTTAATGGTAATCCCCAAGCTTGTCGCGATGCCGGAATTAAAGGTTTCCCCACTTGGATTATTAAGGGTCAAGAATATTCGGGAACCCAAAGATTAGAGAAATTAGCGGAGATTTCCGGTTATACCGGCCCGATGAATTTTAAATATACAGTTCTGGGACGCAAGTAGGAAAATATTGAGGGGGTTGAACCCTGTTCAGCCCCGACATTTTATAGTGTTTGTTCTCTAGATAAAGTAGAACTTGAATTTTGATTTTAGCAATAGAGGGAGATTGAAAGTTGCCAGATTTTGATCAACCTATACCCCAAGAAAAACTTGACATTATTGAGAAAACTAGAGCCAATTTATTTGTTTGGCGAGGTCAGTTTTCGCCCCAACTGATAGAGACTATTTTAAGTTTCTATTGCCCATCTAATTCGGTCATTCTCGATCCTTTTGTGGGTAGCGGAACTGTTTTACTAGAGGCAAGTTATTTATCCCTAGAAGCTTATGGATTTGAGATTAATCCCGCTGCTTATATCATGAGTCATACCTATGAATTTATCAATGATTCTCAAAAAAAAGAAGTTCTTAAAAACCTGAGAAATATCGTCGATCAAGAATTTCCTTTGAGAATTTTTGAAGTCAGTGATCAAGTAGAAAATTTAGTAGATAAATTGCAAAATACTAGGAATATGCTACCGGATCGGTCAAAGGTTTTATTTGATGCTTTGGTAATCCTTCTTGATGTGTGTAACAATAAAATTACTCAGGAATTTATTCAGAAAAAATTTTTACATCTTAGTAATATAATTACTAAGCTACCTTACTCTCAAAAGCCGATCAGGGTTGGATTATCTGATGCTCGTTCTCTACCACTAAAAAATAATCAGATAGATTTTGTTGTGACTTCTCCACCCTATATAAATGTTTTTAATTACCATCAAAATTATCGTCAATCTGCTGAAATCTTAGGATGGGATTTACTCAAGATAGCCAAGTCAGAAATTGGCTCTAATAGAGCAAATAGGAGTAATCGTTTCTACACTGTAGTACAATACTGTTTAGATATGGGTGACATTTTAAAGGAACTGGCAAGAGTCAGCAAGCAGCAAGCAAGAATTGTTTTAATTGTAGGACAAGAATCTAACGTTCTTGGCGTACCTTTTTATAATGCTGATATTATTGAAAAAATAGGTGTCAAAACCAAGCTATTCCAGAAAGTATTAAGACAAAAAAGAAAATTTAAGAATAAATTTGGTAAAGTTATTATAGAGGATATAATTAATTTTATTAACTTAAATAATCAAGTTAGCCAAGAGGTAATAGAACAAATTTCTAGAGAGGTAGCATTTGAGGTATTGGAAAGCAATAGGCTGTTTGTATCTTCAGAAAACCAGCTATGTTTAGAATCAGCAATTGCCAAAGTCAATAATATTCAAAAAACACCAATTTTAGATAAGAGATTATATATTTGACCCTGTTAATATTTAATTTTAACGAATTGAAAAGATTTGATGCTTTTTCACAATTTATTGACTATTGCTATAGTTGTAATTAAACAGTAAACAATCCCAACCCAGCAACTAACTATAATGAGCTATTTATACTCTTATCGCCATAACTTGACCCAATTATTAGAAGAAATTAATTTACAGAAACCTTCGCTCAAAATTCCTACCTTTGTTACTCATGACTTGGTAGATACTTATCAAATTTGTCGTCTAATTGATGATTTTATCTATGAAACTATCCTGAATAAGTTAAAGATGACAGTCAGGAAAATCGAAAAAGAACTTTATCAAGTTTAGCTACTTTGATGTATAGTAGAGATGTAGATAAGTTGCTAATTATTGGTTATGACTCAGGTAAATCTACAAAAAGCCGCTAATATTCTCGGTGTAACTACCGCAGAAATACTAACATGGCAAAAGAAAAAATTAATCAAAGGTCAGAAAATCAATCAAGTTGATTGGTTATTTGATCTCGAGCAATTAACCAATCTTAAAAATAACCAATCCCCCAGAGAATTGAGAATTTTACAAACTGTTGAGCCAACTAATTACACGGTTATTGAATTATTTGCTGGCTGTGGTGGTATGGCTTTAGGTTTAGAAAATGCGGGACTAAAAACCCAATTACTGGTGGAAATTAATCAAGATTGTGTTAATACTTTAAGACTCAATCGACCGCAATGGAATGTTATAAATCAAGACATAAAAAAGCTTAAATTTTCCGATTTTAGAGACAAAATAGATGTTATAGCTGGAGGTTTTCCCTGCCAACCTTTTAGTTATGCTGGGTTAGGAAAAGGATTAGAAGATTTGAGAGGAAGCCTATTTTTTGAATTTGCTCGTTGTTTACAGGAAGTGCAACCTAAAATCGCTATAGCCGAAAATGTTCGAGGATTATTAAGCAATAAAAAAGGAGAAACTCTGCAATTAATGCTGCAAGCTTTACAGGAAATCGGTTATTATGCTGCTTATCAAGTTTTATCGGCTCAATTTCTTGATGTTCCCCAAAAAAGAGAAAGATTAATTATTATTGCCACCCGTCAAGACCTAAATATTAAACCCATTTTTCCCCAATATAAAAATTATACTATTTCTCTGAAAAAAGCCTTAGAGAATTGTCCAACTTCTCTAGGAGTAGAATATAAAGAAAGAAAAAAAGAGATTATGTCCTTAGTTCCCCCAGGAGGAAATTGGCGTAATTTGCCGATGGATATTCAAAAAGAATATATGAAAAATAGTCTCAAAAATCACGGCGGACGGACAGGATATGCTAAAAGATTATCTTGGGATGAACCAGCTTTAACTATTACCTGTAGTCCGGCACAAACCCAAACAGAAAGATGTCATCCCCAAGAAACTCGTCCTCTGACTGTGAGAGAATATGCACGAGTGCAGTCCTTCCCCGATGATTGGCAATTTACCGGTAATTTAACCTCTCAATATCGACAGATTGGTAACGCTGTTCCCGTGAATATGGCCTATCATCTTGGTGGCTGTTTAATTAATATGTTGCAAGGGGATTATCTGGGGGAAACACAGCCAAAAACTGAACAGTTAAGCATTCCGGGGTTAGAAGTTAATTAATTTTGACTAAAAGTAAATAGTTTTTACCTAATCAGCAACAGCTGCAGAAAAATTAAGTAGCTAGATACAATTAATTACACATATCTAACTACTTCTTCCATGAGTGCATGAGTTCCTATCCTCAGCCAGAAATTGATTTTGTCCGATTTTACTGTGCGGGGGGAATAACTTCTAATGGAATACTTTCAGTTTCTCCATCTTTAGATGGATTGACATCCAGACTTTTTTCTGCATCTGGAGTTTTTTCCACCGCTTTGGTTTCTGGGGTGGGGGGATTTTCGGGGGGTACTTCTGGACTGGGGTTATTTTCCGGGATGGGAGTGAATTCCACTGGAGTTTCGCTTTCAGGAGAGGGGGAAACTTCGGGGGAAGCTTCGCTATTGCGGGTAGTTTCTGCGGGAGTTTTTTCTATCCGGGGAGATTCTGGGGTAGTTGCGGGGGTAGTTGCGGGGGGAGATTCCCGGGTAGTTGTGGGGGTGTCTTCGCTGGTTTTTTCTTCTTCCTGGGGACAAGCTGCCGATTCTAAACCGAGATGACATCGGACTTCCTCCCGTCCCAAAGATACGGCAATTCCCGACACCGACATTAATAAAGCTAGGATGGGTAAGATATTATTCATAAAATTAGACTTGATTCTACTCCTCGACATCACATTATCTATTTTAGATAGGATCGAACTGATATTGAGAACCCTTTGGCCCCTCATTGCCGCGATTAGCGCGTACTAGGGGAACTTGGTTAAAAATATTAAAATCCGTGGTGTTTCCCTGCAAGGTGATTCCTCGATTTAAAGTTTCGACTACAGTAGCACGGTCAGAACTTTTAGCGATCGCTTCTCCTAATACTTTCATGGTATCGTAGGCGGTAGCAGTACGCCAACTGACGCGACCGCGCCAACTTTTCAGCGCATCTTTGGCAAAAGGATCCGTTGCTTGGAAACTCCAAGGTACTGCTAGAACTAATCCGTCGATGCTATCCGCTCCTTGAATGAGTATATCGGGTGTATAAAGTTCATTTCCGCCTAATAAGAGCATTCCAGACGATTCTTGGGCAATAGCCACGGCTTGATCGATGCGATCGCCATCTTTACTGAGGGCCAAAAATACCACCTTAGCGCCGGCTTGTTTTGCCTGATCTATGGCGGTTTTAGCGTTAAAATTGGCTTTGGTGGTGTCTATTTCCTTAACTATCTTGCCTCCCGGTTGCTTTATTGCTTTAGCAAAGGAATCCCTTAATTTTTGACTATAGGGACTATCGGAATTATAAAAAAGAACCACTGACGGAGAATTCTCTTGCTGACTAGCATAATTAGCCAAAGTTTTGGCCACTGCTTCCAGATAACTACCGAAAACTTCCTGAGATTTATCGTCAAGGGGAATAGTTTTCAGGGTTGATTTTCCCGTTTGACTAACACGGGTAGTCAGGGGAGAAAGAATCGCTAATCCTTCTTTTTCGTAACTTTCAATCGCTTTTTGACTAAAAGGATCGATTCCGTGGCCCATAACTGCCAAAACTTGACCGGATTCAATCAGATCATCGGCTATCGCTTTTGATTGTAACCCACCGCCATCATTAGCGATGACTATTTCCAAAGGATTACCCGGATTAGAATTATTAAACTCCTCTTGATACCTGGCCACACCTCGGAGAATTTCCTTGGCGCTGTTGGGGTCGTTAGCGATGGGGACAACAACGGCTATAGTCTTTTGATTACCTTTTTGTCTAGCTTTGGCGTTATTGTAATAGATTTTGCCTTCTGGATCGTTTGCTTGGGGAGTGGCTGCTAGTTGATAAGCTGCGATCGCATTTGCCCAATCTTCCTTTTTAAAGGCCGCTGCGCCTTTTTCTTTGTTAGGAGTGGAATTAAGCAGTATTTTCTCACCTTGGCTAAATAAATCGGGATTTTTAGCCGTATTACTCACAAAAGTTGCCTCGGTTTGCTTGTCTGGGGTTTCTTCTGGTGTAACTTGGGAAGTATCGGGTTTGGGAATCACCATTTGCAATAGACTCCAACCCCCTAAACCTGCGGTTAAAGCGGTAATTATCAAAGCGAAGGGAAGTAACCAGTTAGATTTTTGGCCGACTCTAGTTGTACCCCCCGGGGAGACGACAACCGTGGTTTTAACCGTCGTTGTGACGGGATCCATCGCTTCCCTAGGTAGGCCACAGATAGGACAATCAGGAGTAGTATTTTCGCAGGGTTCATGACCCCCCGCAGTCGCTTGCGGATAAGTTTTACCATCTTTAGGGATACCGTCACATTGCCAAGTAGTCATAATCAGTTATCAGTTATCAGTGGGTAAGTTATCAGTTATCAGTGGGTAAGTTATCAGATTTGAGTTTTAAGTGAGCAGTATGTGTTAAGTGAGCAGTATTAAATAGCAGTTTCTTGCCATCTTTTCACTGTTTACTGATTACTGATTACTGTTTACTGGTCACTGTTTACTGTTTACTGATCACTGTTTACTGGTCACTGTTTGAGGACGTTGTCGTAAGCTTTGGAAATAGAGGCCACCGATAAGCAGTAAAAAGAGGATATAAGCAACAATTTGACTGATATAGAGGTTTTGACGATAACCAAACAGGGATTTGAGGAGGAGTCCGGGGAAAGTGCGATCGCTCAAAATTTGGGAACCGTCCCAAACTTGAAAACCGAGAAGACAGGAGGAGGGGAGAGAAGGACAGAAATGGCGATAAAAGGGGTCAATTTCACTTAAAAGACTGATTCCTGCGTCGATATGTTTCAAAACACCGATGAGTAATCCCGCAACGATTAAGAGGAGGAAAGTCCCCATAATTTGGAAAAAGAGACGGATATTAATTTTTACTCCCCCCGCAAATAGGAGAGTTCCCAACAAGGTTGCGACGCTTAACCCCGCTATCGCACCGAAGGTTTGTATCTGCCAATCTTTTTGGAATTGGGCCAGGATAAAGAGGACAGTTTCAAATCCCTCCCGCAAGACAGCGATAAAAACGAGCAGAAAAATCGCTTTTCCTGCCCCATTTTCCGCTTTTAAACCCGCTTTTACCGCACTTTCTACCTCAGATTTCAAAGATTTGGCCTGTTGAGTCATCCAAATTAACATCCAACTCAACATCAAAACGGCAATCAGTCCAAAAGTGGCGGCCAATAATTCCTTGATCATTGGTACGAATGGACTAGGAGAGGCATCCACTTGCAAAAGGATTCCCCCTAGCAAAACACCGACCAAAACACTAGCCACTACTCCCGCACCAATACCACGATACACCCATGAGTTAAGTTGCGATCGACCGGATTTTTGTAAACAAGCGAGGACAATTCCCACCACTAAAGCGGCCTCGAAACCTTCCCGGAGAGTGATAATAAAAGTGGGTAAAGCGGAACTAAGATTCATAAGCTAGTCGATAAACTCTAGCTTTGATCCTAGCTTAAGCAAAATCCCGCAGCATCTTGCGAATTTCCATATTGTGTAATTCTTCTTGTCCGATCATACCGCGAGCGAATTCTTCTAGGTAAATACTGGCATCTTCGACGGTTTCTAGGAGTGCTTTGTACAAATCAAGGGATTTTTTCTCATGATTGAGGCTCTCACTCAAGATTGCTTTGATATTATGTTCATAGCTTTCCTCGATGGGGGCAATTTTTAAGCTAGGATGACCTTCTAAACCGGTGAGAATTTCCCCAACTTGTTGCGCGTGGGTGAGGGACTCCGTGGCCTGAGTCTGGAAAAATTGGACGATGGGGATGCGATGGGGACCTGTCACCATCAGGGAATAGTGGGTGTAACGGACAACTCCCGCTAGTTCAAATTCCATGATTTCGTTCAGTTGTTCGATGGTTTTGTCTCTGTCTAGTTCTCGCATAAGATTCTCAATAATTTGTCTCTAATTGCAATTGTAGCTAATCCAAACCGGCTAAATGAATCTAAAAACCTTGTTGGCTAATATTTTTAGGCTTTTTTGCCATCAAAAAAGTGCTAGATATTGGAGCAATCCGGGGGAAGTTTTAGGCACTTTTTCCCTGAAAATGCCTAAAATCCCACACACCCCACGACAAACCCTTTCAGCAAACCCTAGGTGCTGAATCGAGGCAACCGAGTCAAAAAGAATTTAGCTGGGGGAATAGCAACTCAAGAGGTCATTAAAGGTTTCATTTTGCCTTAAACCATCGAAAACAAAGTTATTACGCACTAATTCGCCACATATATCCGGTTCTATGTCTAGAGCTTCGCGTAAACAGTTGATCGCTTTTTCTTGTTGACCGAGGGCGGCATAACAGCAGGCGGCATTATACCACGCATAGCGATCATCTCGATCGATTTTTAACGATTCTTCATAACAGGCGATCGCTTCTGGTAAACGCTGTAATGCTTGTAAGATCACACCCTGTTGATACCAGGACCAGTAATCTTGCGGTCGGATATCGAGGGCGGTACGATAATTAAATAAAGCCTCTTGGGGATTGCCCCAATCCCGGAAAGCGTCGCCACGTCGATACCAGGCCCAATAATCCCGGGGTCGCGCCCCCAAGGCCAGATCATAGAAAGTGATAGCGCGTTCGTAGTTTTTGAGCAATCGATAGGCCTCCCCTTGCCGGTAGGCTGCCCAATAGTCCCCCGGACTATGACTTAGGGCCCGTTGAAAACAAGCGATCGCTTTTTCGTAGTCTTTTAATTCCTGTAGATAAACACAACCTTGATCGTACCAAGCCCAATAGTTATCATCCTTTACCTGTGCAGCGTTAGAGTAACTTGCAGCCGCTTCTTCATACATTCCCAAGTCTTCTAGTATCATACCCCTTTTGTACCATGCCCAATAATCATCTGGATAATATTCTAAGGCTTTTTCGTAGCTGATTAAGGCTCCCAAATAGTCCATTCTTTCTCTTAAAATATTGCCTTGGTCATACCAGTCCCGATAGGTATCTGGACGGCATTCGAGCGCTCGATAGACAGTAAGTAGATAGGTCATAGTCATTAATCTATAGTAATTAGGTTCGTCAGTCTTATCAGTTATCAGTTATCAGTTATCAGTGGGAGTGTTGGGTGAGCAGTGGGTGCTTTTTCCCTGAAAATTAGGTAGTTGACCACCTGAAAATCGATAAAACCCCACACCCTACACCCCACACCCCACACCCTGCCACCACCGAAAAGCTTTTTGCCGCAAACCCTAGTTATACTTTTAGAACAGATTCAGATCTGTTAAAGCGCCGAGACTGCTAGAGGAGACTAACTTGGCGAATTTGCCGAGAATTCCCGTTTTATAGCGTGGGGGACGCGGTTGCCAATGGTGACGACGACGGGTTAATTCTTCCTCCGATACATTTAACTGCAAGAGACGCTGACGAGCATCAATAGTGATTTGATCCCCCTCCTCGACTAGGGCAATTGTACCACCCACCGCCGCTTCCGGAGCGACGTGACCGACCACCATGCCATAGGTTCCCCCGGAAAAACGACCATCGGTAATTAATCCCACGGAATCCCCTAAACCGGCGCCGATAATTGCCGAAGTGGGGGCTAACATTTCCCGCATACCCGGTCCGCCTACTGGTCCCTCGTAACGGACAACCACCACATCCCCGGCTTGAATTTTTCCGGCTAAAATTGCCTCTAAACAGGTTTCTTCCGACTCAAACACCCGCGCGGGCCCAGTGATGACCGGAGTTTTCACGCCGCTAATTTTGGCCACAGCCCCCTCTGTGGCCAGATTTCCTTTTAAAATGGCTAAATGACCCTCTTTATAGACAGGATTGCTAAAAGGACGGATAACATCTTGGCCTGAGGGCGGTTGGTCGGGAATATCGGCTAAAATCTCGGCGATAGTCTGACCGCTAATGGTGAGAGCATCCCCGTGTAGTAAACCATTAACCAGGAGAATTTTCATCACTTGGGGAATACCGCCAGCTTTATGCAGATCTACGGTAACGTAACGCCCGGAGGGTTTAAGATCGCAGATAACTGGTACACGCTGGCGGATGGTTTCAAAATCATCGATCGATAATTCTACCCCGATGGTGCGGGAAATGGCTAAAAGGTGCAGGACAGCGTTAGTGGAACCTCCCACCGCCATAATTACCGAAATGGCGTTTTCAAAGGCTTTACGGGTCAAAATTTGGCTAGGGAGAATCTGTTTTCTAACCGCCTCGACCAAAACCTTGGCCGATTCTTCGGTACTATCGGCTTTTTCCTCATCTTCGGCGGCCATGGTCGAGGAGTAGGGTAAACTCATCCCCATGGCTTCAAAAATGGAAGACATGGTATTAGCAGTAAACATTCCACCACAGGAACCGGCGCCGGGGCAAGCGTTGCGTTCGATCCCGATGAGGTCTTCTTCACTGATTTTACCGGCGCTGTACTGTCCCACGGCTTCAAAGGAACTGACTACGGTTAAATCGCAATCTTTGTAGCGCCCCGGTTTAATCGTGCCACCATAGACGAAAATAGCGGGAATATTCATCCGGGCCATGGCAATCATTGCCCCCGGCATATTTTTGTCACAACCCCCAATAGCGAGGACTCCATCGAGACTTTGACCATTACAGACGGTTTCAATGGAATCGGCGATTACCTCCCTAGAAACGAGAGAATATTTCATCCCTTCTGTTCCCATGGAAATCCCGTCACTAATGGTGATAGTCCCGAAAAGTTGCGGCATTCCCCCCGCTAATCTGGTGGCTGCTTCGGCACGCATTGCTAAATCATTAATTCCCATGTTGCAGGGGGTAATGGTGCTAAATCCGTTAGCGATGCCGATGATTGGTTTGCTAAAGTCCTCATCCCCAAAACCTACCGCTCTTAACATGGCCCGATTGGGACTGCGTTGGGTACCTTGGGTAACAATGCGACTTCTGTAGTTATCTGCCATAACTTTATCTTTCTCCAATGGCGGCTGACGGGTGCGATCGCTACTCAAGTTCTCTAATCGCACCTTTATTTCTATTTTCTGACTTTTGGCCGCTCTGAGCAGGTTTTAGGACAGCCCATCTCTAAAGAAAATATAAAACTGCGGGATGATTCAGGGGACAGGAGGTAGCAGCGGGAGTGTATCATCGATTTGAAAAAAGCTGGAAATCCTGTTTAAAAGGTATAGAAAATGGCGTTGCTGAATCAAGATATGAATACTAATTGTACATCCTATCCACAAGTTAGCTTAGTCCTAGGTTTGGAACACTACCTAAAGGACAATTGATACCAAATCCGACTTATAAAACCCAGTTATGAATTAGGTATCTTGAAGCCAACTATGATAGGATAGGATGGCTTTTTAATTTTTCTCCTTATTTGTTGGTATTCAAATAGAAGTGATCAAAAGATTTACAACTTAGTAAATTTACGAAGAGGAAATACACACTATAACATCTCTTCTTATCATAATTTAATCCTGTTAATCGGATGTAGTTTTAATCCCTTAAATCTTTACAAACTCTTGAAATTTCAAACATTTAACACCGTACAAACAGGGAAAATTGGCCAAAAAAAACTCTCCCCAAAAAAGGGAGAGGGGGGGTAAATATTTAAAAGCTTACCATTTGAGCAGGTTAAATTGTTCCATATCGATGGTGTCGCGGTTACGATAGATAGTCAGGATAATCGCTAAACCCACGGCTGCTTCGGCTGCCGCTACGGTAATCACGAAAATAGTAAAAATTTGGCCTCTGATATTAGCGGGGTCAAGATAGTTGGAAAAACCCATTAAGTTAATGTTAACAGAATTGAGCATCAATTCGATCGACATTAAAACCCGGACGGCATTGCGACTGGTGACTAAACCATAAATTCCGATACAAAATAAAGCCGCCGCTAATAACAAATAATACTCTAACTGAATCTGCATGATACCTCTTTTTTTGGTCTTATTTAGGGGCGGTTAATTCTCTAGGTCGTTCGGGTAATGTTAAAGCTGTGGCCGTAGGTTCTTCAGCTTTTAGGGTGGGGATAAGGTCACGACGAGCTAAAATAATTGCTCCGACCATGGCCATTAATAATAGCACGGAAGCTAATTCAAAGGGTAGTAAGAAATCACTAAAGAAATGCTTACCGATTTCTACTAAAGTATTAGTCACTACTGCGGGAGAAGTGCTAGAAATTGACCAAGGCGTGATTAAAACCATGGTCGATAACAGCACAAATAAACCCACACAAACTAAAGCTGTAGATGCCTGACGAATCCAACGTTTAGGAATAGCAGAAAAGTCCTCTTGCTTATTAACAAGCATAATAGCAAAGAGAATTAAAACGTTAATTGCACCCACATAAATTAGAATTTGTGCCGCCGCTACAAAATCAGCATTTAGTAAGAGATATAAACCCGAAATGCTGATAAAAACACCGCCCAATAAAAAGGCGGAATAAACGATATTAGATAATAGTACCACGCCTAAAGCTGTCCCGATTACTAGGGCTGCTAAAATGCCAAAAGATACTATTTGAACGCCCTCGGCTAAATTCACAGTAGTTTCATCTCCTTTTATGTTTGAGAGTTATTAATTATTAGTTATCAGCTTCTGAAGGCTGACGGCTGACGGCTGATAGCTAACTGCTAATTAATCAGTAATTTCTTCCGGACGTTTACCGGCGCGTTGACTACCGGCGGGTAAATCGTGGGGTTCGATAACACCTTTAGGCAGATAACCTAATTCCCTCAGAGGTGTTACCATCGGGTCTTGGGTGACTTTGTAGGGTAAACGGCCTAGGGCGACGTTATCATAGTTTAATTCATGACGATCATAGGTCGCTAGTTCGTATTCTTCGGTCATCGATAGGCAATTAGTCGGACAGTATTCCACACAATTACCGCAGAAAATACAGACCCCAAAATCGATACTGTAGTGTTTGAGTTCTTTCTTTTTAATTTCCTTGTTAAAAGTCCAATCCACTACTGGTAAATTAATCGGACAAACTCGCACACAAACTTCACAAGCGATACATTTATCGAACTCAAAGTGAATTCTACCCCGATAACGTTCCGAGGGAATTAACTTTTCGTAGGGATACTGGACGGTAATCGGACGACGACGCATATGGTCGAAGGTAACGGATAAACCTTCGCCGATGTATTTCGCCGCTTGAATGCTACCTTTGGCGTAATCGCTGACTTGTTTGAGAATGTTAAACATGATGGTCAGAGGTATAGTAGGTTAACAGGGCAAAAACGGGAATTAACCGCCAAAAGCAAAGGGAAAAGCTAGTTTTAGGGCGGCGGTAAGTAGTAGGTTAACTAAAGATACCGGTAAGAGGAATTTCCAGCCTAAATCGAGTAATTGGTCAATGCGAACCCGGGGTACAGTCCAACGCAAGAGAATAGCGATGAAGATGAGAAAATAGGCTTTTAATACCGTCATCGTAATCCCTAGGGAAGCGGTGATAATTTGTAGCCAAGGATTGGTTTCACTAACTCCCAACCAGCCGGCTAAAGCATTGACGGGGATAGGAAATTCCCAACCACCAAGATAGAGGACGGCGAAAACTAGGGCCGACAGCACGAGGTTAACGTAGGAACCCACATAAAAGAGAGCGAATTTCATCCCCGCGTATTCGGTTTGATAACCGGCGACTAATTCCTCCTCCGCTTCCGGTAAATCGAAAGGCAGACGTTCACACTCAGCTAAAGCGGCAATCCAGAAAATCAGAAAACCCACCGGTTGGCGCCAGATATTCCAGCCTAAAATGCCATAACCGGATTGTTGTTCGACAATATCAATGGTACTGAGACTATTAGACATCATCACAATCGCTAATACCGATAAAGCCAAGGGAATTTCATAACTAATCGATTGCGCCGCGGCCCGCAGGCCTCCCAGCAAGGAATACTTATTATTCGAGGCATAACCCGCCATTAATAAGCCAATGGGGGCAATACTGGACAAGGAAATCCATAAAAAGATCCCCACGTTTAGGTCAGTAATCAGCAGATTTTGACCGAAGGGGACGATGAGGTAGGAGACAAACACCGGCATCACCACCAAAATCGGCCCGAAGAGGAATAACCAAGGGTCAGCCTTAGCGGGGACGACATCTTCTTTAAAGACTAATTTGAGACCGTCGGCGACCGGTTGTAAAACGCCCAAGGGTCCTGCGTATTCCGGTCCAATACGCTGTTGGACGGCGGCGGAAATTTTCCTTTCTAACCAGACGCAGACTAAAACCCCCACTGTGGCGGCTATAATCATCAGGAACATGGGTAAAGGCATCCAAATCGCTTTAGCCAGTCCTCCACTTAATCCCAAGTCTGTTAGGGATTTAATGAAACTTTCTTGTAAATCTATGCCTTGATTCATATTTGGCGATCGCTGTACTGTCAATAGTTCGGCATGGTCTGAAGATTTTTAAGCAAATCTTATGGCCTAGTATACAGTTAGTCGGTCTGAGGGTTATCAGTAAAGTGACAAAGGCTTCAACTCATTAGCAGCCAAGAGAGTCAAGCAATCTTGATTCCCCGTCCGAGAATAGGTATTAGTCAATAGTTAGACTCTGAATCTATCAATGTTCTCATCTGTTTCTTAGCGCCGACAACCTCAGCTAGTTACCAATTATTCACAGGAAAAAAATCTAGATAACTTACCGTTTAGGCAGTTAAAGCCGCTCTCTGGTCTTTTGTCCGATAAGTTTTACCGACTTTTAAAACCCGGTTATCGAGCGTTTCTGGCCACTCCCCGCTATTTAGGGTAGGCTGAAAAAATCTAAAAACCTTGTTGGGTAAGACTTTTAGACTTTTTGTCAATCAAAAAGTACCAGGCATGGGAGTGATCAGGGGGAAAATCCCTGGACTTTTTCCCTGAAAATTAGGTAATTGGCCACCTCAAAACTGGTAAAACCCCACACCCCACACTCCACACCCCACACCCTGCCACCAGGAAAAACTTTTTGCCGCAAACCCTATTTTTTCTGATAAGCCGCCTGTAGATCCCGAATCGAAAACAAAGCTTGAAACTGTATTCCCTGAGATTGGTAAAATTCCGCCCCTCCTTGTTCTCTATCCACCAAAGCAATGATTAAATCTACCTGATAACCCGCATTGCGTAATCTTTCTACCGCTACCATGGCACTTTTCCCCGTTGTCACCACATCTTCGAGGACAACCACCGCGGCACCGGGGTTTAAAGTCGGCCCCTCGATATAAGCCATAGTACCGTGACCTTTTGCCTCTTTACGGACGATTAAAGCTGGAATCGGGCGATTTTCGTAGGCAGATACCACACTAACGGCACTGACAATCGGATCCGCTCCTAGGGTTAATCCTGCCACCGCTTGGGTATCTGGAGGCAGTAGGGACAGCAATAAACGCCCCACGGCTAAAGCTCCCTCCGCAGTGAGGGTAACTTGTTTACCATTGATATAGTAGCTGCTTTTTTGTCCTGAAGACAGGGTGAAATCTCCCTCTCGATAGGCAAGACGGACAAGAGCATCGAGGAGAAATTGACGCAGGGAAGCAGTATCGAGATTCGCCACCGAGGAATTAGCCATATTTTCAGGATTGGGAGCCTGACTGACTCCAAAATTTCGGTTACAATTAAGCCAAAAGTCATTATATATTGACTCGATCGCTAGTATTGATTTCTTTCTCATCCCATTGAAGCAATTTTTTAATTAACCCTATCCCTGTGAGGAGATTTTTACCCATGCGCGCTAAGTTTTTACTTCCTTCCCTGTTTTGTTTAACCGGTTTAGTTTGGTTGAGTCCGCCTAGTGCGATCGCCCAACGTTCCCCCGCCACCACTCCGGCACCGGTAAAAACCCAACAATTGCAACTTGTCCCCTCTCCCGATACGGCGGTAGGATTTAATAATATCCCTGGTTTGTTTAACCGCGCTGTTAATAACAATACGGGTCGTTTCTACGACTACACCAGCATTTTAGGACAGTTAAACTCTCTTTTTGGTTGGCGTACTTTTATGCAAGGTTCCTATTTCGATAATCTGATTACTCGGGATGCGAAATTGGTCGAAACTTTATACTATGATGTCATGCAACAGCAACAGTCTGGACCTTTAATTCGCACCCAAGATTTACCCAATCCCTTCGATACTTCCCTACAGGAAAATCCCAGTTATTTAAGTCCAGGCGGATTTTAATCCACCTGAGAAGCTAAACTCTCACCCATTTGGCAATATCAAGGGTTTTGTCATAACGATAGCTCATGCCATCATTGGCAACAATTATTTGACCTCGACTGGCTTTATTTTTGATCGTACTTAAGCTATAGTTGGTCAGTTTTTGCATTTCTTGATGGGTAAAATTGTCTTGATTGTTCATTTCAGAGACAATTTCTATCGTTTCATCAACGGTTTGGTCATTGTTAGAATGAGTTGCAATCGCTGCTGATGGATGATAGTCTGCCATTCTCATTAAACGCCAAGTAGAATCCTCGGAAAGTTCCAAAACCCTTTGATGATAGTTAAACAAACTTTCTCGATGTCCGACACTAATAAAGGTCTTGCCAGTTTGTTGTAACTGTTTATATAAATGATCTTCATTTTTTAAATCTAAAGCACTGGTGGCTTCATCTAAAATCACAAAATCTGGCTGATTAACGAATAGTCGCGCAAAGGCTAGACGCTGTTGTTCTCCTAAAGATAAAATATTTTCCCAATCCACTTCCTCATCAAAATTTTTGATGCGATTAAGAACATCTTGCAGGTTAACTTCTTGTAAGATTTCTTTTAATTGGGATTCACTCATCTCCGTTGTCGTTTGAGGATAAATTAGCTGTTCGCGCAGGTTTCCCAAAATGATGTAAGGACGTTGGGGTAAAAATAATAAATCGTCGAGGGGAGGTCGCACCAAATGACCTGTACCTGTATTCCATAACCCAGAAATAGCGCGTAAAAGAGAACTTTTTCCTCGACCACTTGGCCCAACAATTAATAAACCTTCCCCTGGTTCAACGGACAGGGATAAATGTTCGACAATCACTTTAGCGGCATCGGGAGTTTGTAAGGTGACATCATCAAAAGCTAGATTGTTATCTTCAATGACTTTAATGGTATTAACTGGGTTGGTTTGTTCGCTTACACCCTCTAAAGCTTGGTAAAACTCTTCTAAACGTTCAATATAATTAATAAACTCACCGGAGCGTCCAAATTCATCCACTAACACGGATAAGGCTGTGGAAAAGAAATAGCAACAATAGCTGACTTGGTTAACTTGTCCAAACTCAATTTCACCACTAATATATAATGGGGAAACAATTAAGAAGGGGAAGATTTGAACAATGGATTGATAGCCGCGGTTAAAAAATTCTTGGGTTCTTTCCCAATTAATTCTTTCAATCATGATTTTAATCACCTGATTGAACTTTCTTTGAATAATATTTAACTCTTTTTCTTCCCCTCTAAAAAATGCAATTGATTCGGCGTGTGTCCGAACATGAGTCATGGCGTATTTATAGGTTCCTTCGATTTCTAATTGTTGTTTATTGACTTTATTTAATTGTTGAGTAATATAGGTGGCAACAATATTTCCAATAATCGTATAAACCAGAAGCACAATAGAAATGGTTTTAGAAATTGACCAAAGAATGGCAATAAAAACCAGCATCTCCATAACTTTTTCAACACAGGTTGTTAAAAAGTCCATCGTTGTTCTGGCAATGGGTTGAATTTCTTGGGATAAACGTTGATCTGGATTTTCAATATCTCCTTTAAAATTGATTTGATAATAAGCACGATTTTTAAAATATTTTTGCAAGATACTACTATTGATCCATTGATACCAATCTAGCGCAATTAGTTTTTTAAGAAACTTGGACAATCCTCCGAAAAACGTCATACTGCCTAGGGTAATCGCATAAATAATGACAAGATGAGTTAATTTTTCTGCATCCCTAGCTTCTGTGAAGGTAATTAAGTCTCTAAAAACAAAACTATTAAACGCATTAAGACCTACTAATCCCACTAATAATAAAAACAATAAAACGAGCATTCCCCAGGAACGAATAATCTGTGAAAAGGCTCTATCCTGGTGTTCTTTAGGATACCAATAAACTTGAATAAATCTTAAAAATTCTTGAAGAGATTGATTGAAAGTTCGGACATCTTCTTTGAGATTTATACTATCTGAGGTTTTTTCTGCAACATTCATAGGATTCTCCTTGATCTAAAATGGGGGACATTAGAACTTTTAATGTCTATCTCTTGAGTTAGACATCAATTCAGCATACCATAAAAATCTGCATTATTATCACAAATTATATTACTACTATTTTCTGGCTTTTCTACAGATCAGGAATGAATATTAACCGAATTGGATCAGATTCATAATCGTTTGATAATTTTGGCAGGATTACCCGCAACGATGGTAAAAGGTTCTACATCTTTTGTTACAACAGAACCTGCTCCAATAATTGCCCCTTTCCCAATCGTAACCCCTTTAAGAATCGCAACATTAAATCCAATCCAAACATGATCTTCTATCACCACGGGTGCAGATTGTATATCAACATCCTTAGCATCCTTAATCAGATTATTCAAAATGAGTACTTCCATAAATTCTTTCTGTCTTAAAACATAATTTAATGAATGAGCATCGGTATCATAAATACTGACATCATCGGAAATTATAACTTCGTTTCCAATTTTGATAGAAGTAGCTGATCTAATTCGAGTTCCTTCACCAATATAACAATTTCTCCCTATTTCTATTTTTCCACCAAAAGGAAATATAGCTAATTCTCCGATAATTACTGTATTCTCTCCAATTTGAATTAGAGTTTTATCCTCCCTATAGTTTATACACTTTCCGATAAATTTGACGGAACTGTGAAATGTAGCATTGTCGGAAAGTTTTTTATGTTTTTCGATCCGTTTTTGTTTTTCTAAAAATTTTGAAATTAATAAATATAATTGATGTTTTAAATTAAACATAAGATTTTACTCGTGAAATTAATGAATGGATGAGATAAGCTGGTGCAATTCAGCTTATCGGGTATGATTAAATCGACATTTATTGTGTTAAAAACCCACTTTTAGTAAAATATGCAAAATAACTGTTGTCTTTGCCAAACGGGAAAATCACCGTATTGAATAGGGAAATTTGATCAAGGATTAGATTATTTTTGTCAAAAGCTTCATATAAATGAGAAAGTTCTTGTAGTAAATCCAATAAAGGCAAATTTAACTGAATTTTTAGTTTAATAATTTGTCGAGGAGTTTTGTCAACTTCTTGAAAACAAGTTCGCAACAATTCATGACGTTGCATAATAGTTTCCAAAGCTTTTCTAAAGATATTAACGTCCAAATTGCCGTCAATTTGAAAGCGAAACGGCATATTATAGGTATAGCCGTTAGCTTCTAATTGGTACAAAAACCAAAGTCGTTCTTGAGAAAAAGAAAGCGGTACAAGTTGAGACGGATTCCTAGTAGGTATCGTATTTGTTTTTACACCGATTCCTTTTTTTTGTAGTAACAGCTTGAGTAATTTCTGTTTGTCTTGAGAGTTATGGTTCATTTTTGACATGGTTTAAATAGGATTAATTCAGTGATTTTAGGTTGGTTTGATGGATACAAATCAACCTAAAAATTGTTTAATTATTGATGCTAAATAGCGGTATAACCTCCATCTACCATTAAAATTGCTCCAGTTACATAAGAGGAAGCTTCGGACGCTAAAAACACGACAGGGCCAATTAACTCTTCTAAATCTCCGGTTCGTTTCATGGGAATTCTAGTATATAATTCGTCCATTTCATCGGAAGTTGAACGTAAACCTTCTGTTCCTTCCATCATATTATTCATATACCCCGGTGCAAAAGCATTGACTCGAATTTTGTGACTAGCTAATTCGACCGCTAGGGATTTTACTAATTGATTGACACCACCTTTTGCGGCGCTATATGCTCCTGAAGATTTGGGAACAGCAACGAAAGCACAGATAGAAGAATTCATAATAATTGATCCCTTTGTTCCTTGTTTGATCATTTGTTTGGTTGCGAGTTGAGCGCAATTAAAATAACCTTTTAAGTCAACATTAATAACCTGATCCCATTCAAATTCCTCTAATTCATCAGTGTTTTTGAGAATTTCAACCCCTGCATTACAGACCATAATATCGAGTTGACCATAATTAGCAACCGTCTGGTTAATTAAATTCTGACAAGCTTGACGTTGACGAACATCGGTCTGGATTGCGATGGCCTCGCCTCCTGCTTCTTGAATCAGTTGAACCGTTTGTTCAGCACCAACTTGATTAATATCACCAATTACTACCTTAGCTCCAGCTTGTGCTAATCCTTGCGCTAGTACCCGACCAATTCCTCGGGCAGCACCCGTGATAATTGCAACTTTACCTGTTAAATCAAAGAGATGATTTGTCATTTTTTTCTGTATTTTTTTTGTAATTATACCATTTTTAAAGCTAGGGAAATACGCTTAAATTCATTTATTTTTAAAGGTTGTGATTAGACGTGCTACAGTGGGATTTTCAAAAAAATCACGCAAAGTACAATTAATTTTAAGAATTTTACCAATTTTATCAATTACCTGAATAACTTTTTGAGAATCCCCCCCAAGGTCAAAAAAGTTATCATTAACACTAATTTCTTCTAATTCTAAAACTTCTTGCCAGATATTGACCATGGTTTCTCTAGTTAGATTATGGGGTAAGTCATTAGATTTAATTTCATTGATTGATAAAGACAAGGGGGAAGTATTGTCTGAGAAAGAGACGGATTCAGAGAAAGGACATAGATCAGAAATGGTTTTATTAGGATCAGTGACAATATTCTTCAATAACTGCTGAAAATATTGTTCCATTTGAGTAATAGTTTCAGCCGTAAATAAATCAGCTTTATACACGAAAGCACCTTTCATACCTTGCTCAGTTTCTTCAAGGGATATAGTTAAATCATTTTCGGCACTATGGGGTTCTATATCCATTTTTAATAACTCGTCTGTGACTGTCAGATTGATGAATTTTAAATCTTGTTTAGGAGCATTCTGGAAAAGGAAAATGACTTGATGAAACAAAGCATATTGAGTATCCCTAATGGGTTTTAATTTTTCCACTAACGTGATAAAAGGAATTTCTTGATAAGCATCAAACTCTAAACTCATCTCTTTTACTTGATGCAGCAAGTCTCGAAAATTGGCTTGACCTTCTACATGAGTATATAAGGGGAGAAACTGAACCATAAGTCCGATTAAATCTTGTGTTTCGGGTTGGTTACGATTAGCCGCAACTCCACCAATAATAATTTCTGTCTGTTCTGTATAGTAAAAGAGTAATATTTTTAAGGCGGCTAATAAAGTCATATACAAAGTCGCTTTTTCTTGATGACTTAATGACTTTAATGCGTCTGTTAAGTTTTGGGAAATGAGGAAATGATGAATAGCTGCTTCAACAGGTTGAGCCGTTGTGCGTGGGTAATCAGTAGGAAGTTTTAAAATGGGTGGGTTAATCCCTATATGTTTCTTCCAAAAATTCAGCTGAGATTGCCATGAATTATCTTTTATTGATTGCCATTGCCACAGAGAAAAGTCACCATATTGAATCGGTAATTCAGGCAAAGGTGAAGGTTTATTCAGACAAAAAGCTTCATAAAGAATGCCTAACTCTTTAGTCAAAATATTCAAAGACCAACCATCAGCAATAATATGATGGATTGTCATAATTAACAGATAGTTATTTTCAGCAAATTTTATAATTTTACTGCAAAATAATGAATCTTTTTCTAAATCAAAAGATCGGTTAATTTCTGCTGATAACAATCTTTGGGTTTCTTTTTTTTGCTCCACTTCACTAAGTCTTTGTAGGTCAAGAATTGAAAAATCAAAAACTGGATCATCTGTAATTTTTTGGAACACTTTTCCATCTATACAAGTAAAAGTTGTCCGCAAACTTTCATGACGTTTGACAATTTCTCTTAAGCTTTCCTCTAGTGCAGGAACATTAAGCAAGCCTTCAATGCGATAAATACAAGGCAAGTTATAAATACAATTTTCTGGATAAAATTGAGCAAAAAACCAAAGTTCTAACTGAGTTAAAGAGATAGGAATTAATTCAGAGTTGGATGATTGGCGTTTAGGTATAGTATTTACTTTTTTAAAACTAATACCTTTTTTTTGAAGCAGGAGCTTGAGTAATTTTTGTTGATCTTGAGAGTTGTTTTTCATTTGTAATTAATAATTCAGAAGTGGTTGACTTATTTTTTTTAGTTTTGAGATAATAAAGCTTGAACTTCTTCTGGTGAAAGTTGGGAAATTTCTTGAACCGTTACGGCAATTTCATTTAGTAACCCTTCATTCCCCACTAATTCAACCATGACTTGAGTTAATTGGCTGATGGTTGAGTGATTAAAAAGTTGACGCACAGAAACTTCAATTTCTAAGGTTTGACGGATTTTACTAATCAGTTGAATCACTTTTAAAGAATGCCCACCTAACAGAAAGAAATCGTCTTCAATCCCAACTCGTTCGACTTCTAAAATTTCTGCCCAAATTACCGCTAAAACTTCTTCAATTGCAGTGCGAGGAGCGACATAATTTTGAGTTAACGATAAGGGGTTTTTATCGGGTATTGGTAAGACTTTTCGATCAACTTTACCGTTAGGACTGAGTTGAAAAGATTCCATCACCACAAAAGCAGAGGGAATCATATAATCGGGTAGCCAGTTTTCAAGGAAATGACGTAATTCAACTTGGTTTACGGTTTCACCTGGACGGGGAATAAAATAAGCGGCTAAATATTTTTCTCTGGCGGTTTCTCCCTGAACTGTAGCAATGGCTTGGGCAATTTGAGGATGTTGATTTAAAATAGTTTCTACTTCCCCTAATTCAATTCTATAACCTCTAACTTTCACCACATCATCAATTCTTCCTAAATATTCAATGTCTCCATTGGGTAAATAACGAGCTAAATCTCCAGTTTTATACAGCAATGAATTATCGCTAAAGGGATTAGCAATAAATTTTTCTTTGGTTAATTGGGGATTGTTGAAATAACCCCGCGCTAAACCGCCACCCGCAACATATAACTCGCCAGTGACTCCGATGGGTACAGGTTGAAGATGGGAATTTAAAATATAAACTTGCACATTAATCGCGGGTTTACCAATGGGAATATACTTCGGCCAAAGCTCAGGATTAGGGTCAAAGGTATAACTGGTAACGATATCCGCTTCTGTGGGTCCATAATAATTGTAAAGGGTACAATGTTCGAGTTTTTTGAATACAGAAATCATCGTTGGAGTAATTTGTAATTGCTCTCCAGCTGAAATAATTTCACGCAAGTTAGCAAATAAGTAGGTTTCCTCACTATAGGTTTCAATTAATTGTTGTAACAAAGTAACGGGCAAAATCGCTTTATGAATGGGGTTATTTGCCAATAATTGACTTATTTTAGCAAGGTCTAAGCGGGCATCTTCTGGAACAATAAATAAGGTTCCTCCTAAACACCAGGCTGCAAACATTTCGTGATAGCTAACATCGAAATTGAAGGGAGCAAATTGTAAGAAATTTCTCTCCGGTGACATTTTCGCCTGATGATGCTCAATAATATTGGTTAAGGATTGATGCAGGATCATAATCCCTTTTGGCACACCCGTAGAGCCTGAACTATAAATAATATAGGCCAAATCCTTTAAACTCACGGGGTTGTCAAGATTAGTCTTGGGTTCTAAGGCAATTTCTGACCCTTGTTCATCCAATAAAATCCGTTGAGAAATGGTTTCACTGTTTAAGAGGGATTGACAATCTTTTTGGGTTAATAAGGTTTTGATTTGGGTGTCTTGCAGGATGTAAGAAAGTCTTTCTTGAGGATAGGTTGGATCTAGGGGAACACAAACACAGCCTACTTTTAACACCGCTAAAACGGCAATTACCATATTAACAGACCGTTCTAAACAAATCCCGACTAAAGATTGAAAACTCACCCCAATTTTTTGTAAATAATGAGCCAATTGATTAGCAGATTCATTCAGTTCTTCGTAGGTTAATTGTTGCTCTTGAAAAACAACGGCGATGGCTGAAGGGGTTTTGAGGGTTTGTTGTTCAAATAATTCATGAACGCAGTGTTTAAGAGGCTTTTGGGGTGCAGTTTGATTCCATTCAATTAATAATAATTGACGTTCAGCTTCCGTTAATAAAGGTAAGTCTTGAATCCGACGATGGGGATTAATAGCGATTCCTTCTAATAAGGTTTTAAAATGACCTAATATCCGTTCAATGGTGTCATTTTCAAATCGTTCTTGAGGATAAATAATTTTGATACTTAAGGCTTCTCCAGGGGTGACAATAACCGTTAAGGGATAATCAGCATTGCCATAATCTTGCATTTCACCGACTTGTAAACCGCCTAAATTATCACTATCATTGTCGCTAAAGGGTAAATTTTCAAAGACAACAAAACTTTCAAAAACTGAATGAGGGGACGGAATTTCACTCCATTTTTGAATATCAATTAGAGAACTATAACTATATTGCTCTCGTTCTAAATGCTCTTGTTGTAGTTGTTGAAACCAAGTTAATAATTCAAGTTGAGACTCAATTTGGATGCGAACGGGTAAGGTATTTAAAAACATCCCCACCATCGATTCAATCCCAGTAAAATTGGGCGGTCGTCCCGAAACGGTTGCCCCAAATACAATATCAGATTCACTACTATAATGATGCAATAATAAAGCCCAAGCTCCTTGAATTAGGGTAGAAAGAGTAAGGCGATATTCTTGGGCGAGTAATTTCAGACGACTGGTAATTTCTGGAGAAAGTTTTGATTTTTGATGAAGATAATTTTTACTTTGAGTAACAAGAGGATTTAACGGTTTATCAACGACTAATGGAGTTGGAGAGGTAAAACCTTGAAGATTTTGTCGCCAAAATCGTTCGGCTTCAGTTTGATCTTGCTGTTGTAGCCAATTAATATAGTCTTGATAAGGGCGGGGTGTGGGTAAATTGACGGGTTGATAGTTGATGAGTCCAGCGTAAAAATCGAAAACTTCTTTCAACAGAATTGCTGTTGCCCAACCATCTAATAAAATATGATGTCCAGTATGGATAAATTCATATTTTTGATCTTCGACTTGAATTAAATGACATCGAAGTAAGGGGACTTTATCTAATTCAAAATATTGCTCTTTATCAGAGGTTAATAATTCCTGAAATTTAGTTTCTTGTTCGGCGGGAGAATGTGATCGCCAATCTTGATTAAACCAAGGCAAGGTGACATTTTTTCTAACCACTTGTAAAGGCTGTTTGGTTTTTTTCCAAGCAAAACAAGTCCGTAAAATACTATGTCTATCTACTACTTTTTGCCAAGCTTGTTGGAACGCATTAATATCTAAATTGCCTTGCAAGGTGATTTGAATTTGTGATAAATACGTCTTTGATTCTGGATTATATAAAGAATGAAACAGCATCCCCTGCTGCATGGGAGAAAGGGGATAAATGGATTCAATATCTTTTTTACTAACCCTAGATTGTTGAGGTGTTACCATTATTTTTCCCAATAGATTAAATAAAAATGTGCGTGAGTTTATTGAATCAAATTTTATTCAATAAATACGATAAACTTAGAACGAATTACCTTTAACGTTGACTAGACCACTTGAGTTTAAATTTGTTAATTTCTTCATCGGTGTAAAAATGACTCACTAATGGTTGATCATAAATTTTTTCTAAATATTCATCACTAAAGGTGAGACTATTTTTAAAATTTTCATAGATACGATGATACTCCAAATCTACGTCAATCAATTTCAATTTTTGGTAATCTAATTTCTCAATTCCAAAGAAAGCTTGTGTCATTTCTTGTAAACAAGAGTCAAGTTTTTCTAATTTGAATAATAATAACTCAATTTTTTTGTCAGGAAATTCAACAATTGTATAACCTTTTTCTTTGGGAAAATCAATCTCACTGATATCAATTCCAAAAACAGATTTTAACTCTAATTCAAACCAATCAAACTGTTTGCTAAAAACAAATTTTTGTGACCAAAAACAATTTACCATATCGTCAATTGTAATTAATCCTTCCTTAAATTTTCGGAAAAATTGGGGAAAAGCAGACTCACAATCGATAATTTGGAAAAACCAAGAAATATTACGAGCGATGGGATCTCTTACTCCCGCAATAATTCTGATCTTATCCTTATCCTTAATTGTTTCGAGATGATCACTTAAATATTTGGTGGTCAAAGAATGTTCTATCGTACTCAAATAATAAGGTTGAGTAAGATGAATTTTATCCCAAATTTTGGCAACAATTTCTGGGTTTAAATTATGAACATGATACACCGCTTTTTCTGGAAAGGTTCTTTTAATAGCCAGATAAAGATTAGCAGAACCAACTTTACCCATTTGATAAACCAGGATCACCGAAGGTTGTTCAAGCTCTTGTTTAAATTTGTGTTTCAGCCTCCAAATATTAACATTATTGATAAGATAGGAAAAAATGGGAAAGTTACGAGTATCTTTAGTCGGATAATAGGGAACAAATTTGTCTAACATTTGAGATTTAGATTCGCTATTCATAACACTTGTGGTTGTTGATTTTGGCTTGACAGATCAATTTAAAATGCTGACGAGGATAAACCCCCATCTATCGGAATCGTAATTCCCGTTATATAACTCGCACATTCTGAAGCTAAAAATACAACGAGATTAGCAAATTCTTCAGTCGTACCAATTCGATTCATGGGAATTGTTTTTAGAATTCTTTCTCGGATTAAATCTGGGGTCGTTCCCTCCTTTTTGGCATAAATTTCTAAATATTCTCGATGTCTAGGGGTGTCAATAACGCCGGGGTTAACACTATTAATTAAAACATTATAGGGGGCGGTTTGTCTAGCTACTGATTTGGTAAAATTCATTAAAGCTGCATTGACAACACCCGATTTAACTAAACGAGGAGATGGCTCTTTTCCCGATGTCCCAATGATATTAACAATTCTTCCCCAATGTTGTTTTTTCATAATCGGTAACACTAAATTGGTTAAGCGAATATAACCCATTAATTTTCCTTGAAAAACGTTTAACCAATCTTCATCGGAAAGGTTTTCAATTAAATTATCAGCAAAGTTAGCTCCTTCAGAATTATTGACTAAAATGTCAATTTTGCCATATTGATTTAAAGAGTCCTGTATTAATTGTTCAGAATCTTGAGCTTGATGGACATCAGCCACTAAACTCAGAATTTCTTGGACAGGATAAGCTTGAGCCAGAGATTGATAAGCTTGTTCTAAGCGTTGGGAATTGCGACCACAAATAATTAAGTGACAGCCTTCTTCTGCTAATTTTTCAGCAATAGTAAACCCAATTCCCGCACTACTTCCCGTAATCAAAGCCACTTTATCTTTTAATCCTAAATCCATAAACTTTGTCCTAGCATTTTGAGGTTAAACTTAAAATCATAAAACGAACTAAATTAAAATTTTAATCAAATTAATATCTTGTTTCGATGAATTATATCCCTTTTTTAAAACTTTTGAAGGAGCATAATAAATTTGACCATATTCTAAAAACTGTCCTTCATTTTCTATGGAGATTTCTAATTTTCCATTCAAAATAAATCCGATTTCTTCTTGCTCACCTTGATGTGGGGGAATGGAATAACCAGAAGGGATTTTCATCATGACAATTTCAAACCAAGAACCCTTAACAGATTGACAAGGTAAATGAGTGATTTTATCTTGGTTGTTGGATAGTGTTAATAAAACATCTTCTGACGGTAAAGCAGAGGTAATCCGTTTAAGATCAAATCCAATCATCGGTTCTGATAAAGGATTAAAAGCACCATGAGGAATATTGCCATCAGCTATATAAACATCTTGCAAAGGTCTTAAGGGTTTAATCAAATCTTTAATATACAGTTCTAGTTCTGCTGAGAATACCATGCCAATTTGACTTTCAGGATGTTGGTGGGATTCAAGTTTAGCATTAGGAGCTATAACGTATAATTGAAAAATGGTATCTTGGCATTGAAAAACCTCTAATTCTACATGAGGATTGAGTTTAATAGGCTTGGGAATTGGGAAAAATTCAGACATGATTTTAGGGTACAGGTTCAAAATGAAATTGAGATTTAAACTCTCAATTATTTTTATGTGATGAAGGCAACTATTTTGAGCGGATAGGTAGCTTTTTTAGGTATGCACTGGTAAATAAATACTTTGAATCATGGTGTTTTCCTTTTTGTGAAATAAAGACCAACTCATCTCAATTTTACCATATTGTGAAATAAATTCTAAATCATATTCTCGGAGGGCATTTTCATTGGTAATGGCTAAATCTGCCAACCCTTGTTTAACTTGAATAGCGGCCACACTGGTAGAATTGACAAATTTGATTTTAATCTTATTTTGATTCAGGTCGCCAGGTAATAAATAAGGAAGTAAAGGAAGAGGAGCGGGATGAGTGACCAGGGTACAATTTTCTAAAACGATTTCTTCATTTTTTCGCTTGGCTAATCCGTAAACGGGTGTGGGATAGGTGAAGATAAAACCTAGTTTAAACCTCGGTTCCATATAGAAATCATTAATTTTTTCATAGGCATGGGGGACTAACGCCAAATCTATCTGATTTTGGAGTAAAGATTCCTTTAAATCTGTAAAGCTATCAAATAAATGACTATTAACCGAAATCTGTTGTAATTTCCATTGAGAAATTAGATAATTTAAGGTTTGTTCGCTGCTGGTTTCTTTAGGACCCAAAGTGCCAACGCTTAAAGTTTTGATATCAAGCTGAGGATAACACAATTCCATTGAAAACTTTAACATGGTTTTAAGGCTCCTGAAGTTTTAAGGGTGGATAAATTAGGATTTCCGGTACAAAATAAAACAATTTCAAGTTCAGCAATTAAAAATTTTACCAACTCATCAACGGCGGCTTCTGATTCAATCGCTGCTACGAGAAACGGACGAGCCAACCCTCCTAAATCGGCTCCTAGAGCGATAGATTTGGCAAGATCTAAGCCATTTTTTAAGCCCCCAGAAGCAATTAAAGGAATGGTTGAATTCATCGACCGAATGGCGGTAATACATTCAGCCGTAGGTAAACCCCAATCGGCAAAAACTTGTCCGAGATGCCTTTGTCTGTTGTCTTTGGCTCTTTGGCTTTCGACTTTGGCCCAGGACGTGCCTCCGGCTCCCGCCACATCAATCGCGGCGACTCCGGCTTCAATTAATTGTTTGGCCATCACCGCAGAGATGCCATTTCCGACTTCTTTGGCGATGACAGGAACGGGTAATTGAGCGCAAATTTGCTGAATTTTAGCGAGTAACCCTTTAAAATTAGAATCGCCTCCCGATTGCACCCATTCTTGTAAAGGATTGAGATGCAGAATTAAGGCATCAGCTTCTAATAATTCCACCAATTTTAAACAGTCTTCTAAACCGCAGCCGTAATTTAACTGTACAGCCCCTAAATTCGCTAACAGGAGAATATCCGGCGCCAGAGAACGGACTGCAAAGGTCGGCGCTAATTCCGGTTGTTCGAGTGCAATGCGTTGAGAACCCACCCCCATCGCTAAACCATAGCGTTGAGCGACCGTTGCCAATCGAGTATTGACTAAATGGGCTAATTCTGTTCCTCCGGTCATGGAAGAGATGAGAATTGGAGCTTTTAAAGATTTCCCTAAAAAGGTTGTCCCCAGTTCAATATCGCTACGGTCAAGTTCAGGAAGACAACAATGGGTAAAACGATATTTTTCTAAACCGCTTGTAAGTTGTTGAAATTCTACATCTTTTTCGATACAAACTCGCAGATGTTCACTTTTACGATTTTCAATTTCACTGGGAAGATTAGGTGATGGCATAGTTGTTATCAAGCAGGAGGGTTAAACATTAAGTTGAGGTTAAAAATCAAGTTCTGAAAGCAGTTCATCTAATTCTGCCTGATTAAGATCCGCATCGGGAAAATCCGATGGAGTATAGCCTCCTTCTACCGATAAACAATGGTTAATCAGGCTTTCTAAAGAATCTCGATAAGCAGCGGCTAAATTTTTGATCGTTGTTTGATGATGAAAATTTTCACTATATTGCCATTCCATATCAAGTTGCCCATCAACCACAATTCCATGAATCGCAATTAAATGGGAACGTTGTCCCAAAGGACTATGAATGGAACCAGTGGATTCTTGAGATAATTTCCAGCCTATCTCGCCGATTTGATGGCTGGTAAATTGACCTAAATAATTAAAGCTGACTTGAGCTTTTGGATAGTTTTTTAACGGGGATTGAATCGTTAAATCTGAACTCAGATAATATCCAATTCCATAATCAAATCCTCGATTCGGAATTTGTCTTAACTGCTCTTTAATGGACTTGAGACACTCACCCGGATGGTGAAGATTTTCTAAGGTCAAAAAGACGGGGAAAATACTGGTAAACCAACCCACAGTTCGAGATAAATTCACGGATTCAATTACATTCTCTCTTCCATGACCTTCCATGTCAAGCAAAAGCTTATAATTTCCTGTCCAACGGCCAAAAGCTTGGACTAAAGCGGTCAATAGAATATCATTAATTTGGGTGTTATAAGCTTGCGGAACCTCCTGTAAGAGTAAGCGGGTTTGTTCTTCGGTTAAGGTGAAAGAGACCGTTTTGGCATGGGCAACAATGTTAGATTGGGCATCCCCCTGAACATCTACAGGAAGAGGAGAAACGGATGAAAAATCACGGTTTAGCCAATACTTGAATTGAGCGTAAAACTCTGGGGTTTTCGCATAGTTTTGCAGTTCCTCAGCCCAAGTTTTAAAAGAACTGGTTTTAGGAGGAAGTTGCAGAGGCTTTTGGGTTTCTAATTGCTGGTAAATCGTAACGAAATCTTCGAGGATAATCCGCCAAGAAATTCCATCTACTGCTAAATGATGAATTACAATTAACATTTTTCCACTCTCACCCAAGGCGAAGAAAACCACCGCCATTAAGGGGCCTTCCTCTAAATTCAGTACCCGTTGTTGAACCTCAGAAATTTCTGCCATCTTGGTCAATTGTTCATGGTAAGATAGATGGGATAAATCCACCTTTTCAAAAGCGAAATTATTGCAATCATCGCTGTGATTTTGTTGCCATTGTTCCCCTTTTTGCACAAACCGTAACCGCAAGGCATCATGGTGATAGAGTAATTTAGAAATAGTTTGTTTTAATAAATCTGGTTGTAGATTATTGGGAACCTCTAACAAGATAGATTGATTAAAGTGATGACGTTCGGGCCAGTTTTGTTCAAAAAACCATTTTTGAATCGGCGTTAACGGGACTTCACCTGTAACTAATCCCTGGTCAATTTCAGTGATAGCAGTTGTCTCCGCTACGGTGGCTAATTGAGCGATAGTTTGATGACTAAATAATTGTTTAGGAGTAATTTGTAATCCCACTTGATTAGCTTTAGCGACAATTTGAATGGCGATAATTGAATCGCCTCCTAATTCAAAGAAATTCTCATTAATACTAATTTGATTTTGCCCTAAAACTTCCTGCCAAATTTGGGCTAGAATTGTTTCTTTCTCGGTACTAGGAAGAAGATAATTTTCTAATTCATTAACATCAATTTCTGGTCTAGGTAAAACACTGCGATCAATTTTTCCATTCTGATTAAGAGTAAAAGCATCTAAGAAAATCAAGAAAGCAGGAATCATATAATTGGGCAGCTTTTCTTGGAGAAAAATTCGTAATTCTGGCTGAGTGAGTTGTTTATCTTTCGGAACAACATAAGCATACAAACGCTTGATTCCAAGTAGATCTTCTCTGGCGATAACAATTCCATCTTTGACTTGAGGATGCTGAAATAAAACGGCTTCTATTTCGCCTAATTCAATTCTAAAACCTCTGATTTTTACCTGATGATCAATCCGTCCAATAAATTCAATATTCCCATCGGCTAAATAGCGTACTATATCACCTGTTTTATACAGACGTGCTGACGAATCTTGACTAAAAGGATTGGGAATAAATTTTTGTTCAGTTAAGTCAGGACGATTGAGATAACAACGGGCTAAACCATCACCACCAATATGCAATTCGCCTTTAACACCAATAGGAACAGGTTGCAAATAGGGATCAAGAATATAAATTTCTGTATTAGCTAAAGGACGACCAATTGGAATAGTTGTAGCTTCTGAAGGAATATTTTTAATTAAATACCAAGAGGTAAAAGTTGTGCTTTCTGTTGGCCCATAAACATGAAGTAAATTTTGAGCGGTTCCTTTATTAAGGGATTCTTTGACCCATTGAGGATCAACTGCTTCGCCACCAAAAAGTAAATATCTTAAGCTTTGAAAAGCATGGGGAATAGTCTGAACTAACTGATTAAATAACGCTGTCGTTAAGAATAAAATAGTAATTTGATATTTTTGGAGAAAATGAACAAATTTTTCAGGAGAAAGAACTCTATCTTTATCTACTCCTATTAACTGTGCGCCATGTATCAGCGCCCCCCAAATTTCAAAAGTAGCGGCATCAAAAGAAGGATTAGAAACCTGAGCCATTCTATCAGTTGGTTTTAAATATATATAGTTAGTATTACAGACTAAACGAGTCACTCCTCGATGGGGAATAGCAACTCCTTTAGGTTTACCTGTAGAACCTGAAGTATAGATGACGTAGGCTAAATTCTCAGCGTTAACATGACTGAGAGGATTCTGTTTACTTTGTTGTTTAATTGGGTCTTCATCTTGTTCTAAACAAATCAATTGATTGACTGTTGTTGGTAGTTTTTTGATGAGGTGCTGTTGCGTTAATAAAATTTTGATTTCAGCATCATTTATGATAGATTCAAGTCGTTCTTCGGGATAGCTTGTGTCCAGTGGTACATAAGCTCCTCCAGCTTTTAAGATTCCTAAAAATCCAATAATCATTAAGGGTAATCGCTCGACACAAATCCCAATTAATTGATCTGGTTTAACCCCTAATTTTTGTAAATAACGGGCAATCTGATTGGCTTTTTGATTTAACTGTTCATAGGTGAGGGATTGTTCTCCATCGATGACCGCTATAGCATCAGGTGTTTTAACAACCTGTTCTTCAAATAACTGATGAATACAGTAATGATCAGGATAAGACGTTTGAGTTTGATTCCATTCTACTAATAATTGCTGTTTTTCCGATTCAGTCAGTAACGGTAATTCCCCGATGGTTTGCTGAGGATTGGCTACAATCCCCTTTAATAAAGTTTGGAAATGACCCACCATGCGGTTAATTCTTTCAGGAGTAAATAGGTCGCTATCATATTCCCAAAAACCTTCTAAATAAGCTCCTTTTTCGGTTTCGATTTCCTCTAAAACTAAGCTGAGATCAAATTTAATTCTCTGGTTTTCAACGGCTAAATATTGAGCCTTTAAATCAGGTAATTCTAAAGCATTGAGGGGGGCATTTTGCATCGCAAACATGACCTGAAATAAGGGATTATAACTTAAACTTCGTTCGATTTCTAACCCATCAACCACTTGCTCAAAGGGGACATCTTGATTGGCATACGCTTCTAAAACAACATTGCGAGCTTGCTGTAATAATCCCGAAAAAGTCGGATTTCCTTCTAGGGAATTCCGCAGCACTAAAGTATTGACAAAAAACCCAATCAAAGGTTCAATTTCTTGTCGGTTTCGGTTGGCGGTGGGTGTCCCGATTAAAATATCATCTTGACCACTATAACGAAAGAGTAAAGTGTTTAAAGCAGCCAGTAAGGTCATAAATAAAGTCACCCCCGACTTTTGGCTCAAAAGTTTCAGGTTTTCTGTGAGTTCTGAGTCAATTTGAAACGAGATACTATGACCTCGAAAATTGGGAGTAGCTGGACGGGGTTTATCGGTTGGAAGTTCTAATAAAGGAGGAGCGCCCGTTAATTGTTTTTTCCAATAATTTAACTGATTTTCTAAGATTTCACCTTGTAACCATTGTCTTTGCCATACCGCAAAATCCGCATACTGTATAGGTAATTCGGGTAAATTTACGGTTGAATTGGATAAAAATGCTTGATAAAATTTAGATAATTCTTTAAATAAAATGCCTTTTGACCAACCATCGATAATAATATGATGGAAGACGTTGACTAAAATATAATTTTCATATCCCAGATCAAACAGAGTACATCGTAATAGGGGAGATTGGGTTAAATCAAAGGGTTTTTGTAGTTCTTCAATAATCTGTTTGTCAATTTGCTCTTGGGGGATATCTTTTAAATTAACAACTAATAATTTAATCTTCAGAGATGGAGCAATTTTTTGAATAGGTTTTCCTTCAACCACTGGAAAGGTTGTCCGTAAGCTCTCATGGCGTTGAATAATAGCATTAATCGTTTGCTCTAAAATATCAATGTTTAAGCGTCCCGTTAAACGGATGGTTAGAGCTTCATTATAAGCCGAATTTTGCTGATCCATCTGATAGAGAAACCACATTCTCTGTTGAGCAAAAGATAGGGGTAAATCTTCAGTTCGGGCAACGCTATTAATTACGGATTCAAGGGGTTTAGATGGTGTTGTTGCACTTCTTAAAAAAGTGAGAATTTCTGGTTTTCTTGTCCCGATTTCTTGCTTAATTTCTGGTGTCATTGCTCCTTGGGGAGCTTGATATTTTAACTTTTCTTCCTCAAGCCAAAGCTTGATGTCTAAACTATTTAAGTAAGATAAAAATTCTGCGACTTTCATCAATAGTATCCTTTTCCTTAATTAATGTTCTGGTATTTTTGGAATGGGGGTGATATTTGGCTGAGTACAGTAGCTCAAGCTAGAGCTACTGTTAGAGATATAATCAACTTGATTCGTCTATTTTTATCGGTTTATTGCCTCTAAATATTGTTTTTTAATGCTGTGTAAATTACGAGGTTCGCTCTTAGGCGAAAACAGCCCATCAGTCTCCCATTTACTGGCATCCAAACTAATTGCCCAAGCATTTAACCAGGGGTGTTCGTTAATTTTAGGTAACAGTTCGGGTCTGGTATCCTCTAAGGCAATTTGAAAAATGACTTGAGCAAATTCTTCTAATAATTTTAAGCTGGCTCGATAAGCTTCTATGATTTCAGCTTCGGTTTTATTAGATTGTAAATTCCTGGTTCGCAGTTCATTTACAAAGGGGATTGCTAAGTAATCAATAAATTCAAAGCTAACCCGACCCAGGGATTGATTTGCCCAATCTCGGAATAGTTGTTGTATTCGATAGGAAAGAGGGAAAAATTCTGCATTAATCTGTTGAACTTTCATCTTAAGTTCCGGGTCAAGGAAGATGGAATTAAACATCATTAAGCAACCGAATGTCCATCCAGCTAAGGTATCCCAGATGACTTTTGTAGCCATCGCTGTCCCATTTTTAAGACAGTTATAGGAATTTTGAATATTAAAGGCTAACCCATCGTGATAGGTTAAATAAAAGTGATTCGCATCGTCAACTCTTTCGGGAGTTAGTTGACCTTTAAGGTCAAGTTCAATCATTTGAGTGGTTAAAGAATTGCCAAAACCAATACTATCTGAACCGGGGGAATAAAACGGATCAGGAAATAGGCCTGCTTCACCGACACAAGCCCAACGATTAAAGGAAAAGACTTGTTTCGAGGAGTAGCTATATTTCGGCATCTTTCTAAAGTCTTCTGGGGATTTACCTTCTAAATGAGCCGCTAAAACGGGTTCATTTTCCCTTAACCACTGAAAGGCTAACTCATAGTTATGATAATTTTTTAACGGGTGAATATCTTGACGAGCCACAATGCCAATACTGGTATAACCCGTAGATAAAGGAATTAACCAAACCCAGTATCCTTCACCGCATAAATGATTTGTAGAATAATAACGGTTGTTATTAGGAACACGCCGATGCCATTTTTCTTCACTGGCTGGCACAAAATTGCTGACATCAAAACGACCCTCAACTCGGAACCAAACCGCACTGTAATTATTATGATTAGGTTTCGCTAAACCGAGTTTCTTCTGTATAAATCGACGACGACCCATCGCATCGACAACCCATCGGGATTTAATACAATGAGTTTTTTGATTCGCTCCACTGCCTTGAGTATAAATAATTTTATGCTGTTGCTGTAGCCCTTCAGCAAACTCGATGTCTTTAACCGAACAATTTTCTTTAAGGTCAATTCCTGCTTCAATATTAAATTGGCGTAAATCATTTTCTAATTTACCCCGATCAATTTGATAAGATTTAGGAGCATGAAACTCTGATAATCCCAGTTCAGGTCTTTTATGAAATTCAGTTTCTTGAGGTTTGAAAAAATAACGTAATCCCAGTTTAGATAAATGTTGATTGTTAAAATAATCGGTTAACTGCAGCGTATTTGCTAAATAAAAAGCACCAACTTCAACGGTTGATTCCCCCACTTTAAAACCAGCTTCGGGTAAAGGACGAGCCATTTTATCAAGAACAACAACGGAAAGATTAGGTTGTTTAAGTTTTAACTGTCTCGCTAAGGTTAAACCCGCTAATCCACCGCCACAAATTGCCACATCATAGTCTGTTTCCGAACTAAAATTGTCAGCTTGTTCACGCAATAAAACGATGAGTTCTTCTTTATGCTCTTTCAATTGTTCGAGTAAATCGGGAGTCATAACACCTTGAGGAGAACGATAGCGCAGCTTATCCCCTTCCATCCAAATTGTCACACCTAAATGATTCAGATCCGATAAAAATTCAACTGTTTTCATAAATTTAAGTCCCTCAAAGACTAAATACTATAGACCAAACAAAAATTATCAATGGCGGGGAGTCGGTGGTTATTGTTAAAGTCAGTTGCTATGGGAGCAACCGCTTACATACTCCACAAAAAGACTGTTTTAAACCGAAACTATTTATAGCATATTCTGGATGATAAATTTTAGTGATGGATACAATTTTTTACATTTTTTTCCAAAATGGATCTGAAAAGCTTAAATTTTAGTTAAGCTATTTTCATAATTCTCCTTCTTCATAATTTTCTGAGGCTGTTGTCATAACTTTACCACTTTTGGATACACTTTGACTATTGTTGGCTACATTAAGCACCTCAATCGTTTGAGTTAAACTGGCAACGGTGGGGTATTCTAATAAACTGTGCAAAGACAATTCTACCGAGAAAACATCGCGTAAACGAGAGATGACTTGACTAGCCAGCAAGGAATGTCCTCCTAGTTCAAAGAAATTGTCATGAATTCCAATTTGAGATAGATTTAACACCTTTTGCCAAATCTTAGCAACTTGACGTTCAGCTTCCGTTCTGGGTGCTATCAATTCGTTATTTTCTTTGCCTTGGAGTTCCTTGAGTAATTGCCGCTTATCAATGTCTCCATTATCCTTAATAGGCAGAGATTGTCGCAGAACTAGGGGACATTGATAGGACGTTCCCAATCGATCTTTTAGACTAACATGATTAGGTAGATTGACCGATTGAACTGTAGATTTACGGGTGTAATAAGCCGTTAACTTTTGGCATCCTTCAGACCTAGATGTGAAACGATTAATCTTGCTATTACTCCCATCTAAACCGATTATTAATTGTCTTTGGTTGTGATATAAACTCGTTAGAAATGAGTCTAAACCTTGCCGCACTGTCATATCATAATACCCTTGAGATCGGGTTATGTATTGCATCTGATAACCCTGGCTAATCCCAGTTTCTTGCCAAGTTGTCCAACTATAACAATAACTGGGGAACAAATTCTTAGATTTTTGATAGCTGTTCAAAGACTCAAGGAAACTATTAGCCGCCGCATAGGAACCCAAAGCCGCTCCTCCAAAAAAACTAGCCAAGGAAGAAAAACTAATAAAAATTCCCTGAGATTCTTTGAGAAGTTGATGTAAAACCCAAGTTCCTATTACTTTAGAGTGAAGAATTGTCGATAAACCCTCTTGAGTTTCGTCCAGAAGTAAACAATCTTTGTAAATTCCAGCCAGATGAATCACCCCATTAAGTTCTCCTTGCCATTGTTTTTTCACCTGTTCTACAGCCTGTTTAACTTGAGGGAAATTAGCCACATCTACCGCTTGATAAATTACTTCTCCCCCAAGGTTTTCTAAAGCTTGGAGACTTTTTATTTTTAAGGATAATTGATCTTCGGTTTTGAGGTACTCACTCCAAAGGTGTTTTTCTGGTAAAGGTGTTTTTCCAATTAACAGTAAACGAGCTTGATAATTTTTGAGCAAATACTGAGCAATTTGTCTGCCAATCCCCCCTAGTCCTCCAGTAATCAGATAAATTCCCCCTGATTTAAAGGGTAATTCCTGTTGGGTGTGTTGAAGTAAATTGACTTTTTCCAAACCTGCGATTAAACGTTTCCCGTTGCGATAGGCAATTTCTCTTTCCTTGGATAAAACCGATAGTTCTTGCAGCAGATAACTGACATTAATTTCGGTTTGATCCAGAGGTAAATCAACATGACGAGTATTTAACCAAGGAAGTTCTTGAGCTAGGGTTTTGATCAGTCCTAAAACTGGAGATTTTTCATAGGCAATTTCATCGGTTTCTATGACAAATTGACTATAACTGGAAACAAATAGCAATTGAATTTTTGAGTTAAAATTATGAATTTTAGCTAAAGCTTGAACTAGGAATAATAAATCATAGGTTCCTTTTTCTTGTGCTTTTTCTAACTGTTCAATTGTTGAAATTTCTCCCTGATAGTCTTGATAAGTCCCCAGATGAATAATATTGCCAAGAATAATTTTTCGCTCGGATAAAGATGCCATTAACTGTTGATAATGATTGGCTGTCCCGGGTCTTAGAGTATAGCAATTTTGACTGATTTGAGAAAATTCTTCCGCTGCTAAAACCGTGATACAGGGTAAGTTTTGCCCTTCGATTTTTTCTGCTAAAGATGCTCCTAAACCCAAGCAATCCAGAAAAATTAAACTACAATACTTGGAAAGTTCGGGTTTTAAGTTAACTGGAGATCGAGGTTTCCAAACTTTCTGGTAAAACCAATCAGGAATGGTTTGATCGTTTTCTAATAAAATATCTATTTCTTTTAAAATAGAATTAAATTCTCCATTTCCAAACCGTTTTGTTAATTGCGATCGCTGAATTTTACCAATGGAAGTTTTAGGAATTTCAGTTTTATTTAAGGGGATTAAATATTCAGGATTAACGCCAAAACTGTTAATTACTTTTCGTCTAATCTTTTTCAGAAGTTCCGCTAGATGCTGGTGATCAAAGGTTTCTGCACTAAAAAATAAAGCTAATTGATCGGTACTATTCCTAGGATCATAAACAGCACAAGCGGCTGTGTAGGACGCTTGTACTTCTTCAATAGTTTCCACTACAGTTTCAATTTCATGGCTATAATAATTCACTCCATTAATAATAATGGTTTCTTTACTTCTTCCAGTGATAACTAAATGACCGTTACTAATAAATGCTAAATCTCCTGTCTTAAACCAGCCATCTTTTAAGAAAGCGTCTTGATTTGCTTCTGGGTTTTTATAATACCCGGGTGAAACTGCATGACCTTTAACTTGTAAATGACCAATGGTTTCTTCTGGTAATAGGGAATTATCAGCATTAACAATTCTAATCGATATTCCTGGGATGGGTAATCCTAAATCCGTAAAGGTTGCACCATTGGGATGTTCAGGATGGACTCGTTTTAAGGAAGAATTCAAGGAGGATTTATCAACCGTATGAAAGAGTAATGGCTGTTGTTCTGTCGGCTGATAATAGGTAATTCCTGACCCCATTTCTGCCATCCCAAAAGCAGGACGCATCGCCGTTTTTTTCAGATTATATTGAAGATGAAGGGTGTTAATAAATTCTCCAACTGCTTGACCAGAAACGGCTTCACCCGCTGCCAAAAAGAATTTGACACAATCTAAATTCCAATTTTGATCCGGTTCTTTTTTTAAAGCTTCATTGATCAAATTATAAGCAAAATTAGGAGCCCAACTATGGGTAATTCGATATTGAGCAATTAAATCTAACCAATTCAAAGGACGACCTAATATATATTCAGTTTGAACATAAACCATTTGGCATCCTAACTCGACACAGCGAATATTCCAGTCTGAAATACTTCCAATATGATCAAAAGGAAGCCAATTAAGAATAATATCGTCGTTTTGATGTTCACAAATGATGTTTGTTCCTCGCGCACGAGAGATGACATTTTTATGGGTTAATGAGATACATTTCGGTATTCCTGTACTGCCTGATGTTAGATTAAAGAACGCAATATCATCCGGTTGACTAATATGAGTCTGATGGGGAGAATAAGTTTTTAATTCTTCAATAAAACTCAATCTTAAGGTTTGATTAGGCAACCATTGTTTTAAATGTTTTATCTCTTGCTGACGGGATTGATTTGTGATAATAGTAGGTTCATCTAACAACTGCCAAACTTGAGAAATTTTATGAATTTCATTATTAAAATCTTTATAGCTGGGTGGCACTGAAATAATAACAGGAATAAATCCTCCTAAAAGACACCCCCAAAATGCGGAAATGATATCATAGTTTTCCGATAGCTGAAGAATTACTTTATCTTGAGCTTGTAAACCCTGCTTTTGTAATCCGGCTTGTATTTGTTGAGCTTCTTCCCATAATTGTTGATAGGATTGAAAAACTTCTGATCCATTAGATTGAATATAAATAATCCCTTTATTTGAATAATTTTCAGCAGCTTTTTGGAGGATTTCTGCCAAGGTTTTAGTTTGAAGTTCAGATTCTTCTAAAAGCTGTCCGTGACTGATTCCAGCTTGAGTGTTAGAAGTGTGAATCACCAGATGAATCGGGGTTTCAGATTTTTGATGATCATTTTTTTTCTCTATTTTTAAGGGCAATAATTCTGATAGATGTAGGGGTAAAATTTTGTTCTTTTTAGAAGTCATGACGACAGCGACTTGATCAATATCTGACAAAGAGCCTAGTTTTTCTTCTGTTTCCTGAACTTGATGATCATCGATAATTTCAATATTCTTTAATGCAGTTTCATCGACATCACCGCTATCGGTTAAGGGTAAACTGGAAATCTGCACATAGATATTAGGTAGAAGATTGTCCGGTAACTGAGACTGTAAATCGGAGGACAATTGTTCAGAATTCCAAGCTCCAGAGGAAACAATATAGGCGACTAATTCACCCTCTCGTATCATAAAATAGCAATCTTCAATTAAGGGATTTGATAAAAAGACTTCTGCTAATTTCTGACAATTTAATTTTGGATTTTTGTGTTCCGTCCTCATGCCTAAAATCCTCGGTTCTGTGTACAGGCCGATTCAAGCCTGAATTGCATCACTGTCTGAGCTATCAGAGCATATCTCATTCGGGCTAGGATAGTCAAGAGATTTTCGAGGACGATTGTTAAGCTTTTCGTAATTTAAATTGCCTGTTGAGATGAGGTACTTATGCAAGAGGCAAGACTCCCCCCAACTTTCCCACTTCCGGGGGGTGGGGGAGATTCGGCTAATCCAAGAATAAGGGATTTAGAGCCGTCTGAGCTTAGTCCATTAGTCGGCTCGTTTAATCCCCTCTCCCAAGAATGATCAGGAGTAGCAAAATAAAAATCTACTCCTAGTTTCTCACTTAACTCTTGATGTCCAATAAATTCTTTGACCTTGTCACAAGGGTCGATTTTTCTTTTGTCAGAGGGAATCTCTGGGAAAAGTTTTGCGGTCACTCGATTGATTTTACTTTAACTTAGTTTTGATAGATCATTTGATAAGTAATAGGACAAAATTAACTTCTTGGAACACAATATCTAAGGCTCTGCCTTAAAATAGCATTAGTATTCAGGTAGAACCTAAAGAGAGCGTTCCCCGGTTCTACTTGGGAACTAGATATTACTCGGACTCTATTGGAGGACTTGAGGACGATTTACTTGAATATAGTAAAATGTAGAATTAGAGAGGGAAGTTATGGTTTTTCTAAGATAACTCGACCGACTTCTCTGCAACAGAAAGCGTTATATTTATTAGGGGTTTCCTTAATTTATAGCCAGTAACGAGCGGCACAAATTCTCTTAATCCCTGTCACAGCACAGGTTATGGCCTTTTGTCAAAGGGGAAGTCTAGATATTTAACAAATCTAATTTCACCGAAAGATTAATTTAACCTTGATCGGTCGGGACTGATTTCTTAACCTTTTAATAAATTGATTTTTTCCCCAGTCAGGCTAAAATCAGTAGGACTAGCATCCAAGATAATCGGGGTAACTTTGGTTAATCTGGGGCAATGTAACCTAAAAAAACGCCAAAAATAGTCAAATTTAGGCTGAAGTGGCTTCTTACTAACTGTTTAATCTATTATTTAGGTATTAGACTCTATGGCTAAAGCTTCTACCGTAACTTCTGAAATCGATCTTAAAGATTCGCAATATTACTTTAACCGAGAATTAAGCTGGTTAGAATTTAATCGTCGCGTGCTTTATGAAGCACTTGATCCTCGGACTCCCCTACTAGAAAGATTAAAATTTACCGCCATTTTTTGTGCCAATCTCGACGAATTTTTTATGGTACGGGTGGCAGTGCTTAAACAACAGGTAGAGGCAAATGTAGCCGTTTTAAGTGCCGATGGCCGGACTGCCTCGGAACAGCTAACCGAGATCAGTAAACGTCTGCGTCCCCTTGTACAACAGCAGGATCGTCTTTTTGAACACACCCTAAAAAATCTCTTAGTGGAACAGGGAATTCATCTGATTAACTATGTTGATTTACATCAAGAACAGCGCAATTATCTCCATGATTACTTTGAACAAAATATTTTCCCCGTTTTAACTCCTCTAGCGGTGGATCCTAGTCATCCTTTTCCCTATATTTCTAATCTTAGTCTCAATTTAGCCGTAGTCGTTCGCGATCCCGACACCGATAAAGAATTATTTGCCAGAGTGAAAGTGCCGCAGGTTTTCCCCCGTTTTCTGGCATTATCCAAGGAATTACGCCACCAAGACGGAAAAGCTTCGATTTGGACGGGAGTACCTCTGGAACAGGTGGTAATGCACAATTTAGAGGCACTTTTCCCCGGCATGATCATTCAAGAATGTTATCCTTTTCGGGTGACACGCAACGCCGATATCTCCGTCGAAGAAGATGAGGCCGATGATTTATTATTAGCGATCGAGGAAGAAGTACGCAAGCGCCGCATCGGTAAATCGGCAGTACGTCTGGAAATCCACAGTTCTACCCCTAGCAATATTAAAGACCGGATCATGCGCGATCTGGGACTTGAGGAGATCGATGTTTATGATGTGGATGGACTGCTGGGACACAAAGATTTATTTTATTTTCTGTCTTTACCCTGTCCCGAACTGAAAGATCCCCCTTGGAATCCTGTCACCCCACCAGTTTTACAGGGATTGCGAGAAATAGTTGACGGTAACGAAGACGGCATTTTAGAACAGGATGGCGAAGATATTTTTACTTTAATTCGCAATAACGATATTCTCGTTCATCACCCCTACCATTCCTTTAGTGCCTCAGTACAACAGTTTATCGCCCAGGCGGCCTATGATGCCCATGTTTTAGCGATTAAAATGACTTTGTATCGTACTTCCGGAGATTCCCCGATTGTCAATTCCCTGATTGCAGCCGCGGAAAATGGGAAACAGGTAGCGGCGTTAGTGGAACTAAAAGCACGCTTTGATGAGGAAAATAACATTAGTTGGGCGAAAAAGCTCGAACAAGCCGGAGTTCACGTTGTTTATGGCTTAGTTGGTCTAAAAACCCACACGAAAGTGGTTCTCGTGGTCAGAAAAGAAGGGGATAAAATCCGTCGTTATTTCCATATTGGCACGGGTAACTATAACCCAAAAACGGCTAAATTATACACTGATTTGGGCTTACTTAGCTGTCGCGAGGATTTGGGGGCAGATATCACCGATTTATTTAACTTTCTGACTGGATACTCCCGTCAGCAATCCTACCGCAAACTTTTAATTGCTCCAGTGAGTTTGCGAAAACGGATGTTAGCAATGATCGATCGCGAGGCCAAAAACTGTAAAAATGGCGGTACGGGGCGCATTGTGGCAAAAATGAACTCTATTGTCGATAAACCGATTATAGAAGCTTTATACGCCGCTTCTCGTGCCGGTGTGCAGATTGACTTAATTATTCGCGGCATCTGTTGTTTACGGCCCGGATTGCCAGAAATAAGCGAAAATATCCGAGTAATTAGCATTATCGGCCGCTTTTTGGAACATTCCCGCATTTTTTACTTTTACAATGATGGTCAGGAGGAGGTTTATATTGGTAGCGCCGATTGGATGACGCGGAACCTGACTCGTCGCGTGGAAGCAGTGACACCCATTGATGAACCAGCGATCGCCAAGGAACTAGAAGAAATTCTCGGGATTATGTTGTCAGATAACCGACAAGCATGGGAATTACAATCCGATGGCAGTTATATTCAGCGTCGTGCTGACAATGAGGGACAGGAAAGCAGTACCCATGTAATTTTAATGGACAAAGCCCTTAAATCTGCGGGTATTAGTCCATAGGAACAGTGATCAGTTATTAGTTATTAGTTATCGGTTATCAACATTTTTCGCGGGTTAGACAAAATGGCTGAAAATCTAGAGTTTTCGTTGAGGTGCGTCGATGCCTTGTCCAGTAAGGCTTTGAGCCTCATGACCGAGGTGACTATTGACAATTATTATTAATAATGTCTATGCTTTTCAGTATCCCACGAAAAATCGTTGTACAATCCTTGTACAGCCTAGTTTTGCAAAGCTAGTCTTGCTTCCAATTCGTGAAGCGTATGAATGGAAACGTAAGCGTATAATAAGCCAGCGTAAACGTATAATAAGCTTGCTTCCAATTCGTGAAGCGTATGAATGGAAACTCAAGGGACGTCCCCAAGAGGCGATCGTGTAACTTTTCGCTTGCTTCCAATTCGTGAAGCGTATGAATGGAAACTGAATGGAACGTCTTCTCCAAGATGCCAGGCAGCACTTGCTTCCAATTCGTGAAGCGTATGAATGGAAACTTTTGGAGCCGCCCATGCAGGCAATTCTCCTTCCAGCTTGCTTCCAATTCGTGAAGCGTATGAATGGAAACCACAGTGTTGGCTGTCTTCTTAAGATTAAGATAACTTACTTGCTTCCAATTCGTGAAGCGTATGAATGGAAACCAAAAGAAGCATCACCTAACGCAGTAATTTGACTGACCTTGCTTCCAATTCGTGAAGCGTATGAATGGAAACGTAAACTAACGATGTTGTTACGCACCTTGTAGTCAGCCTTGCTTCCAATTCGTGAAGCGTATGAATGGAAACAGAATGCCAGGGATCAATCCCATCTCATCGGTTAAGAAAAATCCGAGATTTCAGCAGGATTATGCGTCAGTGGGGACAACAATTTCAGAGGAACTTTAACCAGACTGAACTCGGCAGAATAATTTATGCGGGAGGAGATGATTTTTTAGGCATCGTTTATAATAGCCAATTTCCTGATCCACAACTCGACTCGATCGATCTCGATCGAGTTCTCCACTGGCTACAAACCCCTCATAAGTAGGGTTTGCTGAATAAATGTGAAATGTAGGCAAGGTCAGGGTTTTGTGGCTTTTCTCGTGAAACAGGTGCAAGATTTTGAGAGAATCGTGCTTCAAAACCTTGCGTCTTCATCGGCCCGCGTCCTGTAGGGGCGAAGCATTCGGGCAGTAACCTATCGGTGAAACCGTAGATTTTCTATCCGAATGCTTCGCCCGTACTTTTTCAGCAAACCCTAAGTAGCGATCGCACTTTCAAAAGACCAAATAATCACATTTAAAGGATTTTGCTTTAAATCTTTTCATAAGTAGGTAGGCGTTAAAAGCTGTCAGATGCCCCCCTTATTAAGGGGGGATTAAGGGGGGATCGGCACCCCCCTTATCAAGGGGGGATTAAGGGGGGATCGGCACCCCCCTTATCAAGGGGGGCAGGGGGGATCGAACCTAAAATCCATTTTTAATTTAATTATAACCAGCTACTTAGGAAGCAATAAAATCATCTCGTGAGATACCCGCTTGAGTGCAAATATTCCTTAGTGTAGAGCTTTTAATTTGCTTGTGATTGGGTAGCGTTAAAAGTGTTGTTGTTCCATCTGGATTTTTTCTAATCATAGAAATATGCTCTTTTTATCTAACAATTGAAAAACCAAATTTTTCAAGAACTTTAATCACTTTGGCTTTAGGGGCATCAGCGGGAAATTTTGCCATTAGACTATTGCTTCTACAACAAAGGCTTCTAATAAAGATGAGTCAGCTTCGAGAACTTATTCCCCAAAGGTTTCAACATGAAAAGCGATCGCCGATTGCACATCATTAAGAGCATCTTCATGGGTATCACCCTCACCGACTACTACGCCTTGAATTCCCAATGGATAGGCGATATAGCCATCAGAATGTTTTTCCACAATGATTTTAATGGATTTCATAAATTCTTGACACTTTACAGGAATTTCCTGATCCTATCTCATTTCTATAGGACTTTGATAAGAAAACGATCGCCTCTCCTCCTCATCAAAATCTCCAAAAAAGTTGCTTCTCCCAAAAGTGATCGCTATTCCTCATCATCAAAAAGCGATCGCATCCTCCAATTGTATCCCCACAAAACGTGATCGCTATTCTTAAACGATGCTATAGTCAGAATAGTGAGTTCTAATTACAAGAATGCAAGTTAAAGACCTAAGTGTTGAAGATTTTAAGTTTTTGATTCAAGAAACTGTTACAGAAACAGTTCAATCTCTACTAAATGATCCTGATGTTGATAAACAACTTAAAACCGAAGTCTCTCAATCTCTAGCTGACTCTTTACAGCGAACTCGAAATGGAGAACGGGGAATTTCTGCGGAAGAAGTAGCTCAAAGATTAGGATTAGATTGGTAATGCGTCGCCATATAGAATTTACCGATAAAGCTTTTGAAGGTTTAGAGTCGCTTACGGCAGTTGTTCGGGAGCGTGTCTTTAAAAAAGTTCGTTGGATAAATGAAAATTTTGATGATATTAGACATCAAAGTTTAAGTTCTAATTTAAGCGGTTTGTTTAAACTTAGAATTGGCGATTACAGGGTGATATATTCTTTTGATGATGACTTTATTACGATTCATCAAGTTGGTCATCGTCGAGATATTTATTCTGATTAGTTTTAGTTTAATTACTTCCATTCCCAAAAATTGCTCCTTCCAAAAGCGATCACACTCCTCCTCATCAAAATCGCCAAAAAAGTTGCTTCTCCCAAAAGTGATCGCTATTCCTCATCATCAAAAAGCGATGTCGTCCTGACAATGAGGGACAGGAAAGCAGTACCCATGTAATCTTAATGGACAAGGCCCTTAAATCTGCGGGTATTAGTCCATAGGATCAGTTATCAGTTATCAGTTAAGTAGGTAGGCGTTAAAAGTTGTCAGATGCCCCCCTTATTAAGGGGGGATTAAGGGGGGATCCCCCCGCCTATCGGCACCCCCCTTATCAAGGGGGGCAGGGGGGATCGAACCTAAAATCCATTTTTAATTTAATTATAACCAGCTACTTATCAGTTATCAGTTATCAACATTTTTCGCGGGTTAGACACAATGGCTGAAAATCTAGAGTTTTCGTTGAGGTGCGTCGATGCCTTGTCCAGCAAGGCTTTGAGCCTGATGACCGAGGTGACTATTGACAATTATTATTAATAATGTCTATGCTTTTCAGTATCCCACGAAAAATCGTTGTACAATCCTTGTACAGCCTAGCTTTGCAAAGCTAGTCTTGCTTCCAATTCGTGAAGCGTATGAATGGAAACGTTTGCAGCAAGGCGCCAGCAAACATAAAAAAGGCTTGCTTCCAATTCGTGAAGCGTATGAATGGAAACTCGATTTCAGCAGTGGATAACCCCGTTTTTTGCCCGATGGCTTCTTGCTTCCAATTCGTGAAGCGTATGAATGGAAACCCTACCACCGGCACCCACCGCCCGATGGCATGTCGGGGCTTGCTTCCAATTCGTGAAGCGTATGAATGGAAACAATTACCACCCTCGAACAGTTTGATGGCTTGCGTCTTGCTTCCAATTCGTGAAGCGTATGAATGGAAACCATTCTGTGCTGGGTGCGTATAAGTATCAAAGCACCTTGCTTCCAATTCGTGAAGCGTATGAATGGAAACATCAGCAGCTTCTTTCTCAGACTCAGAAGAATCTGCTTGCTTCCAATTCGTGAAGCGTATGAATGGAAACGACTCGTCCAAAAAACGATTGGCTTGTTCTAGCCAACTTGCTTCCAATTCGTGAAGCGTATGAATGGAAACGTGGCCGTAACCCCAGACTGAAAAATTGCTTAGTAGCCACTCTCTTGCTTCCAATTCGTGAAGCGTATGAATGGAAACTCTTGGATTTTCACCAGTAGTTGCTTCCTGCATCTTGCTTCCAATTCGTGAAGCGTATGAATGGAAACCTTTGAGTGCCGAAAGAACCAACGGAAAACAGAACAACGCAAGACTTGCTTCCAATTCGTGAAGCGTATGAATGGAAACGGCAGAGGTTTTGGCTATCGGAAAAATTGATAAATTTTCTTGCTTCCAATTCGTGAAGCGTATGAATGGAAACCGTAGCATTGCCATAGGGTTGCCAAGTGGGGACGCTTGCTTCCAATTCGTGAAGCGTATGAATGGAAACTGAAACTGGTTATCGTGGGCGTATTGATACAGTTTTCCTTGCTTCCAATTCGTGAAGCGTATGAATGGAAACTCCTCTAAAGCCGCCTTATACTTCGGAAAAGCCTCTACTTGCTTCCAATTCGTGAAGCGTATGAATGGAAAAGATGTGTAGGGTTAACTCATGAATTAACCCTACAATTTTTTTAATTCCAATTAGTTAAGTGCCTGAATAGAAACGATACTTAATTAAGAAAAATCAATGAAAATAAAGATTGTTTAAGAAAAATTATTTAAAATTAACACAATAATTAGAAATTTAGTGATAGAGGCCAATTCAAGTCTGAATTGCATCACTGTCTGATCTACCTTTATAGAATACCTCATTCGGGGTACGATAGTCAAGACATTTTCGAGGACGATTGTTAATCAAGTTTACGGCTCTTTCCACCTCCTCTGGCTTAACGATTTTAAAATTCGTTCCCTTGGGGAAAAATTGTCTTAACAGTCCATTGGTATGCTCGTTTAATCCCCTCTCCCACGAATGATAAGGAGTAGCAAAATAAAAATCTGCTCCTAGTTTC
>NZ_JACJSV010000026.1 GCF_014698335.1 Microcystis viridis FACHB-1342 | reverse complement strand
TGTCCGATTTCTACTTTGGTTAGCCGGTCCTCTACCTTGTCAAATCTCTCATCTACTTTGTCAAATCTCTCATCCATCCGTTTTTCCAGGGAGTCGATTTTCTCATCCATCCGTTTTTCCAGGGAGTCGATTTTCTCATCCATCCGTTTTTCCAGGGAGTCGATTTTACTCTCAATCCTAGTTAGGACAGCTTCTAGGGAATAAGTTACAGTTTCGTTAGACATTTGCTATACTCCTATGGCGTTTTCGGGTTTTTGAGCGGCCATTTATTATGATCATAAGGCCTCTAGCCTTGCCTAGGAGCCAGTTCTAGGGATTGGGGAAAAAACCAAAAAGTTTAGCAGCACCTCCCAAGACGGCCACCACCAAAGCGATGAGAATCCCCCGGTTGGTAAATTCCTGATAACCAACCCGTGTAGTTAATCCCTCGATTTTCTCGTCTAATACTTTAATATCGCCTTTTAACTCGGCTTTGAGTTCGGCCTGTCCGATTTCTAATTTTGTGAGACGTTCATCGATTTTATCGATTTTACTCTCAATCCTTGTCAGGATAGCTTCTAGGGAATAAGTTACAGTTTCGTTAGACATTTGCTAAACTCCTATGGCGTTTTCGGGTTTTTTGAGCAGCTATTTATTATGATCATAAAGCTCGTAGCCTTGCCTAGTAGCCACTTCTAGTTACTTCATTGTCATAAATAAGGGACTTGCGCTTTGATAATGTACCTTTTGGACGAACGCAGTTCGCCCCTACATTGTGGACAAAATCCGTCTTTGGCTATAAAGATAAAAGCGGTCGCCCCAAAATTGGCAATAATGTCAGGATTACCGCCGGCGCTAAAGTCTTGGGAAATATTACCATCGGCGATAATGTCACCGTGGGCGCAAATTCAGTGCTAGTCAAGGATATTCCACCTAATTGCGTGGTGGTGGGTATTCCCGCTCGTATTGTTAAACCGGACGGCGTTAAAGTAGATGAAAAATTATAAACGTTGACTTAAAATATATTCGGCAATTGCCAGATCTCCGGGGGTAGTAATTTTTAAGTTAGTTTCTTCACCGACGACAATTTTGACGGGAAAACCACATTTTTCTAATAAGGCGGCATCGTCGGTGACTTCCCAAGCTAATTTTCGGCCCTGTTCATGACATTCTTTTAATAATTTTACCTGAAAACCCTGGGGCGTTTGGGCCGCCCACAACCGAGATCGATCGGGTGTATCCTTAATCCAACCCTTGCTATCGACAATTTTAATCGTATCTTTCACCGGAACCGCCGCTATGAAACCCTGACAAGTGGCTAAAGCGACAGCACAGCGATCGAATAATTCGGGGGTGGCTAAACATCGCGCCCCATCGTGAATTAAAACCGTCTCAGCCCCCTCTGGCAGGGCTTGTAAGCCATTGTAAACCGATTTTTGTCTGGTTTCGCCTCCTTGTATGATTTGCACGGGTTTAAGGGCATTTATGGCGGTTATAATTTCTCGGATCTCCTCAAAGTCTTCCGGTTGTGCCATGATGCCAATCCAGATAATTGCCCTGGATTGCATGGCAGCCAGCAAAGTCCAAGCGAGGAGCGGTTTTCCGTGCAGGGTGAGCAGTAACTTGTTGCGATCGCTGCCCATCCGTTTACCCATTCCCGCTGCTGGAATTAACAAATACATATTTTTTTCAGGTAAAAAGTTAAGAATTCAATAGATTTGGTCTTTGATCCCCCCTTAATCCCCCCTTGATTAGGGGGGTGCCGATGATTGTTAATAGCTTAAATAAGCCCAAAACTATCCCTCTTAAGAGAATAAATCGAGGGGAAAGTGACCATAAGTACCGACTAATTGATCATTTTCTGATTGACAAGAAACCAGGACACCGCGATAGGTTCCCGTATAAGAATCGAGATAGGAAGCTTGTCTTTGGGTATTATATTTAATATACACCGCTCCCTGTTCTGGCTGGTCTTCTGGGAGACTATTAGGCAGGGGGTATCCTAGGGCTTGTAGATAACCTTTCAGAGCTTTAAATCCCTCTTCATTGTTATCGGCACAGATACCTAAATTAATTGATTCCGAACCTTGGTTAACCAATAAAATTGCCTGTCTTAGAGCTTCTTCTTCTTCAGGAGATTGGGCAATTTTTAGTTTAATACATCCATATTCTTTTAGGAGTTTCAAAGCTTCTTCAATAGACATGAGCGGTTAGATAGGCGGGGCTAAAGATAAAAAATAAGCTGATGCTGCTGTCCTTAACGACAAATTCTCAAGTAAAAAAGCCCTAAATCATTGGGGTTTAGAGATAGGAAAATTTTGCATTGGTCTTAATCGTAAGATCGCCAATTTCGATCATATCAGGTTGGGGACAGGAAAATTTATCGGGGTTGTTTGATTGCTCCATTTTGTGCGGGCATTTCACGCGCTGCTTTTTGATAGCTGAAGTAAGCACGGCTCTCCTAGGTTTGGTGGGTAAAATGTATTCTAAGATACATTTCTCAAGAGCGCGGGGGTGGAACGAACCACAAAGACACAAAGGACACAAAGATCGATCGATCATTATGTAAGTTAAACTGATCACACAGAACCTAGAAGAGCCTAAACTTTTTCTAGAGCTTTTTCTTCGCTTGTTTCAGAGTCTTGCAGTTAAATTTCCGCCACGGCTCTTTCGATTAAACGACGAGCCAGGGTTTGAATGCCGGTATGTTCATAGTAATTAGTCGTCATATCGAGAAATGCCCCAACATACACCAATTTATCGGCAGAAAAGTCGATAAATCCCTGAATTTTGCTCAATAATCCCTGCTGGCTCAAATCGCGATCGCTGACAAAACTACTCATCCAACCTTTAGTCGAGTCGAAACTTTGACCGATAAAGTCTAATTTTCTGGCAGTATTTCCCCCCGGAATCAATTCTTTAATACTGCCGAAAGTAGAGTTAGATTCTAAGTCTTCTGGGTGGAGAATGCTGAGGGTGGATTCCACTTTGCGGATAAAACTGCCCCCCAGAGGAATCAAACCATCCAAACAAACTAACGCCGCCATCCGCATCAGGGATTCGCCGCTATAATCTCCTAGGGAAGTGACGAAATCCCCGATACTATCCCCCGGAATGCCATTAATTTGACAAAAAGCGACTAATTCGGTCACTAATTTCAAGGTTAGATCGATGGTTTGCGCTTTTTCGGGGGCAGGGGTTAATCTTTCGATTAAACCGCCCATGAGGGGAATTTTACCACCGACGGCATTAGCAAGAGAGGCGGTGGCTAGGGCATTATCGGCGCTGTCGATGGTTTGGTAGAGCCAGAGGGCCCGTTGATAGCCCTGGGATTTATCATTAAACAACCAAACGGCTCGATCGCCAATCTGTTGGATCATGCTTTCGTCGGTTTCGCCGGTGACTTTGATAATCGTATTTTTAAACCCGACTAGGTTATCCCACTCTCCCGGCACCACATAATCAAGGGTTTTGAGAACTTTGACGGTGAGATTATTCGTCGGTAATTTGTCCACCAGTTCAAAAATTGGCTTACTCACGGATGTCTCCTTACTTCAATTTTGCTAAACCATCTAAATCGAACTTAGCCAACCAAGCTTGGCGATCGCTGGCATCAAAATCCGTATCCCGCGATAAAACCTTGACTTGATAGCGATTATTGACTAAAACGGAGCTGGCGGTTGCACCCTGTTCGATAGAGGGAAAACCTTTGATTGTGGTTTGACTGTCTTGGAATTTATTGGCTGCGGCGGGATTATTGCTAATGTCAGATATGGCTAACATAGCCAGAACTTTGCCATCTTGCTTCAGTTTTGCCTCAGCAAAGCCTTTTTTCTCCTGGGTATAGACGCGCTCGTATCCTCCCCCAGAAGGCGGGAAAAACCGATTAAAACTGCCGCCAGAGGTGGATTCTTTCACCACTGCCGCCGCCCCGCGAGCGGTACTTTCCTGTTGCGCTCGGTCAAATTGCGAGGGAGCTTTAGCACAGGAAGTTACTAGCAAAAGTGTCGCTAATACCCCTGCTATCAAGATTTTGCCAAATCGAAAGCTCATAGTTCTCTTAATTAAAACTTGCTCATGTTTGTTTGTAGTATATCTCTCGCTTATTGCTTATTATTGTTAAGTTTTTCTAGATTCTCTCACACCAGACCGGGAAAAACAGAAAATCAGCAAAATTCAAGTCATTAACGAAGGCAGGGGGCAGTCCCGATGAAAAAATTTTCACCCCCACAGATGAAAGAGGTTTCTTTCCCTACACCCCACACCCTACACCCCACACCCCACACCCTGCCCCCAGGAAAACCTTTTTCGGCAAACCCCAGCTACAGTCCCGCAATTGCCCCTCGCGCCATAGATGCGATCGCTTGTTCCGTGGCCCGGGGTAGATGATAATATTTACCCCCGGCTTTTAGGGCTAATTCTTTGGCAAAACCAGTGGAGACGAATTTTTTCTCTGTATCGATAACCAGCAGTTTAATGCCTAAAGAGCGAATTTTAGCGGCAATATCGAGCAGTTCTGCCTTAATATCGGGTTTTTCACCCTCCGGAATCGGTTCGCCTAGAGATTTCGCCAAAGGAATATTACTTCTACCGTCGGTAATCGCCACAATCACCACTTGACCGATATCCCCCGATAAACGGGCATTCATCCCCACATGAACCCCTTGGGTTAAACCGTGAGCTAAGGGGGAACCGCCACCACAGGGCAGGGTTTCTAGACGTTTTTTCGCTAGGGTAATCGATTTGGTCGGCGGCAATAGTACATCTGCTCGCTCACCCCGGAAAGGAATCAGGGCAATCTGGTCGCGATTTTCGTAAGCTTCCGTTAACAGACGCATAACCGCACCTTTGGCCGACTGCATCCGATTCAGGGCCATGGAACCGGAGGCATCAACCACAAAGACAATTAAAGAACCGGCCTTGCGGGCCAGCCGTTTTGAGCGCAGATCCCCTTCTTCTATAATCACATGACGTTCGGGATTTCTTAAGCGACGGGCTTTTTGATAGGGTGCGGCCGCCCGGAGAGTGGCATCGACGGCGACTCTTTTCACCTTGCCCCGGGGTAACATCGGCTTAATATAACGTCCCCTATCTTCCGAGAAAATCAGGTTACGCGCCCCCGATTTCCCCTGACGCTGGGCCATCTGGGCAAAATACAGCACACTAGGATCCAGTAAAACCCCTTCCGGGTCGAAAACAAATTCTTCCGGCAGATTATCGGGCTGTTCCGGTTCTTTTTCCTCCTCTTTCTCCTCCTCTTTTTCTTCCTGTTCCTGCTGGTTTTCGTCTTGGGGCGGTTCCGGTGGTGGCGGTGGTGGCGGTGGGGGCTGTTGTTCCTGTTCCGGAGGTGGTGGCGTAATCAGCGATCGAGGTACAATAACTAATTCGACGGCTCTTTTTAAGTCATCGGCACTGACTAAATCCCGACCTTCTAAAGCGGCGGCGGCCTTGGCTACTCTCACGGCAAAAATCTCGGCGCGATGACCTTCTACCCTACCGCGCACCGCTTCTTCGACTAGATAACTAATTTGTTCGGGTTTAATTTTTACCTCTTTTAACCATTCCCTGGCTAGGATAATTTCGGTTTTTAGATCATCGATTTCTTGGGCATATTGGGCGATAAAAGCGGTGGGAGAAACAGCATACTCGATCGCCTGATTGACGGCGGTTACTCGTTGGTCTAAACTAAGGACACCATCGGCGGAAAGCGCAATGGCAATTCTATCTAATAAATGGGTTCGTAAATCCCCTTCTTCTGGGTTATAAGTAGCGATCAGGATTGGTTTACAGGGATGTTGAAAACTGATGCCTTCCCGTTCGATTTGGTTGCGTCCTTCGCTTAAAACTGTGAGTAATTGGTTAGCAATTTGGTCATCGAGTAGATTAATTTCATCGATGTAGAGAATTCCCCGATGGGCGCTGGCTAATAAACCGGGTTGAAAGACTGGTTCCCCCTGTTTCACCGATTCTTCCACATCGACGGAACCCAATAAACGATCCTCGGTGACTCCCAGGGGAATCTGCACGAAAGGGGCCCGGATAACTTCCGTGGGGACCTCTCCACTGCTATATTCTTCTTTAGTGCGATCGTCCCATTCGTCGGCATTGTTGGGATCACAATTAAAGACATTACCTGCGATAATTTCGATCGGTGGCAGTAAGGAATGTATCGCTCGCGCCATGACTGATTTGGCGGTTCCCCGACGACCGGCAATTACCACACCCCCCAGGGCGGGATCCACGGCAGCTAAGAGTAGGGCTAATTTAATCGCTTCTTGGCCGACAACGGCAGTCAGGGGAAAATTGAGGGTCAGAGTGGGCATAGATCTAGATTCAGGCGGCCAAATTCTAGTGTAAAACAGAAGCTCCCTGGTCTGGCGCTTTTCCCCTTTTGATTCCCGAACTCAGATTTTAAGTAGGTAGGCGTTAAAAATTATCAGACACCCCCCTTATCAAGGTAGGGCTGTTTCATTCTCCCATCAGAATATCAAAAGTAAAAGCGATCGCTGTCTTTGTAAAATGAGTATGTACTCTCAGACAATTTCAAGAGAGATAGGCTTTTAGTGGCTTGAGAAGAAGCTTTATCAATTTATTCATAATAAATATTGGCAGAGGATTAAAGATTAGTTATTGTAACTAACTCTTTTGATTAGAAAAAGATAAACTTGAGAATCTTCAGTCAAATTTATTGACTCAAAATCAGCTGTACTTAATTTAAATAAATCAACCCTAGGGAGCAGAGAGCTTTTTTCAATGCTCAGTCAACAGTAAAAAGTAATCAGTGAACTGAAAACTCAAATCTGACACCTGCTAACGGCTAACTGCTAACTGATAACTGAGAAAACGGTAGCAATTTCTACCAAAAGTCCCAGTAAAATTCGTTATTGTCATAAGGTCATGACAAAATGTAATTAAAACCAGAAAGAATGCGGATCGAGCAATTGCAAGCCTTTTTAGCCGTAGCCGATACAGGCAATTTCGGTCAAGCTGCCCGCCAGTGTGGAGTCACCCAATCGACTATCAGCCGCCAGATTCAATCCCTAGAAACCGATTTGGGCTTACCTCTTTTCCATCGTACCGCCCAAGCGAAATTAACCATTGCTGGCGAGAAATTACTGCCCCGGGCGAAACGAATTTGTCAAGAATGGACGAATGTTCACGAGGAAATCACTGACCTACAGGCGGGAAAACAGCCAGAATTGTGCGTGGCGGCGATTCATTCCGTGTGCGCCCACTATTTACCGCCGATTTTGCCGAAATTTTGTGCTGAATACCCAGAAGTGCAGTTAAGAGTTACAGCTCTGGGCAGCGATCGCGCATTAAAAGTGCTGCGGGATGGTTTAGTAGATCTGGCCTTGGTAATGAATAATCGTTTTCTCACCTCTAGCCCAGAGATGGTGGTAGAAATATTATACGAAGAAGCGATCGAAATTCTCATGGCCGCTAATCATCCCCTTGCCCAATACAAAGAAGTGCCATGGTCGGAATTAATCCCCTATCCGCAAGTGGTTTTCAAAGATGGCTACGGAATGCAAAGATTAGTACAAGAATGGTTTTCCCGTCAGGATGCCCACCTAAAAACTGTCATGGAATTAAACACCCTTGATGCTTTTCGCGGTGTGGTGCGTCAGGGTAATATTATCGCTCTTCTGCCTCAATCTGCCCTGATGGAAGCGCGTAGCGATGCCACCCTCGCCATTCGTCCTCTTGCTTCCCCTAGTGGCGAAAATCCCCATCTTAACCATGGTAAATTTAGTCATCGTCTCACCCGTCAGGTAGTCCTTGTCACCACCAGCGATCGCCTACAGATACCACCGATCGCTCATTTTTGTCAATTAGTGCGGCAAATGAATCAAAGTGTGGTTAAAAGCTTAGAAAATCACCCTGTCCAGCCTTAGCAATTCCCATCAATCCCATTTATCCTTTATTTTCTTCCTTGAGATGAGCGATACTTTTCGAGAATTATTAAAAGCGATCGGTAGTGGCACCCATACGGGCAAAAATCTAACCCGTCCCGAAGCGGCGATGGCCACCAAGATGATGTTAACCCAAGAGGCAACCCCAGCCCAAATCGGCGCTTTTATGATTGCCCATCGCATTAAACGCCCCACCAGCGATGAGTTAGCGGGAATGCTTGATGCCTACGCCGAGCTTGGTCCGCAAATAACCCTAGAATCAGCCTCTTTTCAGCATCCGATCGCTATTTTTGGCAATCCCTACGATGGACGCTCTCGCACTGCCCCGGTTACTCCGATCACTACTTTAATCTTAGGGTTGGCGGGGGTTCCCGTAGTCCTGCACGGGGGCGATCGAATGCCGACTAAATACGGTATTTCCCTCAGGGAAATCTGGCAGCAATTAGGAGCAGATTTTAGTCAATTATCCTTAGCAGCAGTGAAAGACTGTTTAATCACCACAGGATTGACTTTTTTCTATATTCCGCGCCATTTTCCCCTAGTACAGAATTTTGTCACCTATCGGGAGCAAATCGGTAAACGTCCGCCCATGGCCACGGTAGAGTTAATGTGGTCGCCTTTTGTGGGTAATATTCATCAGATATCGGGTTTTGTTCATCCCCCCACCGAGGATCGTTTTCGCGAAACTTTCGCTCTGAGAAATATCTCTCACTTCACCACCGTGAAAGGATTAGAGGGGAGTTGTGATTTAGCCTGTAATCGGACGGCGATTATTGGTCTGGGAAATCCCACCGATACCCCTTCCTTTCAGCGATTTTTCCTAAATCCTCGCGATTATGGCTTCTGTCCCTCGGATTATCCCCTCGAATCTTTAGAGATGCTCACCGCTAAATTAAAGGGTTTATTAGCTGGAGAAAATAACGAATTAACCGACGCGGCAATTTTTAACGGTGGTTTTTATCTTTGGCGCTGTGGAATTGCCCCAGATATCCCCACGGGTTTCCAGCAAGCAGAACAATCTTTACAGTCAGGAAAAGCCCTGGCTAAACTAGAACAAATCTGTAATTATCTGGAAAATCAGGAATAGATAGGAATAAGGCTGTAGGGGAAATTACTTCTAAATCAATCATTAATTTGAGAAGTTGGGCCAAGAAGGTCAACCCCAGACTTGGTGTAACTTCTCGGTTTAAAGATCAATGCTTTTGAAAAAAAATTTTCCCGACTGCATCATTTCCGCGCTCAAGGGGGAAAACCATGACTACGGTGAACGATTTAGAAGTTTCTAATTCCTATCACAGTCGCCCATAGAAAAGCCCTCATGTCTGCAATTAACCCCTCGACGCTCGAAACTAAATTTATCTCCCCCTCTTTTTCTGTCCTAAAATTGAAGGAAAACTCGATCGACCTAGATGAAGATTTTCTCGGCAGTGATTTAGAAGATAATTTAGTATCTAGTCCCCAAAAAAGCTACAGCAACCGTACAACTACCGATTTAGTCCGTTTATACCTACAAGACATTGGCAGAGTGCCTCTACTCAAACGAGACGAGGAAGTTGAACAAGCGCAACGGGTGCAGCGTCATCTGTCTTTACTGAAATTGCGCGCCACTGCCGTTAAACAAGGTGATACACAAGTACAGCAATTTGTCAAGTTAATTAAGATTTGCGATCGACTGACCGCCCTTCGGCTTCTCTCAGGGTCAACTCGATCAGCCCATCGTCCCTCCCTAGAAATTTGGGCAGAAACTGCCCAAATCACCGTGTCTGAGTTAAAAAATGCTTTGAAAGCAGGAAAACAGCGTTGGGCAGACCTAGCGGGCTTAGAAGTGGAAGAATTAGAAGAAATTATTGCCCTTGGTACCCGTGCCAAAGAACAGATGATTAAGTCCAATTTACGTCTGGTGGTGTCGGTGGCCAAAAAATATCAGAATCGCGGTTTAGAATTATTGGATTTGATTCAAGAGGGAACCCTAGGTTTAGAATGCGCCGTCAAGAAATTTGACCCCACCAAAGGCTATCATTTTACTACCTATGCCTACTGGTGGATTCGTCAAGGAATTACGAGGGCGATCGCAACTCAAAGCCGGATTATTCGCTTACCAGTTAGTATTACCGAAAAACTCAACAGAATTAGGAAAGCACAACGGAAAATCTCACAAATGCGCGGTCGTACTGCGACCGTAGAGGAAATTGCCCAAGAGTTAGCGATGACTCCTGAAACTGTGCGGGAATTGTTGATGACAGTGCCGCGTTCGGTTTCCTTAGAAATAAAAGTGGGTAAGGAAAAAGATACGGAATTGATAGACCTTTTGGAAACTGAAGAAGTGTCTTCAGAAAATCGTCTTGTCTATGAATCTTTGCAAAGAGATATGAGAGAACTATTGGCAGATTTAACCACTCGCGAACGAGAAGTGATTGAATGGCGCTATGGTTTTCTCGATGGTAAATCCCATTCCTTGGCTGATATCGGTCGCATCTTGGAATTATCCGGGGAAAGGGTGCGAAAAATTGAGTTGAAAGCGTTGCAAAAACTGCGTCAATCCGGGCGACATCATCAAATTCGCGATTATTTTGAAGCTTTGAGTTAGTTAGGGTATGCTGACAAAGATTGTCATGGGGGTAGGGTGTGGGGAGTATTTTCAGTGAACAGTAAACAGTAAAAAGTAAACAGTAAAAAGTAATCCTAAATCCTGTTATTAAAAACTGATTATTTATTCCTCCTTTTGCCTTTTGCCTTTTGCCTATCCTGATATGTAGCCTATACTCAACGGATTTAGTATTAATATGTCCAATTTTGTTTCGTCTGTAGGGTGTAGGTTCCGTCGCGCACATTGACCCGATGGGGGATCAGCTTCAGGTCTCGGAAGATATGAGCTTGGTGTTGTAGGGCTGCCAGAGAGCGATCATCGATCGGGATAATGGCACGTTCAGAGGCCCGTTGTTCGAGATTAGTCACGATCGCCGGATCGATCTCGTGGTGAGCTGCCAAGCGTCTCGTCGCCTCTAACTCCTGTTGTTTCGCCCAGGCACCCGCCTCGTTCACCTCTTCTAAAATCACCTTCAGTACATCGGGATAATCCCGCACCAATTCGGGAACCGCATAATAATAGGTCGGCACTTCTAGAGAGGCGTTTTCCCCAAAGATACTCTCTAGATCGGCCAACGGTCTTCCCGGATAGGTGCGCGTCTCCGTGGGAGAATAGGGAACCCAGACCACCCAAGCGTCGATCTCACCGCGACGGAAAAGCGCCAGTGCTTCCGGTTGGGTTGCATACACCGGTTCGATATCGTTTAATTCTAGATTCACTCTCATCAGGGCGCGGATAAGGACGTAATGGGCGCTCGAACCTCGATCGAAGGCGATTCTTTTTCCTTTTAAATCCGCCAACGTCTCTATTGGCGAATCCTCTGGCACGAGAATCGCCTGACCTTTCGGGGCGGTATATTTTTCCTTGGCTACCCGGACGAAGACGTGTTCCGCCGCTTGGGAGAAAATACTCGCCGTACCGCCACCACCGCAGAAATCGATCGTTCCGTTGCTCAAGGCCTCGATCAGAGAGGAAGCGGCCAGAAAACTCGTCCACGTTACCGTCACCCCAAAGGGTTTTAAGCGTCTTTCCAGAAAGGCCTGGGCGCGGAGAACTTCCAGATTGGTCATACCCTCGGGGTAGCCGATCTTGAGGGTTCCTAGCCGCCGCGCTTGTTTGGCAAGGGGAGTGATATCGGAGGGGGTCGAGCGCTTGAACCAGCGATCGATCGCGATACAGAAGAGAATTCCAGCGATAAATAATCCCACGGTTTCCAATAGTCGGGGAGTGGTATTTCGGGGGAATTTAAAGCTATCGACGAGGTTCAGAATCGGGTTATCCGAGCGAGAATTTTGACCGACGGCGATCGTGTGGGAAAATCCAGCCAGGAGAAAGCTCCCGACCAGGCTGGTAACAAAAAGCACCGCAGGACGAACTGCCCGCCAATTTCGCCACGGTTTCCAGAGACACTTGATCGAACGGTGGAGCATGGGATTTCTCGCAGAAAACAAGATTTATGATCGGGAAAGGGGACAAGAGGGAAGGGTTTCCCAACTTGATCGGGAGAGGTTCCATTAGTTTTATCTACATACTATAAAAATCCACGACTCCTCGATTGTGTAACAAAGTACATTTATAAATGTATTGAAAATGATATAGTTTCAAAATGAAATTGCGCCCGCATTTGAGAGATCGAGGTGGTATGGATGGATTGGTTGATCGAAATCGTCAAAATCGCGGTGGCCACCGGCATAGCCACCACCTTCGACGACAATATTTATCTAACTGGCTTCTTTAGCGAGGTAAATCGTACCTTTCGCCCGGTTCACGTCGTCGTCGGCGAGCTAGTCGGGTTTACGGTCTTGGTATCGGTTAGCTTGATGGGTTTTCTACTCGGCTTAATCATCCCACCGATTTATATCGGTCTTCTCGGAATCTTGCCGATCCTCATCGGTGTGAGAAATTTACTGACGTTAAATCGGGATAACGAGAGGGAAACCGCAGATCACAAGGTGAATTTGCAAAGAAACGCCCAATTTCATGGATTCGCCTCCCGCAGACTATCCCTCGCTCAAGTCCTCAGCGATCGCCAAACCTATAAAGTTTCCGCGGTCACGATATCCAATGGCGGCAATAATCTCGGTATCTACATTCCCCTATTCGCCAATAGTACCGTGGCGCAGTTAGCCGTAATCATCCCGATCTGCTATCTAATCGTTTGTACTTGGTTATTTCTCTCCTATAATCTAACCCGCCAACCGGGGATCGCGGTTGTCCTCAGCCGTTATGCGAGTAAGCTTTTCCCTTTTGTGCTGATGTGGTTGGGCCTACGGATTATTCTCGATAACGGATCCTATCGCCTGTTGATTCCCATCGGGTAAATTAGACCCCCCGTAAACGCCAATCTCCAGATCCCACGGGAGTCAAAATTCAGGAAGAGAGAAGAAAAAATTAGTTGGTTTAGATCAACCTTATCGAGAAAATCCCGATGAATGTATCACTGTTGTCAATTCGATCGCTGTTTCGTCGCTTTCGTTCCTTATCGGGGAGGAGCTTCCTTTCCTTCCTGTTAGTGGGACTGTTGGCAAGTATTGCCCTCGCCTCCTGCGGGGGGATCGGCTCAAAACCGGAGGTGAAACTGAATCTCGTTTCCTTCTCGGTCACAAAAGCCGCCCACGACCAGATTATCCCGAAATTCGTCGAGAAATGGCGGAAAGAGCATAACCAAAAAGTCATTTTCCAGCGGAGTTACGGCGGTTCCCTGGCCCAGGCCGATGACGTGATCGCAGGGAAACAAGAGGCGGACGTGGTACATCTGGCCCTTCCCCTCGACGTGATGCGGATATCTCAAGCTGGCCTGATTAATCGCGGTTGGGAAGATCGGGTGCCGCGGCGGGGGGTGGTGAGTCACTCGGTTGCAGCGATCGTGACGCGGGCGGGAAATCCGAAAAAGATTCAATCTTGGGCGGATCTGGCTAGAGAGGACGTTACGGTTCTATCCGCCGATCCGAAAACTTCCGGGATCGCTATTTGGCAGTTATTAGCCCTCTGGGGTTCGGTGACGCAAACGGGGGGCGAACCGCAACAGGCATGGGATTTTGTCCGCCGGATCTATCAAAAGATTCCCACCCTAGCTAGGGACGCACGGGACGCCAGCAATGCCTTTTTCCAAGAGGGAAAGGGCGATGTTTTAGTCACCTACGAAAACGAGGTAATTCTAGCGGCAAGAAATCAACCAGATACCAATTACTTAGTCCCCCCGGTCAATATCTCGATCGATAATCCCGTGGCGGTGGTGGATAGAAATGTCGATAAACACGGCACGCGAGAGGTGGCCGAGGCCTTTGTGAATTTCCTCTATTCCGAGCCGGCACAACAGGAATTGGCCAAATTAGGCTATCGCTCGGTCAATCCCTTCGTGGCCAAGGATGAAGGACTACAATTTCCGCCGATCAAGACCCTTTTCAACGCCCAAGATCTCGGCGGTTGGACGTTGATCGAAAAGGAATTTCTGGCCAATAACGGCATCTTCGAGCAGATTAAAAACCAGTCGGCTTCCTAACATTTTTCCCGCTTTAATCTATGAAATTCTCTCATTATTTTTTCCTAATCTCCCTTCTGATGGCCAGTAATTTGATCGCCGGTTGCGGTCGCCCGGCCGACTCGGCCGAGAAAGAAGCGCCAGTCTCGATCGACGGAGGTGCGGTGGGTTTCGCCCTCTCCCTCGCCGTTGCCGAAGAATATCAAAGAATCCATCCCGAAGCGCGGGTAAGCGTCGCCACCAGTGGAACCGGGGGCGGTTTTAGTAAGTTCTGCGCCGGAAATCTCGACATTGCCGGGGCATCGCGGGTGATCCGGAAAGAAGAGATCGAGAAATGTCGGGAAAACGGCGTGGAATTTCTGGAATTACCGATGGCGATCGACGGATTGGCGGTGATTGTCAATAAAAAAAATCAATTCGCCAAGTGTTTAACGATTAAAGAACTCGATAAAATGTGGAACACCAAAGCGGAGGGTAGGATTACCAGTTGGAAACAGATTAATCCCAAATTTCCCGACGAGAGATTATTACTTTTCGCCCCGCCTTCCGATACGGGAACCTTCGATTATTTCACCCAAGCGATTACGGGAAAACGGAGAAATAGCCGCACCGATTTTACCCCGAACCGCAATCAAAACGCCCTCGTACAGGGGGTGATCGGCAATCCATCCGCGCTTGCGTATTTAGGCATCTCTTTCTATATGCAGAACCAAGATCGATTGAACTTGGTGGCGATCGAAAATAATGAAGGAAAATGCGTCAAACCGGTCCCCATCCATAACGTTCTCCGCAATGTCTATAATCCCCTTTCCCGTCCCCTGTTTATCTACGTCAACAAGAATAATTTAAAAACGAATCCATCCCTGGAAAAATTCGTGCGCTTCTATTTAGAAAATTCATGGAAATGGGTCGATGGGGTGGGTTACGTCGCTTTACCTGATGAGGCCTACGTCAAAACCCTGCGGAAATTCGAGCGCAGGGAAACGGGATCGAAATTCGGCAAAGCTAAACCGGGAGAACCGATCACGAACTTTATCTAAAAAAGGAATTTTGTTAAACCATGACCTTAACCCCGAGTTCTTTCGATAATTCTTTTTTCGCGGCAGATAATTCACTCCTCAAGCGCCCCGGCGACGATATTCAAGAGAAGATGATCGCGGTCATTCTCTTCGCTTGCGCCTTCGTTTCCGTGGCGACGACGATCGGCATCGTGGCGATTATTTTTAGCGAAACCTGGGGATTTTTTCAAGAGGTATCTTTCGCCCAATTCTTTCTCGATACCCGTTGGACTCCACTGTTCGCCACCCCTCATTTCGGCATCTGGCCGCTAATTAACGGGACATTTTTAACCACGGCCATCGCTATGTCCGTCGCGGTTCCTTTAGGCCTATCTTCCGCGATCTACCTCGCCGAATACGCAAAACCGAACCTAGCGGCGATTTTACGCCCTGCGGTGGAACTTCTCGCCGGGATTCCCACGGTGGTGTACGGGTACTTCGCCCTACTGGTGGTCACGCCCACTTTGCGGAATCTTTTCCCCGTCGAGATTTTTAACGCCCTCAGCGCCGGGTTAATGATGGGGATCATGATCACTCCCACGGTGGGATCGATTAGTTTAGACGCGATCCGAGCGGTTCCCCGTTCCCTGCGCGAGGGTTCCTACGCCCTAGGAATTACCAAGCTGGAAACGATTTTTAAAGTGGTTCTCCCCGCCGCCCTCTCCGGGATCATGGCCTCGATTATTTTGGGAATGTCGCGGGCGGTGGGGGAAACGATGACGGTGTTGATCGCCGCCGGCTCGCAACCCCGGCTTACCCTCAATCCCTTCGAGTCGATCGCCACGATGACCGCTTTTATGGCCGAGATTTCCGGGGGAGATGCGCCCCGGGGCAGTCTCAGTTTTAAAACCCTCTACGCGGTCGGCGCGCTGCTTTTTCTGATCACGTTGGCACTGAATCTGGCCAGTTACTGGATCTCCCACCGTTTTAAAGAAAAATACGATTGATTTGCCATGGTTAAATCCTCTGTTAAGTCCGATACCGTTGAATTTATCGACCATCTGGAACGCCGGGAGGCGATCGGCAAATTCTGCGAGTATCTTTTCCTCTTCGGTTTACTGATCGGTTTGTTCGTTCTGGCGCTGTTGGTGTTGAATATCGCCCACGATGGACTCGGACGACTCTTAACCCCCGGATTCCTCACGGAAACGCCTTCCCGTTTCCCGGAAAGGGGCGGTATCCGTCCGGCGATCATCGGTAGTTTCTATCTGGGAATTATCGTGCTTCTCGTGGCGGTGCCGATCGGGGTCGGGTCGGCTTTGTATCTAGAGGAATACGCCCCGAAAACTTGGTGGACGGCACTGATCGAGGTGAATATCGGCAATCTGGCCGGGGTTCCCTCGATCGTCTATGGTTTATTGGGATTAGCGGTTTTTAACTATCTGCTCAATTTTGGCCCGACGCTGATTTCCGGTGCGTTAACCCTTGCGCTTCTCTCGCTGCCGGTGATTATCGTCACGGCGCGGGAGGCGATCCGGGCGGTTCCCGATTCCCTACGCCAAGCCTCCTACGGTCTAGGCAGTACCAAATGGCAGACGATCCAACACCATGTTTTACCCTACGCGGTGCCGGGGATTCTCACGGGGGTGATTATCTCCGTGTCGCGGGCGATCGGGGACGCGGCTTCCTTAATGGTCGTCGGTGCGGTTAGTTTCCTCACTTTCGATCCTGGTTTATTCCAACGCTTTATGGCACTACCGATTCAAATTTTCAGCTATATCACCCGTCCCGAACCCGGTTTCGCCAATGCGGCGGCGGCCGCGATTATCGTTCTGATCCTGTTAATTCTCGCCCTCAACGCCATCGCCATCTATCTACGTCAACGCTATTCGACACCGAATTAGGGAAGGCAGCAGGCGGGAGGTTAGATAAGTCTATTTAACTTTTTAATTGCCCACTCCTCTACTCCCCACTGCCCTCGAAACACATCTTTAACCATACTCAGGAGAATTTTTACCATGACTACCCACCTTAACGCCGATCACAGTGTTTTCGAGGCGGAAGGAGTGAAAGTTTTTTATAATGGATTTCTCGCTCTTCTGGACGTTCATATTAAAATTCCTGCACGAAAAATCGTCGCCTTTATCGGGCCGTCCGGTTGCGGGAAAAGTACCCTTTTGCGCTGCTTTAACCGAATGAATGATCTGATCCCCGGCGCCAAGGTGGAGGGAAAACTACTTTACCGAAATCAGAATATTTACGATTCGCAGGTCAATGCAGTCAAGTTACGGCGACAGGTGGGGATGGTTTTCCAACGTCCCAACCCTTTTCCCAAGAGCATTTACGAGAATATCGCCTACGCGCCCCGAACCAACGGTTATCAGGGAAATCTGGACGAATTGGTCGAGTATTCCCTGCGGCAGGCGGCGATCTGGGAGGAAGTAAAGGACAAACTGAAAGAAAAAGGAACGGCACTATCGGGGGGACAGCAACAGCGCCTCTGTATTGCCCGTGCGATCGCTATGAAGCCAGATGTTTTATTGATGGATGAACCCTGTTCGGCCCTCGATCCCATCTCTACCCGTCAGGTGGAGGAATTGTGCCTACAACTGAAGGAAAGTTACACGATCGTCACCGTCACCCACAATATGCAGCAGGCATCGCGGATCGCCGACTGGACGGCATTTTTTAACACCGAAACCGATTCGTCCGGGAAACGCCGGGGAAAATTAGTCGAATTCAGCCCCACGGAAGTTATGTTCGGCAATCCGCAAACCGACGAGGCCCGGGAGTATATTACTGGGCGATTTGGGTAATTGAAACGGAAAAAAGGCTGATAGTCTGTTTTTCAAAACCGTGCGCGGTTTTATGCCGAGACACCCATTGCTATGAATAGAAAGGACTGGATTTTCGCTATTTTGTTGGTTTTTGTCCCGATCTCGATCGCTGGGAATTTCCTGCGTTGGGACGTGACGATCGTTTTCCTGAGTGCCTGTCTAGCGATTGTTCCCCTGGCCGCTTACATGGGAAAGGCAACCGAGGAAATCGCCGTCGTGGTCGGTCCTAATCTTGGCGGTTTATTGAACGCCACCTTCGGCAACGCTACCGAATTAATTCTCGCCTACGCCGCCCTCGAAGAAGGTTTGATCGAGGTGGTGAAAGCGACGATTACCGGTTCGATTATCGGGAATCTGCTGCTGGTAACGGGCTTGTCGATGTTTTTCGGCGGCTTACGCTATAAAGAACAGAAATTCCAGCCCGTGACCGCCCGTTTAAATTCCTCGTCGATGAATCTCGCCGTCGCGGCGATCCTCCTACCCACAACCTTTCAATACACCTCCGCCGCAATCCAGGAGAGCGCCCTACAGCGTCTCTCGGTAGCGTTGGCGGCGGTATTAATTTTTGTGTATTGTCTGAGTCTGCTTTTTTCGATGAAGACCCATACCTATCTTTACGAGGTGGGGGGCGCAGCTCTCGATGAAGAGCCAGGAGAAGCCGTAAGCGTAAAAAAGCCGAATCTCTGGCTGTGGGTGGGGATATTACTGCTGGTGACCATCGGGGTGGCGATCGAATCGGAATTATTAGTTAATACCCTAGAGGAAGCCACGCATAAATTAGGATTAACGACCCTTTTCACGGGGGTGATCCTGCTGCCAATTATCGGCAACGCGGCCGAACACGCCACCGCGGTTAGGGTCGCCTTAAAAGACAAAATGGATCTGGCGGTTTCTGTCACCGTCGGTTCGAGTCTGCAAATCGCACTTTTTGTCGCACCCGTCCTCGTGATTGCGGGTTATTTCCTCGGTCAGCCGATGGCTCTCGATTTCGATCCGTTTGAATTGGTCGCCGTCGCCGTCGCGGTGTGGCTGACTAACTCGATCAGTAACGACGGTCGCTCGAACTGGCTAGAGGGTATATTACTCGTCGCGACCTACGCGGTGATCGCCCTCGCTTTCTTTTTCCATCCCGCAGCGGCCTAGGGCGATCGGTTGTGGGAAATACAGTTTCTCGATCGGGATAGGTAGTAAAATTCTCCCGTTCCAGAACCTTTGAAGGAAAAGCCGAACAAGGTTTAACGAACGGACGAACCCGACGGCCATCTTAAGGAAAAAAACCATGATCGAGATTGTGATCGCGATATCTACCGGTGTAGCGGCATTCGTCGCCACCAACCTCGACGATATATTGATCCTGACGATTCTATTCAGCCAAACGGGGAAACTCTTCCGTCATCGCGATATCGTCATCGGTCAGTATATCGGCTTTAGTCTGCTGGTTATTGCCAGTTTAGCGGGGTTTTTCGGGTGTTTTCTCATCCCTACCCCGTGGATTCGCTATCTAGGCCTCGTTCCTGTGATTCTCGGCATCGTTTCCCTTCTCAAAGAAGAGGAGAAGGAGGAAGAGCCGGAGAATGTCGAATTGGACCTAGAGGGTGCGAAAGATTCCCCCTTCGGTGGTTGGTTTGACCCGCGCACCTATAGCGTGGCCGCGTTGACCGTCGCCAACGGCAGCGATAATATCGGTATTTACGTTCCCCTGTTTGCCAGTAGTACCGTGACAAGTCTGATCGTTATCGTCAGCGTGTTTTTGATTCTGGTGGGGGTTTGGTGTGCGTTCGCCTACGGGTTGACCAGTGTGCCGACCATCGCCACTATCTTAACCAGTCAGGGAAGTACCTTTGTTCCCTGTGTGCTGATCGGTTTAGGGATTTTTATCGTCAAAGAAAGTATTCCCCTCACGTTTTTGGCCTTAGCAATTAGTTATCTCTGGGCGATCATCGGTCGCAGTCAGGGACTGGCAAGAAAATAAAGTACCATTTATTTACTAGGCAGAATTATCACATTAAATCTGGTTATTAAAAACTGATTATTTATTTCTCCTTTTGCCTTTTGACTGTCCTTATAAGTAGCCTATACTCAACGGATTTAGTATCCCATCCCAAGGGGTAATTCTGAGTGGGGTGTAGGGTTAGGAGATTTTAACTCACTGAGAACAACGATTTGATGAGTTGCATTCCAGACGTTTTTGACGTTCTGCTAAGATTGTTTTTAAATTCGGTCTTCCGGTTAAGGTTAATCGCCAAGAAGCCCAAATTTCATAGATAATATCCACTAGAAACCCGATAACCGGCCATTTGGTAGCGGCATAAATCCAACCAATGCCCAAAATATCATAGACTTGGCGAAACACTTCCACATTTTGGATAATAGTACCATCAGCTAGTACGGCGTGGATTCGTCCCATGGCTGCCGCGAAGGAAATACCGCCATTTTCCTCCGGATTATAGTTTTCGGCGGCAATATCGACAAAAGCAACTAATCCTCTCCCAGCATCCTGTTTTTGCAGAAAATTAACCTCCCGCAAGCAGAGGGGACATTCTCCATCGTAGAGGAGTTTAATTTTCCAAGAGGGCGATCGAGTAGAATTTTCTAAGGTATCAGCAGATTGAGTCGGTAAAGATGACATGATCTTCTAGGGATTCTCTTTTCAGTGAACAGTAAACAGTAAACAGTGAACAGTGAACTGAAAACTCAAATCCGATCACTGATTACTGACTCCTGATGATTATTTTATGGCAATTCATCAGATTGGATGGGATCACTCTCTATTGGTTCTCGATCGTTGCGTTTTGAGAAACCCCAAGCAAAGAGGATAGCAATTAAACTAATCATAATCCATTCCGGCGGCACAAAATCGGGACTAATCACCCGCAACAGCAATCTTAAACCCACCAAACCGACGGTGACAAAACCAGCATCTTCTAGGTGGGTGTATTCCTCTAACCAGCGAATAAATAAACCCGCCATAAAGCGCAGGGTAACTACTCCGATCGTACCACCAAGCAGGATCAACCAAGTATCATCGGCCACGGCGATGGAGGTGGTAACACTATCGAGGGAAAAAGCTAAATCAGTAACGGCAATTAGGGGGATAGCTTGCCAGAGAGATTGAAACTTGAGACTATGATGGGTGTGATCCTTGTCTTCAGGGGAGGCAAAGTAATTAAAGACTAACCAGAGCAAATATACTGCTCCCAAAAGTTCAAACTGCCAGTATTTGACCACCCAGGTGGCAGTAAGAATCAAGACCATACGGAGAATATAGGCGAAAACTAAGCCAATATTCAAGGCCTGACGTTGACGCTGATGATCTCCTAATCCCTGTGCTATGGAAGCGAGAGCAATGGCGTTATCTGCTGATAATACCGCTTCTAGGGCAATGAGAACCAACAGAATTAACGGGGTTTTTAGACTAAGGGTTAGAGATGAATCAAGGAGCGAGTCTAACATTGAGGCCGCAGGTAAAAATAAATGTAATCATGGCAATATCTCAGCTTAACGCTTTTACAACTTTCTTTTCTAGGGGAGATAACCGTCATCGGGGTGGGGAGATATGAAGTCTTGTAACGAAATGATGCAGAGAACCCCGATGATGTCGGAAAGTATTGGATGAATATCTTTATGAGGAGATAATCAGCAATGCTTTCTGATACTCAAGTTTTAGTCGCTCTGGTAATTGCTTTAATCCCCGGGATTTTGGCTTTTCGTCTAGCGACGGAACTTTATAAGTAAAGTCGCTTTCAATAAACCCCAATCCCGTCTAACCTAGTTATAGGATAGACCGATTGGGGTTTTTTCGGTTATCGGTTATCAGTGATTGGGTGTAAATTGAAAGTAATTAGCCACCTTTCTCACCGATTTTACTTGTACTCATAAATCTATGACCGCACGAACACGAAACCAAACCGACAAAAAACCGCAAAAAAAGCCAAAAAGCGGCAATAAATCCCAAAAATGGCAAATTATCGAGATTTGGATGCGAATTATTGCCTATAGCGCCATTTCCATCACGGCGGTTTTTGCGATCGCTCGTTTGTTACCCTACCAACAGATGCAACAGGCAAAATTAGAAGAAGTGCGTTTGGCGGCCCAAGAAAAGGAGGAACGGGTTAATCAATTGCGAGATCAATTTACTCGCAGCTTTGATCCTAGTCAAGCGCGGCAAGTGATGGGGGAACAAAGTCCCCGACGGGATCCTAATCAAAGACGCATTTTTTGGGTTTCTCAGTAGAATTGAGCGAGATAAATGCGTTTTTGAGCAGATTATTTGAGTATTTTGCCGATGCTGGTTGTTCACAACGAAAAAATTCTCGATTTCATTAAATACCGCTACTCTCTGGGGGAGCTTCAGAGATTATCCGCGTTTTTGTCGGAAAATGATGTCTTGAGATTTCCCCATCTGGAAAATGGCTTATTTCCAGCAGCATTAGTCAGTAATGAGACAGAATACACTGGATATGCCAATGTTTGGCTGAGGGATAACGTTTATCTGGCTTATTCTCACTATATTATCGGACAGACAGCGATCGCTGTCAAGAATATTCAGACTTTGATGAACTATTTTCAAAAGTTCCAAAGGCGTTTTATTAATATTATCCAAGGTCGGGTTAATCCTGAAAAGATCAGGGAACGTCCTCATATTCGTTTTGAGGGACGTACACTAACGGAAATTGACCAAGTTTGGCAACACGCACAAAATGATACTCTTGGCTATTTTCTCTGGTTTTATTGTCGTTTAGCACGGGAAAAATATATTCAGCTTTCCCCCGATTGTCTAGAAACAATTGCCCTATTCCCCTTATATTTTCAAGCGATTAGTTATTGGCAGGATGAGGATAGCGGTCACTTAAATCAAGTTTTTATGTCAAGCTATTTTGAAAGCCTTGCTAGAAACCAGTTTTAGGGATAAGTATAATTAGGATATGCTGAAAAAGTTTTTCGTGGGGACAGGGTGTGGGGTGTGGGGTGTGGGGTGTAGGGTTTTACCCATACGAGAAATTTTTTGTCGCAAACCCTACTTAACATCTTCCCCAACAGCCAACCCCTAACGCTCCTTTTGCCGAGGTTATCTGCCATTTTCCAATAAAAACCTTCTTTCTGCGCGAACAATTGCCTCTCTAGTGGCTAAAACTGCTTCTGTATCCACCGAAAGAGAAGTCACACCCCAAGCAATCAGATCATCGATAATTTCAGGATACTGGACGATGGCCATGCCGCAAACGGAACAGGGAATCTGTAAAACTTTTGCTTGAGTGATAATTTGTTTTAAAGCTGCCCTGACTGCGGGATGACGGGCGTTAAAATATTCTGAGAAATGTTCTCGATCGCTACCTAAAAGTAATTGAGTTAAATCATTAGTACCAATAGCGATTAACTGTACCCCTGCTTGCACATAATCCCTCAATTGAAAGATTACCCCCGGTACTTCCACCATTATCCCCAATTGGAAAGAAGGGACTTGAGTGAGTAAAGCCGATTGTACCCGTTGCCGGCAGAAAATAAATTCTTCAACCCCACGGACAAAGGGAAGCAGTAAATTAATATTGGTGGCGCTGGTGGTTTGTACCCGTCGTAAAGCTTGCAATTCTAGATCAAATAGAGTCGGATCTAATATATAACCATGGGTTCCCCGACTGTCTTTAGCCGAATGTTGAGCATCAAAAGAACGGTAAAATAAAGGCTTAGGCTGGATACTAAGGGCAAATTGTGCGATTAAATCACTTAATCTCTCGATCAATGCTTCTTGATGCTCTGGTGTTAACCATTCTTCTAGATTGCGCTGAGAAAGTAACTCTAAAATCATCCATTCTGAGCGCAATAAACCGATCCCATCAATAGGCAGTTCTCGGATTCTGGCAATACTTTCAGTTTGACTGAGATTAACCATCAAACGGGTAGCAATTGCCGTCCCGTCGGTTTCTCTGGGGGGTGCTGGGGGTAAGGAAATCTGTTCCTGAGATGCTAGAGAAATAATTCCCCTCGTACCATCTACTAAAATTATCTCGCCTGAGCGGATAATTTCTGTGGCATTTTTTACCCCGACAATGGCAGGAATGGCTAATTCCCGGGCTAAGATGGCTCCATGGCTAGTTAATCCCCCCTGTTCCGTGATCATTGCTCGAATTTGGCGTAAATGGGGCAGTTTTTTCGGAGGTAAATTAGTAGTAACCAGAATGCAATCCTGAAAATTTGCCTCTGGGGAGTCGAAATTGCTGATCACTTTTGCCACTCCCGATACCAACCCCGGGGATGCCCCTAATCCTCTTAAGGGATAATTGGAGGTAGTAGCGGTGATTTCCTGACTGTGACAGTTGAGAATATAAATTTGACCATCTAGCATCATCAGCCATTCTATGCTGGTTAAGCGGGGTTTTTCCGCTAGTAGAGATTGAACCAGTTGACAAAGGCGATCGAGGGCGAAATTATCTAAACAGTAGCTTTCCTGTAAACTGGGTGCTAATAATTGTGCCGCAAGCAGATTACTGTCACTATTGAGATAATAAGCGCGGGATTTATTGCCTAATTGCCGACTGCGTAATTGACCGGAGCGATCGATAATATAGGTATCCGGTGCCACTTCTCCATTAACTAAACTGTGTCCTAACCCCCAAACTGCCTGAATTTTCCAGTTATCGTCATTAATCAACACATTTCCCGCACAATTGGCCGGTAATAATGGTTGTACCAGTAAAGATAATTGAATTTTTTCTAAACCAATTCCCACTTTTCGCCAATAAAATAGACTTCTGGCGGTGAATAACTCCGCCCAAGCTTGTTTTAGGGCATTTTCTAGATTATCTGCTTTAATTCCACTGATGGGGGCGGAAAATAAACCGAGAGTTCGCCGAGCCAGATGAGCAGGTAAGGAAAAGCGCCATACTAGGCTATCCATGGATAATTGTGCCACGGCCGCCGTTAGTTCTTCTAACCAGAGAGGAGGAATTTGCGCTTGTAAAATGGCGCGGCGACTTTCTTTGGCGACTAATTGCAGAGCTTTTGGGTTATCTACGTCTAAATAGAGGGAAGACTGGGGAAAATCAGTCAGGAATGAGTCAGTATTGTTGATAGTTTCCAAAAATTCCGCAAAAATGCGGTTAAAAATGGCAAATCCCCTGATAATTGGGTATCCTCGCTGGTGTAATTCACTGGCAATAAAAGCTTTTTCCCCCACCAGGGGGCGATCAGAAGCACTAATGCGATCGAGCCAGCAGAGAATGGTCACGGGATTTGTTAAGAATGGTGAAAGGATTGTAAAATTATTGTGTGATTTTTGTAACTTTTTGGTTCTATCTGCTAGTTTAACTCACCGTCACTATCTTGAGGATGATCTGGAAAGTGGGGTGTAGGGTGTAGGGTGTGGGGTGTAGGGTGTGGGGTGTAGGGTGTGGAGAGGGGAGAATAAATAAAAGCAATCTCCTGACTCCTATCTCCTGACTCCTATCTCCTGACTACTGACTACTGACTCCTATCTCCTTAGCTGATAAGATAGGATTCGGACAATATTCGATCGCTGCGAGAAATTGATGGACACACCTGCGAAAGTTTTGTTAGTGGATGACGAACCGGGGGTTCGTGAATCTGTGCAAGCATATCTACAGTACGGGGATGAATTCGAGGTAAGAACTGCTAGTAATGCTAACGAAGCCTGGGATTTACTCAATCAAGAAATTCCGGAATTAGTTATCTCCGATATTATGATGCCGCAGGTGGATGGCTATCAGTTTCTGAAGAAATTGCGCGAAGATGCTCGTTTTCAGACAATTCCCGTGGTTTTTCTCACTGCAAGGGGGATGACAAGCGATCGCATTCAGGGTTATAATGCTGGTTGTGATGCTTATTTATCCAAGCCTTTCGATCCCGAAGAATTAGAAGCATTAATCAAGTCTTTAATCGAGCGCCGTCGTCAATCCCTGCAAGCCACCAGCGAAAACGCTAGATTAGAAGAAATTGCCCGAGATATCCGGGAATTAAAACAGCAGGTGGGACAACAGAACACTTTTACTACCACTCCCCCCCCGATTAAAGTTGATCTGACCCCCCGGGAACAAAGTGTTTTAGATTTAGTAGCGGAGGGATTGATGAATAAAGAAATTGCCAGTCGTCTAGAAACCAGCGTTAGGAACGTAGAAAAATACGTCAGTCGCTTATTTAGCAAGACTGGTACTAATAGTCGCACGGAATTGGTACGTTTTGCCCTAAAACACGGTTTAACCAGTTAATATAGCAGCTACTGTTTGCGGCTAGAAATCCATTGGTGGTCTATCATACTTTGTGCTTTTTGTCAAAAAAACTTTTTTTTTGCAATAAAACTACACAAAAAAAAGATCATCGTTGTGGGTGAAATTGACTCATTTACCTGTCTTAATTGGGATTATCTTCTAGGTGTGGCAAGGGTTTCAACCTTTGCTGCCCAAAAAAGTATAGAATAACCGATTATGAAATTATATCAAATCGCTGTAACCATTGGAACATCGTTGTTAAATAAAAATCTTTCTCAATTAATTCTTAAGAATTTGTAAATATTGCGAAATATTAATTTAAATATTCTCAAGTTATTGCAGTCAATAGATAATTTTTGCTTATCTTTGTCGAAAAATAGAACTTCTGCAAAAATCCAACATCTACCATTGGGTTAGGAGTCTCCGAGTCAGGAGTCTCCGAGTCAGAAGTCAGGAGTCAGGAGATTATTTTATTTATTCTCCCCACACCCCACACCCTACACCCCACACCCCACACCCCACACCCCACACCCTACACCCTACACCCTACACCCCACACCCCACACCCTACACCCTGTCCCCTAATGCCTAGAGAATTTCAATAATTCCTTGACTGCCATCGAGACGAATTAATTGACCATCTTTTAACAATTTCATGGCATTATGCACATCCATAACCGCCGGAATTCCGTATTCTCTGGCAATAATAGCACCATGGGATAATTGTCCCCCCACCTCGGCAATAATGCCCACAGCTTGGGATAATAAAGGGGACCATCCTGAGTCAGTATAGGGAATAACGAGAATAGTATCAGGGGCAATTTCTAGATTTTGTAGGGTTGGCATAATTTTGACTCGTCCCTCCACTGTCCCCCCACTAGCGGCAATTCCCTGTAAGCGTTTTTTGGCAGTTAAATTTGAAACTAAAAATTCTCTTTTCGGTGGTTGTCCATAAACAATATAGGGAATATCAGTTAATTGAGAGTTTTCTTGGAATTGTTGGCGACGCTGACGGATAATCTGCTTAAGATTGGCGATATTATTATTCTGACCTAACTGGATAACTTCTGAGTAGTTTAGATAAAATATATCTCCCGTCTCTGATAATATTTGTTGCTGTAACCAGAGGGTTTCCAAAGCGAGAAAATGCCAGCGTAGGTGAGCTAAAAGACGGGAGTAAATTTCAGTCACTTGGTTTTTGATATTTAATCTTTTTTGGACATTGTGGGAAGATTTGACTTTTTTCTGGCTATTATTGCCCGGAATATCTAAGGGTAGTTGTAGCAGATATGGGGGATTTTCTCGCCATCTCGGTATCGAAATATCAGTCCCCACTTCGCTTAAATAACCGTAGGTTTCTAACCAGAGGGAAAAAGCTGAGTCAAAATCTCGATCGAGCGTATTTTTTCTCAGTTCAGATAGCGATCGCATTGAGGCTATTTCCGGTGCTTGAGAGTTATCCAATTTCTCAAAAGGTACTCGCGAGATACTGCGACGCAAAGCGAAGCTAAGGGGGGCAAGAATACTATAATAGGTGGCTTTTTTTAAGACGGTTAAAATCTCCTCAATTTGCTCTAAAATCTCCCCTGAAGATAAAGCTTCTAGGGAAGTAGCGTTAATTTTTTCGAGCGTTGGGATAAAATAGGTTTTTTGATCTTGGCTAAAGTCTTTTTCTAACTGTAATTCCCGTCCTAAAAGTTTTAATAAACCAGGGGAATTAGCCAAGGTTGCCGTTAACGGTGGTTTGGTAAACTTTGCTCCTTTGGTCAGGAATTCTAAGCTTTCTGGAGGTAATCCCATGCGACGGAAAATTGTGCCTAATAAAGAAGCATTAAAATAGGCTCTTTGATAGTGTAAAGTCGCTGTTTCATTGAAGTCCAAATCGAGGGCTTTTTTGTCTAAAACTAACTGGAAAATATCTCCCCAAACTCCACAGGTTAAAGGACGATTAATCGACCAAGGCAAAGGACGAATCACTCCGGGGATAACTTCAGCTGCGATTTTTCTTGTCCAAATTGGCTGTAAATTAGTGATAGGACGGCACTGTAATAACCATAATTTGTGTCCGTCATGAGTCCATTCTATATCTTGGGGAATGCCATGATCAAGGTTTTCTAATTGCCGACAAAGATTAGCTACCTGTTGAATAATAGCCGGGGGAATATCTCCCGCTCCGATGATGATATTTTCTTCTAAATTAACTCGATAACTTTCGGGGGTGACTCTTCCCGATACAACTCTGGTGGCATCTCCGGGTAAAGCTTCAATAACCACATCTAAACTGAGAGGATTAATCGGATCACGACTGAAGGCAACCCCCGAAAAAACTCCTCGAATTTGTTCTTGAATTAACACAGCCATGGCCGTGTTTTCTTGACCTCGATCGAGTCGATAATTAACAGCATTAGGACTATTATAGGAGGTTTGGCAACTTAAAATCGCCGCCGCTAAATTTTCTTGATCAACAACGTTAAGAATTGTGGTATATTGTCCCGCAGATGAAGCGGTTTCACCATCTTCTCCAATAGCGGAAGAGCGCACGACTAAGGGATGATTAATATCAGGATGAAGAGATTCTATTAACGGTTGTGGATCATCTCCTGGTGGTAAAATCCAACCCCTAGGAATGGGATAACCGGCACGCTTAAGATCGGCTAAAGTGGCGGACTTTTGTCCCACTTTTGAAGCTGCTAGATTGTCATCAAGAGTTTGGATTGATCGATCTCCACGAAAAAAACGAAACATAGTTTTTGATTCATTGTTAACATTTGCTTCAGGTAAGTCTAAATCGTCGGCGATTTTTTGAAAAATTGCCCCTAATAAACAGGCTAAAGCAATGGCAGTTATAATATAACCTGAATCGTGGGGACGGCGCAAGGTGAGAATTAAAGCTAATAAAAATAATCCTACCAATCTACCCGTAGATTTTTCTCGAAAGACAGTAAAGCTAATCCCACTAATGATTAAGGTGAGAAAAACAGCGACAAAATCGTGAACAATTAATCCCCAGAAAACATTAGTAGTTCCCGCACCTTTTCCTAACCAATAGCGCCCCATGACTAAGGCAATTAAAGCTAATAATTCCCACGTGGAGCCGGTGGGAAAAAATAAACGGGTTAGGAGAATAACGATAATTCCCTTGGCTGCTTCCGAAATTACCGCCAAAATTCCCACCAATTTACCCCCATGGTAAAAAGCGGCAGTTACACCGATATTACCAGTACCTAATTGGGATAATTTACGTCCAGTTACGAGATAATTTATCCAATCAATCAGAGGCAATCCCCCGATAATAGGACAGACTAAAAAAATAAATAGGGATCCCCAAATTTCTCTCATTTAAAATGCGTCTTAGTTTACGATCTTGTCTTAGTAACGACCTTGAGAACATGAACACGAAAGCGATAAAATAAATTGAGATTAATGGCTTAAAACTCAAGCAGATGGAGCAAATAAAGGCAATAATTGCGGATTTTAATCGGCAAAATCAACCCCTCAAACTGAAGAAAAAAGCGAAAAGAGTAAGGTGGACGATGCACACCCTACAGACTTAAGAAAATCTGATTGACAGTGAGATTTAATTCCGTGAAAGTCTGAGAAATTAGGCGATCACTATCTCGAAATTGCCGAATTTGATATTCTTCCTCAACTAAGCGACAAACAGAGATGGTCGGTTGTTTAGAAGTGCCAAGAAAATTACGCCCACCCAAGGCTGCATAATCGACAATCCAATATTCAGGAATACCCATTTCTTCATAATCAGCAAATTTTAAGTAGTAATCATCACGCCAGTTAGTCGATACCACTTCAATTATCAGAGGGATAGATGCACCCTCACTAAGGATTGATTCTTTTTTCCATAATTTTTCCTGAGCGAGCTTGGTTCGATTTAGCACTAATACATCAGGAAAATAACCAGAGTTTTTACCAGCAGGTCTGACAATCGCTTGGTTAGGAATTAAATAAGGAAGACCCAGTCTATCAATTATTCCACTGAGTTTAACAGTTAAAAATCCTTTGATTTCCTCGTGTTCTCCTGCGGGTTGTGCCATTTCAATAATATTTCCCTTGTGTAGCTCATAACGTACTCCAGAATTTTCAGGCAGCCAAGGGACGAATTCCTCGAAATTAACAGTTTTAGGTAGGGTTTGGCTCATAGCTGGCAAAATAGCTTTCTCTCTCTACTAACTTCCTTGGCTCTATTTTACCTTGAATGTAAAATAGGCATTGCCCACCCGACAAACTCTCTACACAATCTGCGATCGCACTATCGCTGCCAAAAACGATGAGGACGAAACCAAAAATATAATTGGTGACGACGGCGAGGTTCATAAAAGGAGTCAGTTGCCAGTTAGTTTTTAGATCTCCATTTGGCAATATTACACCCTCATAAAATTCTTTACCACCGGAGCCGCCTAGTAAGTTTATGATCGGGTCTCCTTGATTAACGCTGAATGTTACAGCCCCTCCTGATGATGAAGACGATGTCGGTGGCTTAGATGTGTAGTTATAGCGCTTTTCACGTTACTGAGGTATCGACAAGTTTTGCCAACAAAGGGTTTAAGCCTCTTGCCCATGGCTCATTCTGATGAAAAATGCTATGATTGCTTTGAGCGCATAGAGACAAGTGCTAATATTAGGAACAACAGCTTCGGAAATTTCCGATCCTCCTGGATAATAAATATAGCTATCGGAAATTTCCAATCCCTCTGGATAATTTGTCGGGGGAACGGCGAACGTAGTGATTTCCCTGGCAAGGGCTTCGGAAATTTCCGATCCTCCTGGATAATAAATATAGCTATCGGAAATTTCCAATCCCTCTGGATAATTTGTCGGGGGAACGGCGAACGTAGGGATTTCCCTGGCAAGGGCTTCGGAAATTTCTGATTCTCCTGGATAATAGATATAGCTATCGGAAATTTCCAATCCCCCTGGATAATAGGTATAGCTAAATGTGTTATATTTTGGGTCATCAGAAAATGCCGGGGGACGTAATTGAAGAATTTCTGCACCCAATACCCTAGAGCAATCTTTAAATGGCATATATTGTTTAACCATCGACATTTACTTGGTAATTAATAACGGGAAAAAGTGAGAGATTTAAACGGAACTACACTGATGGACAAAATTAACAAATCAACTCTGCTGTAACTCATACTACTCAGTCCTCTATGCTAAGATGATCCAAAAAACGCAGGTCTTTAAATTGATGGGCAAAAAAAGTTTAATTTTACTCAATAACCAAGGAGTTATACATAGATGTTTATTTTTGACAGTAAAACCGATATTTTAATTGATTCTCAGGAATTAACCTTTAAAAGTGAATATTTTTGTGACTTTTCTCGCTATTTTCAGAATCGAGAATTTGTCAACGGAGATGCTTTACAACTCAGTGGTGATCATTTTGAAGGGTATCTTTCAAGGATCATCATCGATGAAGTGATGTTAGAATTATCGCAACGTAATTGTTTAATAAATGTTGTGGGAGTAGTCCATTCTAAAATGTGGGTTTTTGCGATTCCTATTCAGGTGAATTCTGTCTTCTTCCAAAATTTGTACTCAGTAGAAAATAACTATCTTGGGATTGTCCCCCCTAAATCAGAAATTTCCATTTTTCAACATCCCTTTTCCAATCGTTTTCAGCTTTACGTTCATGATAATTATCTGCAACAATTGTGCCAAAATTTAGAGCTACCAGAAGCGAAAAAGTTTTTAAATTCTTCCGCTTCTTCTGTTGTGATTTGCCCATCGGAAAAAATTCGTCATCTCCAACAATCTTGTCATCAACTTTATCGAATGCTATTTAATTTAGATTGTCAACAAATATCTGGGCAAAGAAAAGCACTAAGATTAAATTTTGTCAGGCAAAAATTAAAAGAAGAAATTGTCAAAGATTTTCTTTTGACTTTAGCAGTAACCAAAGATATTAAAACCCCTAAAAACGCTATCAGACGCACCTCTATTCTCAAAAAAGCAGAAGAAATGATGAGAAAAAATCTGCGTTCTGATCTGACTATTCCAGCGATTTGTCAAGAATTAAAAGTAAGTCAACGCACCTTAGAATATATATTTAAAGACTTCTATCAAATGTCTCCTTACAATTATTTTAAGTTGCTTCGTCTTAATGCTTTACATCAATCTCTTAACCAAAATAATCAGACAAAATTAACTTATGAAATTGCCGAAGAATTAGGTTTTTTTCATCGAGGATATCTGGCCTCTGATTATAAAAAACTGTTTGGTTACTTCCCCTCTGAAACCTAAAAAAATAGTAGGGGTAGGAATTAGGATTATTTTTGCTTTGAGAACTCAATTCCTAACTCCTCTTCCAATTCAGTGCCTCTCCCGTACTTGTTTGGTAGGGGCGTATATTGTACGCCCTTTCTTCGATCTCATAACCTCAAGAGAGCCATTAATAATTAGCCCCATCGAGATTAATTTACTTAGGGCTTGCTGAATAAATCTAAAAACCTTGTTGGATAAGGCTTTTAGACTTTTTTGACCTCAAAAAGTGCCGACCATTGGAGGGATCGGGGGTAAAATTCAGGTACTTTTTCACTGAAAATTAGGTAACTGACTACCTCAAAATCGGTAAAACCCTACACCCCACACCCCACACCCCACACCCTGCCCCCACCAACAAACTTTTTCAGCAGACCCTACTTAATTCCCACTAAAAAAGTTGTACCGATCGCCATAATTGCCAATCCGATTAACTTACTAATTAGAGTCGCTTGCTTGGCTAATTTTTCCTTGATGACACTGCCAAGGACAAAAGCCCCAGATGCGATCGCTAATTGGATGACGGTAAAACCGATTAAATAGGCAACTAAAGTGGCAACTCGCGCCCCGATAATTGATTCTCCGTAGGCATAACCGTGGAAAATTCCCGCGATCATTGCCAAAGTTGCCAGAGCGATCGTATAGAGATTAGAATGATTTTGTAACCCTTTTTTCAGGGTTAAAATTAGTCCAAAAATCACCACAGAAAGGGCAACAATCCCTTCAGGAAAAAGTAAATTTATTCCCTGTAAATGAATCCCCGTCCCGATTAAAGTAGCAATCGCAAAAGCGATCGGAATTAATAAACCCTGTTCCATCCCCACAGCAATTAAACCACTAGCCACCACAAAAGCTAAATGATCTAAACCGATAACTGGGTGAGCTAAACCCGATAAAAATCCATTCCAAAAATTATCGGGAGTTTGCCCTGCCATGGCATGATGGGCGAGGGTTTTGCTGGCAAAAATTAACAGAAAGAGAGGGACAATAGTTAATATCTTTGTCCAGCTTTGACGAAAAATTATCTTCATTGATTACCTCAAAATTATGATTCGGAAACCCGCGCAACAATCGCCCGATGTCGGGGACTGGTGGGGGTAATGATCGGTGCTTGAAACCCCGCTTCAACTAATGCCTGTTCGATATCGAGAGTAAAATATTGATCGAGATAGGGTTCGGTACTCTTGAGTAAGGTGAGGACATAAGGGGGCATTTTTCGATAAATTTCCGAGCGCGGATTCATATCCATCAGCGTCAAATAACCCCCCGATCGCAATAAACGACGCGCTTCGGCGAAAATTTCTCTAGTAGCCTGTTGGGGTAGTTCGTGAAACATTAAAAACGAAGATACCAGATCGTAGGACTGACTGGGTAATTGAGTTTTTTCCGCAGCCGCGTGTTGCCATTGAATCGTCTTTTGTTTTTGTTGAGCCTGGTATTGAGCAACTGCTAAATAGTAGGGAGAGAGATCCAACCCAGTTACCCGCGCTTGCGGATAAGTATCTTGCAGCGCAAAGCTACTCATGCCGACACTACAGCCTAAATCGACAATATCGTTAATTTTTGCCTTGATTTGCTCCTTTAATATCCGGTGATATTCCCGTCGCAATCGCGGGTCGCCGTCCATCCCCGCCCCGGGCCAGATGGTAGAATGGACAGCATAGGCGGCAGATTCTACCTCAAAAGCTGGCAACCAGTCTAAATTGCCCTTTTCGTAAGCGTGGAAAGAACAAACGTAGTATTCGGGATAGACGAGATCGGGATTTTCTACCGCTTGCAGTTCCTGACTCCAATCCCGTTGCTGCCATTGTTTGACGGTTTCTCGCCAAGGTACGCCTAGTTTTTCGGCTCTTTTAATCATCATATTGCGGGCCTGATAGCGAGCGATGTCAAAAAGCGGTTTTATGCCGAGAATACGGTTAACTAGACCAGAAACAGGATTAAAGGAGGCCGGAACGGGTGTAACTGTCATAGAAAAGCTTCGATCGTAAATTTTCCCTTTCTCATCTTATAACAGTGATCAGTGATCAGTAATCAGTAATCAGTGAAAAAACAGCACTGTCACCGCCATTTAATACTGCTCAGTTAATACCACTCACTGAAAACTCACATCTAATAACTGTTGACTGATAACAGCAAAAAGCTCCCTAACCCCCATCTTGCCAATTTTTAAGTAGGTAGGTGTTGAAAACTTTCAGATGCCCCCCTTAATAAGGGGGGATTAAGGGGGGATCGGCACCCCCCTTATTAAGGGGGGATTAAGGGGGGATCGGCACCCCCTTATTAAGGGGGAATACATCTTCAATTTAATTATAACCAGCTACTTATTATGAGAACAATCGCTGAAATCAACGACAAGATCGCTAAAAAAACTGCTGTAGTCTGGACAGTAGAGGAATTAAAAAGCCGCGTGAGCGAGATGGGAATTAAGGAGGTTTTTTCCCAAGTAGATGTGGTTTGTACGGGAACTTTTGAACCGATGGAATCTTCGGGGGCAATTATTAATTTAGGTCAGACGGATCCGCCGATAAAAATTCGTCAATGTTGGTTAGATGGGATTCCTGCTTATGCTGGTTTTGGAGCGGTGGATTTATATTTAGGAGCCAGTGCTATTAGTGATCTAGCGGCCAAAAATGAGAATTTAGAGGGAGAAAATCCCGAAAGGGGCGGCGGACATATTATTGAGGATTTAATCGCTGGAAAATCGATTCAATTGCGCGCTGTCGGCCAGGCCACTGATTGTTATCCTCGCACTTCTTTTGAAACGATTATTTCTAAGGAGACTATCAATCAATTTTATCTTTTTAATCCTCGCAATCTCTACCAGAATTTTATCGTCGGAGTCAATGGAGGAGAGCGGACTTTATATACTTATTTAGGACCACTACAGCCACGATTAGGTAATGCAGTGTATTCTAACCCCGGGGCAATTTCTCCCCTGTTAAATGACCCAGATTTAGAGGCTATCGGCATCGGTACGCGCATTTTTTTGGGAGGAGGAATCGGTTATATTGCCTGGGAAGGAACCCAACATTTTCCCCTGCAAAAACGCCTACAAAATCGAACTCCTATTGGTCCCGCTTCCACCTTAGCCTTAATTGGGGATGCTAAACAAATGAATGCTCGCTGGGTGCGGGGTTGTTATTTCAAAAATTATGGGGCTTCTTTAATGTTAGGGGTAGCAGTACCGATTCCGATTTTAAGCGAGGAAATCGTTCGACATTGTGCCGTAAAAGATGAGGAAATTGTCGCTCCAGTGGTGGATTTTTCGATTCCCCGGCGAGTCCGTCCTACCTTTGGTTTAATCACCTACGCTAAACTAAAAAGCGGTCGGATTATGATCGAGGGAAAAAGTGTGAGGGTGGCTCCTTTGGCCAGTATTTCCCTGTCCCGGGAAGCCGCTTTAGAATTAAAAGCACTGATCGAATCGGGAGAATTTACCCTCACGGAACCCGTGGCAAAAATTAATCTAGAGCGGACTTTTATCCCCCAGGATCGTTGGGGCGGAAAATTATCAATTGAGTGAGGAGTTAAGGGATTGCGTGCAGGCGGCACAACTACAATTAAGATGACGTAAAATCGGATTTTCTTCCCCGGTTGTCTTGGCGATAATCATGTCACCTAAGTTCTCGGTATTGAAACTAGGATGAAAGGACTCTGGGGCAGCTTGTACGGAGTTAGTGGTAACTAATAGGGTTAATAAACTAGCGGAAGCAGTGGCAAGAATAACGACTTTTTGATTCATAAGTTTGCGGGAATTATTAGCAATGAATACCACTGATTATAACACTGCCCCCTGCCGATCGCCTCCGTTAACGGCCCAAAAGATTGGCAATATCAGCACATCCCCCCGGAATGGTTGCGCGGGACTTTTCCCCACACCAACGACAACAATAGTGACGTTGTTCCTCGCTCATGTTTTTCACCCCGGTAAAATTGACATTTTCTACCACTGCTCCCGTGTGTTCTCCACTGTCATAATTGGGGGGAACGGTACGACTGCGGGGGGTAGCATTTTCTAGGGAACCATAAAATAAACGCATCCCTTTGATATCTGCCCCTCTTAAATTAGCTTCGTAGAGAATTGTCCGCGATACATTTGCTTTCACCAAATCGCTATAACTTAAATCGGCCCGCACCATATTCGCTTCGCTTAAATCGGTCCAGCGCAGATCCTGCCCAGAAATGTCGGCCCCCGCTAACATTACCCCCAATTGTACTACTCTTGTACCGAACTCTCGATCCTCCGCATAACCCCCTTCCCCGTCTAGAATCGGTCGGCCTAGATAACGATCGCGTTTAATCGGTGATAATAGCCGCGATTGACTCAAAAAACGCAGTATTTTCGCTTTCCCAGAGGCATCGACACTGCTGAGGATAGAAGCGGTGCGACCTTCTGCGATCGCTCTTTCCTGGGGCCAATCTTCTAAAAATCCCTCCTCATCCAAGGCTAGATCGGAAATGCCCTGAAAATAGGAATCGATCGTCTGTTGTTGGGTAATGCGATTTTGTTGTATGGTTAAATCCTTAGAAATAACGTACTGTTCCCAAGCCACATAGACCGCTAACACGGCGATCATAATCTGTCCCAAGGCCCCCACCCACTCGGCCCAGGAACCGAACTCATCGTATTTAAAACTCTCCAACCATCGCAATATGCGATCATAAACCCCTAAATATTTCCCTAATCCGGCCAGAGCAGCTATAAAAACGATAAAAGCGAAAACCGTCTGACGTTCAGAGGGGGTGAGATAATGGGCGATCCACTGGCGAATAGAGGGCAAAATCACCTGTAAAGATATTAATATCGCTACTATCGCCCCAGAAAAGCCTAACCAGTCCCAGCTAAAGACGAGGCCGATAGTCATCACCATCAGGGGGGCCAACAGTAACCCCGCGTTACCCGGCCGAAGATCTTTTAATAGTAGGATGCGCTGACGCAGAGGATTACGGGAAGATAAAGAGGAGACGTATTCGGAGGCATCGGGGGCTGATAAACTGGTTTTACCGTTATTTTCGGGGTTATCGGCCCTATTTTCTGCGGCGAGTTTTTCTGGGTCTTTGCGATCGCTCATATTAATCCTTGTCAAGAGAAAATAATTCCACACCGAAAACTGAGGCGAAAACTCTCGATAAATCTTGCTGTACTTGCATAAGACTAATATTAGGCAGAAACTGCTGCAAACTGCCCACGGGTTTATTAGCAATCCCACAGGGAATAATTTCGGCAAAACCGCTTAAATCCGGACAAACATTAATGGCAAAACCATGATAGGTAATCCAACGACTAACTTTAATACCGATCGCCGCTATTTTATACCCTTCTACCCATACCCCCGTCAGTCCCGCGATTCTTTCCCCCGACAATCCATAAATAGCGATAGTTTGCAGGATGACTTCTTCTAATTGTCGCAAATACCAGTGTAAATCCTGCTGATAATAGCGCAAATTGAGGATCGGATAGCCCACTAACTGCCCCGGACAGTGATGGGTGACTTCTCCTCCTCGCTCGATTCGGTACACTTCTTTATCGGTTTTGTCAAGATTAAATTTAATAAACTTAATATCTGAACCAGTACCGAGGGTGTAAACGGGGGGATGTTCCAGTAGTAGCAGCACATCGGGTAAGTCAGGATCGGCAATTCTCGCCCCCACCAGCGATCGCTGTTGCGCCCAGGCCAGAGAATAGGGGGTAATTGCCTGAATTTTCAGCCCACAGAGACGAGGTATTTTTTGAGCATTCATTGCGAGATGTGTCAAAATATTTAAGAAATGTAAAGGAGCGCAAAGGAAGATTAAAAGAAGAGAAGATATAGATGTTGGGGAGAATACTAAGTGCTAATCTAAGGATATCCCATCTATTCGGATGTTAACCGTCCCACAGGAGAAACAATCACCGGATTCTCTTGCTGGCGGCGAAAATCGGTTTCTTTAAATAAAAGTTAACAGAACTTCGCACTTCTGTTAAGAAAAGGTTGAGAGAAACTTGTTAGAATAGAGGTAAATAAATCTAGTTGCAAATAGGCGCTCGACCCGATGAATTTTCCGCGCGATCCGACAAAAAAAAGAGAACGAAAACACCGACAATATCTAGACTGTGACCTCTGACAACAGCGCGATCGAGCGGATTTTTGAGGATTAAATTCCTAGCATCAACATCCCTTAAAAATAGTTGATGTGGACGGTCTATAGCAAAATTTTTAGATGGAGTAGTGAGTATGAAGCTATTGATTCAGGGCAATAATATCGCTGTCACCGAAGCTATTCATGATTATGTCGAACAAAAGCTGGAGAAAGCGGTGAAACATTTTAACGGCATAACCACAAAAGTTGATGTTCACCTCTCCGTGGAAAAGAATGCACGCATTCCCGATCGCCACAAAGCGGAAGTAACGGTTTATGCTAATGGAACAGTGATTCGCGCTCAAGAAGGAAGCGAAAATTTGTACGCAAGTATTGATTTAGTTTCTGATAAAATCGCTCGTCAACTCCGCAAGTATAAAGAGAGACTGGTGGATCATCGCACCAACGCCACCGTTAAAACTAGCGAGGTGGTGCAAGAGAAACCCTTAGATGATAACCTAATTGGCGATCGCACTCCCGAATTACCTGCGGAAGTAGTGCGGATGAAATACTTTGCTATGCCACCGATGACTATTGAGGAAGCACTAACACAATTGCAATTAGTCGATCACGATTTCTTTATGTTCTGCAACAAAGACACTAACGAAATCAACGTTATCTATCAACGCAATCACGGCGGTTTTGGTGTTATTCAACCCCGTCCCGTTAACGTAAATGGCAAAGAATCCAATTAACAGTTAGCGACCACAAATAAAACTAAAGACTGGAGAAATTCTCCAGTCTTTTTTTCATCTAACCAAGATTAACTTTCACCACTTTATTTTTTTCTGCCACCGCTTTCGGGAGGGTGAGATAAAGAATACCGTCTTGATAGTTAGCGGTAACTTGGCTATTTTGCACCTCCACTGGTAGGGTAATCAAGCGACTAAATTTACCATAATAAAATTCGCTGTTTTCCACCTCGGCAGGGCGTTGACGTTGCCCATTAATAGCCACCATTTGTTTGCTAACCTCCACATCGATATCTTTAATATCCACACCGGGTAATTCGATTTTTAATTCTACGGAATCCTCATTAACAGAGATTTCCACCGGGGGACGAGATACCGATGAAGTTGTCGGTAATACTTCTTGAAAAAGTTGATCGATTTGACGTTGAACAGAATTAATTTCTAGGAAGGGAGAATAAAGAGTGAAAGCCATAGTAATAATTTCCTTGAGAGGTTTTCTCTGACTGCGATTACCTCCATAATAAGCAACTAACTTGGCTTACACAAGGCGGTTTTCAGGAAATAAAAAGTCGCAATAACCGATACAGTTATCAGTTATCAGTTATCAGTTATCAGTTATCAGTGGCAAGTGCGAAGTTGTGGGGTGTGGGGTGTGGGGTGTGGGGTGTGGGGTGTGGGGTGTGGGGAGCAAAAAACCGACGGCTGACGGCTAAAATCACTGTTATAACCATTGTTGTAATTCCGGCCAACCCAAACCCTGACGCACGATATCCGGTTGATCGCTGGTAAAATCAACAATTGTTGACACTTCCGAACCGGGAGCCGAACCATCTTCGATAATTAAATCAACTATATGATCGAGGGCATCGAATAACCTAGGGGTTTCTAATCCCTTGGTGGGAAAATCCCCCTCCTGATCGGGAAGATGGGCAGAACTAGAGATAATAGGATTTTCTAGGGTTTCGAGAATAGTGCGACAGATAACATGATCGGGAACCCGGATACCAGTGGTTTTCCGCTTCGGATTCATCACCACTTTCGGCACTAATTTAGTCGCCGGTAAGAGAAAAGTGTAGGGACCGGGTATAACTCGTCGCATAATCTTATAGGCATAATCGCTGACCACTGCGTACTCGGAAATATTCGACAAAGAAGAACAGAGAAACGTCAAGGGTTTATCATTAGATAGTTGCTTGATTTGGCGAACTCGTTCGACGGCGGATTTCACATTGAGATCGCAACCGATCGCATAGACGGTGTCGGTAGGATAAAGCATAATTGCCCCATTTTTCAGGGCATGACAGATTTCTTGGATAGAACGTTGTTGGGGATTTTCCGGATGGAGAGAGTAAATAGTAGCCATGATAGCAAAATCGTCGCCTATTGGGATTGTCCCACGGGAATTGCCGGGGATATGTGTTTAGGGGCGTTAGTAGATTTAGGAGTCCCCTTAGAATACCTGATTGCACAACTAAAAACTTTAGGAATTGAGGATGAATATCAGTTAAGAGCCGAAAAAGTGCATCGTCGCGGTCAAATTGCCACTAAGATTCACGTCGATGTCACTGCCGAGAAGTCTGCTGATCATCACCACCATCACCATCATACCCCCGCTCGCCATTTACTGGAGATTGAAAATTTAATTAAACAGGCAAATTTACCCCAGAAAGTCCAAGAATGGAGTTTAGCGGTTTTTCAACAACTTGCGATCGCAGAAGGGGCTGTTCACGGGATCGCACCGGAAAAAGTGCATTTTCACGAAGTCGGGGCAACCGATGCCATTATCGATATCGTCGGGACTTGTTTGGGTTTGGATTGGCTATCGGTGAGTGAATTATACTGTTCTTCTCTACCCACCGGCGGCGGTACAGTTCAGGCCGCCCATGGTCGTTTACCGGTTCCTGTGCCAGCAGTAGTACAATTGTTCAGTCAGGGACAAGTACCAATTTATAGTAATGGCATCGAAGCGGAGTTAGTAACACCCACGGGGGCAGCTATTGTGACAACTTTAGCTAAAAGTTTCGGTAAACCGCCGCAAATGCAGTTAGAAAAGGTCGGTTTAGGAGCAGGGACAAAAGATTTACCGATTCCCAATCTTGTCCGGCTTTGGTTAGGGAAAAAAGAATCAGAAAAGCTAGATGAAAGCGAAACCGTGGCAGTTTTAGAAACTCAAATTGATGACTTAAATCCGCAAGCGATCGCCTACTTAAGTGAGTCTTTATTACAAGTGGGTGCCTTGGATGTATTTAGTCAAGCAATTACTATGAAAAAATCCCGTTTGGGAATACTTTTGACAGTAATTTGTGGCTTGGATAAAATTGCTATTTGTGAAAATATGATCTTTCAGGAAACCACAACTTTAGGCATTAGAAGGACAATTCAAGAGCGATCAATCTTAAAAAGAGAGATACAATCGATCGATACTGTCTATGGTCAAATTCGGCTAAAAGTTGCCTATAAAGAGTCAATTAATCAACCGATTACCGTACAACCAGAATACGAAGATTGTGCCGCAATTGCCCGTCAGCATCATCTACCTTGGCGATTTGTTCATCAAATGGCCTTGGCTATTTGGCAAGAAAAAAATCAGTCTTGACAGCAGGGCAATTTTATCATAAAACTGCTATTGTTCAAAAGCTATTTTCAGGAAGATAATCCCACTTTAAAACCTGTTCTTGGCTAAAAGGACAATCAACTGGAAAAGTTTCTTTTGGTAAATTAGTTTCATTTACCGTCCCTCGCACTGCTTTTTGATAACATTCTGCGAAAATATCGGCTAAATAGGGTTTTAAGCTAGGACTATCCCTGAAAATAAGCTCTAATTGTTCTCTTTGCTCATCAATGGTATTTATCCAGCTATTAGTCCGTTTTTCTGGTTGATATTGCCATTTAAGTAAGTGCATCAAGAGAACTTTTAAACGGACGAATACCTCCCGTCTATTATTACGTCCCATATCGGATATTTCTTCGATTAAGTTATCTAAATCGAGTGCCTCTAAATTGCCCTTTTTTAAGTGATTTACGGTTTGCTCAAGCCACAAATTAAAATCAGTTTCATAAAGCTGAGATAATTTAGTTTTCATAATGAGAACGTTTCTTCTATTCTATCTTTACGTTGTGCCTATCTTAATGGTGTCTTGTCTAGATGATATTTTTACAAATATGAGATGCACCCACCCGTTTTCTAGATATAGCAAGGTTTTGAATATTCTAAAGGAATTAGGTTGTGTAGGTTTTCTCTAGACTATTATTGCGCTCAAACCAATCTTAGGAGACGATGCTAAACTGGTTTCAATGTAGACGGTTTCACTGACAAAAGGTTCTAAAATTTATTGGTTCCTTATTTTACATCCTTCAGTCCTTTTGACAGTTTCCCTAGCCATAGGCCTACATTGGTTTCATTCCCTAGTAACCGCAACTATAAACAATGAGGTGGCTAGGGATGCAGGGAGGAAATTAAAGGGAAACTTTCTTATTTCCAGTATCTTGAAATTTTGACGAATGGTTTGAGTTAACCATCTATGGTCAAACCCTTTATGGTCTGCAACACCTTCACCTCTTCCGTGAACAGGCAGTTTATCCAACTGGTATAGTCCCGCCCAAAAAGTTTCTTCCAGGGTATATCCCCTAGCGAATCCATTTCTAGCATATCCAGTTATAAACGAACCAATATTTTTAATCCAAATAATAGGTCCTATTTCGACAGGGACGGAGGCAATCAGGAGTTGAGGTTTTACAGTATCTGCTAAAAACTCTATCAGTCTGACTAGATCTCGCTCCGGTAGGTGTTCAAATGTTTCCAGAGCAGTGACAATATCAGGCTCAGGTATACGACTGTAAACTTCCCTGTCTAAGGCAGAACCCAAAATATTATGAAAATTGTTTTTTTCACCATATCTTTCGCAGGCAGTTTCATGCCACTCTTTAAACAATTCTATCCCCCAGTAATCGATATTAAATTTTTCATCCAATGTTGAAAAAGTTCGACCAAAGCCACTGCCTATGTCTAGGATTTTTATAATCTTTCCTTGTCTTGAAGTATTCACTTGAAAGTTGTTTATTGTCTGTACAAGATTTTTATACCTCAAAGAATGTAGGTATCGGTTAATTAAGTTAAAATCTTGGTTTTTTTCGTATTGGGATTCTGGTTTTTTATTTTCAGTCTGGAGTTTCATAATATCCTCTCAAAGACATATGGGCTGATTTACTTGGTTAAATTACAAAACTAATCAGGTAGGCTAATTCAAGTTTGAAGTGCACAGCTGACTGGTTGAAGACTACCTACTAGGGGTGGGGATAGTCAGGAACTTTTCCCAGTCGATGGTTGATTAACTCCGTCAATCGGTACATCTCAGCGTGCTTGCGGCTTTCGTAAGGTTGGGCTGAACGACAGCGCAACGTGACTCTCAGTGGAGACCCAAAAAAACGATATATACTACCTTGCTCACACATTGTATTCTAAGATACAATTTAATAAATCTTTACATTTATCTCCCTGGCCGGGGAGACACGGGGATGGTGACTGAGCAAGAAACAAAGTTTGTAACGCTATTCGCCATTTAGGAGCAAGCAAGATGAAATTTAAGCTATTTTCCCAAGTGTTTTTAACAGAAGATATTCCCGAATATGGTTTAAAAAAAGGGGCTATTCGGTTTGTGTTATGCAATGGACGGGGGTTATAAGGGATGGAACCCCTATATAGAAAGGCATTTAGCGATTTTTGTCAATTATTTTCTATCTAGAGTGAACTAATCAATTAAATCCCTTGCCAGATAAGGATTTAGTCGATTTATGCCCCCCTATCGAACCATACCAAGTAACGAAGAGCCAAAAAAGGAAGTATTGGCACAATTGTTGAATATTATCAGAAGCCCGAAGGTGAGGAAGATGGATACAGTTTAGAAGGCTTGATTTTCCAAGATACAGCAGAGGTAGCAGAATCACAAATTGAATTATTGGTTACACCTGCACTAAGTTATCAGTCTGGTTAATTTTTTCGAAAGAGAGATTTATTGGCTCTTCTCGACTTTGTGTGATAAGTTCAACTTATATAGTAGTGATCGATCTTTGTGTCCTTTGTGTCTCTGTGGTTCGTTCCACTTAGTCGCCTGCAAGACTGTATCTTAGAATACATTTTACTCACCAAACCTGGGAGAGCCATTTATATTTCCCTAATTTTGTTTCTAGCATCGTAATTTTTGCTATCTGTCAACCTAAATTTAACCAATAAAATAAGGACGCTGCCAATTGCGTCCTCAAGGTATCTGGAAAAGGCTTTTTTCCTAGACTTTCCGAGAGTAGTATTCCACTACTAACAGTTCATTAATCGAGAGGGCAATCCATTCTCTTTCCACAACGCCATTCACTTTGCCCACGAGGGTGTTTTTGTCAAATTCCAAATGACTCGGCAGATTGGCTAAACCGGGGTATTCCATATTTCTTTTGACTAGATCCTGGGAACGCTCTTGATTTCTGACTCCAATCACATCACCCGGACGGCACTGATAACTAGCAATATCCACAACTCTACCGTTAACGGTGACGTGACCGTGATTGACTAATTGTCGCGCCCCCGGAATTGTCCCGGCCATACCGAGACGGAAAACGGTATTATCCAGACGCATTTCTAAGAGTTGCAGCAGCACTTGACCAGTGGAACCGGTAGCCCGGCGAGCTTTGCGGACATAGCGAACTAATTGTTTTTCGCTGACACCGTAGTTAAAACGCAGTTTTTGTTTTTCTTCTAGACGAATGGCATATTCTGAACGTTTTTTGCGGGCCTGGCCATGTTGCCCGGGTGCATAGGCACGACGGGCATTTTTACGGGTTAGGCCCGGTAATTCCCCTAAACGACGCACAACGCGCAAGCGCGGTCCTCTATAACGAGACATACAAACAGTCTGCTCCTATTTAAATTTATCCCAAAACTATCATCATAGCACAAATTAAGTAATTTAGTTGGGGTGTGGGGTGTGGGGTGTGGGGAGAATAAATAGAAATAGTCTCGGAGTCTCCTGTCTCGGAGTCTCCTGTCTCGGAGTCTCCTGTCTCGGAGTCTCCTGACTCCTGACTCCTGAATACTGACTCCTGACGGCAGCTGATGTATTTTTTTCATTAAAGATGAGGCTAATCTCCGCCATCTTAGGGCATACTGTGAGTGTAACGAAGCACTATATTATTCAGGTTGCTTTCCCACTCCTTCCCTAGCTGAATCTCTATCTTGGAGAAGCCATTAGTCATGATCGAAATGAAAGTCGCTGGAATTGCCCTAGACGCTATCACTCGCAGTCCCATTGTACTGCTGAAGGATGGTTCCGAGCGTCGCGCCCTACCTATCTACATCGGACAAGATCAGGCTAAGGCCATTATCACCGTCCTCGAACAACAAAGACCCCCTCGTCCTCTTACCCACGATTTGATCGCTAATATTTTTAAAGCTTGGGACATGGATTTAGAAAAGATTATCATCCATTCTCTCCAAGATAATACTTTTTATGCTGTTCTCTGTCTCCAGCGCGGCGAAGTCAAAAAAGAAATCGATTGTCGTCCCAGTGATGCGATCGCTATTGCCCTGCGTACCAACAGTCCCATCTGGGTAATGGAAGAAGTGATCGCTTCTGCTTCTATTCCTGTTGATCGTGATGCGGATGAAGAGGAACGTCAAGCTTTTCGCAATTTCGTCTCCAATCTTAGCCCCTCAGATCTGATCCAACGTCGCGGTGATTTTAGTGATCAGTGATCTTGAAGCGGTCAGCCGTCGGCTAGATAAAAATGATAGTAACAGGGAAATTACGGCGGATTCAGGCTTAGTCTGGTAGATATTCTAAGTGGGAAGGCTTATCTAATCAGGAGTTGTCTGTGCCAGATGGATAAGCTGTACTGAATTTAAACTGCGTATTGAAATTTTTAGTACAAATGCTCAAACTGCCTCTCCCTGCTCCGCAGCTCTGGCGCTCCCTTGCAGTCTTAACGAGTATAGTCATTTCAAATAAGTGTGATACAGTCTAGACCGACAAAATCCTTAAAAACTCTGGGATTGATATTCTCAATTTTAATTGAAATGACTATAACTCTATAGTCATCGACTCGAAGCTTGAAAAGACCAGTCAAATTAGCACTGAAAGCTTGAGGACTAAAATTGGCAAAATTGTCCGACAACAGGCGAACTTTACCGAAAATTTGCTCTTGAATAATTGCAGGGAGTGCTGCTAAACCAGCGATTGCTTCGGCTGTAAATTCTACCAAGTAGGCTATTACCAATTTAAGCCTAGTTTTTTAGCTACTTCCTCGGCTGAAATCTCCCTTTCTCCCTTTTCAGTCTGTCTTAGAGAGTCAAGAAATTGCTGCTTAATTTCAAGTTTCACTTTTTTGTCTTGGTCAGACTCGAGTAGGATAGATTGGATAGTTTCAGCAACTATAATCTTCTCAAAGCAACGATTGGATCTAATTTAGCGGCACGATGAGCGGGAACAACACCGAAAATCAGACCGATGGCACTGGAAACTCCTAAAGCGAGAATTATGGCGGGGATTGAGACACTGGTGGTTAAAGCGGCAAAAATTCCCGCTAGATACATTCCTTGAATGCCGACAAAAATGCCGATAATTCCGCCAGTGGTGGCTAAAATCACCGATTCAATGAGGAATTGACCTTTTATATCCCCTTCTTTCGCTCCTAAAGCCTTTCTTAACCCGATTTCTTGGGTTCTCTCCGTGACTGACACGAGCATAATATTCATGACACCGATTCCCCCGACAAAAAGGGAAATACTAGCGATCGAGGCTAACATTCTAGTTAAACTATCGTTAGTTTCTTGGGCCATTTCTAGGATTGCGGTTTGGGGGAAAATCTGCACATAATTCTCGTCGCTGACCTGATGACGCATTTGCAGCAGGTTGCTAATCTGAAACTGGGCGGCTTTAATTTGGCTGGAGTTTTTGGCCAAGACAGAAATATGAGTTAGGGGAATGCCAAAGATAGAGCTGCGGCCTTGAACCCGATTAGACATGGTAGTTAGGGGAATTAAGGCTCGATCGTCCTGATTAGCCTCAAATAAGGAGCCTTTCGCCTGTAAAACTCCAATGACTTGAAAACTAAGATTGCCGATGCGAAGATTTTCGCCCACGGGATTGCGATTACCAAAGAAATTTTTAGCTAATTCCGATCCCAAGACAATCACGCGATTATCCCGTTTCAGGTCAGATTCCATAATAAATCTACCTTTAGATAGTTGACGGTTACGCACATTTAGGTAATCGGCTCCCACCCCGACTAGGGGGCTATTACTGGTTCTATTACCGAAGGATAAGATTGTTTTCCCGCTGAATTCGGGAGAAATGGCGGCAATGGCGGGAACTTGAGATGCGATCGCTTGAGCATCTTCGTAGGTGAGCGGCCGGGGATTAGGAATTGTCCGCCGGACATTGCGCGAGGAGGTGGAAACAAATAAAACATTCGGACCGAGGGCTTCAAACTGCTCTAGGGCGACTTTTTGCGCTCCTTCACCCACTCCCACTAGGGCAATGACGGAGGCGTTACCGATAGCAATTCCCAGCATAGTTAGACCACTACGCAGTTTATTGGCCATCAAAGCGGAAAAAGCCATTTTCAGGTTTTCGAGCATTTCCATCGTTAGTTATATTCAGTAATCAGTAAACAGTAAACAGTAAACAGTAAACAGGGATAAAGATGAAGATATAGCGTTTTTCAGTCTGCTGAGGTACAAAAGTTATGGGTTTTAGGCAAAAGGCAAGAGGCAAAAGGGAAGAAAAACAAGTGTACCTCACTAGCTTAGGAAACGCTATAAATAAATAACTAATTAACTAATTCACTTACATCTGATAACTAAATAACTAATTAACTTAAAACTTACATCTGATAACTGATAACTGATAACTGATAACTGATTAGCGTGCAGAGATTTGGATCGTTTCTGGTTTACTTAAATCGCCGGTAATAGTTAAACTGCGCCGATTAGCGTTGAGATGACGGACAATTTTATAGATAGCTTCAACTTGGTCACTAGCCCCGATTTTGGCCGCTAGAGTGGCTAGGTCAAGAGAAGTTCCCGTTTCCCGAACAACTTGCACGATTTTTCTTTGTAAATCCAGAATAGAAGCGGCGGCTTTTTTCCCTGCTTCTACCCCGGGTTGATGGTAGGCGTTAATGTTAACTAAACTAGCATAGAAACTAACGGCCCGTTCGTAGAGGGCGATTAAGGCCCCTACCTGACGGGGAGTAACCTCTGGGATCGTGATAGTGATAGAGTGACGACTATTTTCGTATAAAGCTTGTCGAGTACCTTGCAGTAATCCTGAGAGGAAATCGCCAGCAGTGGAGCCGGTTTCCACTTCGATGGAATCTCCTTGTCGGTCTTTTAACACTTCAATAAAAGTGGCGAAGAAATTGGGAATCCCTTCGCGTAATTGTTGGACGTAGGCGTGTTGGTCCGTGGAACCTTTGTTACCATAGACGGCGATACCCTGGTAAACCGTCTTGCCATCGAGGTCTTTTTCTTTACCGAGGGACTCCATGACCAATTGTTGCAGATAGCGGCTAAAGAGATAGAGACTGTCTTTGTAGGGCAGAATCACCATATCTTTCTCTCCCTTGCCATTGCCCTCATGATACCAAGCTAGAGCCAGTAGGGCGCTAGGATTTTTTTTCAGGTTATGGACGCGGGTGGCGATGTCCATTTCTTTGGCCCCGGCTAACATTTCATTAATGTCGATACCCTGCAAAGCGGCCGGGAGAAGACCGACGGCGGATAGTTCTGATGTACGACCACCGACCCAATCCTGCATGGGGAAACGAGTTAGCCAATCTTGGGCGTGTTTGTCCAGTTGGCTACCAGGCATAGTGACGGCGACTGCGTGTTGGGGAAAGTCTAAATCTTGTTTTTCGTAAGCGTTGCGGACTTCTAACATTCCGTTTCTCGCTTCGGGAGTGCCGCCGGATTTACTGGTGACGATAACCAGGGTGGTAGCTAGGGGTAAATGGGCTAAGGTGCGATCGATGCCTTTGGGGTCGGTATTATCAATAAAAGCAATCTCTAAGGCGGGAAAATCGGGTGCTAGAGCCTCGGCGACGAATTGGGGACCCAAAGCAGACCCCCCGATGCCTACACAGAGAACATGGGTGAATTTTGACCGATTGGGCGGCTTAATTGCTCCAGAGTGAATTTTCTTGACAAATTCTTTGATCTGTGCTAGGGGTTCGGTGATTTCGTCCCGCAATTCCTGGTTAGGAGCGAGTTCAGGAGCGCGCAGCCAGTAGTGGCCAACCATACGCTGTTCGTCGGGATTGGCGATCGCACCCTGTTCTAAGGCTGCCATGTCTTGGAAAGCACGCTCAAATTTTGCTTCTAGACCTTTGAGAAAAGCCTCATCGAAGGGAATCCGACTGACATCGAGATAAAGTTCTAGGTTAGGGTGATAGTATAACCAATCTTGGTAACGTTGCCAGAGTTGCAGATTATCCATAAAAAAAAGCGAAATTTTTGTTTAATTACTCGTTTAGGAGAGATAGGATTCTATCCTCTCCAATCATCATACAGGTAGTTTTAGACTAGAAGTTGACGGTTAAGCATATATTAGGGGTTGGCAAAATGCTAACAGTGACGGAACTATCCCCTAATTGTTCGGTTTGCTGGTGTTGGCTGTTGATTTTTTAACTGGTTCTATGGCTATCTACTCATCCCCTCTCAAAATCGGTAACTTAGAAGTGCATAGCCGCGTCTTGCAATCACCTTTATCCGGTGTCACCGATTTAGTTTTTCGGCGCTTGGTGAGACGTTTTGCTCCTGATTCGATGCTCTATACGGAGATGGTTAACGCGACAGAAATCTCCCAGCTGCAAGAGTTACCGCAATTAATGGTTATCGGGGACAAAGAACAACCAATTAGTATGCAGTTATTTGATTGCCGTCCCGATTTTATGGCTGTGGCGGCGAAAAAAGCGGTTAAAGAAGGAGCGATGACCATCGATATTAATATGGGTTGTCCTGTTAATAAAATTACTAAAAAAGGCGGTGGTTCTTCCCTTTTACGACAGCCAGAAATTGCCGAGCAAATTGTTAGGGAAGTGGTGGGAGCGGTATCGGTGCCAGTAACGGTGAAAACTCGCTTGGGATGGAACGCTCAGGAGATTAATATTATCGATTTTGCCCGTCGTTTGGAAGATGCGGGAGCGCAAATGTTGACCCTGCACGCACGCACTAGGGAACAGGGTTATCACGGGCCGGCCGATTGGCAATGGATTAAACGGGTGAAGGAGGTTTTATCGATTCCTGTCATCGCTAATGGTGATATTGTTTCTGTGGAAACGGCGATTAATTGTTTGGAATTTACTGGGGCCGATGGGGTGATGTGTTCGCGGGGAACCCTCGGTTATCCCTATTTAGTGGGGGAAATTGATTATTACCTCAAAACAGGCAAAAAGTTGCCGAAACCCACCTCTATTGACCTGTTAAGCCTAGCTAAAGAGCATTTACAGGGGCTATGGCTATACAAGGGACAACGCGGTATCTGGCAAGCGCGGAAACATCTGGCTTGGTATTGTCAGGATTTTACCGGTGCGGCGGTTTGGCGCGATCGGTTTTCGCGCATCGAATCCTTGGGGGAGGGCTGTGATTTAATTGATGGAGCTATTGCCCAATTAAACCTTGAAAACGAGAATATTTACAGATAACGGTGCTACAAGCTGTAGGTTTTTACGAACCTTTTGCTGGTTCGTCAGCATCATCGACAAGGTACATTTACTACCTAAGCCTGCTCACGGGTTTCAGCTTCATGGCGCAATTTGCTTGACTGCTCCTAACTATCGATAATATCAGGTCGGGAGCCAATAAACCCAACGCTTTCCCAATAAGCAACTAGCTCCAGCCCTGTTTTAGGAGGATTTTGTAGATAACTCATTCTCTAGCTCTGAAGGTAGATCTAGGCTGATGTTCACGGTATTTCTTTAACGTTCCATGACCTGTCTTTGATTATATCCGATATATTCAGTTAAACGAAGGCTGCATCTCATTTTTCTAAATCTACTAAGTTGGGATTTTTAAGGCGAAACTCTCTGCTAAAATCGGGCGTTACTTCCGAACTCATACCCGACAATTCCGCATCAGAGCGGTGAATCCTGCTTGGGCAAAATGTTTGTCATAAGCGAGTGCTTCTCTGATTCCATTTTCTTCCATTATTTTGAAAGATACGCAATCTGTATGACTCCATGCTTTGTCTTTACGCTGTTGATATAGTCTTAATCCTTGTTCAAATTGCTCACTGGTTTGGGGAACAATACTAACATTGGGGTTAGAACGCAAATTTTGAGTTAGCTCTATGGCTAAGTCACGGAAATACTCACCACGTTTAGAAAAGTCGTTTAAGACTTCGATGAGGACGGCTTCACTGGTAACGATGTAGACGGGATGCAATGTTTTTGATAGCTGAACAGCTTTTTTGTGCAAATTATCACTAGGGTTAAGTAGGGCAACCCAATAACCTGTATCGGCGAAAACGACTCTCACTAACTATCCTGTTGCTGTTGATAATGGTCAAAGTTTTGGGCTAAGTCTTTTGGTAGTTTTGCCCATTCTTCATTGGGGATTTTGGCAGAAAGTCGGGCGGCTAATTCCCAGATTGGTTCTGCATTATAGTCAAATTTAATATTTGCGAAAGAGAAGCTTTCGATAGGTGTTTGATTATTCATAGGTGTATTTGATTTAGAAGAAATCAGTTTTTCTAATTTCGAGATCGCTTCTTGTTCACTGCGCCAAGCTTGATCGCGTAGTTGGTTAGCTTTGAGAACTAGATCGCCAATTTCATTTCTAATAGCTGGTTCAGGTAATGGAATATGGACAGAAGAAAACATTTCTTTATCAACTTCAAGAATTACCGAACCATAGGAACATCGAGTCATGAGACAGTAGCCATAATCTGAGGCTAACCAAGCATAAAGATAACCTGCATTAATATCATCAGATGCTAGAATCCGAGTTGCATCTTCACTAGCTGTCCATGCTGCCATGTATTTAGGAATAATCTGTACTTTCCCAATCGTGCCAGAACGAGTAACAGCGATCATGTTTTCTTCTAGTTGAATTTCAGGTAAATCTTTGGTATGTGCGCCCTTGGCAAGTCGTTTAACATCGATTGGATCGACTTGAAAAAGTTGCTTACTACTAAGCATAGGAATACCACCTTTGTCAACATAGGTGCGTTCTCTAAACTTTGTAATTGCTCTAACTTCTTTAGTAATTCGCTGATCGCCAATTTTAGTAATTTCAACAGGTAACTGAGCTAGTTGTTTTTCAGCAGCGATCGCTTCGGGATCGTGAAAACTTGCTTCTAATCGTCCCATGAGTTGAGAAGCTTTGATCGTAGTCGTAAAAGACGCACTACCACGCAGAGCAATATCTTTGAGATAGGGTAGGTTTAAACGTTCATGGAGAAGGCGATCGGCTTCATCTAACAAATGATTTGCTTCATCACGCAATTCTCCTGCTTTGCACATCAAGCGACCAATTTCAATCCGGCGAATCGGCGGCAAATCGGGAATTAAAACTTTTCCAAGATGTTCTGGTTTTATATAACTAACAACTGAACCACAAGATGTTTGAGTTAACTGAGGGCGACCATAGCGACTACGCAAAAACACAGCTATATAACCTGCTGTATCAGGATCATTAGCTCTGAGGCGAATAGCATTTTCTGAGAGGGCTTTACCTGCAAATATTTCAGTGGCTAGACTGATATTACCTACAGTTCCATAAGAAGAAATTAGTATGTCCCACTTTTGGATTATTAATTTATCTAAGCCTTTAGTCTGCTTACAACTTAAATAATTTTCTACTCTAGGGCGTAAACTAATAATCTCTGAGCCAGAAAGAAATGGAAAACCGTGTTCAGCATCTACATAAATTCGCTTGAAACGAAAGCCATCAAGAGCTTCCTGACAAAGACCTTCCTTGCCATAAAGCGGAATAAGAGGTAAATCACTATTTGTCAAAGCTGTAACTGCATTATGAGCCTCAATGCTAAAAGCAGAAGCCTCTAGACGCACACCAGCAGCCAGGACTTCACTGAGTTTGATCGTCGTCGATAGTTTCTCCGACTCATCATCAGGTATCTCTGGCGTGTAATCAGATTTAAAAGCGTAAGTTACCATCCTAGTACCACCTTTTTCTTCCACTCAATAAACTCATTAGCTACCAAATCCGTATCATCATCCTCAACTTTCTGACGAGGTAGCGGTCTAGCCACACCTTCACCCGTGGCCGTTCGCTCGATCAAAGGGATTGACTCTGGATTAGTTGGAACCAGTATCTCTTCCCCTTCCTCATTGCGTCTGTAGGTGATGTTACCCCGTTTATCATGTCCGATCGCCTTCACCTGTGCCATAAAGATTTCATAATCAGACATTGTTCCTTGAACGATTTCCTTTTCAGTCTTTTTCTGAAGAATCAAAACCGAAGTTTGCGTCCCATTGTGAGGCTGAAAAGTATCAGGATGTAGGTCAATCGAAGCAACAATTCGGCAATGCTTAATTAACCAATAACGCACATAAAGTAACCCAGGAGCGCCCAAAATTGCATCAGGTAAAACGATTCCCATCCGTCCCCCTGGTTTCAAAAATTGCCAGCATCGTTCAATAAACAAGATCTCAGGTGATGCAGAACCCTGAAGTTGTTCTGTCGGTTCCCAACCAGACTCAGTTTCTTTCCAAACATAGGCAAGCTGATATTGTTTTAAGGTTTCTTCATCCTTAATTGGTAACTTTGAACCAAAGGGGGGATTGGTTGCAATTACATCAAAATGACCTAGATCTTTCTCACTGCGTAAAGTTTTTGGATCGATAGCTAAAGCCGTGGCAAATTGCTTCCGAAAACTATCTTCCCATTGATGAGGATGTAACAGAGAATCTTGTCTAAGAATATTTCCAGAGCCGTCATTGTTCATCACCATATTCATCTTGGTCGCTTTGACTAAATCTGGATTAATATCAATCCCAAAGAAATTAATTTTAGCTGTTTCTTGAATTTTAGAATTGAGTGCATTTCGCATCCAAATATCCGATTGGCTAGTTACTCCTGCTAATTGTTCTAACTTTTTGATTACCTCATTCATTGCAATTACCAAAAAGCCACCCGTGCCACAGGATTGATCGAGAATCTTATCAGTAACTTTCGGCTCCAGCATACGAATAGTCATTTTTTGCACATTTCGAGGTGTGAAAAATTCACCACGATCGCCCCTTAAATTTGCGCCAACCAGTTCTTCATAGGCTTTCCCTTTAACATCAATATTTGTACTCAGAAAGCTATAGCGTTGAAGCTCACCGATAATATAAGCTAAAGAACGAGGTTGAAGTTTAATTTCATCATTAGCATCAAAAATAGCAGGGTATTGCTTTTTAACTGCGCTAAAAATCTTGCTAATGCGATTAAAAACAGTTAACCGACCATCATTACTCTTTTTCTCTTTCGCTGTTGCATAAAATTCTAAAGGATTAGGAAAATTACGCTCATCATGAATCTTGCAAAAAATAACCTTTAAAAGCTCAAAAAAAGCAGGTTGTTTTTGTAGCCCATCCGTTACATAAATATGATCGTGGCAAATCTTAAAAGAAAACAGTAAATTATCACCAACTGCATTCTTTAGTGACTCACGAGTTGGGCGATCAACTTCCTCAACGTTACCATTCTTAGAAGGAATATCATTAGGCTCTTCATACTCAATGCCTTCCTCTGTCCTAATGCGGCGCAAGACGGTCTTTTTCCTACCATTTGTCCACATCCCCCACTCAGAGTTATCACAAGCCGCCATATAAGATCGAAGCTGCTCAACTCCGTCTTTACTGGCTGAGGGTGGTACTGAGTCTTTTTTGCACTCAATAATGATCCAAATATTTTCCTGATTGTGTTGATCCCCCTCACGGAAAATAGCCAGATCCACTCGAACAGTCTTACTACCCTGCTTAATTGGATACTCAACCTCGATCTGTTCTGGCAAATAGCCCAATTCCAGCACCAATCGACGCTCGATGTTCTGGCGAACATATTCTTCGGGCGTATCATTACGGGTTTTCTGGTCTATGAAATCACAGACCTTGCCATCTGGAAGTGTTGGCAAAAGCTTGGACATTGCCCTCCCCCCACAAAGAAAATTTACCTTCCTTAATGTTTTACCGGTAAATGATCTGCTATGACCAACTGCTTATTTTAAATTTACAGGCTGGAAGAACTGATAGCGGGTCAACCGTTGGCCGTCAACCCAGACCAAGTCGATCGGCGATCGCACTGACCCGCTATCATGAACCTTGAATAATATTATTAGTCTAACTCTCGGTCGGGTGCAGTGATTGGTTAGATCGCTCCTAATTCTTACCTATAATCTTGTCATACTCGGAGTGCGACCCAACCCAGAACCAAACTATCTTTTCTTCATCTGACTTCTTAATCCCTAATGCTCGCCATCCAATGCCGACTCTGACTGACCAGATTTTTTCTCTTGGTTTCACCTCTTTGAACTCTAGGCTGGGGTGAAGTGGATTTTCTTTCCAAATCTCGTAATTTTTCTTGGCTGTTTCTTGTACCCTTTGCGGCAAACTGAGAAAAAGTTGACGAAACCTCTTGGTTCTGGCTGACTTCATTCTTCTCCAAAGCCTTTATCTTCTGTTCTCCCCTCTTGTTCTTCTATCAGGGCTTCCTGTGCCATTGTTATTAAAGCTCCCAATTCCAGATCTTCGTTAGAAAGGCTTTGCTGCCATTTTAATTCACTTTCAATGTCTTCCAGCAATTGTTGAGCAAGTTCATCCTGAAGAGACTCTGGCAGTTTCTGGATTTCTGTGAATGCTTTTTGCAACAGAGTAGTCATATTTTGTTAATGTTTTACAGGCATCGGACTATTTTACCACCTCCCGAGTCGAGTCATCCCACCATAACCTCACGGATTACTGCTCCGGGTAGAAGGTCGATAGCATCAGGTTGTAAATAAAGCTCGATCGCCTCCTGTATATTGTTGAGAGCTTCCTCTTGTGTAATAGTTACTAATTCTGTACGCAAATATTGCATCTAGAATTAGCTTTGTACGCTTTGACCCGTACTGGGTTAACTACGAACCTCTCTATCGGATTCCCGC
>NZ_JACJSV010000025.1 GCF_014698335.1 Microcystis viridis FACHB-1342 | reverse complement strand
CATTTTGGGTCTGATTTGTTTTTGTTAATGATCAGACAGTACCTGATGAGCCTTTCTTTGTCAACTCTTGAGGTTGATGCGTTTCATTTTTGAATTGGCGAGATATAAAAGTACAAAAGAGCCAATTAATCTAACAATCCTATTTTTTTAGCCAGAGATAAGTCTTTTCTAGGTCTTTTCAAGGCTGTTGAATATACCTCTTAAACAATCGAGTTTTCTATAGCTACCTAAGCAAAATTAATTACACATATCTAACCACCCCTAGCCCCTTGCCCCTTGCCTCTTGCCTCTTGCCTCTTGCCTATCTTCACTAGGAAATTAATTTTGCACGACTACTTAGCTTTATGTCCAAATATATAGCCATCACCTTCTCCCCCGTCCAAAGCTTTATTGAAAAATCCCGCAAATTGAGGGACCTGTACGGAGCCTCTCAGATTCTCTCGGATCTGACCAGTACAATCGTCACCCACCGGCCCGAGCAGTACCACCTAATTAGCCCCGGACTGCTATACTCCCAACAGGGAATGCCCAACCGTGTTCTCCTGAAAATCGATAGCGAAATACAGTCCTCCTCCTCCGAGGAAATCATTGCGGAACTGCAACGAGCCTTTTTAAATCGTTGGAAAAATATTCTCGCAACCTGTAGAAAATGGGTCGAAAACGCCCTCGCGCCTTACTATCGATCCTCAGAATGGAATTGGCAAAAAAGCTGGAAAAAGTGGGAAAAACGCACCTGGGAATTTTTCTGGGGCATGGGGGACAATCTAGAGTCCGCCATGGTCGATCTAGAAAATCGTAAACTCGCCCGCAATTGGCAAGGGGTGAATTGGGTCGGGGAAAGCTCTAGTCTGTCCGGGACTGACGCGATCGCTTGGTACGGGATGGATCGGGAAAACCAAGACATGAAAACGCTTGACTGGAGCGAAGAAAACCGACATATCGCCCTATTCTACCGAAGATTAGCCTTCCTTCTCGATGGAGTTAACGATCCTGACGGCCAACCCAAAGATAGACAACCGGAAGGCAAATACATCGATGGAAACGAAAGATTGAATATTCCCGAATTAACCAAACGGTTGATCACTCTCCCACATATCGCCCGCTCTCTAGTAATCGAACTTCCCGAAGAACTTCGCCAGCGAGGATTTCGAGACCTGATCAGGAGACCGCAAGATAACCCCGCCTCAGTGGGACAAAAAACGGGCTGGTTCATGGGAGATGGCGATAAAGTGGGCGATTACCTGAAAGACCTCGGCTCAGACCAAAAAATCCGAGATTTCAGCAAGATTATGCGTCAGTGGGGACAACAATTTCAGAGGGACTTTAACCAGACCGAACTCGGCAGAATAATTTACGCCGGAGGAGATGATTTTTTAGGCATCGTTTATAATAGCCAATTTCCCGATCCACAACTCGACTCGATCGAGATCGATCGAGTTTTTCACTGGCTACAAACCCTCGATCAACAGTGGAAAACTGGAAAAACTGAAGAAATCAATCAACGGGTGACTCTAAGTCTCGGCTTCGTTTGGGCAGCCCACAGCATTCCCCAGAGAGACGTTTTACAGCACTGTCGGGAAGCAGAACAGCGCTCGAAAAAACTAGGACGCGATCGCCTCACCATCCGCGTTTTATTTAACAACGGGCAATATGTTCAATGGACAACCAAGTGGAAATACTTGAACACGCTAAACCACTATCGAGATCGGGACGGCGGGAAAAACTGGGGTCATATCTATAGCGACTTTGCCCGACTAAAAGCCCGTCACGCTTTCGGTCTGGGCTATCTCGATAACCCTAGAAGCCATTCCGATGGCGCAGACTCGAAAATCCTCGATAACCTCTCCACACTCCTACAGTTTTTCGATCTATACTTTAGCGGCTATAAAGAAATTTTAGAAAAAGAAGATGATCAGATCGTCTCCCTCCCAAAGGACGCGCCATCGAAGGACTACGCTAGGGCGATCGTTCGCTGGATAGACGAACTGATCGCGATCGGTTGGCATCTCTCGATCGGGGAAACGATCAAAAAATAATCCTAAATCTGAATCTATTGCCTATTGCCTATCCTAACCAAGAAATTAATTTTGCACGACTACTTAGGGTTTGCTGAATAAATCTAAAAACCTTGTTGGGTAAACCTTTTAGACTTTTTTTCCCTCAAAAAGTGCCAACCATTGGAGTGATCGGGGGTAAAATCCCTGAACTTTTTCCCTGAAAATTAGGTAATTGACCAGATGAAAATCGCTAAAACCCCACACCCTACACCCCACACCCCACACCCTGCCCCCAGGAAAACCTTTTTCAGCAGACCCTACTTATGTTTTCCCATCTCATCATCATTAAACCCCTCGGCATGATGTACGGCAGTTCCGGCGCGTTCCTCTCCCCAGAAAACCTTGTCGGACGTTCTGGCTCTAAATTTCCCCCCGATGCCGCCACCTTATCTGGACTATTTTTCAGCGCCAATAAAACGACCCATCAGTATAGCCATCGGGAATTAAGAGACAACCTCTTCATCGCTGGCCCTTTCTGGGCCAAAACCAATAGTCTTCGTAACGTCTATATCCCGATTCCCCGCACGAAAATAATCGCCACCGACAAATCCGACGAATGGCGAATCATAGCTGCACCCGATCGACAAGTCGTCTGGGAGCGAGATTGCGACAAGGACTCAATAGAACCCGAATTTTCCTGGATTTCTAGTGAAGATTGGACAGAATCGGCGCAATACATCGCCGACAACGGATTTGCGGAACTCTCACCGTGGGAATTTACCCCGATCCTACATCCCAAGCTAGAGATCGATCGACGCTGTACCGTCGAGAAGGACGGTCTGTTTTTAGAATACGCCGTGCAGATGAAGGAGGGAACCTGTTTGATCTATCTAGCCACCCATCCCCTCGATCCGGGATGGTATAAATTCGGCGGAGAAAATCATCTAGTCGAGATCGAGAGCGTTGAGATTAAACCCGATTGGGCCATCTATCAATTGCTGAGACAGCCAATCGAACAGGCCTTTGCGACGATCACTCCGGCCATCTGGGGATCGAAACGATTTTCCTCCCGAATTCCCGAACAACCCGATTTCCCCTCAGTTCAACTGCTGCTCACCGACAAACCCATCCCCTACCGTTACGGTTTAGGTGGACGCTTGGGACGGGGTAGGTATTCCGTTCCTTCGGGAAGCGTGTATGTGCTGGAAGAACCGATCGGGCGATCGTGGTGGGACTGGCCGGAAGACTGGTTTCCTAGAGAGGGGTTTCCCCTCAAACATATCGGCTGTGGACTATCTCTACCGCTAACAATAAAAGGATTGAATTGAATGTATCTAAAAGCCTACGGCATCATTGAAACCCTTGCCCCACTCCATCTGGGAGCCGCCGCCGGGGAAGAAAGCGGCAACCTTAACCTAATCTTTCGCGATCAGTTCACCCAAACAGGCATAATCCCCAGTAGTTCCCTACGCGGTCGTCTCCGCTCCGATATGTTAGCCCGTTTAACAAGCCAATACAAGAAGCGAGGGCAATCCCCAGAACAGGCCAAAACGAGCGCGTTACAAGAAGTGGAACGCTGGTACGGCCGCGGTGCGGAAAAAAACCGACAGGAAAACTACGATTATGAATCGATTATCAAACCAGAACACGCCTCGATCGTCTGGCTGCCGGTTTTCTGCCCCGGACAACCGATCGTTTGGGTTAGTTGTCCGAGTTTACTGCGACGCTACCAACGCATTGCCGACGTCAAGGCAGACATCCCCCCCGCGTACACCGGCTCGCAAACTCTAAAAACCCGTTCCAAAAACAACTCTGACCCCGTACTTTTCTTCAACTTGGGGTTTATCACGGTGAGTTACCCCAATTGGGATCTAACACCCTGGTTTCCCCTCAAAAACCTGCCCGCCGTGGTGGTCGATGACAATGATATGGGTATGATCCACGATATGGCTCTCTATCGTCAGAGTCGCGTGCAGTTAGAAGAAGATCGGAAAGTGGCGGCTAATAAAGCTTTTTTTAATGTCGAGGCAATACCAGAAGGAACAGTCCTCGCTTTTCCCCTTGCCCTTAAACCGATCGATGATAACGTTTGGGACAACTGGAAACCACTGGAACAAGATAAAACGGGGGATATTTATCTAGGGGGACTCGAATCGGTCGGCTTCGGCCACTGCATGATGACCTTGAAAAAACCATCGGGAGGTGCTTCATGACATGGAATCCTTATAACCTCGATCGGGCTGCCCAGGAATTGGTCTTAAAATACCGAGACAGCGAGAAAGTGTTAAATGAATCCCACAAAATGAGAACCACCGTCGCCTACGGTTTAGAACGTTTTTGGGGTGAACACCTGAGATTGATCGACAAAAATGACGCTACTGATCGACAAAAAGGACAATACTGGCGAGATGTCTGGCAGAAATTCGTCGATATCTTAGAAGAGGCGGGATTACGGGTTCCCCGTGGCAAGATTAATCCTCAAGATAAACCGGAAGCTCAAACCAAAGCTATCCAAGCGATCGCCAGAGAGTTCTGGAATCAAGAAACTTTTCCCCTAGAAGATCAGAGAATCGCTCTCTACGTCCTCACCCAACTTTGTGATAGCTTGGTCTGGTGGACGCAACGATACAAACAACCTAGCTCTAATCCCCAAAATCCGAACATCGAGGAGGAAGAATAAAATGCCGGACTGGTCAGATGTACCCCTCCTCTATCAAGCACAGATCGAGGGAAGATGTCAATTACAAAGACAAGAAAATAAACAAAAATCGCGAGCCTACGATTGGGTCGATCAGTGGACTAAACTTTATCATTCCACTGACGATAGCGGTGGTCGATCCGGGCAACCCGATAAAACTCCCAAATCGCAACAACGTCCGTCTCCTGTCAAAAAAAATAACCTTTCCGAACCACCGCAATTTAGCGGGGAAGCCAAGACGCGACCCTATACTATGACTTGGCGACTCGTCACCAATGGAGGTCAAGATGATGGCATTATCCGACCGGCTATCGGTGCGCGAGGCTATCCCTACTACCCCGGATCATCGATGAAAGGGGCTTTCCGTCGTGCCTGTGCCTGTACTACCGAACAAGCTCTAAAGTATTGCGGCAAACCCTCCCAAGGCGATCAGGGTTCTGAACCAGGTATTCTGCGCTTTCTAGGAGGCTATCCTACGGATAATAACTGGACTCGAAACTTAGTCGATATCGCTCATCCCCAGCAGGAAAAACAAGTTATTCAAGACGGAAAAACTAACGCTAATGTACTATTATCTTTTCACGAGGTAACTCTCAACTTCGGGATTTCCAGTACCATTCCCCTCGACGAACAAGAATGGCGAACGATCTGGCAAATTTGGGAGAAAGCGATCGGCAATGGACTCGGTTCCAGAGTTAGCGCCGGATACGGTCGCTTTAAAGATGTACCCTCACCAGAAACCCTCTTACAAGTTCATCTCAAAGGACAGGGAATCACCGCTACATTACTCGACAAAACCTCCGAATTCCGTCCCAATATGTTTAAAGCAGCCCTTCGAGGTCATACCCTACGTTTACTAGGAGGAATGACCGATGAAAAGACCGCTAAACATCTGACCCAAATCCTCTGGGGGGGTATCGACGGAGCCGCTACTCTGGGACAACTCGGCATCAGCTTCACCTACCATGATGATGATTTAAAATTTGACAAACATCCCTACACTCCCCCGGGTAAAAGCGAGCAAATTATGCCTCTATACAATCTCAAACGGGGAACTTTACAAATTTCCTGTATGAATCGTCGCACTTCCTCGGAAGATCGGCAAGAACTCGCGGAATTAGCCAAGGCAATAGTGCAATTTGCTCTTTTACTCGGGGGATTCGGCAAATCATGGCGAAGAGCGGATCACTGGCAGTTTTTCCGTCCCTATTTAGAAAAAGGCAATAAACCGATGATCGGGTGTCATTGGAAATTTATAGACTCTTCAGAATCTCTTTATCTTCCTATCACCGATTTACAACAAGATCTATCGCAATTTATCGATCGCCTTCGGATACGATTCCAGAATTACGCCGCTAAACAAGGCTATACGATTCATCCTGATAATCCTGTACACTGTGATTGGCGAGAAGCTTGGTATCCTTATGATAATCAAGGTGGGGTGCAAGTCTGGGGAAGAATTGTCGAGGATCGGATTAAAGCTATCAAATGGTTCCATCAACCTTACGAGGGAACCCACACCCTGCGGAACTTACAAGGAAGCATCGGACGGGACTCGCAAACTGGAAGACTTTGGCATCGAATTTACCCTTATTATCACTTGAATTCTGAAGGTAAACTGCAACGACAGAAACCACCGATCGAACTATTGACTTTCTTTCCCGAAACAACCGAGGATAGCGCTCATTTTATCGCTTTTCTCAACGAGCGATCGGACTTTGTACAAATTTGGTAATATTTGTCATATTTATCGGGTATGCTGAAAAAGTACGGGCGAAGCATTCGGATAGAAAATCTACAGTTTCACCGATAGGTTATTGCCCGAATGCTTCGCCCCTACAGGACGCGGGCCGATAAAGACGCAAGGTTTTGAACGACGATCAAAATCTTGCACCTGTGAGAGCAAAACAGAACCCTAAAACCCTTACCTCGTCCATATTGCCCATTTATTCAGCAAACCCTATTTATCGGGTAAAACCATGACTACTTGGATTATCACAACGGGAAACAGCGATATTCAATTAAATACCGATGCCAATTGGACGAGAGGGAAGGGATTATTTAAGAAGGCTAAAAACAACGAACCTCTCTGTAATTGCCAGGGAGAAGGTGCAGATTTTGCCAATCTTAAACGAGAAAACGATACTAAGCGTTTTCCGGTTGCCGCTAGAGTTTTGGGATTAGTTTATCAAGATCATGAACATTGTTATTCAGATTTAGTATTCCCTTTGCTTGATGTTTTAATTCAAGCATTTCAAGATCAAGAATTTCCCGATCGAGTTTATATCATCCTAACCGATCAAGAAAAGCTTTTTAAAACATCGGACATCAAAAATTCTTCCTGTCCTTTCTGGCAAGATACCTGTACCTTAAAACCGCTTTTTGAATGGTACTTCCAGACCAAACTTAAGCTAAAACCAGATTTTATCACTTTACAGCCTTCTGATAAGGATAAGGATAAGGATAAGGGGCTAGATCACTGGGATCAAGTGTTAACTCTTGTCACCAAAAAGTTAACAAAAATACAGCAAGATGATGTTTTTTACATCAGTCATCAAGCTAGTACCCCCGCTATTTCCTCGGCCGTTCAATTTGTCAGTATTGGTTACTTCTCTAACGTCAAGTTCTTGATAGTTAATCGATATTATGAAGAAAATAATATTAAAACAAGCCCCGAAATTATTCCGAGTTCTAGCTATTGGAAACAATTACAAATACAGAAGGCTAAAAAATTAATCACAGATGGTTTTCCGGGGTCGGCATTAGCATTATTAAAAGAGGTAGGATACAATAACTCAGAAAAAGAAAAAATTAAGGAGCTAGAAAGATACATCGATCTTTTTAATATGAAAACCATAGACACTGGCGATGAATTTGATCCGACACAAGCGATCAAGAGAGTTCGTGAAACCTTAGATTTAATCGAATATTTCTTGAAACAAGAAAACTATCTTCAAGCAATTATTCTATTATCTGCCGCTCAAGAAACGTTTTTAAAAGCTTCTATTTCACTCTATTTACAAAAACATATACCCGGAGGTTTTAAAGAATGGAACGAGAAAGGATTATCACTTAACTTAAAAGAAACAAAAATCCAGGAAGTGATTAAGCAACTTCAATCATCTAACCAGAGAAATTATAAATTTCAGAGTCCTCATGAACTTTTTCCTTTACTCAAAGAATTTACGAAAACTGTAGATAATGATTATTGGCAATTATTAATTTGGTCATCCATAAGAGACAGAGAGCATGAATTCGATCGCCGTAACCAACTAATGCACAATTTACGGGGAGTAAAAAAAGAAGAAGTGATTCTTTATCTCACCGATCCCAAAAAGTTAATCGATCTAAATCAAAACGATAGCAATCTCCCCAATAAGGTAGATGAGGTTTATAGAAACGAGATTAAAGGTAAATTTATTTCTGCATTGGAAACCCTATGTGGATGGACGGAAAATGATTATACCCCTTTAAAGCATCATCTCGAAGAATTAGCCAAATCCCTATAAAAAATACGTTCCCCTAGTTTTTAGTTAAACTAGGGGATATTGATTACTTAGGGCTTGCTGAATAAATGTAAAATATAGACGAGGTAAGGGTTTTAGGGTTCTGTTTTGCTCTCACAGGTGCAAGATTTTGAGAGAATCGTGCTTCAAAACCTTGCGTCTTCATCGGCCCGCGTCCTGTAGGGGCGAAGCATTCGGACAATAACCTATCGGTGAAACCGTAGATTTTCTATCCGAATGCTTCGCCCGTACTTTTTCAGCAGACCCTACTTATTTTTCATCTTTTGGCTTTCTGTTGTTGATGCAGATTTCGATCGATCCCCAGACCAGAACGTTTAGCGCAGGTGCGATCGCATCGTGCGGTGCAACTACCGAGACTACATTACAGACAACTAACGCGGAAACCTTAATGGCGGCGATTTTGGTGATTTTCATTACTACGTCTCCATGCGTAGACAAAAATCAGGTCTTTTCGCGATGGATAATTGTAGTCATTTCTGCCACACCTTTGACTAATATAACACATCAGATCGCAATCTGTCCAAAAGAATTAGACTTTTGGCTTCAAATAAACAAGTCGGTTAGTCCAATCCTGCTTTCCTTGCAGTTCCCACAAGGCTAAAAGCGAACGGATCAAAAGACCGAAATTGCTAGGGGGAATAGACTCATAATCGATAAAAATAACGCCGCTATGACTTTTCCAAGCTTCTCCCCATTCCCACAAAAGCGAGGGAATACTGTTCTGGTCGTAGGTTACTAGAGTTAATCGGGCTTCAGCCGCCGCTTTTAAGACGATTTCATCCGAATAGCCCAAATATCTACCTTTTTGCCAAGTTATTAGGGGAAAAATCGAGATTTCTGGACGTTTATAAATAATTTGTTCGGCAACCGTCGGAAAAATATGTTCATCCAATAAAAAAGATAGCATTTTAGCTATTCCCCGCTCAAATCAGCAGAAACCGTCATTGTTTCCAATTGCGGTAAGAGCCGCTTTATCGTCGTTTCATTCATCGCTTGAGCATCGGAAATCGCAGTTTGGACTTCGGACCGATAGGCTTCGGCATAGAGCAGGGCAGAGCGTACCCATTCCAGGGGTCGATGAAAATGTGCCGCCGTTTTTTCTTCATCTAGTCCGTAGCTTTGAGCGATTTGAATTACTTCCCACAGAGCCAAACTGGAGTTTTTTAGGTAGGGCTGCCGCCCCAAAGGAGAATGGCGAAATTCAATATAGGGGAACTCGCTTTCTCGGAGGGATTCCTCGATTAAAATCGCGCCGGTTTCGCTAGGGGTTTTTCCTAATCGGCGGGCTAACCTTTTCAGTCTTTCTGCTGTGTGGTCGGGCAGTCTGGTGCTAACAACTTGGGACATCAATTTTTTTAACTTTTAATTACACTGTAAACAGTGTAACTCAACTCATTCTGCCAATGCCATTAAAGAATTGACCGTTCACCGAAAAATTAGGACTAATACTAAATCCGTTGAGTACAGGCTAGTTATGAGGAGAGGCAAGAGGCAAAAGGGGGAATAAATAATCAGTTTTTAATAACCAGATTTAGTACAAGGTAGTGGCGCGGAGAAAAACCTTTTCTTTGAGTATTACCATAAGATAAATTTATATTGTTGTGACAATCTATAAGCATCTGAGGGGGTAAGACAATCCCTAAAATCCTTATTCTCTCGTTGACCCCCTCGGATGCCCTTGTACTTCTTTTGTCTATTGCCTATCCTGATATGTAGCCTATACTTAACGGATTTAGTATGACCAACTGGTTGAGAGGTTAAACCATCTCAAAAGCTGAGAGCAAACATCTTGATCTGTATTTTCTCAACCAGTCAAATCAAGCAAAAATCCTAATAATAATTACCGACTTTGCGATGGTGAACAGCCGTTAAACTATCAGGTTTAGAAACGCGACCATCGGTGACTTTATTGTAAACAATCCAGTGGTCAGCACATTCCATGCGACTAGCGACCTCACATTCTAAATAAGCGAGAGCATCGGCTAAAATTGGGGAACCATTATTAGCGGTGTGAGTATTGACTCCTGCGAAACGATCTTCCCCAGGTCCGAAACGTTTTAAAAAGTGTTTCATCAGGGTTTGATAATTGCCTTCTTCCAGAATATTTAAAATGAATTGATCCCCCACTTGCATTAAAGACTCGATCGCCCGATCTTTGGCCACAGCAACGGTAAAACCGGGAGGATCAAAACTTGCTTGCGTCACCCAAGAAGCGACCATTGCACCGCTTCTGTCTCCTTTCTTGGTGGTAATAATATATAAACCTCCGCTAATCCGTCCGATGGCTTTATCAAGGTCAGTATCGAGGGATTTTCTTTGTTTAACTTTTACCTCTTGGGTTAATAGTTGTCCCATGTCTGTACCCGCTTCTTCACAGCGTTGATAGAGACTCTCGTTAGGAGTTTCTGCGCTACGAATGGGATCAAAAGCTTTGGTTAAGCCAACTTCACGAAACTTATTAAATAGAGGTAAAATTGATTCATCATCATCCCCTTTAGATTCAAACATTCCGAGGTATTGTTTGGGGTTAACCGAGGCGAGAATTGTGCCTAGATTACCCGTAATTTCTTGGGCATGAATACCAGAAACGGGGGGAGTACCGATGACGATTCCCACCGCAGAAGAAGCTAATTCTTTTACCTCTTGGGGATCGGCGGATTTCAGGTCTAAAGTTTCTACAACCAAACCAGTTTTAGTAATACCTTTGGCAATCGATTGACAGAGGCGATCGCTATAACCATAATCGGCAATGTAGAAAACAGCGACGGTTTTTTCTGCCTTTGTTTGTGCCTGACTCCAATCACGATAATGGGTCAATAATTCAGTAACATTATATTTTAATACTGGTCCGTGACCATTAGCCACGAGATTAATATTACCTAGAGGTTCCATCCGTTTCATCGCCGCTAGTACCGAGCGAGCATTAGGAGCCATTAAACATTCATAATAGAAGCGATAATCTGGTTCAATAGCACTTAATTGCTCATCGTAAAGATCATCGGAACAATAGTGCATTCCGAAGGCATCACAGGTAAATAAAATTCCCGAACCGTGATCGTAGGTAAAAATAGTATCGGGCCAGTGTAAATTAGGAGCGTTAACAAATTCGAGAATGTGACCATTGCCTAGGTCTAACTGATCGCCATTTTTGACCAGTTGACGTTGAAAGGGATGATGAACTAAATTCTCTAAAAACTGAATTGCCACTTTCGACCCAACGACGGTAATATTGGGAGCGAGTTGCAGCAGATCTTTGACTAAACCACTGTGATCAGGTTCAGTATGACTGATAATTAAATAATCGATTTCTTGGGGGTTAATTAATCCGTTGAGACTATCAAAATATAGTTGACGGAATTTTTCGTGAGAGGTATCCACAAGGGCGATTTTTTCCCCACGAATCAGATAGGAGTTATAAGTCGTACCGTTTTGTAATCCGAATTCAATATCGAAGCGATCGCGATCCCAATCGAGGGAACGAATAGCGGTGATGTCTGCGGTGAGATCGGCCACCTGCACAGTGAGACGTTTTGTTTTGACTGGTGTAGCAACCATCGAACCCCTCCTTATTGTTAAGTTTTTTATACTTTGTCTCTATTGTGCCACGAGGAAATAAGGTATGGAAATTTATTTTCCGATAATTACTGATAACAGCTATCTTAATGGTCAGGGAGGAGTCGATCGTCGATTTGAGCAGAAACGCTCTCTAGGTATCTGTAGGAGGAAATGGGTGTTATACATTCCAGTCAAGGTGAACTACTTCCTATGTCACGGGGGATTGCCTCAAAACCGACTTACACCCAGTTTTTGGTCTTACATCCCCGACCTAGGCAGTATCTCCAGTTCCTATTTGGTATAAAGTTAGGATTGTAAATAAGACGGAAAAAATGCTTTTACAATCGGGAAACTTCCGTTTAAAAGGAAAAAAAGCTCTACTAAATCAAGCAGAGATACCGGTCATAACGGTAATGGATGTAACGGAAACTCCCAGGGAACTCCCCAAAAAGAAACAGAAAATTTTTTTTGGTGGTAAAAGAGGTTATCATACTTTAAAATCTCAATTAGTAGCTGATAAAAATACCGAGGAAATTATCTGTGTCTGTTGTGGGAAAGCTAGAGGTCACGATTTTAGTTTATTTTAAAAAAGTCGAGTTCGGTTTCATCCTTTAACTCCCAGCAGAGAAGACAATGATTATCAGGGAATAGATGCATAACATAGTAATAGTTATGCACTGAAAAAGAAACCGAAAAATAGAAAATTAACAGAGTTATAAAAGGAGTATAACAATGCTTTAACCAAAGAAAGGATTATCATTTAACCTATAAATAGTAAACTCAAAATTTTGAAAATATTATCGCGTAAATATCGGAATTGTCGTCGAAGATATAGTTTAAAAATTAACTTTTTGACGACTATTTATAACTATGAGTTAGGAATAGTTATAGCAACTTCTTAAAAGTTGCCAAACATTAATCCAGTCAAGGATAATTTATTCTCAATAATAAAAATTGAGATGGTTTCTGCAGCTTAAATAAAGAGGTTTTGATAACCAAATTAAAGCATATATAAAGAGTTTTGAGTTAAAAGTAAAACTTCAGGTTTTCATTCAGAAAAAATGCACTAATTGGCTAATTTTCCCAAAAAATTAGTTAGCCTACCATCATAACATATAATTAATTTGCAAGAGTTCTAATGCACAGCAAAGGAAAGGATTAAGCCTCCATCACTACTACCGAATCACCACCTGAAAATAATCCCTAGCCATCTCCACTAAACCCTCCCTCATAGCTGACTAGCACAGTAAACCGCCCCCATCAGTCCCACTTGAGCATTAAGAACGATATGGACGGGAATATTGCTTAATAGCTCCGTCATCCGACCTTTAGCCCGAAAAGCCTTCATAAAGCTACCCTCGGTCATTAGGGGAAGATTTTTGGCCGCAATCCCTCCCGCGATGTATAATCCTCCGTAGGGAAGCAACTTCAGGGCTAAATTGCCCGCTTCCGCACCGTAGGCCTCGACAAAGATTTTCATGGTTTGATAACAGAGATGATCCGAGTTATCTTGGGCAAAACTGGCGATTTCAGCCGCTAAATCGACGGTTTTTTGCGGTTTATCCATTTCTGCTAACCAAGTGCGGTAAATTTCCGCCATGGCCGGTGATGACTGACTATAGTTACTATCGTGGAGAAATCGATAGATAGAAGTGATTCCAGGACCAGAAACCACTCGCTCCACCGAAATTCGCTCGATATTATAGAGTTCCAAGAGATAATTTAATAGTTGATATTCTAAACTCGATCGAGGGGCAAAATCGGCGTGGGATCCCTCAGTAGCAAAGACCCGATATTTACCCTTCGAGACGGGAATCAAAAAACCCTCTCCTAACCCCGTCCCCGCACCGATAACCGCAATCGGGGCATCCGGTACCGTCGGGGCCGACTGTAGATTGTGCAGCTCCTCTGGGGCTAATCCTAACACCCCATAACCGATCGCCGCAAAATCATTAATCAATTTTACTCGCTCAATCTGCAGCTCACGGCTTAGGCGATCGCCAGTTAGAGACCAACTTAAATTAGTCAATTCGGAACTATTGTTAACCACCGGACCTGCAATACCGAAACAAGCTTTTGTCACTGGGGGAATAGTGGTTTGTCGGGCCAAAAACTGCCGGACGATCGGCACCAGATCGGGGTATTGTTCACTGGGATAAATTTCTTGATCGAGAGTAGTTAGCAGGGGTTGGGGACTATCCGATGAGTTTTGGCAATCCACTAAACGCAGGATTGTTTTAGTTCCCCCGATATCTCCCCCTAAAAGAATCGTCATGCTGGTTTTTCCCTGAGTTTGTCCCCATAATTATAGTTTTTTACCCTTTCTATCAGGCAAATTTAAAGGCCACCAATTCTATACTATAGTGAAAGATGGTAATGCCTAAGCCCTAATTAAGGATTGATTAATCGTCGCTCCGGGGTTTGCATGGGGATTGGCTAGAGGACAGAAAGAGGGAGAAATTAGCTTGGGTGTAGAACTTCGCAGTTACGTTTATCTTGACAATTTACAGCTTCAACACGCCGCTTACATCGGTACAGTCGCCCAAGGATTTTTACCCTTACCCGGGGATGCTTCCCTCTGGATTGAAATTTCCCCCGGCATCGAGATTAATCGCATCACCGATATTGCCCTCAAATCCGCCGTGGTTCGTCCGGGGGTTCTATTCGTAGAACGACTCTACGGACTCTTAGAACTCCATTCTAGCAGTCAGGGAGAGGTCAGGGCGGCCGGCCAGGCAATTTTGCAGTATTTAGGCGTTAGTCAGCGCGATTGTCTGAAACCGCAAATTGTCTCTAGCCAAATTATTCGCAACATTGACGCTTACCAAGCCCAATTAATTAACCGTAGTTCTCGGGGTATGATGTTAATGGCAGGACAGACTTTATACGTTTTAGAAGTGCAACCGGCCGCCTACGCTTCCCTAGCCGCTAATCAGGCCGAAAAAGCTGCTTTAATTAATATCCTACACGTTACTTCCGTGGGCAGTTTTGGCCGCTTATATTTAGGGGGAGAAGAACGGGATATTATCGCCGGTTCCAGGGCGGCAGTTTCAGCTTTAGAAAATATTCAAGGTCGAGCTTTTCCGGGTAGCGACAAAAAAGAATAAGCTAATAAAGGCCGGAGGCAAAAGGCAAGAGGTGTTTAGATATGTATAATTAGGGCTTGCTGAATAAATGTGAAATGTAGGCAACGTAAGAGTTTTATGGCTTTTCTCGCGAAACAGGTGCAAGATTTTGAGAGAATTGTCGTTAAAAACCTTGCGTCTTCATCAGCCCGAGTCCTGTAGGGGCGAAGCATTTGGGCATAACCTATCGGTGAAATCGTAGATTTTCTATCCGAATGCTTCGCCCGTACTTTTTGCCGCAAGCCCTAATTAATTGTGTCTAGCTACTTACTAAATCCCGTTTAAAAGGTATAGGATAGTGGGGAGTGGGAAGAAGGGAAAGAAAGTTTGAGCATTTGTACTAAATAGCTAAAAAAGGAATTTCGCCCTATTGGGGAGATTCAAAAATTAGTTCGCCATTATTCATTTTTTCAACGACTAAATGGCGATAGAGTGTCACTTGCCGGAGGATTTGGTCGGGATTATTTTTCTTATTAGAAAACATGATTGTTTTAATCGATTCAAATTCTATTCTTGTGATCACACCATCTTGGATCGCTCGTTCAATTGTAACTCGTAAATATTCTAATTCTTGGCTTTCCTCTGGGGTAATTTCTAGACTGTTAGGATGTTCTATTTTCATGATCGATTGTTCTTACCTGCTAACTGATAACTAGATAATCACGGCTATTTTTTCACACTTTCACAATCGGTGGAGAGAGAGTTTCCGTCTGGTTAGAAACGGCCAGATTATTATTATTTTGGCTGTTATTTTGCGGCAATTGTCCCGAGGCTAAATTCTGCCCCTCTCCCGTAATCAAACGAGCACCACGACCGCGGGTAAAATAATTCCAACCCCATTGCACCATCACCACTAATTTATTATCAAATTCGATCAGATAGTAAATATGAGCCCAAACCCAGACTAACCAAGCGATAAACCCAGAAAACTTGACAAATCCCAAATCAACCACGGCCGCATTTTGGCCGATCACTGCCAGACTACCTCGATCGATATAATGAAAAGGTTTAATACTTTGCCCTTTTAGGCGAGAAATTAATAAATTAGCCAGATATTCGCCCTCCTGCATGGCCACGGGGGCAATTCCGGGTAAAGGTTTATCTCCCTGATGGGCAAAATTAGCCAGATCCCCGATCACAAAAATATTGGCATAACCGGCGATACTTAAATCGGGTTCAACGATTACCCGTCCGACGCGATCGAGATTTACCCCGGTTCTTTCGGCCAAAATTCGCCCCATTCTCGATGCTTTTACCCCCGCTGCCCATAAAATTGTCTCGGCCGCGATTTCTGTGGTTTTTTCTCCCTGACGGACGGTGACACAACCTTCAACAATATTGGTAACGATGCTGTTAGTTTGCACTGTCACCCCTAATTTTATGAGAGAAGCGGCAGCTTTAGCGGATAAATCGGGCGCATAGGGAGGTAATACCCGCTCCATCCCTTCTAAAAGCAAAATTTTCGCTTCTGTGGGGTTAATCTGGTGAAAATCAGACCTAAGCGCACCGTGGGCAATTTCTGCGATCGCTCCTGCTAATTCTACCCCCGTCGGTCCACCACCGACAATAACAAAAGTTAATAAAGCTTGCCGCTTTTCGGCATCGATTTCTTTCTCGGCCTTCTCGAAAGCAAGATAGATGCGACGACGCATTTCTACTGCATCTTCAATGGTTTTTAACCCTGGAGCGTAGGGCTGCCATTGTTCATTGCCAAAATAGTGATGACTGACTCCCGTGGCAATAACTAATTGATCGTAGGCGATCGGTGGGTGATCTTCCAAGATCACTTCTCCCTTGACTGGATCTATATCTATGGCATGATCGAGGAGAATATCTGTATTGTCATGACCCCGTAGGATTAAGCGCAAAGGTGAGGAGATATCGGCCGGAGATAGCGCCCCAGTAGCGACTTGATAGAGGAGGGGCTGAAAAAGATGGAAATTTCGCTTATCGATGAGGGTAACATGAACGGGGGCGTTTTTTAGGGCTTTGGCCGTGTATAAACCCGCAAATCCGCCGCCTATGATAACAACTCTTGGCTGTTTTTCAGTCATTGCTTAACAATAATTCATAAATTTCTCCCTAGTGTAGTCCGGATTGTCACAATTTAGCGGTGACAAGCGTTACCGAAAATAGCAGTCTTTACCCTAGAAAAAAATATAGATACTGGCTTTTTTGACCAACCAAGAGGGCAAAACTAAGGAAGTACAGGAAATCTCCCCATAATTTGGCCTATATATGCTCGAAAAACTTGAAAAGACCGCTACGCCGTTTTACCTAAGTTTATGACCTGGGTTAACCAGGTGGGAACTTATATTCCGCGTTTCTGTTTCCGAGTACAAGCTCGGTTTACTACCACACGGATTGGTTATTTGCTCCCTTATCACAATCAAGCATAGATCAAAAAACTTGAAAGGCAGTCACCAACGTAGAAGCCCGATTTAGTTTTATCGTAGCATTTTTTTTTCTCAGAGGCAAGAGGGGAAGTGGGAAGTGGGGTGTGGGGTGTGGGGTGTGGGGTGTGGGGTGTGGGGTGTGGGGAGGATAAAGCGGCCCATTGCCCATTGCCTATTGCCTATTGCCTCCTGAATCCTAACACCCAACACCTGATCTTGTTTGCGCTCTGAAAGTCTGGGACTACAATAGAGAAAAGGGACAATCTTTGCCAGAGTGATTACCGAGGACTAATAAAGAATGACGGCTATCCTAGGGAAACCTGCCACACTTAACACTCCGATTCTGCACCGTCTTGCTAATGGTTTAACGATTATTGCCGAAAGTCAACCGGTAGAAGCGGTTAACCTCAATGTTTGGCTGCAGGTCGGCTCGGCCTTAGAATCGGATCAGATCAATGGGATGGCTCATTTTCTTGAACACATGGTTTTTAAGGGAACCCGTAACTTAGACAGTGGTGAATTTGAACGGGCGATCGAATCGAGGGGAGCGGTGACTAATGCCGCTACTAGCCAAGAATACACCCATTATTACATTACCACTGCCCCGCAGGACTTCGCCCATCTGGCCCCGCTGCAGCTAGAAGTGGTTTTAGACGCTTTAATCCCTGATGAAGCTTTTGAGCGGGAAAGACAGGTTATTTTAGAGGAAATTCGTCGTTCTCAGGATAATCCCCGTCGTCGCACTTTTTATCGCACCATGGAGACTTGTTTTCAAGTTTTACCCTATCGTCGTCCGGTGTTGGGTCCGATGGCAGTGATTGAAAATCTTACTGCTCAACAAATGCGCGATTTTCATCGGACTTGGTATCGTCCCGAATGGATGACGGTGGCGGTGGTGGGTAATTTACCTGTAGATGATTTAATGGCTATTGTGAGCGATTCTCTAGATACTTTAGGCAGTAAGGGCAATTCTGGGCTTATTTCCCATCCTATCGCTAATCTACAGCCCGAAGCTCCCTTTAACGAGATTATCCGTCAAGAATACGAGGATGAAAATTTGCAGCAGGCCCGCTTAATCCTATTTTGGAAAGTGCCGGGGTTGAGAGACTTAGAAAAAACCTATCCTCTCGATGTTTTAGCGGCTATTCTCGGTCAGGGCAAGGTATCGCGATTATTTCAGTCTCTGCGCCAAGAAAAGGCCTTAGTTTCCCAAATAACTGCCAGTAATATGTCCCAAGCAGTGCAAGGGGTGTTTTCCGTGTCGGCCCAATTAGCCTCGGAAAATATCGAGCAAGTGGAGAGAGAGGTGGTAGCACAGATTGGACGAATTCAACAGGAAGCTGTGACAGTTTCTGAACTGGAACGAGTTAAAACCCAAGTGGCCAATCGGTTTATTTTTAGCAATGAAAGACCGAGCGATCGGGCCAACCTTTACGGTTATTATCATACTCAGATCGGTGATTTACAACCAGCTTTTTGTTATCCCCAACACATTGAAGCCCTCACTTTAGAGGATATTCAAAATGCCTGTCAAGAGTATTTAAATCCCCACGCTTACGGTGTGGTGGTGGTGAGACCAATTCAGTAATCAGTAATCAGTAATCAGTGAACAGTAATCAGTGAACAGTAATCAGGGATAAAGATGAAGATAAATAAATAAATCAATAACTAATTAACTTAAAACTTACATCTGATAACTTACATCTGATAACTGATAACTTAAAACTTACAACTGATAACTTACAACTGATAACTGATAACTGATAACTGATAACCTATGTGGACTCAAATTGCTCGACATATTGCCCAAACCACGGAAAAACCCTTTGAAATCGAGAAAAGTCGTCCCGTTAGTGGTGGCTGTATCAATCAGGGTTATGCCGTTAGTGGCAATGGTTTAATTTATTTCGTTAAGATTAACCAAGCGAACCAAGAGGCCATGTTTGCAGCCGAAGCTTTAGGATTAAAGCAAATTCACGCCACCAAGACTATCAGGGTTCCAGAGCCAATTTGTTGGGGAATTGCCGATAAATCTAGTTATTTAGTGCTAGAGTGGCTAGAATTCGGTGGTGGCGATAGTCAAAGCTGGGAAAAAATGGGGCAAAATTTAGCTCATTTACATCAAGTTTCTTTATCCGATCGCTTTGGTTGGCATTGTAATAATACCATTGGTTCTACTCCCCAGATTAATACCATTAGTAACAATTGGGCGGATTTTTTCGCTCATCAGCGTATTGGCTATCAATTAAGACTTGCAAAGGAGCGCGGCGGCAATTTTCCCGACGAGGATCAAGTTATTCCCGCTATTAGCGAGATTTTGAGTCAGCATCAACCCCATCCCTCCCTCGTCCACGGTGATTTGTGGTCGGGAAATGCGGCAATTACCGTCGATGGGGAACCAGTAATTTTAGACCCTGCCACCTATTGGGGAGACCGGGAGGTAGATTTAGCCATGACGGAACTTTTTGGCGGTTTTCCGGCGGCTTTTTATCGGGGTTATAACGATGTTTTCCCCCTCGATGCCGGTTATCAAAAGCGCAAAACTCTTTACAATCTCTACCACATTCTCAATCACTTTAATTTATTTGGTGGTGGTTACGCTTCCCAGGCCAATCGGATGTTACAGGAAATTCTTTAAGGGTTTTACTTGTGAATATTTACCGAGGATAAGTTATGTCTATTCGAGAAACTAATGTGATTAAAAATCCAGAGACAAAAGTATGGACTGATGCAGAGTTTATGGCGTTACCTGACGATGGTAATCGTTACGAATTGGTCAAGGGAGAGTTAATTAATCTGGGTAATTCTGGTGCTTTACACGGTTATATTGCCATTATTTTAAGTGCTGCTTTATTCGCTTTAGTAACATCTCGAAAACTAGGGGTATTATTAGACTCCAGCACTGCTTTTACCATGAAAAATGGCAATAAACGTTCTCCTGATATAGCCTTTTTTGCCAAGGAACGTCTGCAAGAATTGGAAGAATTGCCGACGGGTTTTTTAGAAGGTGGGCCAGATTTAGTGGTAGAAATTCTCTCTCCAGGGAATACAGTGGCAGAAATCGAGGACAAAATTGCCGAATATTTTGCCAATGGGACTCGTTTGCTCTGGGTTATCAGTCCAGGTCAACACTATGTTTTAGTTTATCGTTGCGGGTACGAACCGCAGGGATTATTAACATCAGGAGATTTTTTGGAGGGGGAAGATGTGGTTCCGGGGTTCACTTTTCCCGTGGCTGATTTGTTTCAAAAACTATCTTTTTGACTCTTTCTTCTCAACAAATCGGCTAATAAATCGGCACTATCACTAATAGCTAGATGAGAAGCTTGTTGAGCCATGGCGGCCAATTTTTCGGGATTAGACCATAAATCGAGGACTAATTCGCCTAAAAACTGAGCAGTTAACTCATTTTGACGATAAAGATAAGCGGCTTGAGCTTCGGCGAAAACTTTGGCATTGTAGAACTGATGGTCTTCGGCAGCAAAAGGATAGGGAATTAAAATCGAAGGCGTACAAGTGATCGCTAATTCTGTTAAAGTGCCGGCACCGGAGCGACTGATAGCCAGATTAGCTCTTTGCCATAATCCCGCCATATTGTCGTAAAAAGGCCGGGAAAAATAGTTAGAATGGCGCAAACTATCCGCTTCGGGGTCGTTTTCTCCCGTGAGATGCACGATATAAATGCCTTTTTCTAACCATTGGGGAGCGCTTTGCCGGACAATTTGATTAAGAGCCACGGCCCCTTGAGAACCACCGGCAACGACAATTAAAAAAGCATCCTCTGGAATCGGTAAATCTAGGGACTGGGGAATGAGAAACTGCTCTCGTACAGGCGTACTAACCCAAGTGGTGCGAGTGCCGGGTAAATAGCTGGCGGTTCCCTGAAAACCGAGGGCAACCGTATCGCACCAGCGACCGAGAACTTTCGTGACTTTGCCCGGTATGTAGTTAGATTCGTGTAGGATGACAGGAATATTGGCTAAACGAGCCGCTAAAATGGTCGGGCCTGCAATATAACCCCCGGTGGTAAAAACTGCCGCTATCTGACGTTTTTTGATTAAATTACGCACTTGCCAAATGGCCCGCAGTTGACCGAACAGAATCTTGAGAGTTTTTAACCCGAAACGGGTTTGAAATCCCTCAATCGGGATGCTGTGCAGGGGATAGGTTTTTGGAACTAAGGACTGTTCCAGACGGTCTGGAACTCCTAACCATTCAATCTCGTAATCCGGCAAACGCTCGGCCAGGGCCAAAGCGGGAAATAAATGACCACCAGTACCACTAGCGGCAATCAGGAGACGGGTTGGAGTGCGTGCCATAATTCGAGAGAGGGTAAATTCAGCCCTAGAATGAAATAATCTACCATAGTTATCGATCCTTACACAAACTATCACTAATGCGTAACTTGAACACGATTCCCAATAAATTTTTTCGTCAATCCCTCAATTTTTCCCTATCGTTGCTGTTAGGTTTGGGGTTAACTTTGACCCTTGCCACCGGTCTGCGGGCCGAAAAGCCAGAAACTGCTCCGGCTAATTTAAAAACCCTTATCTCCAAAATCGAAACGGCCGCTAATGAGCGGGATCTCAAGCAATTGATGGAGTTTTATAGTCCGAAATTTACTAATTCCGATGGTTTGACCTACGAAAAAACTCAAAAAGCTTTAACTCATTTTTGGGAACGTTATAACAATCTACAATACACCACAACCCTCGAATCTTGGAGTCGTTCCGGGGACAAGTTAACGGCCAATACAATTACTAAAATTACTGGGACGGGAAAGGTGCAGGGACGAGTGGTGGGAATGAATGCCACGATTCGTTCTCGTCAACAATTTCAGGGTAATAAACTGGTTTATCAGGAGATTTTAAGCGAGAGAGTTGAGTTAAATACTGGCAAAAATCCCCCCAGTATTCAAGTGAGAATTCCCGAAAGGGTGAAAGTGGGTGAAGAATTTGATTTTGATGTGATTGTTCGCGAACCTTTAGGGGATGATTTATTGGCTGGAGCGGCGATCGATGAGAAAGTAGATATTGAGCGCTATATTAATACAAATCCCCTAGAATTGGAATTATTACAGTCCGGCGGTTTATTTAAGCGGGTAAAAGCGCCGGCAACACCAGAAAATCGTTGGTTATCGGCGATTTTAATTCAAGGAGATGGGATTGTTGTCGTTACTCAACGGGTTAAGGTAGAAAAATAAATTTTATCTGGCGGCTTTTTTGGCATTCCCCCTCTAGAGTTACCATCTTAGCTGCCCATAAACCACTGAGTACCAGTAACTAAATAATAGGCTCCCGTCGCCATCAGTGCCACGCTACCTAAACGGATAATCGTCTCGGAATGTTGCAATAAATTCCGGCTTTGTTTGGCTAGACCAGTAAATAAACTGGCCAAGAAAATGAGAATCGTATAACCAAGAGCATAACTAACCATGGTCAGGGTGCCGAGGACTTGAGAACCAGTAGCGGCAGCGGCGGCCAAAACAGCAAAGAGGACAGGACTAGCACAGGGAGAGCTAACAAGAGCAAAAGTTAATCCGACTCCGTAGGGGCCTGCTTGGGGGAGATTTAAGTTCATTTGCGGTAAAGGTAGCTTAATTACTCCCAATAACCACAGACCCATGACCGCCATAATCAAACCGACAACAATATTAATATAACCTCGGTACTCCACCATTACCGTCCCGGCAAAGGAAGAAACTAAACCAAAAAGACTTAAAATTGTCACCGCTCCTAGGACAAATAAACCTGCTTTGCTGAAGGCATCCCAACGAGATTCTATTTTCAGGGTGCCGATATAGCTGAGGTTAACGGGCAATAGTGCCAGAATACAGGGAGATATGCTGGCAATTACGCCACCCAAAAAAGCTAGGGGCAGTAAAACTAGAGGATTGTTTGTATCTTGTCGATCTAACCATTGCTGATAGCTATTTTCGATGATCGAGATTGCTCTTTCCAGAGGATGGCCGATAATTGGTCCGATAGTAAGGACTAAAATAAGAGCTAGAAGCCCTAAAACCAGATAAAATAATAATTTTTTCGATATTTTCGCTTTTTTGTCGGGTTTCAAACCCTTGACTGATTCCGATACTCGTCGCATAAAATTCTCCTGAGATGATCCAAAAAATAAAGTTGCCCTGGGAGTCCTTGGCGATCGCTGGTACTCCCCAAGCTGGGCAATCTTCGACTATTTTTTATTAATAGCCGAGTTCAGTACGGAGGAATAGGCGGATTTATCGGCATTATTCCGGTATTGTGCCAAAATACTGCCCGTAGCGGGATCAATAATCGCAATCATGCCAGTTTGGGACTTATTCGCCTCAAAAAAACGACCTAGACCCAATTCTTGGGCTTTGCGGGCCGATTGGGCCGCTTTCGAGCGATCGCTGACATCTAAGACGATAAAATTAGCTTTACCCGCGTAATCTTTTTTAAGTTGGGAAAGAGTGGGTGCAACATTTTTACAGGCAGGACACCAACTAGCATAGATATCGACAACCACTGGTTTTCCTTGCAATTGTCGCGCTAAGGGACCGCCCACATTACCCTGTTTAGCAGCGCAGGGATTTTTCGAGGCACAGGGATCAGTGCCAGCGCAGGGATTTTTCGAGGCACAGGGATTAGCTTGGGCAATACTAAAAGTACCTTTACTGACCACTGAATCAGAATTAGTCAAGGTTTTCGCCGATGTTCCGGCCACCAGGGAAACCGTAACCGCTAAACTACTAAGACAAAGACCGAGCCATAATAACGCTGATGGTTTACGCATGAGTTAAATTTTCCAATTAAGATTAGAGATTTTTTGGTAAGTCAAGGGTATTACCCCGGAAGAATCCAGCTTGCCACCGGAGGAAACCAGTGTAGCTGACAGTTAAGATTAAATTCTAGAAACCTGAGTCTCAGATGAAGACCAGATAGATAATAGATAAAAAATCTGACTTTAACTGGCAATTGCCCTCATCCATCCAGGAGAATCGTCCTTCCATCTTTTCAGCAAAAATTCATCTACCGATCACGAAGGGATCATCTTTTCCCGAAATCTTGCTGATAAAATCAAGAAGAAACCCGTTAATTGCGGCTAAAAGACAACTTTTCGCCCTAATATGCTAATTTAAACCATTATTTCGCAACTATGACAGGAAACGACTGGTTGGTGGATAATCATGGGCAATGCTCGGCCTACGAAATAACCCCCACAAACTCCGAATTATCCCATCCCTACTGGCTCTATCGCTTTTTATCCGATCTCGAAGATACCTTAACCCAGATTAGCGATGATCGCTCACGATTAGAAGCAATTCGGATTCTAGTTCGCCAACTCTTAAACAATTCACCCTGGTTAGATATTCTTAGTCTAGAACCCAATCCCGAAACCGGTTGGGAGGTATTAACCCTCTACGATGAGCCATTTTTTCCCCTGACAGTACAACTGGTCGCTTGGTCTGTGGGTAGCACTTCCCCGATTCATAATCATGGTTGTTGGGGGGTAGTAGCTTTGTTAAAGGGACAGGAAAAAAACAGCTTCTGGCAACGTTCCCCCACCCCCGAATTACCGGATCAGATCAGAAAAGTCGGCGATCGCCTACTCGTCCCGGGTGATATTCTCTGCTTAATGCCAGCTGCTATTCACCATGTAGAAGCGATCGGAGATGAGCCAACCCTGAGCTTTAACCTGTACGGTGAAACTAACTATAGTCAGCGTTTCGAGTTCGATCCAGGACAAGGTACGGCGAAAAATTTTTAAATCTCCCTATTTTTGATCACTAACCATACACCCATGAAGCTACCTCGCCTTGTCGGCATTTTTGGGCAATTTTTGCCCAGTAAACCTGTTTCTACTAGCTCGCTTCAGTTTCGCTTAACCTTAGAACTATTGACCATCTCGATTATCGGACTTGGTAGCGTAGCCATTTGGGCCGGTTGGCAAATGGAGCAGAATTTAGTCGCTGCCCATAAACAAACTCTAGAATATATCGCCAAGCGTTTTCCTGAACAGTTGGAAATGTACGCTCAGATGGGAACCCTGACTACGGGATTAGAAAAAACCATTGATCGAGTCTCCACTGCGGGGTTAGTCATCTGGGTTAAAAACTCCGATGGACAACTGTTGGGACAGTCTCCTGGAGTCGATGGCAATGTCACCGAGATGCGTGCGGCGGCATCCCTAACCAGAGTACCCGATGCACCCCAAATTATTCACTTTGATGGACGCGATATTGTTTTATGTGGCACTCCTCTGACTATCAAGGGTCAACTGTCGGGGAAATTGTATCTATCCCAAGATATCACGGCCGATCACCAGAAATATCAGGCGGGGTTATGGGGCTTATTTTGGCTGAGTATTCTCGTCCTATTGAGCTTAATTGTCTTAATTTCCCAACGGATTCGTCAGGCTATGTTGCCGCTGACCCGCATGAGTCAAATTGCTAGTGCCGTTTCTGCCGATGATTTAAGCGGGGCGAAATTGCAACTCGAACAAGCGCCAGATGAAATTTTAGGACTAGCTACCGCTTTTAATCAGATGTTGTGGCGATTATCGGGAGCTTGGGAACAGCAACGTCAGTTTGTCGGCAATGTTTCCCATGAACTGCGTACCCCTCTAACAGTCGTGATCGGTTATTTACAAAGTCTCCAGCGACGCAGCACTAATTTAAATCCCTACCAACAGCAAGCTCTGGAAACAGCCACGTCAGAAACCGAGAGAATTATCCGGATGTTACAAGATTTGCTCGATCTCGCCCGTGCCGATAGCGGTCATCTCCATTTTCGCTCCCATCCTATTATTCTCAATACTTTGCTGACAGAAGTGGCGGCGATGAGTCAAAAAGTTAGCGATCGCAAGATGACTTTATTATTAACCAATGAAGATGTGGTAATTTGTGGCGACCAAGATCGATTACAGCAAGTTTTAATCAATTTGCTCGATAATGCGATCAAGTATTCTACCCCCGAGCAACCGGTCGATCTGATCTTAGAAAAGCAGGCTAATTCGGCTCTTATCCATGTACGCGATCGGGGAATCGGTATCTCTCTCTCCCATCAAAATCGCATTTTTGAACGGTTTTATCGGGTTGATGAGTCGATGACTCGCTCGCGAGACGGTACGGGTTTGGGTTTAGCGATCGCTAAAAGTCTAATTGAAGGAATGGAGGGTCGCATCACTCTCCGCTCTCAACCCGGTCAAGGCAGTACCTTTACTATCATTCTACCTCTCTGGCAACCGCAGTTATGAACGACCATATTCTTCTCGTGGAAGATGATCCCAAGCTCGCCGAATTTATCGCCACAGAACTTCATTTGGAAGGCTATCAAGTTACTATTGCTTCTAATGGCATGGATGGACTGAAAATCGCTAGGGATTCTTCACCAGATTTGTTAATTTTAGATTGGATGCTGCCGGTTATTTCTGGATTAGATTTATGTTTACGACTGCGAAAAACCGGGATGGAAGCACCGATTATTATTTTAACAGCTAAAGATGAAATCCCCGATCGAGTGACGGGCTTAAATGCCGGAGCCGATGATTATGTTACTAAACCTTTTAGCATGGAAGAACTCTTAGCTCGGGTGAAAGCTCGTTTACGTCGCACCCATGCCCAAGATTTAAATATATTTACTTTTGAAGATTTGACCTTGAATTGTCTTGCTCGGGAAGTGTATCGAGATAGTCAATTGATTGAATTAACGGCTAAAGAGTTTGACTTATTAGAGTTTATCTTACGTCATCCCCGGCAGGTACTCACTCGCGAGCAAATTCTCGAAACCGTTTGGGGTTACGATTTTATGGGCGATTCTAATATTATTGAAGTGTATATTCGTGCCTTACGGGTTAAGTTGGAGTCTGCTAATCCTAAACGTTTGATCCAGACAGTGCGAGGAGTAGGCTACGTTTTAAGAGATTATGCTTAATTGTGATTTATCAGAGGAACCGAGGGAGGAATTATTTAGCCCCGATTTGATCAAAAAGGCTGTAATAAATACTCTGATTAAACCTAGAGATGGGAAACATCGCTCGTCCATACCTTAAATTTTGTTAAATTTACTTGACCAAAAGAAGTTGTTAGGGCAGCATCGACGGCATCTAAGCCGCGAGTCATTAAAATTCGCCCGATTCTGGGGGTGTTATGACGAGCATCGAAAGTGTACCATTGATGGTCTAAATAGACTTCAAACCAAGCACTAAAATCCATCGGTAGAGGTTGGGGAGAAATACCGATATCTCCGAGATAGCCAGAGGCATAACGAGCAGGAATATTTAGGCAACGGCAAAAAGTCAAAGCTAGATGGTTAAAATCGCGACAAACCCCCTTTCTTTCCCGATAGACATCATAGGCGGTTTTTGTCACCCGTGCGTATTCGTAACCAAAACGAATGTGACTATGAACCCAATCACAAACCGCTTGTACCCTTGCCCAACCGGGAGGAGTTTGTCCGAAAAGTTCCCAGGCAATTTCCGAAAGCAAATCCACTTCACAATAACGGCTACTCATTAGGTAGGGAAAAACTTGGGTTGGTAACTCTGTTAAGGGAATTTCTTGGGCATTCCAATTAACAATATCGGGTTTCCATTCATTTTCGATAACCGCTTCATTGTGAACGCGGATCTGTCCGGCGGGTAAAATTAGACGACTGGTTCGATTACCGAAGCTATCTAAAAATTCTTCTATTTTTGTTGCTGGTTGCACCTGCAACTTCTCCGATTGTCTAACTTGATCTAAAATTGAGGGGTGTAGATAAAGTTTTAACAACATGACTAGGGGTAAAGGGGCATCAAAGCCAAATTCATAACCAACATGGATTAACATTATTCCTCCTATCTAGATGAAATTTTGTCAGGATTGGTAGAGATGAAACGCCAATAATCGCCAGACTGAAAAAATTTAGGCCCGACTACTTAGGGGCTGCTGAAAAAGTTTTTCGTGGGGGCAGGGTGTGGGGTGTGGGGTGTGGGGTTTTACCCATTTTCAGGTGGTCAATTACCTAATTTTCAGGGAAAAAATCCCTAAATTTTCCCCCCAATCACTCCAATGGTAGGGACTTTTTCAGGGAAAAAAAGTCTAAAAGCCTTATCCAACAAGGTTTTTAGATTTATTCAGCAAACCCTACTTAGTTAAAAGTTTGAGGATAAAGTAATAGCCAAGCTGAAAACCGATAAGCTTTGTACAGAGTTACTTTTATTATAAACCGCCTCAACTAAAAGCTTTGTAACTTTGAAGACAAGCCATCGGCAGGATTATATCTATCGAAAAGAGTCTGGGGTGGATGGTTCCTCTAATGGACGGATTTCAATGGGGATGTAGGCTAGTTTAGCAAAAATCTTTTGTTGATAACTGACGGGCCACCATTCGTAAAGAAAAATTTCTAAAGGTCGCCAGAGGGCTACCCAACCACTAATTAATAATCCTTCTTCTAAGAAGTGAATAAATGTATCGGTGCCAAAACGACTAATTAATTCGCTGAGACTCAAACAAACAAAAAGAAAGGAGAGACCAATTATTAAAGATATGCGTCCCTGTCGCCAAATTGTGCGTAATTTTCTTTGTTCTCCCTGTTGGCGATAGTCAAAATAATTATGTAAAGCTGAGGGTAACAGATTTCGGGCGTTATTCTGTTCTTGACTGGGGAGATAAAAGACTAATTTAAGGGTGGTATTGAGGGGAAATTCATCCACAGAGTTAATAATATAATTTTCGGCGTTATCGTCTAAATCTCTATCTAAAAATGGCGAAGGATCCAAAGAATTAAAGACTTGCTGTAACTGATTAAGTTTAATTTCAATTAAGTAAGCTCCTTCCTCCTGTCGATAATAGGATTGTAATTTATTTACCATTTTAGGCATTAGTTATTAATGTTAAGCAAATGGGGTGAACTGACACAACTAAAATCTACTACTAGAAGTTACTTCATCTTGCTCATACAGGCTAAGGATTGAGCTATCTCTGAGAGTATTTTAGCTGTATCAGTCCCAGATCATTAATTTAATTTAGCGACCAAAACCAGCGTACCAAAAATAGGTAACCATGGGAATTACTGTGGCTAAAACCAGTAAAACTATCACCCAAATTGTGGCATTTTTATCGTCAGTTTCTTCTGCGGTAGTAAAGGTACTTTCGATATTAATTGTCGCTACTTCCGGCGGTCCGGGATCCGCTTCTCCAGAAAGTACCGCCGTTAGACGACGACTAGCATCGAGTAAAGCTTGATTATATTTTCCCCCATCTTTGAGGGGAACTGCCATAGTTTCCGAGAGGATACTATCAGCAATAGCATCGGTTAATAGGGGTTTTGCTTCCTCCCCAACCCGGATAGCAGTTTTATTGGTTAAAGTATCAAGGACGATGATAGTTTGATTGGCACGATCTTCGGAGTTAGGATACCATTCTCTCAGGATATCATCGGCTAAATTGTCAATTTTTTGACCGTAATCCAAGCGTCGGACTACCACCATTCTTACTTCTTGTCCGGTTTTTTCGGCGAGGTTTTTCAGATCTTTATTTAATTTTCCTTCGTTAGCGGCACTAATGGCCGAAACGGGATCGACCACATAAGTGGGCGCTCCAGAGCTTAAAATGGGGAGGTCATAGACTCCCATGGCAGCAGCCGGTGACAGAGAAACACCCAAGACTACACAGCAGGAGAGAAGGAGAGAAGCTAATAATTTGAGCATATTGATTCGGTAAAATTCCTATAGAACATAATAGGGGAAAAGTTTACTGTTTTTTGATTAGGGAGACGGGAGACGGGGTGATGGGGAAATTCAACTAATACCCTCAAACCCTAAAACCCCAACACCCAAACCCTTTTAACTGATAACTGATAACTGATAACTGATAACTGATAACTGATAACTGATAACTGATTATGAGTGATTTTGAGGAACTAGAGTCTAAAAAACGGGAAAAAGCTCTAGAAATGCAGGCCTATCGCGATAATTTGCTCTCACGGGTGACAAGATTACTAATTTCTCAAGATATCCACTTGGCGATTGATCATACCCTAGAACTGCTCTGTCAATTTACCCAGAGTGCGCGCTGTTACATTATTCAATATTCCACCTGTCGTCAGCAGTGGAGTATGGTTTATGAATACTGTCACCCCGACTATCCCCAAGTTATCCCGATTAGGGAACAATCACAAAATCTCTCGACGGAAACCTTTCCCTGGTTTTCTGAACAATTATTAAACGGTATTCCAGTTAAACTGAACTCTTTAGACGATTTACCCGCTACTGCTATCCCTGAAAGAGCTATTCTCGCTAATAGTTCTACTCCCTGTCTCTTAATCGTTCCCATGTGGGATAGTTGTGGGGTAACGGTGGGTTATCTGGGATTGGATGCCAGTGCAGAAAAGCAATGGACAAAGGAAGATGTCACCTTTGTGCGGTTGGTGGGAGAATTAATTGCGATCGCACAAAGTAGATATGAAGCGGAAAAAGGATTAAAAGAGGCTAAAGAAGCGGCAGTTAAAGCAAATAAAGCTAAAAGTGAGTTTCTAGCTAACATGAGCCACGAATTACGCACTCCTCTTAATGCTATCTTGGGTTTTACTCGCTTAATATCCCGGGATAGCAGCATCAGCAGTGAATATCGGCAATATTTGGAAATTGTCAATCGTAGCGGGGAACATTTATTAGAGTTAATCAACGATATTCTAGAAATGTCGAAGATAGAAGCGGGAAGAACGGTTTTTAACCCTAGTAATTTCGATTTATACGCTCTTTTAGATAATATTGCCGAAATGCTACGCTCACAAGCGCAAGCAAAAGCTTTAAGCTTAATTTTTGATCGCAGCTCCGATCTGCCTCAATATATATGTACTGATGAAAGTAAATTGCGACAGGTGTTAATCAATCTCTTGGGTAACGGATTGAAGTTTACTGAGTCGGGAGGGGTGACTCTCCGGGGAAAAGTAGGAGAGAAAAGAGGAGATTATCAGCGATTGCTCTGGGAAATTGAAGATACAGGCGCAGGAATCGCCCCAGAGGAGATTTATAAGCTATTTCAACCCTTTAACCAAACGGAAACGGGACGAAAATCCCAACAGGGGACAGGATTGGGTTTACCTATCAGTAAAAAATTTGTTGAGTTGATGGGGGGTGCGATCGGAGTTAGTAGTATTCTGGGTCAAGGAAGTATTTTTAGTTTTGATATTCAGGTGGGTTTGGTGGGGGAAAATGAGATTAAAACCGAAACCAATAGGGCAAAAGTTATCGCTTTAGCCGAAAATCAGCCTAAATATCGCATATTAGTCGTCGATGATCGACCGGAAAGCCGTTTACTGTTGCTGAAACTCCTGACTACCCTAGGATTGTCCGTGCAAGAGGCCGCTAATGGTCAAGAAGCGATCGCAATTTGGCAAGCATGGCAACCTCATCTTATCTGGATGGATATGAGAATGCCAGTGAAGGACGGTTACGAAGCAACCAGGGAAATTCGGCGGTTAGAGGCTGATAATCGCGGAAAAACGGTGATAATTGCCCTAACTGCCAGTGCTTTTGAAGAAGATCGCGCCTTGGTTATTGCCGCCGGTTGTGATGATTTCGTGCGTAAACCTTTCCGAGAGGAAGTTATTTGGCAAAAAATGGGCGAATATTTAGGATTAAAATATATTTATGCCGATAATGAGCCAAATCAGCCCAATTATTCGCCAGTTTTCCTCGATTCCCTGCAATCCCTATTAAAATTAATTAGTCCCGCTTGGATTGGACAATTGCAACAAGCGGCGCGAGAATGTGATGATGAAAAAATTATCGCCCTAACCGCAGAAATTCCCCCCGATTATGCTACCCTTGCCCAAGGTTTACAACAGTTAGCCAGAGAATTTTCCTTTGATGCGATCGAAACCATAATTAAAGATTTAAACATATCTTAAGAGAGTATTTTATCTAGATCTCAAAAACGTGATATTCTAAAGGCATAAATCCCTAAATATGGCAATTTTAAAGGATGAAACTGTTAAAAATGCTCATCGGTACTTTCCTAATACTACCGATTTTTTTCGTTCATGCTCAAGTACCCTCGCTTCCCCCAATCAAGCAAAATTCCCCCAATCTTGGTGATCTACCGAATGATCCCACCCAGCAGAAAAATTGGGTTTGTAACCAAGAAGATCAACGCATTGCCGTGGCTGCTAAAGAAGAGAAAGGTTGGAAAGAATTAATTGAAAAACAAGGTTGGCAATGTCGTGAAGGAAATACCGATATACCCGATCAAACTCTCAGCTTTTCCTGTGAACCAGAACAAGCCATCGGCATCTTGACAGTTTACTGGTTAAATGGTAGTAATGGTCAACAACAATTAAGTCAATGGCGAGATAAATTAGCGGCACAACAGGGGATGGTTTGTACCATTAATAACGTGCAGTTATTCGATACTCAAGAAAATATACCCAATCCATGACAACCATGATTAAATTAGCAGTTTTGCCTCAATCTATCCTCCTGGGTATCAGTTTATTATTAAACAATTCTCTGCCCTTACTTGCCCAATCTGCACCCCTGAGCGTGGATAATTTAAGAAACACCGTCTATAACATTCCTAATCGGGGTTCCGTAATTGTCAGCGATGGTATTTTTCAATCCAATGAGGGACAAATTTTAGGAGTGCAAGTCAGTCGAGAAGCTTTGATGGGGGACTATAATAATGATCAAAGGACTGATGGTATTGTCGTATTAAGAGTGATTACTAGAGAGCAACAGCAATTACATTATTTAGCCCTAGTGATTGATAATAATGGTACTGCCACTAACACCGATACTGTCCTGTTAGCCGATCGAGTAGTTGTCGATAATCTTAGTGCTAAAGATGGTACGATCACCGTCAACATGAGAAGATTTCTCCCCCGGGATCCTTCCTGTTGTCCGTCGGGAGTTATCACCCAACAATTTGCGATTAATCCTAGTATTAATCAATTGACTTTACTGAGTACCAACGAAAGTCAACCCACCACCCCAAATGTGCAGGTAATACCCGGTTCTCCCCTGAGAATTAATAATAGTAATCTCCCCTTTCAACCTCCTGCTGGGGCCATCCAAATTCGCTTTTAACCTTGTTTTTAGTGCGTTACGCTGGGTACATCTCCTATTTGTGAATCTACTCAGTTGGGATTCCCTGATAATCTTTTTTTTAAAACTGTGCTTTCTGGGTTTTTTGTCTTATAATTCAGACTCTTGGGGGGTTCTATCCCCCGATCCTCCTGTGCATTAGTTTTTCGGTGAAATGCTTAGACGCATTTGTTGATATATTTGTACCAGTCTAAGAGTCACTGATAATTCCTAAAGGCAACTCTCCTGACTCCTGACTCCTGACTCCTGATAAAAAATGCCCTACAAATATCCCATCCAGCGCTGGTATATTGCCGCAACTAATCCCGAAAAAATCGCGGGGTTAGCGCGGGAAATGGGATTATCATCCTTATTAGCAACTATCTTAATTAATCGCGGTATTGATACCCCCGAATTAGCTAAAACTTATATTGATCCTGAAGCGGATACCTTACCCTCTCCCCTGGGGGAATTTCCCGACTTAGAAAAAAGTGTCAATTTATTAGTAAAAGCGATCGCTAGGGGCGATAAAATTGCTATCTGTGGAGACTACGATGCCGATGGCATGACCAGTACATCTTTACTACTAAGAGCCTTAAGACATCTCGGCGCTAGGGTAAATCATGCCATACCCAGTCGCATGAAAGAGGGATACGGAATTAATCAGCGCATTGTCGAAGAATTTGCCGAATCTGGAGTCGGATTGATTCTCACCGTTGATAATGGCATTTCCGCTCACGAACCGATCGCCCTAGCGATAGAATTAGGATTAAAAGTTATTATCACCGATCATCACGATCTACCGCCAATTTTACCAAATGCCTCCGCTATTCTCAACCCGAAATTATTAACCCCTAACTCTCCCTATCAGGGATTAGCAGGGGTGGGAGTCGCCTATATTTTAGCGGTGACAACTGCCCAAAAAATGGGTAAATTACAGGGATTAACCGAGTCATTATTAGCATTATTTACCCTAGGCACTATAGCAGATTTAGCTCCATTAATCGGGGTAAATCGTCGCTGGTTAAAACGGGGTTTAAGAAAATTACCCAAATCCCAATTAGTCGGGATTCAATCCCTGATGCAAATAGCGGGAATTAGCGAGGAACAAAAGCAATTACAACCGGATGATATTGGCTTTAAATTGGGACCGAGAATTAATGCAATTGGCAGAATTGGCGATCCCCAGATAGTTATTGAATTATTAACCACCGATGACGCAGGAATTGCCTTAGAAAGAGCAATGCAGTGCGAACAAATTAATCGTACTCGTCAAGAATTGTGCGAAAAAATTGAAGAAGAAGCGATTAAATTAGTAGAAGAAACACCGATTCTTTGGCAACAAGATCGAGTTTTAGTCTTAGTGGAAAAAGATTGGCATCATGGGGTAATTGGTATTGTGGCATCCCGTTTAGTGGAACGCTACGGAGTGCCGGTTTTTATTGGTACTTACGAGGAAGAAGATACGGATAAAATTCGCGGATCTGCCAGAGGAATTGAAGAATTTCACGTTTTTGAAGCCCTGCAATTTTGCCAAGATTTACTAGGAAAATTTGGCGGTCATAAAATGGCGGGGGGTTTTAGTTTACCCACAGCTAATTTACTAGCATTTAAACAAAGATTAAGTCAATTTTCTCACAAAATTTTACAAATAGAACAATTAAAACCTTTAATTAAAATTGATACTATCATTGATTTTAAACAAATTACCCTGGAACTTTTTCAACAAATTGATAGTTTACAACCCTGGGGAATTGGCAATGAATTACCCGTTTTTTGGACTCCTAACGTGCGAGTAGTGGAACAGAAAACTATCGGAAAAAATCATTTAAAATTATTGCTGGCTCAAAGCGATAATACCAGAATTAAAGCCCTAGCATGGCGTTGGGGCGAATATTGTCCTTTACCAACTCGTTTAGATATTGCCTATAAACTCAAAGAAAATACTTGGAATGGTAATACAACCATAGAAATTGAATTAGTGGGAGTGCGATTACCCCAAGAAAATGATAATATTAAAAAAGCAATTTTTATGCACGCCGATAAAATCTATCAATGTAGTTTTTGGGGTGATTTAAACGAGATTCGCATCAAAAATGAACAGGGCGAGATTTTAGTCGTGCAGAAAGGGCAGCGCATTGGTTTATTAGGGAAAAATCGGCAACAAGCTAGAGAAGTCAACGTGACTGAACCCCGTTTTTATACTTTAATTAAAGTTGCCATCAAAGCTTTGGCTATCTAGGGCTGGCTGAATAGAGATAATACCAAATCCGTTTTTAATAGTGTGATTAACTCTCAAGTTATGAATTGTTTCTCCCTACACCCTACACCCTACACCCCACACCCCACACCCCACACCCCACACCCCACACCCTACACCCTACACCCTACACCCCACACCCTTTGACGATGAACCAAACCATAGTGATCAAAATCGGTACTTCCAGTTTGACCGATAATCAAACCGGCCAATTATCCCTCTCCACGATCGCCGCTTTAGTGGAAGTCCTCACTCGGTTGCGCGCTGCCGGTCATCGGGTGGTATTAGTATCTTCCGGGGCCGTGGGGGTGGGCTGCCGTCGTCTGGGAATACAGGAAAGACCGAAAAAAATCGCCCTCAAACAAGCGATCGCCGCCGTCGGTCAAGGTCGTCTGATGCGGATCTATGATGACCTCTTTACCAGTCTTGGTCAACCGATCGCCCAAATTTTGCTCACCCGTCCCGAATTGATGGAACGCACCTGTTATGTCAACGCCTATAATACTTTTCAGGCTTTGTTTGAATTAGGGGTGATTGCCATTGTCAACGAAAATGATACAGTGGCGATCGATGAGTTAAAATTCGGCGATAATGACACTTTATCAGCCCTTGTAGCCAGTTTAATCGAGGCTGACTGGTTATTTATCCTCACCGATGTGGATCGCCTCTACAGTGCCGATCCGCGGCTATTTCCCGAAGCACAGGCCATTGCCCGAGTTAGTCCCGCGCAATTAGCGCAACTATCGATCGATGCCGGTAGTAGTGGCAGTCAGTGGGGGACCGGGGGTATGGCGACTAAATTGGCCGCGGCCCGGATTGCCACCAGTGCCGGGGTAGAAATGGCGATTACTAGGGGACGGCAGCCCAGCAATATCTTAAAAATTATGGCAGGAGAGGCGATCGGAACCCGTTTTGAAGCACAAAAACGCAGTGATAACGCCCGCAAACGCTGGATCGCCTACGGACTAATGCCCATGGGTAAAATCTATCTCGATGCTGGGGCGATTCAAGCCATTTGTCAGGGGGGAAAATCTCTCCTAGCGGCCGGGATCACCAAAGTGGCAGGGGAATTTAGTGCCTCGGAATCGGTGCAATTGTGCGATCAAGAGGGCCGGGAAGTGGCCAGGGGAATTGTTAACTATAGTAGTGAGGAGATCGATCGAGTTAAAGGTCAACATTCCGAGCGTATTGCCAGTTTATTGGGTTATAGGGCGGCGGAAACCATCATTCATCGCGATAATCTCGTCATTTTGAGTGCCTCGTCCACCAACTCGACTAATAAGGGATAATTCCGCCACCCTGAGCAAGTCCAGCCAATGCCTTAAATGTAAAGAAATGTCTCAAAAAAACAACAAATTGTTAGACAAGCAAGAGAGTTAGACTAGGGATGTCCCCCGAAGTTCAACCCTGTGAGATTATAAATAAAGCGAAACTCAAAAATGTCTTTATTGCTGTTGGGAGAAACTTAATAATGCGAGACGCGGTAACTAGCCTGATTAGAAAATACGATGTCACCGGACGTTATCTCGATCGAGATGCGATCGATAATCTTAAACAATATTTTGCCTCGGGAACTGCCCGTCTAGCTGCCGCCGCCCTCATTAACGCTAATTCGGCGGCGCTCGTGCGTGGGGCGGCGATTCGTCTATTTGAAGAAGTTCCCGAATTGATCCGCGCTGGGGGTAATGCCTACACCACCCGTCGTTATTCTGCCTGTCTGCGGGATATGGATTACTATCTCCGCTATGCCAGTTATGCCCTAGTAGCTGCTGATACTAATGTTCTAGATGAGCGGGTACTGCAAGGACTGCGGGAAACCTATAATTCCCTCGGTGTCCCCATCGGTCCGACGGTGCGCGGTATCCAAATCATGAGCGAAATGATTCAAGCCATGGCTGTTGAGGCGGGTATTGCCGACACCTCTTTGATCGCTGAACCCTTTGATCATCTCACTCGCGAATTAAGCGAAGTGTCTATTTAAATTCAGTTATCGGTTATCAGTTAGGAAAGGCAAGAGGCAACAGGCAAGAGGCAAGAGTATTTATTAATTTGTCTCCCGTCTCCTGTCTCCTGTCTCCTGTCTCCCGTCTCCTGAATTATTAACTCGCCGTCGGCGATCGAGCCATTGTTGCAAAATAATCGCCGCCGCTTCCCGATCGATCGCTCCCTTATCCCAAGAGGAAAACTGTTTTTTGGCTTTTAAGAATTCTTCCGCCTCTAGGGACGTGCAACGCTCATCAATGTATTCGAGGGGCAAATCCAAGGCGATCGCTAGTTTCTGGGCGTATTTTTGTACCTGTTTGGCCTGAAATCCTAACTCTCCGGCCATGGTATAGGGCAGTCCCGCCACCAAAATCTTAATATTTCTTTCCTTGACAATTGCCTTAAACTGTGCTGCATCGGCAACAAAGGAAGAACGGATAATCGTAGTCAAACCAGTGGCGATTAAACCTGTACCGTCACATCCTGCCACTCCTACCCGTTTTTTGCCGATATCTAAGCCCAGGGCGGCGACCCTTTCCATTACACTGGATGCCCCTGATCCGGGGGTTCCGAGGGGGGTTTAGCGGGGGGAAGTTCTCCCGGACTGTCGAGGGAGTCTAGGGGGGGATTATTGGGCCATTTTAACCAAGACATCCGACTAGGGATGGGAGTTCGTGGCACCGATTGTAAACCCTGGAGCATTTCTGCTAAGGCGGAATTTTCCGGCTTAGTTTCGCGGATTTTGTGCCATACCGAGCGCGACATCATCAGGGTGTGGGAACTGCGGATTGCTCCCAATTGTTCCAGATATTCCCGTCTTTCGTGCTGATAATCGGCAGATATCAACTCTAGCGAGCGAGGGGGATACTTGCGAGTGATCTGGGCCATCTGGATTAATAACTTAGGATAGAGCCAAGTGTAGGCGGGATGGACAATTAATTTCGCTTGATGGGGTCGCTCATCCCGATTAGATAGAATTAATTCAAAATAACCGATCGCCGCTTTTCGTTGCGGTTCAAAAACGTAACCGCGACTAATTTGCGGACCGCCGCACCAACTCTGACAGCGACCGAACAAACTATCAACTAAACTGATTTTAAAATCCTGGATATGGCGATCAAATACCTGACGCAGTAGCGGCGGCATAGACACACAATCTAACTGATAAAGCAATTGAGCGTCAGCATTGCTCACAGGCAGTAAATTCGGTAAATCTGCCTCTTGTTTGCTCAATTCCTGTAATAATTGCGGCGGTAAAGACCAATAGGTTAATTCTGCCAAAGGCTGAAAACCGTGTTGCCGGAAAAGTGCCAAACTGTCCTTTTGATTGATATTAACCTCTAACACCCAGGTGCGGGCTTCCCAAACCGTTTCTAGACAATAACGCAGTAATTGCGCCCCGATGCCCTTGGGTTCGCCTAAAGACTCCCCTGGATGCACCCGCACCTGTTCCACCCGCCAAGTGCTGCGACTACTATTAAAAGGAGTGACTTGGATAGCCCCGCGAATTTTCCCTTCTTCTCCCTGATTAGCCAAGGACTCGGCCACATAGACATGAAAACGGTGTTGGAGAGGATTGGGAAAAAAACTGAGAATTTTAAACAACCCAAACCAAGGCCGCACCTGCTGCACCTGGGTGCGGAAATTTTGGGCGCGACGATCAATATCCTCATCGAAGTCATCCAGGGTTAAAGCTTCAATGTCTTCCAAATCCCGATACTGTACGGGACGGATTGGGCGATCGCTGAAATCGTCCCCTTGGGGAACAGGAGAAGTGGTCATGGCTCTGGGGTAAATATCGTCTATGCACCTATCTTACCGCAGAATCTAGAGGCACTTCCCCACCAATAACAATTTCTGACGGCTCAAGGAGACTGCCACAGAAAGGACACCTCGATGAGCATCTGGGGTTTTTTAGTCCAAATTTCCAATCATGAGAATTCGATGCTACAATAACGGACGGTTAATCAGTCCGAATTTGCAGTAAAAGTCTTTGAGTCAATCTGTAGATACCACTAACACCCTAGACACTCTAGCTCAAGAACTGGCCGCCATTCAGCAGACCGGTTCTAAGCGCGTCGCTTTATTGGGTTCCCGTCACGTTCCCATCACCCACCAGCAATTGATCGAAATGATGGCCTATGCCCTCGTGCTGGCGGGCAATCGGATTATGACCTCCGGGGCGGCGGGAACCAATTCCGCCGTCATTAAGGGGGCAATGCGGGCAGATCCTAATCTGTTAACCGTGATCTTACCCCAAAGTCTCGATCGCCAGCCCCTGGAATCCCAAGAACAACTTCAGCAGGTTATCCATCTGGTGGAATGTCCCGAAAATGACCATCTATCCCTAGGGGAAGCCAGCAGCCTCTGTAATCGCGAGATTATCAATCGTTGTCAACAGTTAATCTGTTTTGCTTTCCACGACAGTCAGACTCTTTTGCAAACCTGCGCGGAAGCAGAAGATCAACGCAAGCTAGTTACCCTATTTTATTTTGACTAAATTCAGCGATGAATCTCTCCGTCAGTGCCATTCTTCTCTATTCGATAGTGGCTGCCGCTATCTCTGTCTATCTACCTTTTCTGCTGGTGGCCTACGCTAGAGCTAAGGTGGGTTACAATACCTCCGCTCCCCGGGCCATGTTCGATCAACTCCCATACTACGCCAAACGAGCAACTTGGGCCCATCAAAATGGTTTTGAAACCTTTATGATCTATAGTGCCGCCGCTCTCATGGCCTACGTCACAGGAGTCTCCTCATCCCTAGCTGCTAACTGTGCGATCGCTTTTGTGATCCTCCGGCTTCTATTTTCCCTTTTTTATATCATTAATATCCCGATCGCTCGTTCCCTGATGTTCGGTCTCGGTTCTCTCTGTACTTATACTCTCTTTGGGTTAAGTTTAATCAAGATTCAGTAGAATTACCCAAACCAGATGCAGGAGAGTGGAAAAACGCTATAGTTCGGGAGCGGTAAAGAATTTGCTTAACCCAAACTATAGTTAATTGTGTTACTGATAAACCGGTAATTTGGGATTATCTACTGATAACAAACCGGTTAAAAGTGAGGCGGGTTTTTGACTATAGGGCCAGGCAAAAGCATGGCGAAAAGCCGCATCTTGACAAGCTTGTAATTGTCGGAAATCGATCACATCTAGGGTGAGTAAATTCTCGTACTCGAAGGGCAGCCGGACATTGTGTAAACCAGCATTATCGGTACAGATAGCAATATCAACCCCCGCTTCAAAACAGCGATCAAAGACTATCTTTAATTGCGATAAACTTTCGAGGGTGCCAGTTTTTAAATAGGTGGTGGGACAGACTTCTAAACATTGATGACGACGGGCAACTTCCGGCAGCAATTCTGGGTATTGTAGGGGAATTTGAATACCGTGACCAATTCTTTGCAGATAGGGCAGTAATTGGGGATAACAACCGTTCTTTGTTTCATAAAGATGACCGGTGGTATTTAAACCCTCTTCCCTGGCATGACTGTATAAACCAGCAAATTCCTCTAGTCGAGTTTGGTAGTAGGAATCACCTCCAGCAATATCGATCGCACAGACGTATTCTCTCATCTCTAGGGCCAGATCAACGATCGCTTTGTTGACTTCGTAGGGAAGTCGCGAGTGCATACAGAGAATTTGACTGGTAATAATCGGATATTCGCTCATTTTCGAGGCTTGACCAACGATCTCGACAATTGATCGCATTTGCTCGATTCGCTCTGTCTGGTTCAAATGTTCGTCGGTGCGATAGTAGGGAGTATAGCGCAATTCTAAATAGGCAAGATTCTCGAAGATATAAGCACCGCGAATCAGACGATAGATAAAATAGGGCAAAGTTTGGGCGGTTTGGACACTTTCGACAAGGGTGTGTAATTCTAAATACTCATCTAAACTATTGCGTTCGCGGGTGTAAAATTCCTCAAAAGCGGGATATTCTGGGAATTTATCCGCTAAATCCCGCTCATGTCTGTGAAAGTAGCGCCAGAGAATTCTCGGTACTACCGATCCCCCTAAATGCCGATGCAAATCCGCGTATAAAGCCACAACTCCGCTGCTCCTTAGTCTCTCAAATGTTCCTTAAATATAACGAAGTTTTACAATTGTTTGACAATTGCTCGCAAATAGTATCAGTACCTAGTCGGTGAACAGTGTGGGGTGTGGGGTGTAGGGTGTGGGGTGTGGGGAGTTTTCTCAGTGAACTGATAACTGATCAGTGATCAGTGATCACTGATCACTGCTTAATGATTTGATAGCATGGAGGAAAACCTATAGAGGGTGAAGCGGTATGAGTAACTATAAAGATTCTTCTTCCATGCGCTATTTCTTGGCAGGATTAAAACCCTTTGCCCAACCTTTATTTTGGCTGCCCCTAGGAATATTTTCCTTAGCTCTCATTGCTTTCTCGATATATCAACAGAATCCTGAATGGTTGGGTTCGGTATTCGATACCCCAGGAAAGTCCTTGGAGGAACGCGAAATCGAGAGCAACAAGATTACCGATACTCCTCTCCCCACTGCCGTACCACTGCCGGCCATTCCTGCCAATAATAATACCGCTCGCCCGGGGAGACCGGCCTCGACGCAGCCTTTTGATCCTTTAAATACTAATCCCAATGACAACCAGAAACCCTCTTTATTCGCTCCGTTAATGCCGCCAGTCAAGCCAAATCCAGTACCGAATGCTAGTAAAGGTCTGCAACCGATTCAAGTGCAACCGATTAGTGGCAACACTAGCAATTATCCTTTACAGAGAGAAATCGAAAATCGCTCGCGGACTGCTAACTTGAATAATTATTCTAATCTCAACCCTGGGGGCAACCCGAATCAAGTCGCCCCCCAGGGAAATTATTCCCCTTATCAACAAAATGTTCGGACCCTACCCTCCCGGAATAATGCCAACCCTAACCCCGTCCCTGGCTCTAGCAACCAATCCAACTATTATCAACCCCCCATATATCAGGCCCCCGTTTACGGCAATCAACCCAACGTCACTGGTTATCCCAATCAGGGAATACCGCCCAACAATAATGGCATCCCCAATCAAGTTCCCCCTCAAAGTATTAACCGGGGTTTCTCCATCCAACAACCGATTAATACCCGGTCTTCTGGTTACTAGAAGGACTTAGATAGGGATTGCTGAATAAATCTAAAAACCTTGTTGGATAATATTTTTAGACTTTTTTGAAATCAAAAAGTACCAGCGATTGGAGTGATTGGGGGGAAAATTCAGGGACTTTTTCCCTGAAAATTAGGTAATTGACCGCCTGAAAATGGGTAAAACCCTACACCCCACACCCCACACCCCACACCCTACCCCCACCAACAAACTTTTTGCCGCAAACCCTAGATAGGAGCTTGCAGGAAGTCTAATAAAATCGGATTAACTATTTCTGGGGCCTCGTCCTGGGGACAGTGGCCTAAGCCAGCTAAGGGGATAAACTTTTTTACTGTCGGGAATCGTGCTAATTCTTGGCCCAAGGGCAAGGGTTCCCAGGGATCCTCGCTACCCCAAAGCAGAATGGCTGGACAGGGGAGAATCGGCAGTAGATCTTCCGGGAGTGGGCCACCAGAATAACCGGTAAAAGCGAGGAAAACCTCGATCGCTCCTGGATCTCTGGCGGGTTTTAAGATTATTTCCACTAATTCCTCCGTTACCGCTTCTGATCGCCGATAAGCTTGCAGGAGAATTTTACGCACTGTCTGGGGTTTAGCGATCTGTTGGAAGAAAAAAGCCCCAATTGCTTTATTTTTGAGAATTATTTGGGCAAAATCCGCTCCTAAACGACGATACCAGGGTAATTCCCCCCGTTTTCTTTCGTGAAGTAGTCTGAGGGAACAATTAATCGCCGCCACCCCAAGGACAAAATCGGGATGATCGACGGCAGCCTGCATAATGGCGATGCAACCGATGGAATTCCCCGCCAAAAAAGCAGCACCCCCCACCACTTCCCGACAAAAATCGGCAATTTGCGCCCCCCAAGTCTCGAAAGTGTAATCGATCTCGTTTTTCGGTTCGGGTTTGTCGGAACCGCCAAAACCAATTAAATCTAGGGCAAAACAGCGACATTTTTCGCCTAAAACAGGGATATTTTTCCGCCAATGTCCCCAAGATGCCCCAAATCCATGCACAAGCACGATCGCGGGTCCTGTCTCCCCCGCACTTTGATAGGTGATTTTGAATCCCCGCCAATGCCAGATTTTTGCTTGTGTCTCTAATCCTAGAATTTGCTGCATACTTTGTTGTGTCTGTAAAGTATTTGTTGCTTTTCTTAATATATACTGTCAGGTTAAGTGGCGGCTTGGCTGGTGGTCTGGGGATGAGGTTTAAAGACTGATCGGGTTCCAATTATTTTTATTAATAAATATTTTACACACTTGATACTGGGTAAGCAAGAGGCTACGGCACTACTAACAGATCATTTCCTCTAAAAAAATGGAGAATCACGTTTTTATCCATGACTACAATGCACAGTAAAGCAAAGGATTAAGCCTCCATCACTACTACCGAATCACCACCGATCAAGAGTAAGACTGATTCTGTATTCTGTGCTACCGTTTGAATTGGGAATTACTGTCTAGAATTTGGTATCGACGACTGGCGACTGGCTCCCCAAAACGAAAACTGGCTCTTCGGGACTTGGTATGGTTCGATATGGGGGCATAAATCGACTAAATCCTTATCTGGCAAGGGATTTAATTGATTAGTTCGCTCTAGATCGCAAACAATTGACAAAAATCGCGGTAATGTCTGTCTCTATAAGGGTTTCATTCCTTATAACCCCCATCCATTGCATAACACAAACCGAAGAGCCCGAAAACTTTATACCTCGCCCTTGAGATGACTGTTATAAGTTATGTTGAGAAATGTGTAGAGTTGGAGCAAATCCTTGACGGGAACCTAAGGTCTTGTGATAACTTGTATAGGAGTTATCGACAAGACCCCATCAGCTAGACAGACCCTTCCAGTTTCTCTATGTTTCATCCTAACCAATCGGAAACCCGCGAAGATATCCGTGAGTATGTGGCTCAACTACAACTTCACATGGCTTTACAAGCTCGTAATCTCGTGCCTAGTCTGACTAATACTAGAGATAGTCGCGAGAAACTGCTGCAGGATACCCAGGCGACTATTGAAAAAATCGTTTCTCGTCATTTCTAGTTGACCGATTTTAGCATAGTCACTTGAGCCACAGGACAGGCAATACAGGTGCCACAATTGCCACTGCGATTGTTTGATAACAGTATTGACTAGAGCTTTCAGTTTTTGGGTAGTCATCATTTTTGCTCCTTTTTTGCCTGATTCTGGACAGGTTACTTTAACAACAGCAGACAGTTAACAAATAGGATATTTTCCCTTTGTCAAGTTAAGGAAGTTACAGTGAGTTGGATGCTATCTCGATTATTGCCATAGGCGATGATCACATCGTTAGCAAAGCAGTAAAGCCGTCCTGTTTTTGGGGCTATAAACTGTTTATTTGTGCCGATGAGGAAGAAACTATCTTGAGCTTTATCAATTGAACCAATCAGTGAAAACCAAGGTGAATTAGGCATTCGTCGTAGTCCTTCACATAGTTTCAGCAAGAAATTAGGACTTTCATAACCATCAGCATTAGAGGTAATTGTCCAGTCTGTCCATTGACCTGTTGCTTGAAAATGATATTCTTGTCCAGCGACAAGATTAATTCCCGTATCGTTCCAGATTAGTTTTGAGTCTATGGTTATAGGGAGATTTGTGTTTTGCATTGCAAGCAGGGAACGTAACCCAAGCCAAATCTTAAATTTTTTTTCCAGAGATAAAGAATCAGGAATCGTCACTGCACCTTCAGTATTATCAGTATTAAAAGCATTGGCTTGTTCACAGGTATCTTTATCTGCTAATGATTGATCAGCTAATTTAGTGATCGCTTCCAGATCACTTACTTTTATTTTTTTCTCTAAGATTAACTGACTTTGACGAGTCGAGTCTAATTGCCTAGAACTGACAGGATAGAGAAAGAGGACATCTTTTGGCTCATTATCTGCCACTAAAAGGCGAGTTACTTCTAATTTTGGACAGGGGACTTTAACTACTGCGAGTGTTGATAGATTCTCAGCCTTAATTTGGGCGATTGGGAAAATCAAGCTGAGAAAAAGAGTCAAGCTGAGTCCTAATAATAGTTGAAAAAGGTGATCAACGGTGTAGGTTTTCATAATTTATTGTCTCCTAGGAGATTGGGAATTTTTTATTTCAAAAAGCCTGCCACTGCTGACGACTCAGAAAGAAACCGTGTCCACCGGGATTACCACACATTAATCCCGTTCTTTGTGAGATACATTTAAAGCCTGAATGTTGCCAAGTTTTTCCATAAGAAAGGATGTTATTAGTACCGGCAATGGTATCACTTATACAAAGAACTTCTGGTTTACCTTGTTGAGGGAGCAGAAAACCAGCTCCCCAATCAAATTGACAATAATTAGGATAAGGTTGAGGGGGTAGAGGATTTAACATACTTTGGATCTCGCACCGTAGCATATTATTATCTTTCCCAATTAGAGCGCAATAAATGTTACCACTTGGCATCACAAAGCTAGGGGGATTTTGAGCGTTAAGTTCACTGGATAGGACGCTTATGACACAGGCGCTCAAAGATAAACAGACAGGGATGCTAACTTGATTTGTTAGAGTTTCAATCATGTTACTAATGTTGTTAGGAGTTGAGCAATACCTGATCAAGTTCAGAATCTAGTTTGCTAGTTTGATAAGGTGGACGACCATAACCCATAATCGTGCTTCCCTGATGGTTTACTCGTTTAACCTGATTATCAACATTCCCTCGAATCGCAACAATTGAACCATCAGAATTCACTTTTTCGACAATGCCAACGCTATCAGGCGACCGATCATTTCCCCAGTCAAAGAAGACGATATCCCCAATTTGAGGAGTTGTATGCCACCATCCATGTTCTTCAAACCATTTTTTTGCGTGGGGATGATAGGCAAACCCTTTATCTGTGGTAATTTCTAACGGTAAACCCGCATGATAAAAGCAATAAGAAACAAACATTGCTGCCCAAGGAACATGATTCATACCATACCAATCATTGTATTTAGTTTGGTTAGAACCTGAAGGGGTTTCTTTTGTACCTATTTGATCAATGGCAATTTGTAAAACGTCTTGTGGAGTCGTCATAATTTTAGTTTCTTCCTAAATAGCTTGAATTTTGAGGTTAATTCAAGCTTTTAAAGATGAGGTATGGCTTAATTTTTCTGTTTAATCCCATACCTCATCCACATCTAGTAATCATTTAGTCGGTTGTGATGGGTGCTTCCCATGCCGCATCCCACGAGATCGGTCCAATAATGCCATCAACTGTTAGACCTTTTTGTTTTTGGAATTGTTTTAGGACATTCTCATCTCGCTCCTTGAAGACACCATCAGCCTCAAGATTCCAACCTCGGTGAATCATTTTTCGTTGCCACTGCAAGACATCATCTCCTCGCATATAAGGGCTAGTTAGAGCAATGAAACGTTCCCAAACTGGATGTTCCTCTTGATCAGGGGGGACTAGACCATGATAAGGAGGACGACCATAACCTAAAATCCCTTTTTTCTGAGTTTTACGGCAAACTTCGCCACCGTTAGAGTCACCAAAATCATCAGAGGTATTCCCTTCAATAGCAACAATTGAACCGTCAGAATTAACTTTTTCAACTATACCGACATGATCGGATACACCATCACCTCCCCAATCATAAAAAACAACATCACCCACTTGAGGATCTGTATGCCACCATCCTTTATTTCTAAACCATTTCACTCCATAAGGACAATAAGCAAACCCTTTAGGTGTAGTAATGGGTAAAGGTAAGCCCGCATTGTAAAAGCAATAGGAAACAAACATGGCACACCAAGGCTGATAATCCATACCATACCAAATACCAAATTTATTATGGTTAGAATTTTTTGGGTTTTCTTTGTAGCCAATTTCCCGGGCTGCAATTTGAAGAACTTGTTGTGCGGTAGTCATAGTGATATTCCTCGATAAAGTAAAGGTAAATTGGCAGTTTTCTAGGTTAAGATGGGCTAAAACAAGCGTTTAACCTGGCCATTCCCCCCCAATTGTTGAAATGTTTTTCGGCTTCGGTGTTAATCTCAGAAAGCGATCGCGGCTTACCGTTGCCCGAGCCAGGAAAAACGACATACATAATACCGCTACTCACACCACCTGTTCGGGGACTGGAAGGAATGCCCAACGCTTCAGCAAGGGCAATTGAACCCTCGCCAATTTTGTTGGATGGACCAACATCTGCATAAATCCCATTGACAATCTTGCCGTTTTTACCATTAAAAACCACGGCAAAATCCCCCAGTTTTGCCCCGGCACTGCCACCACCGGGGAGAACAATATAGGGTATCCGAGTAGAATCAACATAGCGACTGGGATCAGTTTTTGCCTTAGTTCCATCCTGTAAAGCTGTCATAGAGACAAAATAACCTTGATAGGGTCCAGAGGGTTGCTCATAAGCTCGATTAGGATTTTGAGGGTCAGGGACAAGAATATTCTTCCACCAAGACGTATTTGGATAACCGGCATTTTTTAGATCATCTAAGCCAATATTGTCGGGGTGATAAGCATTAGGCGCACCATCGGCATCAATACTCATTTTTGATTGATAGAAAAAAGCGGTTTGTCCTGCAATTTGCCAAACAGAATGACCGCCAATTTCAAAGAGTTTCGTTCTTGGTTCACAGCTTATGGAAGAAGCTTCAATTTCTAAAGTAATTTTTTCACTGGCAACAGAATGATTATCTTGATCAAATCCTCTCGCTTCAATTTGACGTTTACCGTTGTCAGTAAAACGATAAGAGACTGACCAATTGCCATTAGAAACTGAGCTATTACCGAAGTGCCACTTATTTTCTGCCCATAACTCAATCCGAACAATTTCATGACTTGCAGTGCCTTTAAAATTAACGTTATCTGTTATGGCAAGTGTGGCATTATTACTGGGTTGATTAATTTTGATAACCATTAATTTGATCCTCAGTTAAGTAAAAAGTAAAGTGAAGGCGACATTTTTGAGGCAGCGAAGTGCTAAACAGAGACTATTTCTTTCTTTCTCAAAGCACCAAGCTCTTGCTCAAGCATCATTTGAATTTCGGGAATAGCGGGTTTATAAGGGGGATTAAGATTCAGGTCTGTCCAGCGATTTTTAACACTTTCATGCAAATTGCTAACATCCCCTTCAAACTGACGAGGTGCTGTTCCCGCTACATTAAATGGCCATTTTGACGTATTATCAAAACGCGCACTACAATTGGGATGAACTTCATGTTGAATATAACTTTTATCTAAGACCAAACCCAAGGTTTCGACTTGTTCCATCATCCACAATAAAGCTCCATCGGATAGGCCAGATTCTTCCTGAGAACCTCCACCAACACAACCATGACCCCCCGGAAACCAAACTTGAACCACTTGTTCTTTTTGTTGTCTGATCTGGGTAGAATGGGGACGCATTAGCGTTACATCAAAGACTTTACGAATTTCATCAATGGCAACTGCATGAAACGCCTTTTCAATTGTAGGATTGATGGTCGAATCATAAAAGCGATAACGTTCGTTGAACTTTTCATCCAAGTGCAGAGAATGAACGATATCAGGGATACCTAAAGAAGCAACCGTATCCCAACAGCATAAGGCTTTAATGGGAACTCGTCGTCCATACTGATTACGGAAATCAATGGCATTTTTACCGTTAGGTGCGTTATTTTGGTCTTGTTTGTCTCGGTAAATTTCGTAGGCTTTGGGAATTTGTCGGATAAATTCTCGATACAACAAACCGCAATTATAAATTAACCCAGCTAAACAGCGTACAGTGTAAGCTCCCCGACTAAACCCAAAGAGATAAATTTCATCTTCAGGTTGATAGTTTAAGCACAGAAAACGATAGGCATCCTCAATCTTATGATCCATGCCAATGCCTAAAGCACCTCCAGTAATTTTAATTAAAGTATCAGTCATCTCGGCATTAGATTGTTTTGTCCCAATGCCTTCGTCATAGTAGATGATTTGACGGATGGGGTTGCCCTTACTATCATCAAGTGGCGTGATAGCTTGCACCATTTTGACGACATTGGTAGGATAAGCTTGTCCTAAATCTTGCCAAGTTCCATCACAACAAACAATAAGACGGCTTTTCATAGCGATGAACCTCCTAGGTTTCTTAAAACTCGCCAGTTTATGGAATATTTGAGGATTCTAGTGAATCATGACTCAAAATTATCGAGATTTTCCTTAAGGTAAAATTCCCGCAAGACCCAACCGAGACAAAGAAAGTTCTAACTCTGTTCGGAAATGATATAGATGAGTTAGATAGCCAGCTTGACTAGGTAAAATTAGGTGCGGTACTTATACTTACTACTCTAGATCGTCTATCAGAATTTACTGCCCCAAAGACGGCAAATTAACATATTTCTTTAGGTTTCTGTATATAAGTTTACAGAATATTGTTCAGCTATTTATTAATAAAAAAAGTTGAGTTTGATTGAAAACCATCCTAACACTTTAGCTCGCCAATCTGAACTTTAGCCGATTCTCGATCGCAATTTTAGGCCACCCTAGCACTTCGCTCTTTTCCCACAAGGATTTTTACCGAGAAAAATGATCTGTCTGCCTGAGAACAGGCTATAGTGATCATCAAACCCTCAGTGAAAAACTTCCTGTGTCTTCAGTATTCCGCCTTCCTCCCTATTTTTCTCCCGCTCTGCAGCGTCGAGTCATCAAAACTCTCGCCGCAAAAAAAACCCGTCAATTCTTGACATGGGCGGCAGCTTGTGCTAGTTTTTTGATCCTCTGGGCGTGGAATTGGCAGCTAGTTTTGGCCACTTTAACCGGGGTGGGGGCGATGATCGGAGTTTACCATCTCCAGGGGCAAAACTGGCCATCGCTGTGGCTGTGGTGGCGTGCTTTTTTCAGCGCCGATAGCGGTAAGTTAACTTTAGCGGTAGTCTGTGGCGGTTTAGGCAGTTTAGCCACCTATCTCGCTGTGGCAATTTGGACCTATGCCGAAAATCGCTGGTTGGCCCTGGGCTCAATTTTGCAAGGATTTGGCACGGTTTTGACTTTAATCCTGCTAGGATGGCATTTTCTCGACCATCGCGGTGAAAATGAGTCAAAAAACTTCGATCGCTGGTTAGAAAAATTAACAGTCAATGATCCCTTAATGCGCTTAATGGCCGTCCGACGTTTAAGTGAAATGGAACTTTCCCCTAGTCGTCGAGAACAATGTCAAGAATACTTTCGTTATCTTCTCTCGCGAGAAACCGACACGCAAGTGCGCTCGGCTTTACTTGATAATTTTTCTGGCAAAGAAGCAATCAAACCGCAACCTTTACAAATACCCCTACAGGTGAAAAAATCCCTCTTGAAATATGATTAAAAAGCTCTCTGCTATTAGCAATCAGCCCTCAACTAAAGCTGACTGCTAGAGGCTGAGGAGGATATTTTTTTACACCAAAGTTAACTCGCGCTCCTCGATATTTTGGAACATCAGCGTACTCAGATAACGTTCTCCAAAACTAGGCTGAATCACCACAATTAATTTACCCTCATTTTCCGGTCGTTGGGCCAGTTGAATTGCGGCACAAAGATTGGCACCGGAAGAAATCCCCGAAAGTAAACCCTCTTCTTTTGCCAAACGACGACCAAATTGAAAAGCTTCCTCATCACTGACGGTAATTACCTCATCAATCAGATCTGTGCGTAAAACTTCTGGAATAAAACCCGCACCGATACCCTGAATTTTATGGGGACCGGGATTACCCCCGGAAATCACCGGACTATTGAAAGGTTCCACCGCGACTACTTGAAAACTAGGTTTACGAGATTTAATCACTTCAGCGACTCCCGTAATCGTGCCACCAGTACCCACACCCGCAACAATAAAATCTACCTGTCCGTCGGTGTCTTGCCAAATTTCCTCAGCAGTGGTGAGACGGTGAATTTCTGGGTTAGAAGGGTTGCGAAATTGTTGCAACATATAAGCCCCGGGGATACTATCGACAATTTGCTGCGCGCGTAAAATTGCCCCTTTCATGCCTTGGGAACCGGGGGTAAGTTCTAGGGTAGCACCGTAGGCTTTTAACATCGCCCGGCGCTCTAAACTCATCGTTTCCGGCATAGTTAAAATCAAGCGATAACCCTTAGCTGCCGCAGTCATCGCGAGGGCAATTCCCGTATTGCCAGAGGTGGGTTCCACTAAAACCGTGGTTTCTGGATTGATTAAACCCGCTTTTTCGGCGCTATTAATCATGTGAGTGCCAATGCGGTCTTTGACGGAAGCAGCGGGATTCATCCCTTCTAATTTCATCACAATTCGGCCAAGACAGCCCTCCGCTTGGGGAATCCGATTCAATTGTACTAAAGGTGTGCGGCCAACCAATTCGGTGACATCGTGAGCGATACGCATGATATTTTCTCAGTCTGGGTGATTCGTGTGCTTAGTTATAGCGGTAAGTTCTCAGCTTTAGCGTTTGAGAATTTCCTCACTAGCCAAGGAGGCGCTATATAGCTCACTTATAGCAAAGGCCAGCCCTAGATCGGCAAAATTTCCATTTTCCTTTGTTTCTTTAATCAGTCCGCCTAGCTTGAGAGGATGTCCTATAAAATCTAGATATGATAGGAATGGGATTTTTCTGACAAACTGAAGGTTTTCCCACTGGTGAAAGAGGCTAATCCGTCTTATTTAACCCCTGAAGAACAAGCTTTATCCCTAGAGCAACGTCTGGCTTTTCTCAAGTTACCATTGATTGAGTGCAGGCGTATCCTTGAAGGGCAGGCTGAGTCTATGCTTGACCACTATCAGCAGGATTCTGAATGGCAGCAGTTAATGTCAGGTGATAGCATCAGCTACTAACTTTTAAATTCTGAAAAGTAGGTTACTTTGCTATGGCTAACTCACTAAAATATGCTGAGATACTATCCAAATTTTTGAGAAAAAAGCGATAATTCAACCTCGCTGATTACTGATAACTGATAAGTAGTCGGACATAAATTCTGTTGTCTATCTTGAGAAATGTAAATTGCCGCAATTCTTACTGACTACTGACTCCTGACTCCTATCTCCTATCTCCTGAATCCCGTCTCCTGAATCCTATCTCCTAACCCCATGGTAGATGTTGGATTTTTGTAGGAGTTCTATTTTTCAACAAAGATAAGCAAAAATTATCTACTAACTCCAAAAACTTGAGAATATTTAAATTAACATTCCGCAATATTTATAAATTCTTAAGAATTAATTGAGAAAGATTTTTATTTAACAACGATTTTACAATGGTTACAGCGATTTGATAGAATTTCATAGTGGGTTGTTGTGTGCTTTTTTGAACAGCAATGGTTGAAACCCTTGCCACACCTACAAGGTAATCCTAATTAAGACGGGTAAATCAGTCAATTTCACCCACAACGATGATCTTTTTTTTGTGTAGTTTTATTGCAAAAAAAAAGTTTTTTTGACAAAAAGCACAAAGTATGATAAGTACCCAACCTATTTCTGGCTGCCAGTAGTTATTGCAGAGTGGGAGTTGGGAAGCTTTTCCAGTAATCAGTGGACTGAAAACGCAAATCTGATAACTGATGACCCTCTTTTCTTTCCTCTGGCATCAAAATGGTTTCCCAACGCAAGGTGACAGCCATCATAATTTCGTTGGCAATCTTACCGATGTCGTTTTTGACCGCGCTGCCCTGAGCTCAGCGTTCGACAAAAGCTCGCGCCGAGGTCTGAACGGTGCGTTCATCCGGCGATGACTGGGTTTTTTAAGCGGTTGCTTACCCGGCCCCCTATTCTTAAGAGCATACATCATATAAAGTCGCCCTAAAAGGGCGAGGCTTTAAACCCAATTTTTCGGTAAGTTTTGACGAAATATTGGGTGAGGATGTGTAAATCCGATGTGAATCCCTAGTCAGGGAGAATAATGTAAAGATTTATTAAATTGTAGCGTAGGATACTGTGCGGGGGGTAGAGTGTATTTTTGTTTTGAATAGTTGGGGAGAGATTAAGTTAAGATTTGTGACAAGATCGAGACAAACCAGAATTAATAGTTCCAGTGGTTCAGGGAGATGAACTGATTAGCAAGGGGGACGTTAGCAGTTTCGAGATTGGCGATTGCCTTGACAATTGCCTTGAAGCCCATATTTTTTAAGAGGTTAGCGTTACGGTAAACCGCGAATATCCGCGAATGGCTGGGATTGGCTTGGTGCAACTCTTCAAAGTCATCGCAGTTATGAGTTAGCAGAATCCGATTTTCCTGTATGGCATAGTCAAGTACGACATTATCTGTGCAGCCAGCCAAACCAATTTCATTGATCGTCAGCACGTCATGACCAGCAGCCGTAAGTAACTTAACCAGAAGTTGGGCTTGCGAGTCCTCATCAAGCAATAATCTTAGACTCAACACTAATCCCCTTTGCTTCCAGACGGTGGCGTTCTTCTTCTGCTTCTTGCTTGAGTAGCTGCTGATTCGTCTCGCAATAGTCAATTGCTTCATAGATGGCAGCCAGGGGTAACTCCCAATTAAGGGCTGCTTCTTGAGGAGTCATGTCATTGACAATCATATCTGACCAGACATCAAAAGCTTTCAGCCTCCTGCCTTGAAAACAAAGCTGTTGTCGCCAGGAATGAGGACGTTTCTCTAAATACTGCCATTGAGTTTTCGCTACGTTGGTAGTCATGCTGATGCCTTGATGAAAGCTGGTATCCCTAGTTTATCCGATTAAAACAGGGGAAACCACCTGAGACTCCTTCCCCTGTGAATCCCTAGTCAGGGAGAAGAATGTAAAGATTTATTAAATTGTAGCGTAGGATACTTTTCGGGGGGGGTAGTGTGTATTGTTGTTTTCAATCGCCTTTGGGGTTGGGTGGGGGGTGGGGGGGAGCCTCTCACCTTTGTAACCCCTAAATCAGGTTTTTATGTCAAGCTATTTTGAAAGCCTTGCTAGAAACCAGTTTTATGGATAAGTATGATTACTCACTTGCATAAATGAGATGCTCCCGGGTGGGGCTGTTGCTTGACCCAAGCTACAGATCGCACTGGTATCAAAGGTGATTGAACCAATCACTTTTAAACCCAAACCAAAGACAAGACATTTTTCTCAAGGAGTTTTATTATGGCATTCGGTGACAAAAGCCAATGGGATTATCTAGCAATGGCTTTGATAAAGGAATATCGTGCGTTGCAGAATGCGTCTGCTCCGCAGGAGCGTGGGAAAACGTATTTCCAGTTTGCTGGACAGCCTTTACAGGCCGATTGGACATCAGGAACAGACTATCCCGCTTGGACACGCGCAAATATCGTCCCTGGTGATTTAGACGGCTTTTATCGAGAAACAACGAGTCTGGTGGCACGTTCATATTCTACCTATATTAGTTCCATTGCCCCTACCGGTTTTCAGACAAACCCGCAATATCAGGGATATCAAACTAATCTTTCTGCCCTGGAGAGTGACTACGCCACGCTGGCTGGCCAGGCAATGGATGCCTTCATTCAGTGGAAAAAACGATACCCAGAGATTGCTGGAAATACTACCTATTTTCAATGGCTTACCACTGAGGGGACGGAGGGTCCTAGTTGGAATGCACAAATTCAAAATAACCAGGAACAACAAAACAACGTCAAGAAAACAATCGCCGACTTTGTGAAAGCCGTTGATACGGATCTTGGTAGTGCACAACAAGCTGTAACTGAACCTGCCAATATGGAAAGCTTCACCATTGGTGGAGTAACCCAGACGGAATTGTTGACCACCATTGAGGATCTTTCCACTATATTGACCAAATGGACATCCAAGTCAGAGGGAGCGTATGAGCTTGATATTACCATCGACCAGGAAACCCTAGAAACTGGGGAGTGGCAGGAGTCAATCCAGTCGAGTGTGAAGCAAAACTGTTGTTCAATTTCATCGTCGGTGACGATTGACTGGAAGCGCGTGATTCAAGATACAAAATATAAGCTACAGGTGCAGGCTATCGGTGCAAACAATTTCCTGATCAGTCGGGGGAAGTGGTACAATGCAGACTGGCTAATGGCATCAAAGGTCGAGTTTCCTCAAGGTAGCCGATTTACAATGAAAGACTTCTTCGGTGAAGAAGGCACATTGCACATGGTGCCGGTATCAGTATTTGTGATTTACAAGCCAAAGGTGACACTTACTATCAGCACACAGACATACACTGAAACGGTGAAGAGTTACTACGATGCCTCGGCAAGCGTCTCGATTTTTGGACTAAATTTCTCGCTGGCGGGTGGTGAAGAGAAGTTTGTCCAAGACGGACCAAATGACACCAAGATCATTACATTTGACTCCTTCAGCGACCCGACCGCAACCCCGTTAGTCTTTGGAATGTCTTCCCAAGCTTTCTATCCGCCACCAGCACCAGCAAGCTAGTGCGATCGCATCGCCTGTAGGTTGGGTTGACGCAAGGAAACCCAACTTCCATATTCATCGAAAATTTGGGTCTGAAACCCCGTCGTTCTACGACGGCTTTACTGTTAAATATTAGAACATTTACGAAATATATGCTAAAATGTGAGGTATGGAAAAAGCCTATTCGTTTCGATTTTACCCCACACCCGAACAAGAGTCGCTATTGCGGCGCACATTGGGCTGTGTAAGATTAGTTTACAACAAAGCTCTCCACGAACGAACACAAGCTTGGTACGAAAAGCAAGAAAGAGTAGGCTACGCTCAAACTTCTTCAATGCTAACCGATTGGAAAAAGCAAGAAGAATTAAACTTTCTCAATGAAGTAAGCTGTGTACCTTTACAACAAGGGTTAAGACATTTACAAACAGCTTTCACTAATTTCTTTGCTGGTCGTACTAAGTATCCCAACTTTAAGAAAAAACATCAGGGAGGAAGTGCCGAATTTACTAAGTCTGCTTTTAAAATTAAAGACAAACAAATCTATTTAGCTAAATGCACAGAACCTTTACCTATTCGATGGTCAAGACAAATACCAGAAAGCTGTGAACCAAGTACAGTAACAGTCAGATTACATCCTTCTGGACGTTGGCATATTTCAATTAGATTTGATGACCCAACGATTAAGCCTTTACCAGTAACAGATAAAGCCATCGG
>NZ_JACJSV010000024.1 GCF_014698335.1 Microcystis viridis FACHB-1342 | reverse complement strand
CTTTTGGCTTGGGCGGCAATTATATCTGAGGGGTGAAAATAGGGGGAATTCCAAAAGTCGTAGGTGGCACTCGCTGCGGCTAGATTTCCCGAAGCTTGTGGCACACTTGTACTAGGTTGGCTGGCCAAGTTTTCTACGATACTGATTAACCTTTTCTTTCTTCTGGTGTCCCCTAGGTCTGCATACTGTAATTCTTGGGCTGCCCATTTCTCCATTTTTTTGCTTACCTCCACCTTAATTCCTTCTTTCAAAACTATACCTATCAATCGTTTCCCCTTTTTTTAAGTTTCTTCTCTTTTTGTTAAGAAAGATCTGACTAATGGATAGCCTTATCAAGGGGGGCAGGGGGGATCCCCCCGCCTATCGGCACCCCCCTTATCAAGGGGGGCAGGGGGGATCGAACCTAAAATCCATTTTTAATTTAATTATAACCAGCTACTTATCAACGATAACGTAATTCAATCACATCTTTTTTGATCGTGACATCATAGGAACCAAAAAAGGTTTGTCCCAAGAGTCCTAACCCTTTCATTTGGGGAGAAATATTAACAATCTGATTATATAAAGTCATCTCGCCAGCTTTAACAAAATTAATGCGACCAAGATAACCAGTAACGACACCGCCGGCGGTATTATTGATTACTTTCCTTTCCCGTTTGACTTTCATCGCTTTCGCCATGGCATCGGTGAGGACGATGCCACTAGCACCTGTATCAAAAAGCATTTCATAGGAGTGACGGTGATTAAAAACTACCATCACCGTGGGAATGCCTTTAACCCGGCGTTGAATCGGTAGCTGATAAACTTGCGGGGAATTTTTCCTATTTCTAGATGAACCGCCACAGAGACGGCTAAGATCTATGTGTTGTCCATCTGCTCTTTGGAGAAAGCATTCCGATTGAGCGAGAGTCGTAGGGGTGAAGGGAAATAACAGCAGAGTGCTGGCTAATGCGATCGCAGAAATAGACCTATTCATGGGTTTAACATCGAGAAGACCGACTCGGAAAAGAACGCTTCTAGCCCTATAATTGCCCAAAAATACGGGAAAATAACAGGAGTTTAACCCGGAGGCCAAGCCATTGAGCGATCGCCTAAGAGATGGACATGAAGATGATCGACGGTTTGACCCCCCTGTTCCCCATTATTGATCACCACGCGATAACCTTGACTTAATTTAGCTTCGGCGGCCACCTTTTTAACAGTTAGTAACAAATGTCCCAATAAATTGCGATCGCCTTCGCTGGCTTCCTCTAGTTTCGGAATCGGTTTTTTGGGGATAATGAGGATATGGGTGGGTGCTTGGGGATTAACATCTCGAAAAGCGAGAACCAGATCATCTTCATAGACGATCGAGGCGGGAATTTCTTTCCGGATAATTTTGCTAAAAATAGTCTCACTCATAGACAAATTGCTTTTTTTTTCAACTATACCATTAAGCTCTCAGCTTTTCTGGCTAGGTTATCCCGAGAAATAGGCTGATTTTCAGGGTAAATTCCCAGATAAAATCATTTTTATGCGGAAAACTAGCCTAACATCCTGTTTCATTTTCCTAAGAACTCACTTTATTTTTACTTGAGCCAAAATGTTAGCAAGGGTTTGGAGTGCGGCAATTATCGGCATCGATGCCATTAAAATCGGGGTAGAGGTGGATGTATCGGGGGGATTGCCCGGAATTGCCGTGGTGGGTTTACCCGATACCGCCGTGCAGGAGTCGAAAGAAAGGGTAAAAGCTTCCCTAAAAAATGCCGGATTTGCCTTTCCCATCCGCAAAATTGTCATCAATTTAAGTCCTGCCGATATCCGCAAAGAGGGTCCAATTTATGATTTACCGATTAGTATCGGCATTTTAGGAGCCTCCGAACAGGTAGAAGCCGATTTATTGGGGGATTTTCTCTTTTTAGGTGAATTATCCCTCGATGGCAGTTTGCGTGCCGTGGCGGGGGTTTTACCCATTGCTGCCGCCGCCGAAAAAATGGGGATCAAGGGTTTAGTGGTTCCCGCCGATAATGCCAAAGAAGCGGCCGTGGTCAAAGGCGTACAAGTGTATGGGTTTCGTCATCTATCGGAAGTGGTAAATTTCTTAAATAAACCCGATCGCTATTCACCGATGACTTTTAACGCTGCCGAGGAATTTGGGCGATCGCAGGTAAATCTCCCCGATCTCAAGGATGTCAAAGGCCAAGCAATTGGCCGGCGGGCCCTGGAAATTGCCGCAGCTGGAGGTCATAACCTAATTTTTGTCGGGCCACCGGGCAGCGGTAAAACCATGTTAGCGCGACGTTTACCCGGAATTCTGCCCCAGCTTACCTTTGCCGAATCCCTAGAAGTCTCCCAGATTCATTCCGTCGCTGGATTACTGAAAGATCGAGGTTCCCTGGTGCGCGAGCGTCCTTTTCGCAGTCCCCATCACTCCGCTTCCGGAGCGGCGCTGGTGGGAGGTGGCACTTATCCCCGACCGGGAGAAATCTCCCTTTCCCACCGTGGTATTTTATTTTTGGACGAATTAACGGAATTTAAGCGCAGTGTCTTGGAATATCTCCGACAACCCCTAGAGGATGGTTATGTGAGCATTTCTCGCACTCGTCTTTCCGTCGCTTTTCCGGCCCGTTTTACCTTGGTGGCCAGTACCAATCCCTGTCCCTGTGGTTATTACGGCGATTCGGTGCAACCCTGCAGCTGTTCACCGCGACAACGGGAACAATATTGGGCGAAATTATCGGGGCCGCTTTTAGACCGTATTGACCTACAAGTGACGGTAAATCGCCTGAAACCGGAAGAAATGACCCAAGAGAGTCGGGGAGAAGCTTCTGAGCAAGTGCGGCAACGGGTAGAAGGGGCCCGGCAAAAGGCCAGCGATCGCTTTCAGAATACGGGGATTCGCTCTAATGCGGAGATGAATTCCGAGCATTTGCGGCGTTTTTGCGCTCTTGATCAGAGCAGTCGCCATATTTTAGAAGGGGCAATCCGAAAATTGGGTTTATCGGCCCGAGCAATGGATCGCATTCTCAAAGTTGCCCGCACCATTGCCGATTTAGGAGATAGTGAAATGCTGAAAAGTTCCCACGTTGCCGAAGCAATTCAGTATCGCACTCTCGATCGTTTAAGCTAGGGTTTGCGGCAAAAAGTTTGTTGGTGGGGTTAGGAGTCAGGAGTCTGGGGAGTCAGTGCTGATGAAAAAATTTTCACCACCACAGATGAAAGAGGTTTCTTTCCCCACACCCCACACCCCACACCCTACACCCTACACCCTCTTTCAAGTCAGGAGTCAAGAATCGGGGGATTCTAAGCGTTTTTGCCATTCTTGATCGATTTTATCGGAGCGCTCGATCTCTTGTTCGAGATAGTCTTGATCGGTAGAATAACTAATATCAGCATCTGTAATCACTTTTTGGTCAGCAAATTGACGAGAGTAGTCCAGTTTTTGCTCCAATTCAGGATTACTTTGGGCTAATAAATCTGCTCTTTTTTCTCGCTGTTGATTGCGTTGATTAACCCGCTCATTTCTCCACTGTAAAAAGAAATAACGACCGAGGGGAATCCCCAAAAAAGCACCGGCATAACTGAGGAGAAAACCGTAGATTCCTGTGACTATTGACCCCAGAGAACCGCTCAAATCCACACTATCACTGTTGAGCAAAGATCCTAAAACTAAAGCGAGGATAAAGTTAACCACCCCTAAACCTAAAGCTAGGATAATTTGACCGCTATCTGCTTCGCTAAACTTCCAGCGTTTTTCCTTTAGATAGGGGGAAACTGTTTGTAATTTTCTCTCTTTGGTTGTCACCTGTAGATCAGGAAAATAATAGATAATATCGCCTCGATCGGATACTTGCGGCAATCCATTAAAGCGAGTTAAAACTGGTAGTATATAATCTTCTGTCTCCTCATGACTGGGGGTAATACTATCGAGATAGGGGGCAATTTGTGGAGCGATAATCGAGCCACGATTATTTTGAATTACTTTACCGATAATTTGCCAGCGTCTCTCCTCTAAATTAAAATTAGGATCGCCATCGCCAAAAAGAAAAGAAAAAACTGCCTCGAGAAAATTCATCTTACTAGGGGGTTTGTCTGCCTTAACTTCCCGATCTCTTCTTTCGTAGTAGTTATTACCAAAATCGGGATAAAAAATCCAGAAAAAGTCCGTGGGAAAGAAGTTAATATTAATGTTATTATTTCCCGAATTGTTATCCGAGTCACTATCTTTAAACATTAAGCCGATCAGGATCGCTAGGATAGCCAGCAACAGGATTAAAATCGAAATAATTAAAACAATGCCGAAGGAAATGCGAATAACATAAAAAACTACTTTCCAGATTTTACTCCCGAAAGCTTTTAACTGCAATTGCCAATATTTATTCAGAAGAATCGACCGAAAATTTTCGGGGAAAAGATAGATAATCTCCCCCGTATCTGCTACCTGTAAATGTCCCCCCGCTTCCGCAGCTAAAGCTAATAATCCCTGTTGTGCAGCGTTAATCTCTAAACCCGATTTTGCCGCCACATCACCCACCGTAACCCGATAGCCTAATTTTTCGATCGATTGTAATAGAGACTCTTGGGGATTCATAGAAAATACTGTTCCTGTCGATTATCCTATTTTCTAGTGTAGTTTTGATTTTGTCTTTTTGGTGGCGGCTATCTTGATTGACAGGTGCGGCATTTTGGACTCGATCGAGAAAATATCGTTATAATTGTTCCAATAGTCGCAAAAAGCAGGGCTAAACTGTATAAATAGTTACTTTATAAGCAATTATCAGAGGTGAGCATGAATGCGTCGGAACAGGCAAAAGGATTAGAATTAACGGCGAAGATCGCCACACTCGTCAACCTGTTTAAACAACAATTCCCCGATGCAAAGGCAGATCTGAAACCTTGGCGCAACGATCCCCACACAAGGGAGTTAACGGATCCCGACTCGATCGATATCGCTTTCCATTTTCCCGGTTGGAGTCCCAGAATTCAAGGGCGCAGTATTCTGGTACAAATTCGTTTTCATCTCGATAGCGAGGATCAGCATCAGCGTTTGATTGGCTTAGAAATGCAGGCTTTTAACCATCAAGGAACCGCTTGGCGACTATCTACGGTGGAAAATTGGCAATTAGTCGGCAATTATCAACCCTCTCCTAAGGTGGCTGATAAGTTAAAATATTTCAGCCGGCAGGTGTTTGAAGTTTTTAAAAATGAGCATCTATAGCTGATTTATCAATAATTTAATCTACAATTTTTCTAAGGCTTTTCTCTCTTTTTCAGTCACTTCTCGCCATTGATTGGGTTGTAATCCTGTTAAGCATAATTTATTGTTTTTGTCAATAGTAATGGCGGTTCTAATTAATCTTAAAGTGGGATAACCAACGGCAGCCGTCATCCTTCTTACCTGACGATTTCTTCCCTCAGTTAAGGTAATTTCTAACCAAGCGGTGGGAACAGATTTTCGATAACGAATCGCTGGCTCTCTGGGGGGTAAATCCGGTTCAAAATCTAGTAAATTAACTATTGCCGGTCGAGTGCGATAATCCTGAATATGAAGACCTTGACGCAATTTTTCTAAAGCGTTTAGGTCTGGAATTCTTTCGACTTGTACCCAATAGGTGCGCGGATGTGCAAATTGACGATGGCCCAAACGATGCTGTAATTGACCGTTATCTGTGAGTAATAATAATCCCTCGCTGTCCCTATCTAAACGACCGACAGAATAGATATTTGGGATGGGAATATAATCTTTTAAAGTCGAGCGCCCATTTTCATCAGTAAACTGACATAATACATCGTAGGGTTTATAAAAAAGGATATATTTATTCAAGGGAAAAAGGAGTCGGGAGATAGGAGTCAGGAGATAGGAGTCAGGAGTCAGGAGATAAGTAGTCGTGTAAAATAAATTTCCTAGTGAAGATAGGCAAAAGGCAAGAGGCAAAAGGCAAGAGGTAGTTAGATATGTTTAATTAATTTTGCCTGGGTACTTAACTGATAACTGATAACTGATAACTGATTACTGATTTAATCCCGTTGATGGGAGAATTGATAAGCACCCACAATCGAGAGAAGAATAGCGACGATTAACAAAATGGGGATAGCGAACCAAGGGAATTGATTAATATCGTAGGCTGCGGCTCTTAATCCCAGACTAGCATAGGTGAGGGGTAAGGAATAAACAATAATTTTTAATGGCCAGGGTAAGGTTTGGGGATCGAAAAAAGTTGCTCCTAAAAAAGACATCGGCACGATTAAAAAGTTATTATACAGACTGACACTTTCGAGGGATGTAACTCGCAATCCGACAATTGCCCCTAAACCGGCAAAGACGGCACAATTTAAGATTAAAACTAATAAAAAGAGGGGATTGAGAAAACTGGCAAATTTTCCTGTAAATAAGATAGCAATGAGAATCACCGATGCAGAAGTCATTACACCGCGCAAAATTCCCGCGAAAACTTTGCCTAAAAATAATGAGAGAGGATGGACGGGAAGTAATAATAATTCCTCGAAGGTTTTACTAAATAAGCGATCGCCACAGATGGAAAAGGTGGTTCCCCCGAAACTGATCGCCATTGAGGACAGGGCCACCATTCCGGGTAAAATAAATTCTAGATAAGAATCGCCGATCGAGGGTTTCATCGAGCGATCGAGGGCACTTCCCAACCCCAACCCGAAACCGATAATATAGATTAGGGGAGAAACTAGACCGGTGGCGGCGATCTGAAGGACTCTCGCCCGTAAATCTAGCCATTCTCCCCAAAATACGGTTAAAGTGTCTGTTAATATCGTCTGAGCTTGAGCTAGTTTCACTGGTATTTTGGTTAATTAGTAAATATACTTTTAATAATAATTAACAATTGTCCCCTTTTTCAAGAGCGAGCTTTTCGGACTAGAAAAATAATCATCCTAAATCCGTTGAGCATGATGCTACTTAGGGTTTGTGGCAAAATTGGCTAATGACTTGGCCGCTCAAGCTTGCAAAAATAGTCCCTTCGGGTGCATCTCATCAGCTGTTAGGTGTTATATAGCGTTTTTCCGTCTGCTGAGGTACAAAAGTTATGGGTTTTAGGCAAAAGGGAAGAAAAATAGGCGTACCTCACCAGCTTAGGAAACGCTATATAACCAGCTACTTACTTACAAATCATCCAACAAGAGCGTTACTAACACCTTATCGACGCGATTACCGTCCATATCCACCACTTCCAAACGCAACCTTTGCCATTCAAAATGATCGGCAGCCCCCGGAATCCTACCAAGATGGGTAATAATAAAACCCCCTAAAGTGTGATAATTGCCCTGTTTTTCCCCCGGTAATTCACTGATTTCAAATAATTCTTTAAAATCTTCGATCGCCACTGTGCCATCAATCAACCAAGAACCATCTTCCCGCTGCACGATCTGTGCATCTTCAATATTATCTAATTGGGGTAAATCGCCGACAATTGCCTCTAAAATATCCTGGCGCGTCACCAATCCTTGAATCACCCCGTACTCATCCACTACCAAGGCAATATGATGACCACTTTGCTGCACTAATTCTAAAACTTTTAAACCCCTAGTGCTTTCCGGCACAAAAAGCGGCTGCTGTAAATCCTTCGTTAGGTCGAAACTTTCACCGGTTAAACAATCGGCCAATAAGTCTGTGACTTCAATTACCCCCAAAACCTCATCTAAACTGCCCTGACACACAGGAAAACGGGTATGATTGCTCTCAATTAGCTTCTGGCGATTAATTTCGGCACTATCTTCCAAATCTAACCAAACAACATCCGGACGCGTGGTCATAATCTGACTTACTCGGCGATCACTCAATCCTAACACCCTTTCCACCATATCCTGTTCTGCTTCCTCAAAGGTTCCCGCTTCGGTTCCCTGTTTAAGCATAATTTTCAATTCTTCTTCCGTAATTGGGGAATCATTATTATTACCGCTAATCCCCAACAAACCGAGAATCAGATTAGTCGATTTACTCAAAAGATGGACAACGGGCGAAACAATTTTTGATAACCTGTCGAGAGGATTAGCAACAAGGATAGCGATTTTTTCTGGATTACTTAAACCTAAGCGTTTCGGCACTAATTCCCCCACCACTAGGGATAGATAGGTAATAATTAACACCACTAATCCTAATCCCAAAGCTTGACTATAGGGGGCTAAAACAGGAACTTGCGCCAATAATTGCGCCACACTGACCGATAAATTAGCCCCTCCGTAGGCCCCAGCAAAGATACCCACGAGGGTAATGCCAATCTGCACCGTCGATAAAATTTGATTGGGATCATTGGCCAATTTTAAGGCCACCGCCGCCCGTCGATCATCTCTGGCTAATTGTTCCAAACGGATTTTGCGGGCCGAGACAATGGCAATTTCCGAGAGAGCAAAGACTCCATTGAGGAGGATGAGGAAGAAGATAACAAGAATTTCGGTAGTCGCCGAGAACATGGTTAAAGGTTACAGGTAAAAGGGCGGATAGTTGTTTGTATCATAGTGCGAGGATCGGTTAAGTTCAGTAAAGAATCATCTTGATTTTTAACGAGTTACGAAGGCTTGTGTCTGGAGGGGGTTACTCCCAGTATAAATGGGATAGGATCAAGTCCGCACTCTTAGCTCAGTTAGCAGTGAACAGTCAGGAGTGACCTGTTGCCAGTAAAAAAAAGTTGTCCCTGGGAGAGTGGGGACAAACTATCTCAATCTATTCGCCTGAAAAATTATGATCGCTACACCCGTATCATCGAAATCGAACCCTATCACGGAAATACGCCCCGGACTACCAACTATTTGCGGTTGGGAACAGGAAATCGCAGCGATTGTTAATCACGATGATCCGATCTTTTTACCGACAACAAATCTCAAATTAGACAATATTAAGGCTGGTTTTGCCTGTGCCTTGCATATGCACCAACCCACTATCCCGGCGGGTGTTAACGGGGAATTAATCTGCAATCTCCAGCATATGTTCGAAAATCAGGGGGATGGTGATAACCACAATGCCAGCGTTTTTGCCTGGTGTTACAGTCGCATGGGCGATTTTATCCCGGAATTGGTGGCGGAAGGCTGTAATCCCCGGATTATGCTCGATTATTCCGGCAATCTCCTCTGGGGTTTGGTGCAGATGGGACGGCAGGATATCCTCGATAAACTCAAATTAATCACCTGTAACAGTCAATATCAACCCTATGTGGAATGGTTGGGGACGATGTGGAGTCACGCGGTGGCTCCTTCCACACCGATTCCTGATCTAAAATTACAGATGCAAGCATGGCAAACCTATTTTGCCTCGATTTTTGGCGTGGATGCTCTAAAACGAGTCAAAGGGTTCTCTCCCCCGGAAATGCACCTTCCTAATCATCCCGATACCCTCTACGAGTATATTAAAGCTCTGAAAGAATGCGGCTATCGTTGGTTATTGGTACAGGAACACTCGGTGGAAAATCTCGACGGTTCGGGATTGAGTCAGGAACAAAAATATATTCCTAATCGCCTGGTGGCCCGTAATTCTCGCGGTGAAGTGATTGCGATTACTGCTTTGATTAAAACCCAGGGTTCCGACACCAAATTAGTTGCCCAAATGCAACCCTACCACGAGGCCAAATGCCGCAGTAAACAGCAAATCGGCGGCGTTTGGGTTCCTTCCTTAGGTTCCCAGATTGCCGATGGTGAAAATGGTGGCGTGATGATGAATGAATTTCCTCGCGATTTTCCCAATCCTTGGCGGGAAATGCAGGGGGGTTCCAGTGTGGCAGGATTTAACGGTACGGAATATCTGGAGTTAATCGAGGCTGCTGGCGTTAATCCCCAAGATTATCCCCCAATTCAAGCCGTACACCAGCATAAAATCTGGCAGCGAGTTAATCCGGATGCCGCTACCCCAGAAGCGGTAGAACAGGCGATCGTTGAGTTAAAACAGACCGACCACCGTTTTAGCATGGATGGGGCCTCTTGGACAAATGATCTCAGTTGGGTGCGCGGTTACGAAAATGTCCTCGAACCGATGAACCAATTAAGCGCTCAATTCCACGAGAAATATGATCCTTTAGTACAGGCGGATCCTAGCTTCACCCGACGACCGGATTATCTGGAGGCACTACTTTATAATTTGCTCGTGCAAACCAGTTGTTTCCGTTATTGGGGCCAGGGTACTTGGACCGATTATGCCCGCACTTTATACGCAAGAGGCGCGGCCTTAACCCGCTAGGATAGTAAGCTATCTAGGGCGCAGATTCTGCGCCCTATTAGCACAAGTGTATTAAACTAAATCCTGTTAAAAAGGTATCGGGGAGCGGCGAGAAACAATCCATCTTCCTTACATTAATTTACGAACCCTCTCTTAACTGTTTTTTAGCTTACCAAACAGCCCCAAGGTGATTCTCCCCGTTGGCAACCCTAATCCCGCAACAATTAGAGACAACACCGATGATGACTGGCGCTTCCCCTGCTTTCCACCCACCCCCCGATTCTTCCGGGGTAAAAGTGCAGTGCCATGGACGAGTATTATGGCTAGGCATAGGTTGCATCCGGGGCACGGAGAAAGCGGTCATAGATAGGGCAATTAGGGCTGTTTTTCAGCGTTATCACCTCTCTTTAGCCGCTATTGCTGGTATCGCCACCCTTGACATCAAAGCTGATGAACTGGGTTTAATTACCTACTGTCAGGAGAAAGGATTGCCCCTAAAAACCTTTACTGTCGAGGAGTTGAGAGATATTAATGTCCCCAATCCCTCAGCCATTGTCAACAAGCAAGGGGGAACCCCTAGCGTCGCTGAGGCTGCCGCTTTAAAAATGGGCGAGATTTTGCTAGTCAGCAAGCAAATAGAAGCAAAATCGGTGACGGTGGCAGTTTCTTTGGCAGCAAGGGAATATAGAGGATACGAAATCGATGCTTAAACAGGTTTTATTTCTTAGTAATGGTCATGGTGAGGATTTAAATGCTAGTTTAATTGTGGGAGAATTACAAAAAATTCAGCCCCAATTATCTATAGCTGCTTTGCCTTTAGTGGGAGAGGGAAAAGCTTATCAAAAATTGCCAGTACCCATTATTGCCCCCACTGCCACTATGCCATCGGGGGGAATTATTTATACCAATCCTTTTAATTGGATTAAAGATATTGGGGCGGGATTAATCGGTCTAACTATTAAACAAATTCAGGCAGCTTTTAAAGTTAGCAAGAATTGTGATTTATTGATAGCAGTGGGGGATATTGTGCCGATTGCGATCGCTCGTTTAACTGGTCGTCCTTTTGTGGCTTTTATTGTTTCTACTTCCAGTTATTACGAAGGTACAATTAAATTACCTTTACTGACAGAATTATGTTTAAGATCAGACAAGTGTTTAAGGGTTTTTACCAGAGATAAATATACAGCAACAGACCTACAAAATCGGGGTATTAAAAAAGCGATTTTTGCTGGTTATCCGATTATGGATGTCTTAACACCAACGGGTAAAGATTTAGAATTAGATAGTCAAATTCCCATGATTGCTTTATTAGCGGGGAGTCGTTTACCCGAAGCTTTGAGTAATTTAGCTTTACAGTTACAAGTCTGTGAGGAAATAGTTAAAATTAAACCGATGCAGTTTCGGGCTGCTATCGTTCCTAGTATCAGAGAAACCGACTTAGAAAATTTAGCTAAACAAGAGGGATGGCATTATTTAGGAGCGGGAAAACTAGAGAAAAACGGGGCTTTATTGTGCTGTTATCGTGATGCTTTTGCCGATATTCTACACCATTGTGACGCTTGTTTAGCCATGGCGGGGACAGCAGTAGAACAAGCGGTAGGATTAGGAAAACCCGTCCTACAAATACCCGGATTTGGTCCCCAATTTACCTACCCTTTTGCTGAGGCACAAATGCGCTTATTAGGGGAATCGGTGATAACTATTGGAAAGAAACCCACGGAGGTAAATTTATTTAAAAATGCTGCGGTTAAAATTATCGATATTTTGGCAGACTCTCAGTATTTACATAGATGTTTAGAGAACGGTAAAATTAGAGTGGGAGAGTCTGGAGGTAGCAAGAATATTGCCGAAGAAATTTATATGAAATTAGGGTGTTAAGTAGCTAGTTATAATTAAATTAAAAATGGATTTTAGGTTTGATACCCCCTACCCCCCTTGATAAGGGGGGTATCTGAAAGTTTTTAATACCTACCTACTTAGGGCAGCGTAATCCAGCTTAAAATGAGCTCAATTACCTTCTAATTAAACATCGTCATTTTCCCGAACAGATAAAAACTCAGCCACCGCTTGATTAAAAGTTTCAGGTTCCCCTAAAAATGCCCAATGATTACCCGGTATCTTTTTAATCTCTAGAGAAGTTAAATACTTTTTATAGGATTGAATTTGCCAAGTAGTGCGATTTAATCCTTGTTGAGGAAGGATTAATAAACTGGGAATATCTAAAGCTTTAGTTAATCCAGCAAACCCCATGACATCCTCAAAAATTTCCCCGCGTGCCGATAAAGTAAATTTACTGCTCCAACTGCCATCCGCTTTTTGTTCAATGGCATTTTTAAACACCTCTTGCTGTAAATTTGACCAACCTTTATATTGTTTTAATTGACGAGCGATCGCTTCTATGCTCTGATAACTATCAAAAGAACGAGTAATCTTTAAAAAGGGCAAAACCTGATAGAGAATTGGAAAAGTTATCCTAATCCAACTAGGCATTTTATCGATAAAAAAGGGATCGACTAAAATTAAACTCTTAAATACTTCTGGCTGTTGAGTTGCCCAAATCGCCGCTATTTTAGCACTCCAAGAATGACCTAAAATATGTGCTTGCGTCCAACCTAAATGATTAATTAAAGCCCTTAAATCGCCGATATAATCCTGAAAGTGATAACCGGTTGTTGGTTTACCGCTTTCCCCATGTCCCCGCAAATCTGGGGCAATAACTTGATAATTTGAGCGTAAATAATCGCCCAAACTTGACCAAACCAGAGCATGATCCGCCATGCCGTGCAATAATAGTAGAGGCATACCTCGATCGCTCCATTGTAAATAGGAAATTGCCATCGAGTTATTGGTAAAAGTCTGGCGTTGTGGCATAAATTCTCGACTGATTTTTACTCTATAATTTACCTATCACTTAATAAAACTTCATACAATGGCACTACAATCTCCGATCACTGGGACTAGCTTAGAGCAATTGTCTTGGACATGGCAAGGTCACACCATCCCCTACACCGTGCGGGGAGAAGGACAACCCCTAGTATTAATTCACGGTTTTGGGGCATCTATCGGTCATTGGCGCAAAAATATCCCCGTTTTAGCGGAAAATGGCTATCAAGTCTATGCCCTAGATCTCTTGGGATTTGGGGGTGCGGATAAGCCCGCTTTAGATTATAGTCTCAACCTTTGGCTGCGGCAAATACAAGACTTTTGGCGGGAAAAAATCGCAAAACCGACCGTATTTGTCGGTAATTCCATCGGGGGACTGATTGCCTTAATGCTGATGGCAGAATCTCCCGAAATCACTGCCGCAGGAGTAATTATCAACTGTGCGGGAGGATTAAACCATCGTCCCGAAGAATTAAATTTCCCCTTGCGTTTAATCATGGCTGCCTTTACCGGTTTAGTTAGTTCCCCCGTGACAGGAAAGTTTATTTTTGAACAGGTAAGACAGAAAAATCGCATCCGGAACACCTTAAAACAGGTTTATCGCGACCATACTGCGATTACCGAGGAATTAGTCGAAATTCTCTATCAACCCTCCTGTGATGCGGGTGCGTGGGGAGTGTTCGCATCGGTGTTGACAGCACCCCCTGGACCTTCTCCCCAGGAATTATTACCGCCAATCGATCGCCCTTTATTGGTACTCTGGGGAGAGGATGACCCTTGGACACCGATCGCTGGTTCGGTAATTTACCAAGAAAGAGCTAAAATGGGCAATAATACCCAATTTTATCCGATTGCCAAAGCTGGTCACTGTCCCCACGATGAACATCCCGAAAAAGTTAATCAATTAATTTTGAGTTGGCTGTCGGAAATGGGGATTTAGTCAGTTATGGAAGATTTTAGCGATTAATAGTTACTGGAGAAATCTGCCAATCGGGGCGAAGATTTTTCGCCCCCCGGAGATAGACGTGCTGCATTTCCCCTTGTAGTTTGGGAGTATTAACGTGGAGAATTACGCGAATACACTTTTCTAGACTACTAGCGACGTGCATCTGTTGCACATCGAGGAGGGGGACATTTTGCCAGTCGGGACGTTCGCGAGCGATAGCAGCGGGGAAAATCGCGTCTAAATCCTGAGTTGCCGTAAAGATAATACTAACAATATCATCGGGATCGAGACTATTGTGAATTTCGATCGCTTCGAGGAGTTCTGTCACTGCTTCTCGTATAGCTTCAATAGTATTAACCGTTACCGTCGTTGCTCCCCGAATGGCTCGAACCTTCCACTGCACGATTGTTATCCTCCGATAATCCTGATGAGTCAATTTTAGGGGTTAACGCGCCCTTTTTCTCGACTTTAATCTGGTCATCAGGGTCGGTATAACCACAATAGTTGTCCGTTAACTTCCAATTCAAATTCTAGACGCTGTAGGGTTTTTTGTAATCCTGGGGGTATTTGGGAACGATTGCCCGTCAGACGACTGAGCAGGGGTTTCGGTTCTTCGATAGTCTGACATTTAGTTTTATCTGGGGGTAATCCTGCCAATTCTAGCGCCCAAAGTCGGGCATCTTCCTCGGTTCCCAGGCGATCAACCACTCCTAATTCTAACGCCTGTTGACCGGTAAAAATGCGCCCATCGGCAAAACTTTTCACCTGATTGACATCTAAATTTCTCGCTCCGGCGACGGTTTGCAGAAATTGCTGATAACTGGTATCGATCATATCCTGGAGAATTCTTTCTTCTTCATCAGTTAATTCTCGATCGAAGGAGAGAATATCTTTATAAGGGCCAGATTTAATCACTTTAAACGAAACTCCCACCTTATCCAACAATCTTTCTAGATTGTTCCCCCTCAGGATAACACCGATCGAGCCGGTAATCGTGCCGGGGTTAGCCATAATATAATTAGCCCCCATACCGATATAAACGCCGCCAGAGGCGGAAATATTGCCAAAACTAGCGATTATTTTCGTGGTTTTTTGTAACCGCTTCAATGCTTCATAAATTTCCTGGGAATCCCCCACGGTTCCCCCGGGGGAGTCAATGCGGAGAAGTAGGGCGGGATATTGCCTTTCTTTGACGATTTCTAGGGCTTTTAAGACTCTTTGGCGGGTATCGGAGGCAATTGCACCTGTAATTTCTATTCGAGCGATTTGTTTGCGGGTTTTCGGTTTAAAAGGCCAGACCATCAGGTTTAAATATCTCTCAAAAAAGGACTCTCTCTAATCTAACGCTTTGATCGTTCTAGGTTAAGCAGACATTATATTTCAGAATTTAAGGACAAAATGTCTGGTTAAGTGTATAATGGCATTAAGTGACCAGAGTTGAGGTAGGCGAGGTGAACATTTGGGCAAGGTGGAATCCTTTAATTTAGATGGCTTAGATCTGTTTTTCAATTCTCACGATCATTTGCCACCTCATTTTCATGTTCGTAAACCGGGCCAATGGGAAATTAGAGTTTTTTTCTTACTTTGTAATCAAGAAAATGGTCTAAATTTTCAGGTGAAATGGCCCGCCAATGCCAAAATATCTAGTAAGGAAAAAAAGCAAATACTCGACCACGTTTTAGCCAATCGTTCTGCGCTCCTGATTGAATGGGAGGCAAAAGTCTGTACGCAGGGGAATTAATCATGTTAAATAAGCCAGAAATTACTGTTATAATTGAGGATAAAGAAATTTATAATTTCTTGCCAGAGTTTCAATCTGTGCAGATTCTTTCTTTACCAGATTTAAAGAATATTGATTCTTTAAAAAACATCTTTATTTGTACTTCTTTGACCAGTTTAAAAGCAGTGTCAGATATTGCCAGAAATGCTAATGATAAACATCATCTGCGAGGTCTTTTTATCCGAGCAGACATTGATTCTATCTGGTTGCCGCAACTATTTAAACAGGCCAATTTACGCACCCTGCGAAATACCCTCGTTTATCGAGATTTTATTTTACCGACAAGGGTGATTAATGCTTGGATTTGGGGAGCGCAAGAGCATTTAATCGCCAGAGCTTTAGTTATTGGGGAAAGTTTATTAATCAGTCGCTGTGATCTCGATGAGCTAGAAATTCCCTTTGCATCTATGCCAGCTTTACAGCGTATTCCTCTAGAAGAAAGAGAGAAGTTTATTATAGCAGAAGATGGTAGTTATATTCATTGGCCAGTCGTGGACATTCATCTTGATATAGAGGCTTTTTTGAGTGTGATTGAACCAGTAGCAAAACAAAAGTTTGCAGCGATTAAATTAAAACATGATCAGATTTTTGGTCGAGCGATTGCCTCTTTACGCAAACAGCATCAACTGCGACAATCAGATATTATAGGAGTATCCGAGCGTCAAGTGAGACGCATTGAACAGGGAGAAGGAACAAAGGTAGAAACCCTTAATTTATTTGCCCAAGCTCACAAAATGGAACTTAATGATTATCTTGATGCTGTTGCTGGGTTAATCGATAATACTTCAGTAGATTTGCTCCAGTCTTAAGCTTTTAACCCTTGATTAATTCGAGTAATTGTGCTTCGGTTAGCTGAGTAATGCCCAATTCTAGGGCTTTTTCTAGCTTAGAACCCGCCGCTTCTCCTAGCACTAAATAATCAGTTTTTTTGCTGACAGAACCCGTCACTTTCCCCCCGGCTTTTTCGATTAATTCTTTCGCTTCCTCCCGTTTGAGAGTTGGTAAAGTGCCAGTAATGACAAAGGTTTTCCCTGCTAAAGTCGCTTTTGTGGTGGTGGTTTTTGCTGCTGCGGCAAATTGTAAACCCGCTGCCTGTAATTTAGCGACTAAATCCCGATTAGCGGCGATTTTAAACCAATCATAGACCGATTGAGCGATTTCTTCACCGATACCATAAACAGAGGCTAAATTAGTCACGCTGGCGTTAGCTAACTCCTCCACAGTCCGAAAACTTTCGGCGAGAATTTTGGCGTTAACGCTGCCCACATAGCGAATTCCTAGCCCATAAAGTACCCTCGACCAGCTTTGATTTTTGCTCTGAGCCATAGCTTTAATCAAATTTAAGGCGGATTTCTCGCCCATTCGGTCTAATTTGGCAATTTCCGTTTTTTCGAGGCTGTAGAGGTCAGAAATAGCGGTAACTAATCCCTGTTCAATCAGCAAAATCACCACTTTTTCCCCTAATCCCCGGATATCGAGAGCATCGCGACTGGCCCAATGTACCACACTTCCCCGCAAAATCGCCGGACAGGAACTATTGACACAGCGCGTCACCGCTTCCCCCACCGGACGGACTAGGGGAGATTGACATTCAGGGCAATTAGTGGGCATCTGGAAGGGTAAGGTGTGGCTAGGACGCAATTCTGGCAGGATTCTCACCACTTCCGGGATAATTTCCCCCGCTTTGCGGATAATTACCGTGTCACCGACGCGGATATCTAATTCGGCCACTCGATCGCTATTATGTAAAGTAGCCCTTTGTACGGTGGTTCCTGCTACCTGTACCGGTTCCATCACCGCCATGGGTGTGACTGCGCCGGTGCGTCCCACATTGACGATAATATCTTTAACTACCGTGGGGACTTCTTCGGCAGGATATTTTAAAGCGATGGCCCACCGGGGGAATTTTTGAGTGAATCCTAAGCGATTTTGTCGCTGTAAATCGTTGATTTTGACTACGACACCATCGGTCATGTAGGCTAATTGATGACGTTTTTCTTGCCAATCTTGATAGTATTGCGCCACTTCTTGCAGGGATGGACAGAGTTGACGGTGGGGATTAACCAGAAATCCCATGGTTTCTAATCTATCTAAGGATTGCCATTGAGTAGTGATATTGTTATCGTCTAAATGCAGGGTATAGGCAAAAAATTGTAAGCGTCTTTTATCAACTATTTTCGGATCTAATTGTCGTAGGGTTCCTGCTGCCGCATTGCGGGGATTAGCAAAGAGAGATTCCCTTTTTTCTTCTCTTTCTTGATTGATTTTATCGAAGGTATCGAGAGGTAAAAAGGCTTCACCGCGCACTTCCACAATTGCTGGGGGATTATCTATATTTAAGCGTAAAGGAATAGAGCGAATTGTCCGCACATTGGGGGTAATATCTTCGCCATTGACTCCATCCCCTCTAGTAACACCTCTGACTAAAAAGCCGTTTTCGTAGGTTAAAGCTAACGCGGAACCATCGATTTTTAATTCACACACATATTCCGTGTCTTGGGTTTCATTTACATATCTTTGCCAACGGTTGCCCCATTTATTTAATTCTTCGAGGTTAAAGGCATTTTCGAGACTATACAGGGGAATATTATGACGAACAGAAACGAATTGACTAGAGATTTTATCCCCGACTCTTTGGGTGGGACTATCGGGGGTGATTAATTGGGGATAACGCTTTTCTATGTCTTCTAACTCCCGATAAAGTTGATCATAAACGCTATCGGATATAAAAGGATCATCAAGAACATAATAAGCATAACTGGCCCTTTGTAGTTCTGTTTTTAATTGTTGGCAGCGTTGTTGGATTTCTAAGGGGATAGTCATAATCGTTAATAATGCTACTGGGCAAAAACCATTTGAGGAGTTAATTTTAAACTGGGAAATGTTATCGATATTATCCTATCTTCGTTGTTAAATTCTGCCAGTTCATAAAATCCCGAAATTAGGTTTAAAACCGATATTTTTAGGGCAATAGGATCGATAATCCAGTATTCAGGAATGCCTCTCACTGCGTATTCTGAACGTTTATAACGGTAGTCATCATCAGCATTATTGGGGCTAACAATTTCTACAACTAACAGGGGAGGAAATTCAATCACTGCTGTGGTCATATTTCTAATCTCTTGACATTGTTCGGCAGTTAAAATCATTAAGTCGGGAATTCTCGATTTAGCTTTATCGGTGCGAATTCCCACGGTAGCAGGCATGACTTTCCAGTCTAATTGTAGCCTCTCTATTTCCCTTTCTAACACCTTAAATATATATCTAAGTATCAAAGCATGAAAGCCACTAGCGGGAGGCATGGAAATTAATTCTCCGTTAAATAATTCGTATTTATCATCCGTGCAGTCCTGATAATTTAAATATTCCGCAAAGGTATATATTTTTTGTTGGGTAGCAATCATAAAAGTCTCCAGCTAATATTTTACTGTGCAAAGACCATTTGAGGAGTTAATTGTAAATCGGGAAATGTCACCGATATTATCCTATCTTCGTTGTTAAATTCTGCCAGTTCATAAAATCCCGAAATTAGGTTTAAAACCGATATTTTTAGGGCAATAGGATCGATAATCCAGTATTCAGGAATGCCTCTCACTGCGTATTCTGAACGTTTATAACGGTAGTCATCATCAGCATTATTGGGGCTAACAATTTCTACAACTAACAGGGGAGGAAATTCAATCACTGCTGTGGTCATATTTCTAATCTCTTGACATTGTTCGGCAGTTAAAATCATTAAGTCGGGAATTCTCGATTTAGCTTTATCGGTGCGAATTCCCACCGTAGCGGGCATAACTTGCCAGTCTAATTGTAGCCTCTCTATTTCCCTTTCTAACACCTTAAATATATATCTAAGTATCAAAGAATGAAAGCCACTAGCGGGAGGCATGGAAATTAATTCTCCGTTAAATAATTCGTATTTATCATCCGTGCAGTCCTGATAATTTAAATATTCCGCAAAGGTATATAATTTTTCTTTGGTGACAACCATAATAATCTCTAGAAAAAACTTAATTGAATATCCTTAAGGGGGGTAGGGTTGATTCATGAATCAACCCTACTATTAATCAACCCTAGGGTTAGGGGGAATCTGACAATTTTTAACACCTAGCTTTTTACTTAAGATTCGATATCCTCAACTTTTTTGGGAACCGTTGCAGTTAAAACCTCATTTCCTGTGGCAGTAACTAACACATCATCTTCGATACGGATACCGATACCCCGCCATTTTTCTGGCACTTCCGGCTGTCCCTCAGCCGGTTTAATATCGGGGGAGATATAAATCCCCGGTTCCACGGTTAAAACATGACCAGGCTGCAAAGTTTGCCAAGTTTCTTCGTTAACTTTATAACCTCCCGCATCATGGACATCTAATCCTAACCAATGGCCAGTTCTGTGCATATAAAAAGGCTTATATTTTTCCTCTTTAATTATCTCATCAATGTCGCCGACCAATAGCCCTAAATCCACTAATCCCTCCACAATTGTCCTCACGGCTGTGTCATGAAAAAGATTATAAGGATTACCAGTTTTTACCACTTCAATCGCCTTTAATTGAGCTTCCAGAACAATTTCATAGATAATTTTTTGTTCGGGGGTAAATTTACCATTAACGGGAAAAGTGCGGGTAATATCACCGTTATAGTAATTGTAGGCACAACCAGCATCAATTAATAAAAGCTCATTTTCTTGTACTTGGCGATTATTGTTGATATAGTGCAGAATACAGGCATTAGCACCACTAGCAACAATAGAAGGATAAGCGGGACCCATACCCCCTTCTAGGCGAAAAGTATGCTCAATTTCCGCTTGAATTTGATACTCGTAGTGACCAACTTTGGTAAATTCTCTGGCCCGATTATGTGCCTGTGCTGAAATAGCAGTTGCTTGGCGAATATTGTCCAATTCGGCCTCGGTTTTCAGTAAGCGCAAAGGATGGAGAATAAAATTAGTATCCTCTAAAGCAGTCGGTCCAGTGCCGCGACGGGGAAAAGTGGCGATTAATTTTTGCCAGTGCTTGAGAACATTTGTATTAAAAGTTTTGTCCCGGCCGAGATGATAATAAATTCGTTCGGCTTTTTCGAGATATTGGGGTAATTTTTCGTCCAATTCTTCGATAGAATAGGCCTCATCAGCAGCAAAAATTTCCTTTGCTCCTTCCACACCGTGGAGATAGCCGGTCCAGGTTTCTTTTTCTGGGTCTTTTGGCTGCACGAACAGGATAAACTGATGTTCGGGGTGATGGGGTGCTAAAACCGCCACCGCCTCCGGTTCATTAAATCCTGTCAGGTAAAAAAAGTCACTATCCTGACGATAGGTGTATTCTACGTCATTGTGCATGACCACCATGGGCGCACTGCGAAAAATTGCCGTTCCATTGCCGATTTTTTCCATTACCTGCTGACGACGCTGCTGAAACTCTCTGCGATCGATGCCCATAGATATTCCTAAAAATGTCACAATAAGTCCTAGAGTCTATTATCGCTAATATTTTTAATTTATGACCCCTGAAGAACCGGATTTTTCCCAAGATATCATCGAAAGGCGCGAGTTTACCCTAGCAGATTTTATCGCTCAAGAGGGGGCGGATTTCCTCAAAGGAGAATCTCCTGTCCCCAAATTGGTGCAAGTTACCACAGAGATTAAACAATTTATTGCCGCTAATTTAGGGGATTCTTCGGGAGCTTTGCAGATAATTTTACAGCTTATTGTCGATGAAGAATTAACCAAAGTCAGTCAAAATTTAGATAATCCCGTTCAAGCTTTACAGTTAATCCTAGAAGAAATTTTAGACAATCAAGAATTACTCTATGAATTAGTACACCGAGTCGATGTGAAATGGGGACAATTATACGGGGAACGTCCCTATTTTCAAAAACCCCATCAAAAACCCCACCCTGAAGACGAATACACTCACAATTCCGTCAGAGATAAGTTAGTCAGTTTATTAGCCAGATTAGAAGCGGATAAGTAGTAGAGTTATTAGGAGACTCCGAGATGATTCAAGACATACCTTATCTTTAGGAAAAACTCTGTATTTTAATTATTTCTTAATAAAGACTAACAGGACTGATGGTGAGCAGCAGAAGTTATTAAAAGAGGGCGAAGGCAATTCGCCCCTACAATAATATTTATTATCGCGCCAAAAGTAGGGGCGCACCGCGTGCGCCCAGCGGTCACGGGTGAAAATAGTTGTAAGATCAAAAAATTCTCCGATAACTGTTGCCCTATCCCCCGCGTGCCTACCTATTCCTACTATACCGCCGATGTTTTTAGCGATCGCATTTTTGGCGGTAATCCCCTGGCGGTTTTTCCGGAAGCGTCTGGATTAACCCGCACCCAGATGCAAAAAATCGCCGCCGAATTTAACTTCTCGGAGACAGTCTTCGTTTTTGCGCCAGAAACGCCCCAAGGCACTAAAAAAGTCCGGATTTTCACCCCCAGTACCGAATTACCCTTTGCTGGTCATCCTACCGTCGGCACAGCCTATATTTTAGCCCTAATCGGCGCTATTCCCCCCTACCAAGAAACCACGATTTATCTGGAGGAAGGAGTCGGTTTAGTACCGGTGAAAATTATCATGGAGGGGGAAAAACCGGTCTATAGTGAGTTAAAAGTGGCACAATTGCCAGAATTAGTGACGGATACTTATGCTCTCGATGATTTAGCGGCGATTCTTTCCCTACGCGTTGCCGATTTCTTACCCGGTTATCCCCCACGCGCTTTTTCCTGTGGTCTCCCTTTTTTATTCATCCCCGTCAAAAATCGAGATATTTTAGGGAAAATAAAACTAAATCTAACTCTTTGGTCATCATTATTAGGTCAATCCCCCGCTAATTCCCTTTTTGTCTGCTGTTTTGACCCAGAATCTCCCCTATCTCGTCTCTATGGCCGAATGTTTGCCCCCGGTTTAGGAGTTATGGAAGATCCCGCCACTGGTTCGGCTGTGGCCGCTTTAGCGGGCTACCTAGGGGCCTTAGAATCTTCTAGGGAAGGGATGAATCAATGGACGATAATCCAGGGGGTGGAAATGGGCAGACCCAGCAGTTTACAATTAAAGTTTCAGAAAAACAACCGTAAAATTACGGAAGTTTCTGTGGGTGGTGCATCAGTTCTAGTCTGCCAAGGTAAGATGATAATTCCCGATGGGGAAACAAAAAGCCCTACAAAAGGGTTATTGTGATTATTATTCCCTGAAATCGGTGAGAAACAGGAAAAGATTAAAATTTTGGACTGGTATTATTTAATCGAAACTCTCTATATAGAGAATAAAAAAGCTTAATCCCGCAAAAAAGCGAGGGGATAACTCATATTCTCAGCAAATCCCAAGATACCTCCATCTCGATGCTCATAGAGTAACTTTCCTTGACTATCAAATAAAAAAGTCCCTCCCCGTTGGGTGAGATAACTACTATCGGGGATATATGTTGACCAATTGCCCAAAACTTGAGTCATATTACGCAGTCTCAGGGTGGCTAATTCAAAAGGTCGCTGAAAACCTTGACCCCCAGCAAGATTGAATAGGGAACCCCGGAAAGCTGGTAAAGGCCGCGCTTGTATTGTTTCCTCCTCGGCAATTAATTGGGGGGCTTTGCGATCGCCACGATAACCCCGCAGCACTTCGGCCAGAGTCCCCGGACTACCCACACCCGCACACATCAAAATTAGATTTAACCAGGCATTTTGTCCGGGGGAAAATCTCGGTAATTTTAACGATAAACCGCGATACAGTCCTAATAAATCGTGTAATTCAGCTTTCGGGTCAACAAACAGCCAATCTTGCCGAAATTTCGTATATTCAGCGAATTTTAAACCTGAATTGCGATCGCCGATACCGATGGCACGAATGGTAATCCCGGCATTTTGCCAAAGGGCTGCCTCTTTTTCTAACCACCAAGCGTATTCGAGACTATCAAAATCTCCCAATTGCGGCCAAACAAGAATTAAAAGACGTTTATAGTCGGCACAATCGCTTAAAATTGGCACTATTTGCCCATCGCTGACTCTTTGGCGTTGAATTGTTGAAAATATTTCATATATACTGCTCATAGATAAATTTCTCCTAATAAAACCTCCTCTTTTGCTCCCGTGACTTTCGGTAAATTACTGGGGAAATTGTGCCAGCGCCAATAGGCCAAAAGGGCAAAAGCGATCGCTTCTTTAAAATCGCTATTTAATCCTACCTCATCAGTGGTCAAAAGCTTGACATTTGACCCCAAATGTGCTAGTAGTCTTTGGCGCAGGTAGGCATTATGAGCGCCACCACCACAGAGCAGCACTTCTGCGGGCATTTCTGGCAAAAAGGTTTGATAGCTGTGGGCGATCGAAATGGCGGTTAAATCGGTTAAACTGGCCAACCAGTCGGCATCACTGAGGGAATAAGCTTGGGCATCCCGGTGCAATTGGGCTAGATAGGCGGGGCTAAATAACTCTCTGCCGGTGGATTTAGGGGGATATTGTTGAAAATAAGGCTCCTGTAGCCATTTATGAACTAATTCGGAGCAGGGTTGACCCTGGGCCGACCATTGACCGTTATGGTCGTAGGTTTGTTGGCCTTGGCTCAAAAATTGTACGGCCAAATCGATGAGGACATTGCCGGGGCCGGTATCCCAACCGAAAATTTTTTGCTGCCAATTTTCCGTTTGTCGGGGGGGTAGATAGGTTAAATTGCCAATACCGCCGATATTTTGGACGCAGCGGGCTTTGGTGGGGTGAGAAAGCAGATAAGCGTCAATTTTCGGCACTAGGGGCGCACCGTGACCAGCTTGGGCGATATCGGCAGCGCGAAAATTACTAATGGTGGGAATACTGGTGATTTTTGCGATCGCTGCTCCCCGTCCTAATTGTACCGTGTAACCGAGGCGATCATTTTGGGGGGGTCGATGAAAAACGGTTTGACCGTGACTGCCGATTAATTGGGCTTTTGGGGCTTCTTTTTGGATATTTAAGGCGGCTTGGGCGAATTCTGCGGCGATGTTATCATCTAAGCTGGCTAAAGCTTCAATAGATAGCTTTTCTCCCCCACAGACTTGCAAAATTGTCTCTCGTAATCGGGGGGAATAGGGATAGGTTTCCCCTGCTAATAACTGCACCTGTGGAGATTCCACTGTACCGCTAATCTCCACTAAAGCGGTATCGATGCCATCCACCGATGTGCCACTCATTAAACCGATAACTAACAAGTTTTTTCCCTCAACTGTCGATTGTTGATTATTTTATCCCCCCCCCGACAATAGTAACAATTTCTAATTTATCCCCCTCCTTGATTTCCGTGTTTTCCCAATACTGACGATGGAGGATTTCCCCGTTATATTCCACTGCAACTAACCGAGGATTCATGCCCAAATTTTCTAGCATTTGCGGTAGTTTAGTTGCGGGTAAACAGGTTTGAGTTTTGCCGTTAATTTGCAAGGTTATTTCTGACATGGATTTGGATAAGTAGTCGTGCAAAATTAATTTCCTAGTCGAGACAGGAGACAGTATTCAGGAGACAGGAGACAGCTTTTTTCTCCCCACACCCTACACCCCACACCCTACACCCCACACCCCACACCCTACTTTAATTGGGTTAATAATTCTTGTGTCACCACATCGGGGTGCTGCGCTTCCATGATGGCCCGGACTACAGCTACCTGTTGCGCTCCTGCCTCTAAAACCTCTTTAATGTTATTACTATCAATACCACCGATCGCAAACCAGGGTAAAGGGCAATTTTCCCGCGCATAACGGACGTATTCCAATCCTGCGGGGGTTTTTCCCGCTTTGGTGGGGGTGGCATAAACTGGACCAACTCCCACATAATCGGCCTTTTCTTGGATTGCTTTGGCCATCTCTTGGGGATTAGTGGTGGACCGGCCGATAATTGCCGTCGGGCCGAGAAATTGCCGCGCTAGGGAAATCGGTAGATCCTGTTGACCGAGATGAACACCATCAGCATGAACGGCCTGAGCAATATCGACGCGATCGTTCATAATAAACAAAGCATCATAACGGTGGCATAACTCACACAGTTTAGCAGCTTCTTCTAAACGAATCGTATCAGCGGCGGTTTTATGGCGGTACTGCACCAATTTTAAACCTGCTTTTAGGGCTAATTCGACGATTTCTAACAGATTTTCGGCGGGAGAAGTGACTAGATAGAGGGGAGATGCTTTTAGTTTTTCCAGAGGTGGCGAGATTAATAGTTTACTCTCTAGCTGATAAACCCGATAGCGCAGCTGTTTACAGGCTATCCCTAGCTCTAGATCATAGAGTTTACCGTATTCTTCTAAAACCCTAAAAGCCTCCTGTACGCGAGCGAGATTTGCTTGCAGCAGTCCCTCGACAGTCTCCCGGATTTCTTCCCTGGGATGACTTAAATTTGTGCCGATATCGCCGGCTGTGTCCCGATGTCGTTTAAGATCGATCGAGTGCCAACTAGCTAATTGATGGCGCATTTCTTTACATTCTTGGGCTAAATTGGGATTATCTAAGCCAAAACGACACCATTCTTCGATAATTCGCAGTCCTTCTCTAGCGCGGTCAAGGTTAGCATCGAGAATCCGTTTAATCGCCGTGGTTTCTAGTTTCATTTGCCGTCAATGTAGAGTTATGATAGCCGTTAGTCGTCAGCTAAAATATTACTATTCTTGGCCCTTGTTCGGGGAATAGCCGAGTCGGCATCAGACAGGCAACAAAGAGGGAGGAGAAACCCAGTCCAAGGATAATTTTAAGCCGAGGGGAGATTCTTAAGCGCCCCTAGGTATTCCACCAATTGCCGATGATCCGGGTTATGTAGCGGGTAGAGACGATTGTAACAGATGGTGACGAGGGCTTGCAGATCGTCCACTAAATCCTCAGCTGCAATGGATTTCTGGGGTTGATTGAGGAGAATGACTTGGATTTTCAAGAAACTGCACAAACCCAAAATAAAATCATGACAAAAGCGGCCAACACTTTCTGGATGGGTTAAAACTAGACATTCCAACCCACCGTTACACATCATCTCTACTAGACGCATAAGATTAGGGCGATTGTGACTGACTCCGTTGCCGATATCGCTGAGAATTTCAAAGGGTTGACCCTGCTGATGACAAAAGTCTTCTAAGGCTTTTATTTGATCCTCTAGTTGTTGTTTTTGTTCAGGTCGGTTAACACGAGCATAGCCAATGATAAATGGGGTTGATTGAACAGATTGTAATATATCTTGCCGTCGGTAGCGCCGATGACCACCAGGGGTACGAATTGAGGAAATTTTCCCCTGTTGTTCCCAGCGCCGGAGGGTTTTAATGCTAACTCCGAGCAAGCCCGAGGCTTCTCTAATCGTGATTAGGTTATCCATACATAGTAACTTGGTTTTAAATTAGAAAAATTTATTGTAGGAGAATCGTTCAACCTGAGACAGTGTAGTTGTCCACCTTCACCCTGTGATTACCTCGAGTAGGAATAATAGTCATTTCAGATAGGTTTAATATAGTCTAGACCGACAAAACTCTTAGGAAATCTGGTATTGATATTCTCAAGCTTAATTGAAATTACTATATACATAACTCTATCGACAGGACTCGGTTTTAAATCAAAGAAATTCCTGAGGGTAGAATTGTCTAACTTAAGACAGGTGTTTGTCCACTTTCATACTGTGATTAGCTCCCAATGCTGATTGAAGAAGATTTATGATGGCTCATAATACATCTTTCCACAGAGATTTGGAAAAAAATTCTTTGTTCTCCTAAAACCTGAGTTTCCCCGATCATCGCACGGGATAACTTGTTATAGGTGCCAATCCAAAAGACTCTGCTGTAGGGATTAGTTGTATTCTTAACCTTATCCCCATTTTAACGCAGCTGCCTGGTTAGGGAATTGATTGGCTTTGAACTGAAGTTTTGACGTTAAACAATGTTAAGTTTTGTATATGATCCCTCTCTTGATTAAGTTTTATAACAGTTTGAGATATTTCTTAAAACTAGAGCCTGTTTATTTATCCAGCTTTCACCAAAAAGCTTGGGTATAGATCATATTATTGTGGTGGATTCCTTTAGTAATGATCGCACTGTGGAAATTGCCCAACGTTAAGGCTATATAATTAAGCTTTGGGCAATTTGTCCCACCATAATTCTTGACCGCGAAAAACTGATGTCCTCTTTACTCTCCGCTATTCCCCTCGACGCGATCGCTTATAATCCCCAGGGTTTAGTACCAGCGATCGCTCAAGACTATCTTGATGCTACAGTGTTAATGATGGCCTGGATGAATCGGGAATCCCTCGAAAAAACCCTCACCACCGGGGAAGCGTGGTATTGGAGTCGTTCTCGTCAAGAATTATGGCACAAAGGAGCCACCTCGGGCCATATCCAAAAAGTGCGTCAAATTCGCTACGATTGCGATAGTGATGCTATCTTGCTGACTGTTGAGCAAATCGGTGATATCGCCTGTCATACCGGCGAAAGAAGCTGTTTTCATCAAGTAAATTGGCAAAAATCACCGCCAGCGGCCGACACCCTCTCGGAATTGTTTAAGGTAATTTGCGATCGCAGAGACGATCCTCATCCGGAATCCTACACCTGTAAACTTTTGGCCGGGGGAGATAACAAAATTCTCAAGAAAATCGGCGAAGAATCGGCAGAAGTGGTCATGGCCTGCAAAGATAATGATGGCGATGCTATTGCTGCAGAAGTGGCCGATCTTTTTTATCATACTCTCGTCGCTCTCGCCTATCATCAAGTTCCTCTGCGAGATGTCTATAAAAAATTGCAAGACCGGCGCCGGTAATCAGTTATCAGTTATCAGTTATCAGTTATCAGATTTGAGTTTTAAGTGGGTGGGTGGAATTAAATATAAGATGAACGTAGGTTGGGTTGAAGCATGAAACCCAACGCCAGATTATGTTACGCTACCGCTAACCCATCCTACAAATAATTGTGCCTCCCTACTTAAGTGTTAAGTTTCCGATTCCTGAATACCGACTCCTGATTCCTGAATACTGTCTCCTGAATACTGTCTCCTGAATTCTGACTCCTGAATACTGTCTCCTGACTCCTGAATACTGACTCCTGATTCCTACTTTATATTTGTGGTTTACGACTTAGTAATTATCGGTGCCACTCCTGCGGGGATAGAAGCGGCTTTGTTGGCTGTTCACCTCAAAAAAAGGGTGGCTTTAGTGCAACAGCCTTCTAGTGACAATTTAGAGGCATCTGAGGACATTTTTAGCAAGGGATACAGCCAAATTATCAATCTCTATAAACTGCTCAATCATTGGCAAGAAACGGCCATTTATCCCCAATGGCAACGGTTGCGGCAATGGTTAGAGGAAGTGGATAAAACTATTAATAAATATCATTCTTTGGCAAGATTAGCCACGGAAGGAATAGATGTGATCCCGGGTGGGGGGGAATTTGTCCGGCTGCCCCATTTAGGATTCGTGGTTAACGGTCGGCAATTGTTGGCTAAACACTATCTTATCGCCCCGGGTTTTTATCTGCAAGTCCCGAAAATTTTCGGCTTAGATGAGGTTAATTATTTTACCGCTCAAACCCTTTGGCAAGAGCCAAATTTAGACAAGTTGGGACAACATTTAGCGATTATTGGTAACAGCAGCATGGCTGTGAGTTTAGCGCAAATTCTCCGACGTTTGGGGAAAGAAATTAGCTTAATTATCGAGAATAATTATCTACTGCCGGATATTGATCGGGAAATCTGCCATTTAGTTACTGCCATTTTAGAAGCGGAAGGAATTAAGATTTTACCCGGTTATTGTCCTAGTCAAGTGAAAGCGATCGAGGGTCAAAAATGGCTACAATTAGGCAATCGTGTTATCGAAGTTGATGATCTCATTTTTGCCGGTAATTATCAAGTCAATGAACAGGGATTAAATTTGGCCGGGGTGGGAGTTAAACTAGAACAAGGATTAATTAGGGTTAATCAGCAATTACAAACCGATAATTCCCGCATTTATGCCCTAAATTTGCTCAGAAATAATTATCCCGATCCTACTTTAAATCACCGGGCTGCTTTTGGGTTAGTCAAGCATCTGCTCACGGGAGAAAAATTTAACTTTAATCCCGATCAAATTCCCTCATTTATTGCTTTTGATCCTGCTATTGCTTGGGTGGGTTTAACTGGAAAAGCAGCCCGGGAGAGCTATGGTGAGGAGGTAAAGATGATTAACTATCCCATCAAAAATATAGTGGCACAGCAAATCTGGGGAGAAACCACCGGATTTTGTCAATTAATCTACCGACAAGATGGTAAAGTACTGGGAGCGCAAATAGTCGGTAATCAATCGGCAGAAATGATCGGTATCATCAGTTTAGCTTTACAAGAAAATTTAACCATACAATCCCTCAATAAAAATATTTATGCTTGGGGAAGTATGGGAGAGGTTATCGGAGAAATGACGCAATTAATCCCCCAGAAAAAATCTTGGTTAACTTGGCTAAAAAAATTATTCAGATAATTAGATGTAAAAAAAGAAGATTAAATTATGAAACCGAAATTTATTGTCTTTGAAGGTATTGATGGATCGGGAACAAGTACCCAAGCAAAACTCTTACAAGAATATTTTTTCAAGCGAGGGGAAAAAGCAGTTTTAAGTCCGGAACCTTCCGAGGGAGTCATCGGTCGTTTGATTCGAGAAATAATGCAAACTAATCTTATTTCTATCCAAGATCAAAATCAATTTGACCGACAAATGGCTTATTTATTTGCAGCTGATCGCCATTATCACTTATATAATGATCACGATGGCGTTTTTAAACTTATTCACCAAGAACAAACCCACGTTATCACTACTCGTTATTATTTTTCTTCCCTGGCCTACAATTGCAATAATCCCGAAGAATTGGCTTTTGTTCGGCAGTTAAATCAACATTTTCCCAATCCAGATATAGTTATTTATATCGATGTTATTCCCGATATTTCTCTAGCGAGAATTAAAAACAGAGCCATCACAGAAGTGTACGAAAAACAAGAAAAATTAATGAAAGTTCGTCAGATGTTTATCGAGATATTTAAAGAATATAAAGATAATTATTTACAACTGGATGGCAATGATACAATAGAACACCTTCACCGAAATATTATTAATTATCTTGAACAATTAATTTAAATCCATGCTCAGTACAGAAACCACCCCTAAATTCATCTACCAACCCCACTATAAACCTAATCAATTAATCTGCGGTCACGGACAAACGGCAATTATCACGGGATGGACAGTAAAACAGTCCCTTGCTAAACATTTAAATCCCGACCAATACGCAGTAATTGGCAATCTTTATAGTCCCACCAGAGGAATTAGTCCCCTGCTGAGAAACTTAATAGCAAATCCCCACGTTAGATATTTAGTTATTCTCAACGCTACCAAGGAAGATAAAAACTCTGGTAGCTGTCAGTGTTTGCTAGATTTTTTTAGTCAAGGATTTCAGTTAGGAAAAAGTGACACAGGTAGAGAATGTTGGTTAATTAATTCTCCTATCACGGGATATATTGACAAAGAAATTGACCGAGAAACCCTCGAAAAATTACGTCAATCGATTCAATATCAACTGGTTAAATCCATCCCAGAAGCGATTGAAATCGTCAAAAGTTATGCAGAACAATCTCCCTTACCAACTTGGGGAGAACCCTTAATCTTTCCCCTCTTAGAAAATCTTCCTTCTCTGCTACCTGGGACAAGATACGGTCATCGCATTGAAGGAAAAACTATTGCCGAAACCTGGGTAAAAATTCTCCAAAAGATTAAAACCACCGGCACAATTAGACCCACAGGATATGATGGTAAATGGCAAGAATTAATTGACCTAATGGCCGTTGTCACCGATGAACCTCCAGACTTTTACTTTCCCGAACCTAATTATTTGCCTATAGATAGACCTTTTCTCACCGAATATATCGGACAAATTCTCGATGATTCTCCCTGTACAGAAGGAGTTAAATACACCTATGGTCAAAGATTGCGCTCTTGGTTTGGCCGAGACCAAATTGCACAGGTTATCAATAAATTAATCTCAGAAATTGACGCAGCCAGTGCAGTTATGTCCCTCTGGGATGTGAAAGACCACGAAAAGGGAGGTAGTCCCTGTTTAAATCATATTTGGGTGCGAGTGGTGGAAAATGAATTATCCCTCACCGCAATATTTAGAAGTAATGATATGTTTGCCGCTTGGCCGGCAAATGCCATGGGATTGCGCGCTTTACAGCAACATATTAGGGATGAGATTAGCAAGCGCTCCGAATACAATTTATCAATGGGTCCATTAATTACTATTAGTCAATCGGCCCATATATACGATGATACTTGGGAGAATGTCGAACGATTAATCGCCACCCAGTACGATAAAATTGTCAATCAGCGCGATTTTTTTGACCCTAGCGGTAACTTTTTGATTTCCGTGGAAAAAGAACAAATTCTCGTCCAACAAACTACCCCCGGCAGTGGGGAAATTGTCGCCTGTTATCAAGGCAAAAATCCCCTGAAATTAATCCGCGAGCTTGCCGCTACTAATCCCGCAATCATTCCCGAACATATCGGTTATCTGGGAATCGAGTTACAAAAGGCATACAACTGTCTCAAGAATAATCAGCCTTATATTCAAGACCAGTAGATAAGTGGGAAGTAGGAAGTGGGGGCATCTCAATAATATTATTGTAGGGGCGAATTGCATTCGCCCTCTTTTAATAACTTCTGCTGCTCACCAAAATCACAAATATAAGATGCACCCAATCAGTGAACTTAAAACTCAAATCTGATAACTCGACTGAATCTAAGACCTAATTGGTTAAGCCAAAAGCTTTGATGTGCTTAGTTTCTAACCTTCTTTTTAGGTAAGAGAATTGCCAGATTCTTTCTTTTGCCTTTTGCCTTCAGAAGCTGATAACTGATAACTGATAACTGATAACTGATTACTGGTCCTTGTTTGCCGAACCAGCACCGCGATATTTGAGAGATGAGGAGCGAATTGGGTTAGCCACCGTGGGATTATTGGTGATTTTAACCTCCGCACCGCGATATTTACCCCCTCGCTCCTTGACAGGAGCCTCGGCGACTGTTGGCTCCATATAGGTGGCCCCACGGTACTTTTTCTCGCCGGCGGTTTCTGGAGTGGGGACGGGGATATTCTTCTGCTCTTCTCGTCCTTGCCATAAAAAGGTGACGACAATCACAACTGTCAAGAGAATTAATAGCTGAATCTGCCAAGGAGCTAAAACCAGACTCAACACTAAACTAATTACCGTGGCGGCACTGGCGAGATAAGCAATTTCATCGCTGGACTTCTGCCAGAAATAGGCAGCCAGAGCAGCGGTGAATAGTGGCAACAAAAACAAATAGGACATTCTGGGTACACCTTGTCATGCTAGTGAACCAATCTCCCTATATATTACCTCCCTAGCTTCGATCGGCGAAAAATATTAACTTAGCTTATACATCCTATAAGTTTTATTTTGTCAATCCTTCTTTACAATTCGTAAAAATATTGTTACATTTATTTACATGAACTAAAAGTTAAAGCAAAACAGCCAAGACAGCAAGCCGGTTTAGATTGTCTCGAAGAGTATAGGACAGAAGATGATTCCTTGAGTCCGAGACAACGGCAAAAAACTTGGCCTACTAGCTTAAAAAGTTTTCGGGGTTTGGGTTTACCCCATTGACAGATTTGCTTGAGTTCTCCTACATAACTTAGCGCTACCTCGGCTGGACACCGAGGTTTTTTATTTTGTGACAGCGTTTTCGACTGAGTAAAACGTAGGCTCTCTTATTCTTTGTGTGATAAGTTTAGATTATCTAGAAGCGATCAATCTTTGTGTTCTTTGGGTCTTTGTGGTTCGTTCCAGTTGATTGCCAGCAGGAATGTATCCTATAATACATTTTACCCACCAAACCCAAGAGAGCCAAACGTAGATAAATTAATTGAGATTACCTACTTAATTAAAAATTAACTTCATTTTGATGCACGGAATCCAAATAAAACTTGATTACATCTTCCGATGCACCCTGACATTGCAGCTGGCCTTTATTCAGCCAAATTGCTTGGTCACAGGACTCTTGAATTAAAGTCAAATCGTGGGAAACTACTAAAATAGTAGCGTTAGAATTCCAGAATTTTTTTAAACGTCGTTTACACTTATTTTTAAAACTTTCATCCCCGACGGAAAGGACTTCATCAAGAATAAGAATATCGGGGTGAACCTCTGTTGCGATCGCAAATCCTAAACGAGCCACCATCCCAGAAGAAAGAGATTTCACCGGCGCTCCCATATATTCTTCTAACTCAGCAAAGTCAAGGATATCTTTGGTTTTTTCCTTCATTTCCTGACGCGAAAATCCCAGCATTACCCCATAGAGAATAATATTATCTTTTACTGGTAAATCTGGATCAAAACCCGCTCCTAATTCAATTAAAGAAGCAATTTGTCCCCTGACTCTCACCTGTCCCTTTGTCGGTTCCAGAATACCACAAATAACTTTTAGGAGAGTAGATTTTCCTGCGCCATTAGCTCCAATGATACCTAATTTTGCTCCAGAATTAATTACTAAATCTATATCATCTAGAACTAATTTTTTGGCAGGTTGACGATATTTACCTTCAAGAAGAGAGAAGATTGTCCTTTTTAGATCGTAGGAAAATTCTTCTTGAGTGCGTCTTTCGAGAGACACTTGATCGAGTCGAATTACTTCTGTCATTTATAATAAATCCATAAATAAATGTCGCCAGAGTCGGAAGCAAGTCCAACCAATTCCTAAGATAATGATCCCACCGAGTAGAGATTGAAAAATCAAACTAAAATCCGGTAATCCGGGGGAAAGGGACAATTGGCGAATACTTTCAATTACTGGTAATAATGGGTTTAATAGGAGGAATGGTTGTACGGAGGGAGGAATAATTTCTGGAGGATAGAAAATCGGGCTGCTAATCCAAGCGACAAAACAAACAATTTCGTAAAAATAGGGTAAGTCTCTGAAGAAAACGTAGAGGGTACTAACAAAGAAACCCACTCCCGTGCAAACCAGAGAAAGACCGATCACGGGAAAAATCAGAGCAATTACATTAATTAAACTTTGAGACTTCCAGAGAGTTACTATAGCCAAAAGGGGAAAGATACTAATAGCAAATTGAAAAATATTTGCCACTACCATGGAAACGGGAAAAATGCTAACTGGCAGACGAATTTTATTTAAAATACTGCCATTACCAACAATACTAGGTAAAGCTTGGTTAGTGGAAGCATTAAAGAAATTTATGACGACTAAACCAGTGAAAGCCGCTAGGACATAGTTAACTATAGAATTATCAAAATAAGAGGCGAAAACCGTGCCGAAAATTGCCGTGTATAGTGCAGTCATAATCACGGGATTTAACAAAGACCAGTAAACCCCCAGAAAAGAACCCCGATAGCGTCCCTTGAGATTACGTTCCACTAAAACACTAAGCAATTCGTAATATCGCCGCGCTGTTGACCATCTAGTTTTTGCTTGGAGATCGGTCATAGGGATAATTGTCATCTCGTCAGTATTCAGTGCCTTATTCTAAACGATTACCGTCAATCTTGTCTATCGATCGAGGGAGTACTCTAGTTTTTATCCAGTCCCCGACGACTCTCCCTCTTCGGAAAAAGTTCCCTTCTTGGTCGATTTATCTGGCTCAAAAAGCTTAAAAATTGCTAAAAGCCTCTTTTTTTAGGGTTGAATTCGGTTTTTAGGGACAGCCTCAGCTAATTGACCTAGACTCTAGCAGGTTGACCCATAAAATTGACACCAGATCAAAGCCAAGAAATGCCAATTTAAACAGAGCTAATCTCAGAAAAACTGGAGTCAAAAACCGATAACTTAACAATTTCCTAAGGGACAAACTAAGAATTTAATCTAATTGATGTCCCGTCAGTTCCACAAAGATATCTTCGAGGTTGGAAGGGCGACACATTACTCCAGTTTTATCGCTCAAAGTGTCGAGATAGGCATTAGCATCAGCCACGGTGGGGAAAAATTTATAATCGATTTTATCGCCAACTTGTTTGATAACTAAACCCTCGCCATACTTACTACGAAAATCCGTTAGAGTTCCTAATTCGATTAATTTGCCCGCATCCATAATGCCAATTCTGCCCGGTTTTCCTGCGGCGTTATCCTGACAGAGAAATTCCACTTCTTCCATGTAGTGAGTGGTTAACAAAATTGTCATTCCTTGCTGGTTTAAATCGCGAATTACTTCCCACAAACGACGACGATTTTGGGGGTCTAAACCGACAGTTGGTTCATCGAGAAAGAGGATTTTTGGTTCGTGAAGAAGAGCGCGAGCAATCTGTAAACGTCGTTTCATCCCACCGGAAAGAGTTTTGGCAAGGGCAGATTTTCGATCGCTTAAACTGACATAATCTAAATAGCGATCAATTAATTCTTGTCTCTGGGGATTGGGGATATGGTGCATCCGGCCGTGAAATTCCATATTTTCCCAGACGGTTAATTCCCCATCAACGCTAATCTGTTGTAAGACTACCCCAATATTTTTCTTCACCTGATCGCGGTATTTTTTCACATCATACCCCGCCACTTCGATTTCTCCTTGACTTGCTTCGGTTAGAGTGATAATCATGCGGATTGTCGTCGATTTTCCCGCACCGTTGGGACCGAGTAAACCAAAGATTTCCCCTTTTTCGATAGCAAAGGAAAGCTCGTTAACTACCGGGAGATTATTATAGATTTTAGAAACGCGATCGAGAGCAATAGCGGCGGTCATAGTTACAAAAGTTAATATTCTAGCTATGGATTAGTGTAACCGAATTAGCCCAACTCGACGGCGATTTTATCCTTCCCCCTCGGGATCGTCCTATCGACTTTGGTTTTATCTCATCACAATCAGATTAGAATGCAGATAAAAAATCTTGACTTTGCTGCTATCAGATGCGAGTTTTTCTGCCAATTCTCTGTTTATGTCTAGGAATAGGGGAATTTTTCCTCAATCCCCCCATTAGTCCCGTCAATTCCTTTCCCGCAACCACGGTAACTCGAACGGAAACCCGTTTGCTGCTGAATTTAAAAAAAAGACGAGTTTTTGTTTACCAAGGACAGAAAATAATCGCTTCTTACCCAGTGGCGATCGGTCGTCCGGGTTGGGAAACCCCGACGGGACAATTTAGGGTGATTCAGATGGTGCGGGAACCAGTCTGGGAACATCCTTTCACCGGTCAACTGGTGCCATCGGGAAAAAACAACCCCTTAGGGGCCCGTTGGATTGGATTTTGGACTGATGGCGCGAATTTTATCGGTTTTCACGGTACACCCCAAGAAAATCTCATCGGCCGGGCCGTCTCCCACGGTTGCGTCAGGATGCGCGATCGAGATATAAAAGCTTTATTTGAAAAGGTAAAAATCGGCACTTCGGTGATAGTAATCGCTCAATAGAAACAATGGGAAAAAATGTCACATTTACCAACACTTTACCCGATGATGTCGAGAGAGCCGTCTTAACCAGCAATTTAGATAGTCAACAGTTTAAAATGAGAGAAACTGAGCCAAGAGGATAATCGGTGAATATTATTGAACTAATTGGGATCGTGGCGGGAATATTAACCACTGTCTCCTTTTTACCCCAAGTGATTAAAACTTGGCGTTATCGTTCGGCTAAGGACTTGTCCTTAACTATGTTTATTTGCTTTTGTCTGGGGGTTTTTCTTTGGCTCATCTACGGCCTTTATATGAACAGTAAACCGATTATTATTGCTAATTTTGTTACTTTTATCTTAGCGGGGACAATTCTCTATTTTAAGATTAAATATGATTAAAATAACTGACAATCCCTTGCGGCCTTATTGGCTCACGTCATGACAATTCTACAATTTATTGCGCCATCTAGGGGCGCGGATAGGATTTTTAGGTTAATTTATTGTTAAGATGATCATCTTTGACCATTGAGACCAAATTTGGGGTCAAGAAACATGAGCGATCGCATCGAGTGGATTAATGCCCTGTCAACCCGTCCCTCCCTAGAAGCGGCGGTGACGGAAGTAGTGGAAAAAGTGCAAGATAAGTTAGTCGGATCGGCAGATCTAGCCATAATTTTTATTTCTTCTGCCTATGCCAGCGACTATCCCCGTTTAGTTCCCTTAATCTTGGATAAACTCCCCGTTCCTGTCCTGATCGGCTGCGGTGGGGCGGGGATTGTCGGTATGGGTGACAGGGAAAAAGCGCGAGAAATCGAAGCGAGTCCGGCTTTAAGTCTCACCGTCGCCCATTTGCCTAATGTGGAAGTGCAGCCCTTCTATATCGAAGCGGCGGAAATGCCCGATCTCGACAGTTCCCCCTCTAGTTGGACAGAATTATTAGGGGTAGAAGCGGCCAAAAATCCCCAATTTATCCTTTTAGCCGATCCTTTTTCCAGTCGCATCAATGACCTGTTAGAGGGTTTGGATTTTGCCTACCCCGGTTCGGCCAAAATCGGCGGTTTAGTCAGTGGTGGCATGATCGAACGTTCTGGGGGTCTATTCTACCACGATCAACAAAAACCGCGTAATAGCTATCTCTATCGTCAGGGAACCGTAGGAATCGCCCTTTCTGGCAATATTATCGTCGAAACTATCGTCGCCCAGGGTTGTCGTCCCATTGGACCGATTTATCAGGTGAGTGAGGGAGAACGCAATATTATCATCTCCATGACCAGTAAAGAGGCCGATGGGACTCCGCAACCACCTTTAAATCTACTGCGGGATTTAATCCCCTCCTTAAGGGAAAAAGACCGAGAATTAGTGCAAAACTCCCTTTTTATCGGTATTGCTAGGGATGAGTTTAAAATGCAGTTGCGGGCTGGGGATTTCTTAATTCGCAGTGTTTTGGGAGTAGATCCTCGACAAGGTGCGATCGCAATTGGCGATCGAGTTCGTCCGGGGCAGCGGGTACAATTTCACCTGCGCGATGCCGACACTTCCGCCCTAGATTTAGAATTACTTTTGCAAGCTTTTCCCCAAGAAAGACCTAATAGTTCAGAGGTACTAGGGGCTTTAATCTTTTCCTGTCTCGGTCGCGGGGAAAATCTCTACGAAAAACCGGACTTTGATTCGGGTCTTTTTCAGCGTTATTTCGCCAATGTTCCCCTCGCCGGTTTCTTTGGCAATGGAGAAATCGGGCCGGTGGCCGGTCGCACTTTTTTACACGGTTATACCTCGGCCTTTGCCCTCTTTCGTCAGGGAATTTAATGTTATACTAAATAGTTAGTACGCTAGGGAGTAGAACGATGGTAAAAGCCCAATCTTTCTCTGACTCGGAGATTATCTATGCCGATAGTGATGGTAAACCGATGGCCGATAATACCAAACAGTTTCGCTGGATTGTGACGATTAAGGAAAATCTCGAATGTTTATTCGCAGACAATGACAATGTGTTTATCGCTGGCGATCTGTTGTGGTATCCGGTCGAGGGGGATAATAAAATCTGTCAAGCGCCGGATGCTATGGTGGTGTTTGGCAGACCCAAGGGCGATCGAGGTTCCTATAAGCAATGGTTAGAAAACCAGATTGCGCCGCAGGTAGTCTTTGAAATTCTCTCTCCGGGCAACACTAAAGCGGAAATGCGCCGAAAATGGCAATTTTATCAGCGTTTTGGCGTAGAAGAATATTATCTCTACGATCCCGATGCTAATTATCTACAGGGTTGGTGGCGCAGGGGTGATCAATTGGAGATGATTGCCGCGATCGATAATTGGCAGAGTCCGCTTCTACAGATTCGTTTTCAACTGGAGAGTCCCCAGTTAGCTATTTTTTATCCCGATGGCTCCCGGTTTTTGACCACCCTAGAAATCAAGCAAAAAGCGGAATTAGCCGAACAACGAGCTAGGACTGCCGAACAGCAAGCCCAACAGGAACGACAACGGGCCCGGGAAGCTGAGGCAAAATTAGCCCGCCTAGAGTCGCAATTACGGGCAATGGGGATTAATCTGGAGGAAAGCTAACGAGGGGCGGGAAGGACGGGATTTAACCAGTGGAGAATCTCATCTTTGAGACGGGAATTATCCCGGGCAAGTCCCTGTTTTAACCATTGGCCGATCGCATCGAGGGGAGTAAATACTTCTCCGGTTTGCCAACTGACATCTTGACCCAAGGGAGTGAGATGATTACCCGGGAGAGTTCGCAGGGCAATTAAATCATTAAAGCGTTTTTTTAGCAGGGGATTTAATACCAGAGATTGATCGATCGTGTCGTCTTGAAAACGGATTAAAAGATTGCGACGAATGGCATAATCTTGGAAAATTAACTCGTTTGTTTCTTCGGGGGAAGGGGTAAATTCGAGGTTAAAAGTGGTGTCAATTTGCAAAGGTTCGATGAAGGGAATAGCCCGACGAATCGGATAATTATTAAAGGAAATGAGGATATTTCCCTCCCGTTCCACTTCGTAGAGACTACCGATTAATAAATGTAGTTTACACCCCATACTGTGACCCAATCCGTAGATGGGGAGATAACCTTGGCGCAGACTATGATTCCAGCGCAGACGTTCAATAATATTATCAAAACGGTTTAAAACTGTGCGGGCGATCGATTTGTGATCGAGGGTATTAACAAAGGGAGTAGCGACAATAGCGTATCCTGAATTCCCAAGACTTTCTAATAACCAACGATAGGTAATATTCGGTGCCGCCGCCACAAATGCCCCACCTAAAAAGTGAATGATACCCCGGGGACGACGGGGGAGAAAAACCCAATTACCTGCTATTTCTTGCCAATTCATAATTAGTTATCAGTGAATTAATAACTTCTTAGTCACTCACTAAATAAATACCACTTCCTATTATACTAAATCCTGTTGAAAAGGGATAGGAGATTAGCCAGAGATTAGCGACACTGGATAAGGATAACTGCTTACCCAAATCATCAAAGATCGGGATGAATAGTTCTAGGCTAGTTTTTTCTTAATAAAAGCCACTAATTGAGACATTTGTTTTTTGATAGTTTCCATTTCTGTTTGCATTTGGGCAATTTGGCCATGGAGATTCTGAATATCAGTGCTATAATCCCCGGAGAGTTCCTCTAGTTTCGGGTTGGAAACTGTTGGTTTGGCAGAATACTGTTTTGCCTTGGCCATCGCTTCTTTAATCGCCTGTAGCAATTGTTTTTGGTCGAAAGGCTTTTCAATAAAGGCAAAATATTGGAAAGGTTCGGGTATTTTCTCTACTACCTCCTCTTTCCTTCCTGACATTAACACTAGGGGAATACTTTTGAGATTATCTTCGCTTTGGATTTGCTGAAACACCTCCCAACCGCTCATTTTTGGGAGAAGGAAGTCCAAAATAATCAAATTTGGGTTTTCGGTACGAATGAGATTATAGCCCTCTAATCCGTCTTTAGCTTCGAGGAATTCAAAGTTACCCTCTGGTAACATATCGCGAACGCGCATCCTAATCACTTTACTGTCATCGATAACGAGAATTTTATGATTTGACACGATAGACACCTGAGAAAAGAGACAATGGATAAACTCGATGATTCGAGGGGATATTGGCGAAAACTTTCGGCATAGGCATTGAGAATTCCCAAAAAACCCTTAGAAACTAAGATACACCATAAAGAAAAAACCTCGGTTAATGTCCGAGGCTGCTGTTGTAGGAGAACTCAATGCAAAACAAAAGGAAGATACCAAAACCAAAAAGGTTTTGAACGGTAAATCACCTTTGTTGTCCCATTGTAACCCCTGTTTAAGCGTATCGGGATGAAGTAGCACTTTTCAGGGCTAAATAACCTAAACCGAGACATAAAAGCGCATTTATGCCCAAAAATGCCTGAGCGATCCTACCAGAACCTAACCAGACCAGAGTAGGATCGATAACGGCACTGATACCTAAACTCACCGCCATGGCTAAAGATACCCCCACCGCTAACCATTTTGCCTGGGGATGACCCAAAAGTAGAGCAATCAGGACAAAGGGCAGGATAACACTGGCAAAAAGCGGATTAAGGGCAGAACTTCCCTGAATAACGCCTCCTAGGTCGGAAAGAGAACTCCCCATCACTCGGAAAGGCCATTGGGGTAAATCGAAGATATAAAGACCTCTGAGGAAAAATAAGCCAGAACTGCCAAAAATTAGACCAGCATTCAAAAATCCGTTCCAGGGGAAGGGAAAATAATTTCTCAGCCACCAAGCAAGCAGATAAGAACCCAACACCATAGCCATTTTGGGCAAAACCGCCACCGCACCGCCATCAATCCAGAAACGGGGATTGAGATAACCGTTATCGCGCAACCAACGCCAAAAATCTTGGAAAGTAATCTGTCCTTTCAGGGCCAATTGTACGGCACTGCCCGCGTCTAATTGTCCGGCCCCAAAATGATTAAAGGGATCATCATTGATCTTACGGGCTGACTGTTGCAAAACCTCTAAAACTGCATTGGGTTCTTTAATTCCCGCAGCCTTGATTAAAGCTACCACCCCGGCAACGTGAGGGGCTGCCATGCTGGTTCCCTGAAAACCGAGGAACGCCGGTTCCCCTCCCTTAGCCGGATCGATGGTTTCTTGGATAATTTTACCCGTATCGGAGCCGCCTGGGGCAGCAATATCGATTCCAGCCCCGAAATTAGAATAGGGGGCTTTATTTCCGGAGGCATCTACCGCAGAAACGCCGATAACGTGGGGAAAACGGGCAGGATAGGCGGCGGAATTATCATCGGCATTACCGGCAGCGGCGACGATTACCACACCTTTACTATAGGCATATTCGATCGCCTCTTTCATTACTTGGGTTTCGCCTCCACCCCCTAAACTCATATTGATGACATCGGCTTTATTATCGACAGCAAAACGGATCGCTTCGGCAATATCGCCCACGGTTCCCCCACCCGTCCCGGAAAGCACCTTGAGGGGCATAATTTTGGCTTTGTAGGCGATGCCGGCTACCCCGTAGTTATTATTGGTCGATTGGGCAATTGTTCCCGCTACATGGGTTCCGTGACCGTTATCGTCCTCGGCATTGCTGCGATCATTGACGAAGTCGTAGCCTTCGACAAACTCGGTTTCTCGCAGATCGGGGACTTTTGATACACCTGTATCAATAACGGCGACGGTGATCCCCTCACCGTGATTTTCTTCCCAAGCGCGTTCGATGTTAATTCCCCGCAGGTTCCACTGTTTGCTATAGTCGGGGTCATTGGGGGCGATAAAAGCATGATATATATAATCTGGTTCGATCGATTCAGTGTATTTTTTTAGCTCGGAATTGCGGAGAGTTTTCAGGAGTTTGCTATCTCCATCGATAATGTAAAGATGTTCATCGATGGAAAAAATACTATTTAAACTGGTGGTTTTTCCCGCTTTTTTATTGACAGTATTTAACTGCTCATCGAGGACGTTGACCGGTATATCGTCCTTAAAGTCGATTAAAATTGATTGATATTCGCCCCGATTTGCTAATCCAGTAAAGTGAAAGAGCGCAAATCCTAGACCGATAACGAATAGGGTTAACAATAAAATTTTTTTCATAGATTTCCTAAGAATTGATCATTGCCAGCCAAGGTTTTTTTAGTTTCGATGAGAGAATCCGAGGGAAGTTCCCCTATTTTTGTCGCAGTTAAAGATAGGACTAACCAGTTACAAAAAAGTCACCTGTTGTTTATTTTAAGCTCGATCGCCGATCGCTGTTAATTGCCGACTGGCAAAAATAGCTTCGTAGTGGCGATAATGTTTAAATTCGAGGAGATTATAGAAAGGATCCTCTAGAAAAAAGGTTTTATGTTCGGTTATCTCCCCATTAAAGCGAGTTTTTGGTTCTAGATAAAATTTTAGTTGATTGACTCGTGCTTTTTCGAGAAGATTGTCCCAATCCCTGGCATCTGGCAGAATTAGACCAAAATGGCGAGGATAAATGCTATTTTGGGGAGTAAGAGGCATTTCGGTGACGTGAGCGACTACCTGATGACCATAGAAATTTAAGATTATCGCTTTCTCGGTTTCCCTTCCTGCTAAACAACCTAAACCATCACAGTAAAAGCTTTTAGCTGTGGACACATCGGTAATCGGAATAGCGAGATGAAAAATTGCAGGTTGATTCATGGCGATCGAGTTTATCCGCATTCTACTAGGTTCTATTGTAGCGATCGAGGGGCGACCCTTCCGGGAATTTTTTTTTAATTGGCAATTACCTAGAATTGGCCCGATAAATCTCAAGATATCAAAAAGTGCTGGCTTTTGCAGTAATCGGGGGAGAAAATTAGGCACTTTTTCCCTGAAAATTAGGTAATTGACCCCCTGAAAATGGGTAAAACCCCACACCCCACACCCCACCTAAAGACTTTGTGCGATTCTAAAACCAGCGTGTTGATAAAAATTCCGGCGAAACCAATTGCGATAGTAGGGTAGGATTTCTGTGCCGTTAGTCACCCAAGCTCCTCCTAACATCATTTTATGTTGACTATTAAAGAAAGGAGTGGAATTGTCAGCATAGAGGTAATGGGGTTGAAAGTCAGTTAAGGGATTAAAATCATCTTCTAGCCATTCCCAGACGTTACCGCGTAAGTCATAAATTTCTGAGTTATTGCCCGTATTTTTTAACATTCCTACGGGAGTGGGAGAACAGAATTTTAAATTGAGGTTATAGTCATCAAAGTTATCGTTTTCTAGGGTATAACATCGATTTTTTTGACTGCCATAGGTGGCTAAATTCCACTCAGCTTCCGTCATTAAACGTATTCCTTGACCTTGAAAACGACAGTAGGCGATCGCTTCATAATAGTTAACTTCTACTGGCCAATCAAGAGGTAAATCGAGAGCATCAAACATGGATCGATATTGATAATTTCCTCCCTCATCTACCAGCCAAAATTTAGGATATTTGACTCGATAATGATTTTTCCATTGCCAAGCTTCCTCATCCCAATAACTGGGATTTTCGTAGCCACCATTATGGACAAATTCTTTAAATTCTCCGTTGGTAATCATATATTTACTCACCAGAAAATTGTTAACTTGAACTTGACGATAACCATACTCGTTGTCCCAACCATAAACAGGAGAATCCTGGGGTTTACCAATTTCTACTATTCCCCCAGAAACCTCCACCATTTGATTAGGACTAGCTTGACCAAAAGAAGGGGCATAATGCCAACCGGAAGGACGTTGCAGACAGTCTAACGGCAGTTGTCTGAGTAACATTGAAGATGTTTCAAAGTGAACACGCTGATGCTCAATTCCCATCATTAATGACCAGAGAGAATGCTGCGGATGAATAGGAAGATTGAGGGGGATATTTTTAATTATTTCGACCACAATTTCATAGACTTGTTGCCGATATTCCCAAACTTTATCCACCCTAGTCCACTGAATCTGAGCGATAGCAGAGTTTAATTCTGCGGGAGTTGCCGGATCTACTCCCACTCCAAACAATGATTCGTAGTCAGAATTAGGGCTTTTTTTTAATAGGTTAACCATCTGCAATTTATTCAGATAAAAAGCGGCAGCATGACCTAAATAAAAGATGAGGGGATTTCTTAAATCGTCAGGGTTACAATAAAAAGCTTCTTCTTTGATGATGCTTTTTAACAGCATATCTTCTAATTGCCAAGCATTTTCAAAATAGTCCAGTATATTTTCTCGACTACAGTTACTTAGAGAGATAGGAGCCTGTGCTTGAATCTTTTCCATGTTTTTGTGCCTCTATTACTGATGATAATGTTTTCGTTAATTACAGGGATAACTGACAGAGAATTAACCCAAATAAATTTTCAGGATCGGTGAAAACCTTGAGCGGGTTTAATCCCTTTGATTCTAGGTCTTTTTGCATAGTTTCTAGGTTAAATTTACGCGAGATTTCTGTTAAAATACTCTCCGATGCTTGAAAATTAACTGTTAAATCGAGTTTTTTGAGATGAACAGGGTGAGTTTTTTGACAAATTAAATACATTTCAATTTGAGATTTATCTTGATTATAGATAGCTTGATGACTAAATAAATCAAGGTTAAAATCAGCTTGAAAACGCCAATTTAAATGGGAAAGCATATTTAAATTAAAAGCGGCTGTCACCCCTTGAGCATCATTATAAGCGGCTTCTAATATTGCCGACGGTTTTTGGAGATCAATCCCCAATAAAAAATAATCTCCAGCTTTTAAGACAGTGCCAATTTTTCCTAAAAATTTATCACATTCAGCCGCAGAAAAATTACCGATCGAACTTCCCAAGAAAAAAATCATTCTAGTATTATCGGAAGCATTTTGATAATAAGCTAAGGCCTGTTCATAGGTTCCAATTAACCCCTGAATCGGTAAATTAGGATATTCTTTTTGTAATTCTATGGCACTAGCTTGGAGAATAGTTTCACTAACATCGATAGGTACATATTTAGAGGATTTTTGTTGCCGATAATAAGCGTCCAATAACAGACGAGTTTTAGTGGAACTACCACTACCTAATTCTATCAATTCGCAGGGACCTGTATAGGCGACAATTTCTTGAGCATATTCTTGGAGAATAGCCGCTTCTGTCCTAGTGGGATAGTATTCTGGCAATTGACAGATTTCTTCAAAAAGTTGGGAACCTTGCCGATCATAAAAATATTTAGATGGTAAACTTTTGGGGGTTTTAGTTAATCCTTCAATCACATCTTTTCCCTGATCTTTAGCTATATTTTTACCGGTGGCAGCGGTGGCTAAATACTCAATTTGTAATAGTTCTTGTTTAGATGGTTTAAGCTGCATAGATTCTCCAGATTATTCTCCAGTTTTTTGATTGTTCTCGATCGATGCCGGGGACGAAATCCACTTTGACAGCTTGAATGCTGGCAGAGATTATCGTTCCCCGGTAATTTTACCATAAAACGCCGCAAAATTTACCTCTTGTCTATCTAGACAAGGTTTGTGGAAGGTAAATAAAAGCTGTTAAATCCATCGAGATGGGTGCTGATATTATCCAAGCAAAATTACCCGTTCAATTAATCAGTAAAAATTGCATTTCCTCTAAGCTAAGATTTTCTTGGATATAGCGAGGATTAAGGGGATGATAAGGACTAGCAAGACGATCTATCTTAATAATTGTCGCCGTTTCAGGAATGATCGGAATATCGGGATCGTAGGGGGTGCTGCGAGTAAGAGAACTAGAAAAACCCTTAAAAATAGAGATTTCTTCCTCCTCCCCATCCACAGCAATAGTCACTAATAAAACCTCGTGGGGATTTTTGAGGGTGTATTGTTCGAGTTGTTGACCAATATTCATAGAAAAATGGCTAATTATCGATAGCTAAAGACTTACTGTTGTAAAGCTGAACGTCCCTGTTTGCCAAGGCGAATAAGAAGAAAATGGGCAAAATAGAGAGTATAAAAAGAGAGACCAACCAAACCAAAAAAGCCCAAAACATTAGCGGTAGCTTCTGAATGAAAAATCTCGCGAAACTGCCAGGGTGCTTCTTGCCAAACCTGACAATAGGGAGAATTTAGCAATTCCCCTGACATAGCACAGGAGAGAAAAGGTAAGGTAGAAATCGCGCCCAGAGGAGAATAGATAGTTACTGCCCAACGCCAAGCAGTGGTGACAAATTTAATCGGACTAGCGGGTAAATCTTTAATTTCATCGTTAATATCCACCCAAAACCAGAGGGAAATCGGGATTAAAATCTTAGCTAAAAAACTGGTGACAAAACCAATCGGCCAGGAAGCAATCATTAAATATACAGTAATTAATAAAAGACTAGCCACTCGCCAATAGATAATCAACAATTTCTGTAATGATTCGATTTTTGCAAATAAAGACCAAATCAACAAAATTGCCGGAATAATCACCGTAAATAGGACGGCTAAACGATAATCTATCCAAACGAGAGGACGAAACCAAAGTTGATTCATAAACTATTCAGACATAATTACACTGTCAACATTTTACTGTCTTCGGACGCAGCAGCTAAAATCGGCCACAGCTTGACCAACAAACAAGAAAACGAGGGGCGATCTCTTTATAGTTGAGATCGCCCTAAAGCTAGGATTCTACTGTGAGGAGAGAAAAAACCGCTGCCCGACTCCATTAATCGTCATAAACGCGACACTCGGCCGCATCGGGATTATCATCACAATACTTTTCGAAGTAGGTTTTTTGGGGGTGGTCTTGACGTTGGTGAGCTGCTTCTGCTTGTAATTCTTCCACCGCATCCCAAGCGGCGGCACATTCACCAGAGGTAGCACCTTCCGTACTACAGACGGCTCTGGCATTTTCTAGCTCTTCTTGAATTTTGTCTTGGATATTGCTCATGATTCCTCTGGAATTGATCTATTGACACTCTAACAATTATACAGTCACCTTCTCAAACCACAGGATCGGTTATCCCACTCGATCGCCCTTCCTGTGCTATGAAGCCGATCCTAGCGCAATTGTTGGGGAATTTAAGATCAAGATTTCCTGACTAGGCCAATTTTTAGCCCAGATTTCGCACTGGAGAAACGCCACAGGGATTTCTCCCCGGGATAGACAGCGAGCAGAAGCATATACTGACTTATTTAGGCCGTCTTACCCCAAATCCGTTTTTAATAGTGTGATTAACTGCCAAGTTATCGATTGTTTTTCCCCGCTCTGGCACTCACCTACTCTCCCATCCCTTTTACACAGGATTTAGTATCATTCTAGGGACTAGGGGAAAAAGACTGTTTTGCTGGCAATAGTCAGCATTCCTGTCACCAAAATGCCGACAATGCTAAGGAATCCAATGGTGGTAATGTTGACTCGTGCGTTGAGATCGTCAACCCGCTTTTCTAGTCGCGTAACTTTGGCATCTAAGGCCTTAATATCCCCTTTAATTTCTCCTAAACTGTTTTTGATCGCCTTCTGTCCATTTTCTAGGTTTGTCAGTCGGGACTCGATCGCTGTCAGTCGGGATTCGATCGCTTTCTGTCCGCTAACGATTAAATCTTCTAACCTTTTCAGATCATTCTCGGTAACTGCTGTCATCAGTGACAATCCTCTTAAAGTTGAATTTTTCCCCAGTCTCCTATCAATACTCTATCAATATTTTCTCGGTCGAGCATTTCTACTCTAGAATAAAAGATATTGCAATCCCTGTTAGGGAATTTATTAGAAACTTGAGGTATGTAAATGTGACATAATCACAGTATGGAATAAGTACCTAAGCAAAATTAATTACACATATCTAACCACCTCTTGCCTCTTGCCTCTTGCCTCTTGCCTCTTGCCTCTTGCCTATCTTCACTAGGAAATTAATTTTGCACGACTACTTATGAATATCATTGACGCTTTAAATCTCAAAAACCCCCAAGATTACCCTTCTAGAGAAGCTTATCAGCAAGACGTTGTCAAAGCGGTACAGGTATTGATGCGTCTAGGTATTATGGATAGTCCCTCGGCCGATTTAACCGCTTCCCTAGACTCTATCCTTGAGAAATTACAAGAGGATGAACTGGCTATCTACGGTAGAAAACGCAGTAAACAAGAAATTATCGCCGATTTAAAGCAAGTTAATAGTGAAATTGTTGAACTCGAGCGAGAAATAGCCGACTTAGAATGGCAAATTGCCCTCAAAAAAGCTGAAATATCTGTTAATGAGGCATCTTAGGGTTTTTTATCTTGATTCTGGTTCGGTTTCTCCAAACTGAGCGTAATAATCATCCGCACTAATAAACTTCATCGTGAGTCCCAATTGACTCCAAAAGAATTGCCTGTTTCTGCTCATATTCAACGAATTTAAAGACAATTCTTAAATCATAGCCCATACTACAAGCATAAGAGTCTTTAAGCTCCCCTTTTAATTTGTGTGTTCTTAATCGAGGTTGAAATGGATCTACGGATAATAAAGCTAAAGTTTCTTGGATATTTTGAACTAAAAAAGCCTGTTTTTTCACAACTTTTCGAGCATTTATAATAAGTATATTCGAGCGTAATAAAACAAAATTCACGAAAGGATTTCCTCCATGATTTGTTCAGGTGTCATGGGTTGACATTGACCTTGTGCAAATTCTTGTTGAGCTTCTTGAACATCTCTAAACAACTCTGTTCTTTTTTGATCTCGAAGACGATTCTGTAAAATATGAATGAGATTTTCTTGATCTTCAAGGGGAAGTTGCTCGGCTGCTTCTAGAATCTCTGCAAAGGTTGTTTGTATTGCCATTTTCTTAAGGGGCGATCGCTTAAACTATCTAGAATTTACAATCAAGGCTAAAAATGATGTTGGGTTTCGTTGCGAGTACCCAACCCGGGAGATTGGTGATCGCACTAAGTTAAATTAGGTTGAGGTCTATTGAATTGTTTGCTCAACTTCAACAATATCAAAAGCTGGAGCCACATAATAATCTATGTGTCCAGGCTTAACATCAAACCAAACAGATAAAGTTAAAATTTGTTTCCCATTGGGAGAAATAAAGGTAGCACTACATAATCTGTTTCCACAAATAATTTCAGGCCAACCTGGTACATAATCTGGAACAATACTTGGTTTTGGCTTCCAACCTAAATTGAGAATTTCTTGACGATATTCACCATAGGGAGATAAACCCTTAGTGGGGACTAGCTGTGCCTTAACCGCCTCTCCCCACAAGAAAACCCCAAAAAATAATATCCCGATATTTAACTTAATACTCATTATCCTTATTCAGCGAGAGTTACCGCATAACCATTCATTATATGGACATTTTTTGTCTAGTCAACTATTTATAACTAACTATATTATGCCCAAGCTTATATATACAATCAATATATACATAACCTATATGTATAATACATACATAACGAACGCCTGTTCCCCAGTTTTAAGAAGTGCCTAGGAGACAATTCATACTCTTTCAAGTCAGGAGATAGGAGATGGGGGAATGGGGAGATAGGGAAGTGGGGAAATTTCAACTAATACTCCAAAACCTCAAAACCCCAAAACCTCAACTATCTGTTTTTTTACTTTATTACTTCCCTCAAATGTCCTTGTTCAATTTTCCAGTGACGGTCAGCAATAGGCAATAATTCCCCAGCATCGTGACTAACTACTAATAAAGTCCAGTTTTGTTTGAGACTAGCGAGAAGTTTAGCCAATTGACGACGCATCGACCAATCTAAACCGGCCGTAGGTTCATCGAGAAGTAACAGATTAGGCTGCCGGATTAACTGAACAGCGAGGGATAAACGACGCTGTTGACCTCCACTAAGATTGTGGGGAGAAGTATCCAGGGGAATGTTTTCTAATCCTACCTCCTTTAAGGCCGCCGTCAGGCGATCGCTTTTAATCTCCGGATGACCGAGACGCAACTCCTCAAGGATGGTTTTACCGCAAAAATGACGTTCAGGAAACTGAAAAACGATTCCTCCTAATTGTTGCAGGTGCAGCACCGTTAATTCTTGGTCGCGCCAGTGAATCGTCCCTGCCGTTTTATCGGCAAAGCCTGCTAAAATTTCCAAAAGAGTCGTTTTTCCGGAACCACTGGGCCCGACAATCAGACCTAATTCTTGGGATGCTAATTCGAGATTAATCCCCTGTAAAATGGGATTGAGGGCAGCGGGAGGATGATAAACCACATCTTTGAGATAAAGCATTGACAGGAAAATAACTGGAAATTAAGTCTAGAAACCCGTTTCTATTGTGACAGATTTTTTCATTCGCTCAAGGAGACTTTTGACCATGGTGCTGAGGTTAGGTTTAACGAAAAAAATGGCGATCGGTGCTTCGCTGGCTGTTATGGTAGTGGTTAACTGGATTAGTCCAGGGTTAGCTGGAGATCCTTTCCGCAAAACCAATCCCCGACCGATTGGTGATAAGACCGAGGCCGCTTTTAACGCTATTTTTAAACAAGGTAATTATCTAGAGGCAAAAAAATTAATTGTTGAGGCCACAGAAAAGGAACCCCAAGAACCTTTGTCCCATGCTATGCGTGCCTCTCTTGCTTTTACCGACCAGGATTGGAACACCCTCAAAACCTACTCCGAGAAAACTAAGGCAGCGGCCAAACAAATGCAGGACAGTGACCCTTTAAGGGGAAATTTGTATCTCGCGGTGGGGAGTTTTTTGGAGGGAACCTACGTTTTTCAAACCGAAGGAGCAGTATCGGCCATCCCCAGATTACAACAGGTGTTTCAGTATTTGGAAACCGCAGAAAAGGTTAATCCTACGGATCCGGAATTGAACCTGTTAAAGGGTTATATGGATTTGATTTTAGCGGTTAATTTGCCCTTTTCTAGTCCTCAAGAGGCAATTCAACGGCTAGAAACCTATGGGAGTCCTGATTACTTGGTCGATCGAGGTATCGCTCTAGCTTACCGGGATTTAAAGCAGTATGATCAGGCTTTGCGGTTTATCGATAACGCTCTGAAAGCGACCCCCGAGAATCCGGAATTAATGTATCTGAAGGGTCAAATCCTGAGAATTCAAGGCAATACGGATAAAAATACTGGCTCTTTGAAACTGGCACTAGATTACTTTAATAATGCCCTGAAAAAACAGGAACAACTCCCCGAATCGGTCAAAAAACAGTTAAATCGCGAACACCGTAAGGTACAGGAGGAGATTAAATCCCTAGAAAACACAGCTAGTCGTTAAAAAACGTCTAAAAATAGTCAATATTTGGGCTTTTTATCGGTTATCAGCTTCTGAAGGCAAAAGGCAAGAGGCAAAAGGCAAATTTTGCCAAAACAGAAAATCCCCTCTTATGTTATATAAAGTAAAGGATTATTAAGCTTCGCGGAAGTTTATTAATTAAAGTTAAAAATATATTGACAAAAAAATTGGCTTGTGGTATAGAGCAGAATTTGGCTAAACCTCCTAGCTGATTTATTGTCAAGGGTTCACCTAAGTGTAATTGGAGATTTCATGACGGCAACGACGGATAAATTGCATGGGGAGTTGATCACCTCGATCGAGCCAGACTTTAAACTGAAAGATATTATTCAAAGCATTCCCAAAGAATATTTCCAGAAAGACCCGCTTAAAGCTTGGTTTGGTGTAATTACGAATATTTTGGCGGTCATTGCCGGTTATGCAATGCTAGTTTATTCTCCCTGGTATTTACTGCCTTTAGCTTGGATTTTCACGGGTACAGCTTTAACGGGATTCTTTGTGATCGCCCATGATGGCGGTCATCGGTCTTTTTCTAATCGACCCTGGGTTAATGATCTTGTCGGTCATATTTTCCTTTTACCCCTTATCTATCCCTTCCACTGCTGGCGTTTCCTCCATGATCGCCATCATGCTAAAACTAACATGGTAACGATAGATAATGCTTGGGATCCGTGGGAATTAGAAGCTTTTAACTCGGCCAATCCCCTAGTGCGTCTCTTTTATCGCGGCATTCGCGGACGTTTCTGGTGGCTCGGTTCGATCGCCCACTGGGCTATTCTACACTTCAATATCGAACAATTCAAGGAGAACGAACGGGAAAAAGCCCGCTTTTCGATGATTGTCGTCCTAGTTTTTGCCGCTATTTTTTTCCCAACCCTCATTTTCTACACTGGTGTCTGGGGATTGGTTAAATTTTGGGTGGTACCTTGGTTTGTCTATCATTTTTGGATGAGTACCTTTACCCTTGTCCATCACACAGACCCCGATATTCAATTTTTCCATCCTGAAGACTGGAATCAAGCTTTAGCGCAACTAGAAGGAACAGTTCACTGTAGCTATCCCCGTTGGGTAGAAATTCTCTGTCACGATATTAATGTCCATATCCCCCATCATATCTCGACGGCGATTCCTTCCTATAACCTCCGCAAAGTTCACGCTAGTCTCCAAGAAAATTGGGGTAGTCACCTGAAAGAAACCCAGTTTTCTTGGGCATTAATGAAGCGAATCGTTGATTATTGCCATATTTTCGACTCCGAAACCGCCTACAAAACCTTTAAGGAAAGCCGCGGTTAAATCAGTGATCAGTGATCAGTTATCAGTGGGTAAGTTATCAGCTATCAGATTTGAGTTTTAAGTGACAGTATTAAATCGAAGTTTCCTTGTCTTTTTACTGATTGCTGATTATTGATCACTGAAAAAAGATTACCAGCAACCGCGTTTACCATTGGGCATAACTGTTAACCAATTGGTTTTTGCCATAGCGATTTGTTCTCGAGTTACTTGGGCATCAGAGAGATTAGCCCCGCAAAGATTAGCATCTTTGAGATTAGCGTAGCGAAGACGGGCGCAGGTGAGATTAGCCCCGCGTAAATCGGACTCTTCCAGGTCTGCATAACCGAGATAGGCATTATCTAAATTGGCATTTTTGAGAATCGCTTGACTGAGATTGGCCCGGCCCAGATCCGCATGGGACAGATCCGCCCCTTGTAAATTAGTTCCTGTTAATTTGCATTGAAAGAAAATTACCCGCAAAAGTTGTACTTTAGACAGATTGAGATTCGATAATTCCTCCTGGGCGAAATTGCGCCGGCCGTTATTGTAAGCATAGAGAATCGCTTTTTCATCTAAGCGGCGTTTTCTCTTCGGTAAGGTTATATCTGGGCTGCTGTGGTCTTTGTTTTTCGGCAGTATATTTGTATTAGTTATTGAAAAGGCCATCTGCGCCCCCGGCAGATTATCTGGAGAGGTTTCTGGATTTTTATTTTTGGAGCGAAATTTAGAGTTGAGAGAGCTAGAAACGGAGGAAGTGGCTATTTGACCTGAATCTTGTGGTGGTTTCGGGGAAGTAACCATTGGAGCCGCGATTAAACTTTGGGCTAGACTATCGGCATAAGCGGTCATGTCTAAAGCATCCATTACCTCTTGGGCGGATTTGTAGCGATGACGGATGGAGACTTGCAGCATTGTTTTCAGGACTTTAGCAAACTGAGGACTCACCTTGACTAATTTTTCCCAGAGTAATTCACCTGTATTGACATCAACTTCGATAGTCTTAGGAGATATGCCCGTGAGTAGATAGATACAGGTAACTCCCACGGCATAGATATCACTGGCATAGACCGGACGCATGGCCATCTGTTCGGGAGGGGCATAACCTTGGGTACCCACGGCAAAATTAGTCAAAGCGTCTTGAGAATTGACATTGGCAATAACAGTGTTAACTTGATTTTTGACAGCCCCAAAGTCAATCAGAACCAATTTTCGATCCGTGTGCCGGAGAATTAGGTTAGCGGGTTTGATATCCCGATGAATTACCCTTTGTTTGTGGATATATTTCAAAATCGGCAAAAGTTCACTTAAAACTTGTTTGACTCCCGCTTCGCTAAACGGGCCACGTTTTTTTACCTCTTGGTAGAGGTTATGACCTTTAACGTATTCCTGAACTAGATAAAACTGTTGATTATCTTCAAAATAGTCCAATAATCGGGGAACCTGCGGATGAACCCCCAGTTTTCCTAGGGTTTCCGCTTCTCGCTCAAAAAGTTCCTTGGACATCTTAAAAACATTAGCATCATCAGTGCAAGGTCGCAGTTGTTTGACCACACATAGGGGGGTACCTGGTAGGGACAAATCCGATGAGGCAAAGGTTGCCCCAAACCCTCCTTTCCCTAAAATGCCTAGAATTCGATAGCGGTTGTGGAGAAGAAGTTTTGAACCGCAACTCTCGCAGATTAACGCTGTTGCGGCGTTTTTCGGTTGAGGACAGTCGGGATTAAGACAGTAGGTCATATAGAGTCACCAGTTGACCGATACTTTTTTGCTAAGAAAGTTCAACAATGCACCCTCAGAGATTCTCCTCAAGAGGAGGTATCTCCCAAAGTCCAAAACCAGAGATCTGAGACATTCAAAGCGCCTGTAACGCTTTTTTGTGTCATTGCTTAGTTAACGCAGGGGCAACTTATCAAGATGGAGTTTGCTTGTTAACTGGGATTTTTTCCTTAACTCTTTTAGCTTACCACAGATTTTAAAATTGGCTACCTCTGCTAATTGTCAACTAATCTTAGCTTTTCTTGATAATTCAACACCCCTAATCACTTTTTCCCTTTCATCAAAGCAGCCCGGGCCTGTTCGCGGTCATCGAAATGGATTTTTTCCGTCCCCAAAATTTGATAATCTTCGTGACCTTTACCCGCAATAATTACTCCGTCTCCCGGTTGTGCTGCTTGAATAGCCGTGTCAATGGCCAAAGCGCGATCGCTAATTACCTGAACAGTAATTTCTGGGGGAATGCCAGCGATAATATCCTCAAGGATTCGTTCGGGAGCTTCTGTGCGGGGATTATCGGAGGTAACTATGGCTAAATCTGCTAATTCTGCCGCTATTTTCCCCATTAACGGCCGTTTTGTCCGATCTCGATCGCCGCCACAACCAAAAACACAAATCATCCGACCAGAAATAAAGGGACGTGTTGCTTTTAAAACATTCTCTAAACTGTCGGGAGTATGGGCATAATCGACAATGACGCTGATATCTTGGTCGGGAGCGATGCTAACCCGTTCCATCCGCCCCGGTACTCCTGAAAACTGGGGAATTTGACCGATTACTGTCTCTAAATCTACACCACATTCTAACACTGCCGCCACCGCCGCTAAGAGGTTAGCTAGATTATATTGACCCACCAGAGGAGAAGCAAAGGCTATTTCCCCTTGGGGAGTCACCATCACCCCTTCCACTCCCGTGGGTTGATAGTGTAAATCCTTAGTATAAAAATCGGCACGAGCATCGCACACACTATAGGTTAAAACCTGTTGAGGAGAGAGGGAGGCCGCTAAACGTTGACCGTAGGCATCATCAAGGTTAATAATCGCCTTACCTTGCAGATAATCGGGACTAAATAATTTAGCTTTAGCGGCAAAATAATCCTCCATGTCGAGGTGATAATCGAGATGGTCCCGGGTGAGATTGGTAAACACCGTCACAGGAAAAGTACAACCCTGTACCCGTCCCTGATCCAGTGCATGGGAACTAACTTCCATGACGGCGATTTCATTGCCGGCGCTCACTGCTTTGGCTAAACTCGCTTGTAACTCGTTAGCGAAAGGGGTGGTATGATTAGCAGTTTCTTGGAATCCTTGCCAACGGGTATAAAGAGTCCCGAATAACGCGGTGGGAATCCCTGCTTGGCTGAGAAAATATTCAATTAGATGGGTGGTGGTGGTTTTGCCGTTGGTTCCCGTCACACCGATTAATTTTAGGGTAAGGGCCGGATAATGATAGAATTTAGCAGCGATCGCGGCAGTGGCAGTAACTAAATCTGCCACAACGATTACGCAAGCATCCTCCGGGGGGGGAAATTTAGCTGCGGCTGCTGGGGAGATAAGCGCCGCTAGGGCCCCGCTTTCCAAAGCGGAACGCCAAAATTCCCCCCCATCGACGCGAGTACCGGGTAAACCGATAAATAAATCTCCCGGTTGACAAGCATGGGAATTAGTAGAAATTCCTGTAATCTCGGTAATAGAAGCGATAGGAGAAGAAATCGGGGAAACCAGAGGGATAGTTGTTAAAAGCTCTTGTAGTTTCATAGTCAGGATTGAATCTAGGGATTGCTGCTTTTAGATTAGCCGATTATCAAAGAGGTTCCTAGGCCGAAGTGGGGGTGTGGGGTGTGGGGTGTGGGGTGTGGGGTGTGG
>NZ_JACJSV010000023.1 GCF_014698335.1 Microcystis viridis FACHB-1342 | reverse complement strand
CTCATCAAATTAGTCCCCCCATAGAACCCCCTTGAGCCATCTTGCACACTTTTCTCTTTTTGTCAAATTTTATGTTAAGAAAGATGTGACTAATGGATAGCTTGATAAGGGGGGTGTCTGACAACTTTTAACACCTACCTACTTAATTATTTTAAGGTGGTGATTCGGTAGTAGTGAAAAAAATGAACTACCCCGCCGCAAGCGGACGGGGTATCAGAATCAAAATAGACTCAATTGTAGATTTTGGTGTAGCTGCAGGTATTCTTTATCTTGTTCTTTTACATATCTCGCTATCATACCTTCATCCCCATGCTTTCCTACCGTACTTGCGTAATATCCATCACTCCAAAACTCTCCTCCCCACAACTGCTTTGGCTCTTCTCGGCTTTGTGTGATAAGTTTTGCTTATAGAATCGTGAAATGCTTACTGGACAAGACTTTTAAGACTATTTTGCAGAAGAAACTATCAGTATAGACCTCGTTTCCACACAGAAACCAGAAGAGCCCTGCTTTTTCACTTGAGGACACTTTTTGAAAATTTCTCTCGCCGTTATACTTTTAATCATTGTCACGATCCTTGTCACACTATAAGTCGGTACTGATTGCACCAGAAAATGCACATGATCTTTATCCACTCCAATTTCTACAAACTTGATCTCGTATCGTTTTTCCATCTCTAGACAGACTTCTTTCAACAAGCTATCTACCTGTTCGTCGAAAACGGCTTTACGATATTTGGCTGGGAACACTAAATGATATAGCAAAACACTTACATTATGGCTCTTATGGATGTATTCACTCATTTTTCTATTATACGCCGCGAGCGGCGGGGAATTAGACCCGAAGAGATTAAAAATTATCTCTCTAATATACCGTTTCTCTCTCTATCACTATGAATACGGTCTTATCCATTAGTCACATCTTTCTTAACATTTTAACCCTTTGTAGCACAGGGCTTTCAAGACTCGGTTAACAATCTATAATATTCCTTGTTGACACCCTTACTGACAAAGAAAAAACTGAAATCAAGTCAGGATAAGGGTTAGAATGCTTACTGACAAAATTGTTAAGAAATATCCCTATAAGGGATAGGGTACTTATTAATTTTCCTGCATTTTTCTGCTCACTTTGTTATTTTCGCTCTTCTGCTCGGCTCTTCTCGACTTTGTGTGATAATTTTTGCTTATGGAATCGTGAAATGCTTATCGGGTAACACTTTTAGGACTATTTTGTCGAAGAAACTATCAGTATAGACCTCGTTTCCACACAGAAACCAGAAGAGCCTCTGCTCTGACACCAGATTTTTTGTTCTCGAGGATTTGTCGGTCTTTTTTCACCATTTCTTTTAAAGAGTAACTCCACCGTCCACAGGTAAAACCACACCTGTCATATAGGGGTTGATAATCAAACTCAATACTGCTAGGGCGACTTCTTCGGGTTGCCCTAAATGTTCGACAGGTAGGGCAGAAACCGCCCATTTGCTCAAGTCCGAGCGTTCTGAATCACCTTGACTGCTCCAGATACTTGTATCTTCTATTAATCCGGGGGCAACAACGTTAACGCGAATAGGAGCGATTTCTAGGGCGAGGGCGCGTCCAAATACGGCTACAGCACTATTAGCGGCGGCTATGACGGAAATTCCGCCCATTTTGGAATATTTGAATATAGTGACGCTGGATGTCAGGGTAATAGAACCGTCCTTGGCCAAAGTTTTCAGGGAGCTACGCACGGCTAAAAAGGTTGCCCAGAATTTCTCCATACCTCCCCGGGCCGTTTCTGTGGTCATTTCAGTTAATAAGGCTCGCGGCATATTTCTGTCTCCCAGAGAGGTGACTACTAAATGGTCAAAGTTGCCAATTTCTGCAAAAAAGGTATTAACAGAATCTTCTTGTAAAAAATTAACAGTTTTAGCTTCAATCTCCCCGGAAATTAGGGCAACGGCGGCAGCTAATTTCTCTTGAGAAGCATGGGAAAGCACCACTTTTGCCACTAGGGAGAGCAATTTTTGAGCAATCGCTAGGTCAATCCCGGAGCTTGCGCCAATAATAACGACTTTTTTACCCGATAAGGAATCAAACATTTTTTTGTCTCCAAAAATTCAAGAAAAACTGACAACTAAATCGAAGATAGATGTTGGGTTCGATCTCCCCTTAATCCCCCCTTGGTAAGGGGGATGCCGATCCCCCCTGCTACCTTAATAAAGGGGTGTCTGACAATTTTTAACATCTACCTACTTATTACAGCATATTGACTGGTTTTTGAGCAGCAACTAACCAATAAGTTATGACCGAGGAACTTAGCAAATTATCCAGAGGCTTAATGTTTAAATTATAGATCTCTTCGTCTAATTTTCCTGATTGCAATTCCTCTGTTAACCAAGACTTAAGATGGCGAAAATGTCTGAACCAGCACTCCTCCGTCACCTCGACAAATTGAACATCTTTAAACCCTGCCTGTTGATAAAGATTTTGATACTCTGCCCTATCTTTGACCGTGTTTGCTTGGGGAACTGTCCAATCCCCTAAAAGTTCCGTTGTGGCAAAACTCAGATCTGAGAGAATTAAGGTTCCCCCCGGCTTTAATACTCGCCAAGCTTCTCGGAGGAATTGCTGTCTAGTATTAAAATAAAAAGCCGCTTCTACACAAATAATTTGCTCAAAAGAATGATCGGCAAAATCCATCTCTACCGCGTCCATTAACAGAAATTTACCCTCGGGAAAATTCAAGAGACTTCTGGCAATTTGTGTCGGAGAAATGTTAATCCCCACAATTGCTGTCAATGGATAATATTTGAGAAAATAATGGGTAGTTGCTCCTAAACCTCAGCCAACGTCAAGAATTGTTCCCTGTTTGTTGGGAATAAATTCTAAAAGTTTCTCCATCAGAGTAGAGGATGCTTCCTGTTGATCTTGGGTATGGGAGAGCCAATAACCGACATTAAAAAACTCTCTTTCACCATAAAACTCTCGAATCGAAGGACTACAAATTAAATCATCGAATCTACTAATCCATTCATTTTTATCCATTTTTAAACTCACTTAACTCTTTCGGCAAAAAACTACATTAGTCTAACACGATTGGGCTTAGTAGAGCGGGAAGTGGGTTATAGCAAGGCTTACCCAACTCCTGTTAAGGTGCTAGATATTGACCGCGTGGCTGAGGCGATAGAAAAAAAAGGAGCCGCACCTTTTACCTTAGATACCGATAAATTTCCCTGAGAGGTTCAACTAACAGCCCAATTTAATGGTAAAAAAAGTTTTTATCAATTAACCTATAACCATCAATCTATATTATCATGTCTGGTCAGGGACAGAAGTTATCGCTTTTGAATTAGGAATGGGGAGCGGAGAACAGGGAAGGAAACAGGCGTACCTGATGACTCTGAATACCGCTATAAGTGTCACCGATGGGAGTGCGGGTAAGGTGAGGATTTGACTTGAGTAAGACGGCAATATATGTTACTATCACAGGGTAATCGCAGCTATATTGAAAAAGCTGCTACTCAAAACTAGGAACGACCATGAATTATCCCAATAGCGAACAAAGTAAAGCAATCCCCTTCTTTGCTCGTTTTTTATCTGTAGACCAAGACGAGGCTCCGACTCCTGATTCCCCCCCCGATTCTGAACCCGCTCCCGTTTGGACTTGGAAATGGCCTTCTGACTGGGAAGATAGTTAATTAATTTAAAGATTGCTTTCAGTAATTCACACAGAAAACAACCGCCGCCATAAGTCAAGCAGGAGTAAGATTTATGGCGGTTTTTGTTGTATTTAGGGTTTGCTGAAAAAGTCAATTGGCTCTTCTGGTTTCTGTGTGGAAACGAGGTCTATACTGATAGTTTCTTCGACAAAATAGTCCTAAAAGTGTTACCCGATAAGCATTTCACGATTCCATAAGCAAAAATTATCACACAAAGTCGAGAAGAGCCGTCAATTTGCCGGTGAGGGCAGCGGGGGGAGAAAGTGCTTAGTCAAGTCACAACTACTCTTCAGCAATTTCGACTTCTTTGGGAGCAATGGGTTCTTCGGCAGTAATTTCTACTTCAATAGCCTTTTTCAGGTTAAGTTTTAGAACTTGAGAAATTGGTAAACCTTCCACCTCATTGATGAGATATTCTTGAGTTTCTGTTTCACGACGTTTGAGATAGACCGTTTTAAGCAGTGCCTCAATGCCATAACCCGTCACAATGTCGCCAATAATGGTAGAGAGGCCTAAGACCCCAAGTCCACCAATTAGTCCCAGCGGACCGCCTAACCCAAAAAGTGCGTAAATCATCGGATAGGCAGTACCACCGGATGCGGCAACAGCAATAATGAAAATAATGCCAGGGAGTCCCAGAGAAGCAAGTTTTTGAACAACTTCATCCAGAGAAATTCCCCAGGAGACAAGTTTTTTGTTGATTTCTGTGGGATTAATTCCGAGAAAATCATTGGGAATGGCCGTTTCAGTAGTTTCCGTCATTGATGAGACTCCTAAAATCACTAAGTTGGATTGGTTGGTGGGGATTTCAGTCATATAAAATCCATGGTAAGGCAAAAGAATACAAATCGGCTGTCTAGCAATCAGATGCCTGGCAGCATTCTAAGTAGTCGTGCAAAATTAATTTCCTAGTGAAGATAGGCAAAGGGCAAGAGGCAGGAGGCAAGAGGTGGTTAGATATGTGTAATTAATTTTGCTTAGGTACTTACATCAGTCTTACTGTTCACAGAACTTGTAGAAAATCCTCAGTTCTTAGGGAAATAGCCATTTCTGTGCATTTTCGGGTTAACCCCTAGTAGTCTGTCAAGTTTGAATTGAGGGATAGAGTTTTGGCTCTACCGAATCTGTCATGCAAAACTATTAACAACTCATGCTTGTAAAGCTTGTACAGCAAGGCTTTGAGTTTTTGTTAGATTGATATTTATCAACTTTAGAGCATTGCTGTACAGAGAGGGAGCTTGGGGAATTTTCTACAGTGTAAGTTCGGAAGAACCAGAGTTTTTTTAATTTAATACGAGCATCAGCAGTAGTAGAGCATCTCCCAGAGGGCAGCCAGAATGGACAAGCTGACATTTTAGATACTGTCTCTTTTGTCAAGTTCAATTTATACTAAAATTGATACGCCTACCGATCTCGGGCAGAGCTATTGTTATCACACCGCCAGATCAATGTTAATATCCTACAGTCATCAGTTCATTTTTTTTCATGTCACGAAAGCTGCGGGGACAAGCGTTAAAGCAGTCTTAGAACCTTATGCACAACAACCTGAAAAATTCAAAATTAATCGCCCTCCCAGAATGTTAGGAGAGCAAATCAATCCCCTGTATGAAATGTGGGAATCCTCTCTTTGGCACGCTAAAGCCAGAGATATGCAAAAAGAACTGTCAGAGGAAGTATATAATAATTTTTATAAATTTTCTTTTGTCAGAAATCCTTGGGATTGGCAGGTATCCTATTATCATTTTATTCTTAAGGAGAAAGATCATGTCAGACATGAATTGGTTAAATCTCTGGACGGTTTTGAAGAATACTTGGAATGGGTTATTAGTACCAAAAATCCCTTTCCCAAAGGAGCAACTAAACTACAAAAAGACCTTATTACTGACTTAGAAGGCAAAATAATAGTTGACTTTGTTGGTAGATATGAAACTTTAGAAGCTGATTTTGATCTGGTCTGTCAAAGGCTAAATATTAAAGCTTCTCTGCCCTGTTTAAACAAGTCAAAACATCGTGATTATCGAGAATATTACAACAACAGAACCAGAAAATTAGTAGAAAAACACTTTCAGGATGACATCGCCCTATTTGGCTACACATTTGATAGTTATCAATCCCAAATTGCATCGGAAAAATTTTTCCTCACAGCTGCCGGGGGTTATTGAGAGTTTACAAAAATTTAGCTAAACCAATTTTCTGCCCAGGGGTTTAAAAGCAGCGTCTATGTGAGATATTCTAACAATAGTCCATTGACAAGACAAAATCTAATGATTTCACAAGCCTCTTCTCCCATTACCTTGACAGAGCCAGAACAAATCCAGCCAAGAAATATGAGTGACCTAATTGTCGATTATTTAGAGCAATTAGGGGTAGAATACGTTTTTGGCATCCCGGGAGGACATAATAGTGCCTTCTACGAAGCCTTAGCACGCAGCGAAAGACGCGGGGGGGTTCGTGCCGTTTTGACTTGTCACGAAACCGGCGCCGCTTTTATGGCTGATGGTTATGCTCGTGAAACCGGAAAAATCGGGGTTTGCTGCGGCACAACTGGACCCGGTAGCACCAATTTCATTACAGGATTAGCCTCAGCTTATGCTGAAGGGATACCTCTACTTGTTATCACCGCACAAACTGCCCTACCTCATTTTAGCTGGAGTGCCTTTCAAGAATCATCGCCTGATACCATTGATACAGTGGCCATGTTTAAGCACTGTACCCGTTATAATACCCTCGTTACCCACCCTAATCAATTAGAAAGAAAATTGGCAGCGGCATTAACAACAGTTTTACATTCACCTTTTGGACCGGCTCATCTTAGTATTCCTGTGAATATTTTCCGGGTTGAGTCTCCCTCATCCCTTGCTTATCCCCAGGTAACGACTCAAGCTGCTGCATTAGTTGATTTAAAAGCCTTAGATGAGCTTGATAGTACCATAAACAATATCTTAGACCAAGGTCAAACCATCGCCATCTGGGTTGGTCAAGATTGTAGGGAAGCCACCCCAGAAATTATGGCATTAGCCGAATTAATTAACGCTTCTATTGTCACAACTCAAGGTGGTAAAACCTGTGTTAATCCTTATCATCCTTTAGTAAAAGGTGTCTTTGGTTTCGCTGGACATCAAACGGCTCGTCAAGCTTTAACCGATGATTCTGTTGCTTTAATTTTAGCGGCTGGGATGAACTTAGGGCAATGGGAAACCTCGGCTTGGGATCAGGCATTGTTAACTAAAAAAATAGTTCATATTCATCACGCAAGGGACTATTTTAAAAGTTCTCCGATGGCCAGTTTACACATTCAAGGTACAATCAAAACCACCTTGGCAGAATTACTAAAAAGATTACAGAAAACTCGGCAAAGGGGACAATTAAAACCAGAGTTATCAGCGAGCTTATTCCCTGAAATTTCCCCGCCTTATCAACCCGCTCAAATTACCGTTAAACAACCGGATAGCTATCGACTTTCAGAGGATAATTCCCCCGTTAAACCCCAGCAATTAATCGGTGAACTCCTACAACATTTGCCTCCAGAAACCCGCTATTTAGTGGATGTAGGTAATTGGTTAGCTTGGACAATTCACTATTTCTTCCCACCCCGTCCGGAAAATTTCCGTTTAGCTGTGGCCACTGCCCCCATGGGTTGGGGAATTGGCAGTGCGATTGGAACAGCTATGGGGGCAAAAAATACCCCGGTTGTTTGTCTGACGGGTGATGGATGTTTCCTAATGCACGGCAACGAACTTGCTGTTGCTGTTGCTGAAAAATTACCGATTATTTTTATCATTCTTAATGATCAATCTTTTGGTATGGTTAAACACCGACATCTTCAAACGGGAGTAGAACCCCTAGAGTTTGCTTTACCGTCAGTAGATTTTAGTCAAATTGCTCGAGGAATGGGAGCGAATGGTTATATTATTCGTAATAGTCAAGACTTGCAGGGATTAGATTATGAGGCAATTTATCGGGATGGCAAACCTACCGTCTTAGATGTGCGAATTGATTCGGAATATGTTCCCCCCATAGGAATGTTTTAAAGCCACGAACAATGATCAATACCTTTAACTCAAAAGCGATGTCCTATACCGAGTTACCCGCCAAGCGATTACTAATTAATTCTTTGCCTAAAAGTGGCACTCATTTGTTGGCTAAGTCCGTTGAAATTCTGGGCTATAGAGAGCATTTTGAGGATCAAGAAATTCAAGAAGTGCCTCTATTTTTTAACTATCGAGAAGTTAAAAAAAGAATCGAGCATCAAACTCAATTTAGCCAACAACAGATTAGCATAGGGGCCTTAACCCCCTACTATGTAGATTTGGCGATTGTTCGACATTGGTTAACTCTGATTGCCCAAAAGCAATACATTTTAGGTCATATTCCTTGGACACCTCTGTTAACCCCAATTCTTCAGGAATTGAATTATCAGCATATCTTCATTATTCGTGATCCTCGTGCTGTTATAGCTTCCTCAATTCCCTTTGTTTTAGATACGGGAAAAATGCCAGCAAGACACTTTCTAGAAGAGGATTTTAAGTCCATGTCTCCTAGCCAAAGATTAGATTTTATTTTAGTGGGAGGCTATGGGGCAAAAGCGGGAGTAGAAATCAGAAATTTTGCTGAAGTGTTCCGTTCTATGTTAGCTTGGTCTCAAGAGCAAAATTGTTTATTTATCCGTTTTGAGGATCTGGTGGGAGAACAGGGAGGTGGCAAGTCGGAAAAACAAAGGGAGACGATGGAAAAAATTTGCCACCATTTGGATATTCCTTTTAGTGAAACTATTGCTTCTCAGTTGGGGGAGATTTATAACCCTTCTGCTAGAACATTTAGAATGGGTAAAATAGACGGATGGAAAGACTCAATAGAGCCGGCAGATATCGAAAAATTAAACACCTATTGTCAACCATTATGTCAAGAGGCGGGTTATGAAATGTCTTGAGTTATACCTAGGATTAGTCTGATAAATTCCCAGTTTATTGGTGATTATTTTCCTAGATATGGTACGATCCTTCCACGACTTAAAATAAGGAAACACAAAAATGGACTTACAAGCAAATCTTGAGAGATTTAAAAGCAAACACCCCATCAGTCGCAATCATTATATTTCCTATCGTAGTATATACAAAGCTACTCCCATTCTCAAATTCATATTCAAGCATTATTGCCCGATTTATCATATTTCACTAGATGAGTTTTTTGAATATTATCCCCTTTTAGCATTTATTGAATACCTTGTCTATGAAACTGATGCGGAGATCGAAAGCAATCAAAAGGATAGCAACCCATCAAGTCAGTCTTCTCTGTGGGATTCTAAAAAAATCATCATTCGATCTCTTTTAAAAGAATTTGATTTAGAAGATCCTACAATCTTAAAGCACATAGAGAATTTGGGTCAGTATTTTGAATTAGAAAGTCAGCTAGTCACCTCTGAAAAAATCACATTAGAAGATGTAATTCGTGCTTCTGAATTGCGGTCTTCTGACGAGTTAATTCTCCACTGTACCTTGATTGCTATGTCAGGTAAACCTTATAGAGATGAAATTTTTGAGATTATGTCACCTATACATATTCTGCTAGAATTTCATGATGATTTTCGTTCCTATCAAGAGGATAGGGCAGCCGGTAATTATAATACCTACTGGATGTTTCAGAAATTGTATGGAGAGGAAGCACACCATTATTTAAAAGCAGAAATAGACCGTTACAGTAAGCTATTTGAAGCAACTCTTGAACAATTATCTGAACAAGAACAAGAAGTTTATTCAGCAAAATGGTCTCGTTTATGGCAAAATGTATTTCCCTATTTCTCTAGTGCTGAACTTCTTCGTCAAGCTGTTTTAGAAGGGGTTTAAACCTGATTATTTGACCGCATAAACTTATTTGCTTAAAAATTCAAAACAAGGAGAAAACCAAATGACCCCATTGATATCCATTGAGCGGCTTAAGAGCAAACAAACTATTAGTCGAATCCCTTACATTTCCTATCATAGTCTATTCAAAGCTATTTCTGTAATCCACGTTTCTTTAAGGCTATATTGTCCGATTTATAATATTTCTGATGATGAGTTTTTTGAATTTTCTCCACTCTTAGCACTTGTGGAATCTCTGATCTATGAAACTGATATGGAGTTAGAGAGCAATCCCAAGGATAGCACCCCATTAACTCAACGTTCTCTATGGAATTCCAAAAAAATAATCATTCAATCTTTTTTAAAAGAATTTGATTTAGAAAACCCTATGATTTTAAATCACATGGAGAATCTAGGTGAATACATTGAATTAGAAAGTCAGCTAGTAGCTTCTGAAAAAATAACATTAGAGGATGTAATCCGTGCTTCCGAATTGCGTTCATCTGATTTGAGGATTATCCACACTATTCTAGTTCAGATGTCAGGTAAATCCTACAGAGCGGAAATTTTTGAAATTCTCTCACCGACAGAAATCTTGAGTGAATTTCAGGATGATTTTTGTTCCTATAAAAGGGATGTGGCAGCAGGTAATTACAATACTTACTGGATGTTTCAGAAATTGTATGGAGAAGAAGCACACCATTATTTAAAAGCAGAAATAGACCGTTATAAAAATCTATTTGAAGAGAAACTCAAGCTATTTCCTGAAGAAGAACAAGAAAGATATACAAAAAAATGGTCTCGTTTCTGGAAAAGATATTCTTATCTCTCTAGTGCTGAACTTATTCGTCAAGTAGCTCTGGAAGGGGTCGAAAATAATGAATAATTAGCCATCCCATAGCCTGCTATTATTAAAATCTGCATCACTATTCATTGGAAAATTCAAAATTAGGAGCATCAAAAATGAATATACAGGACTTAGAGATTTTGTATGAGAGTCTTAAAAGCAAACAACCAAGCAGTCAAACCCGTTACATCTCTTATCATAGTCTATACAAAACTGCTTTTATGTTTAAATCTATTTTTAAGCAATATAATATGATTGATGACGTTTCTCTTGATGAGTTTCTTTTATGTTATCCAGTTTTAGCATTGATTGAATCTTTAATCCACGAAGTCAATATTGATCTAGGAAGCAATCAACAGAATAACTTATCATGGGATGCTAGAAAGAAAATTATTCAATCTTTTTTAAAGGAATTTAACTTAGAACATCCTACTATCCTAAATGCTATGGAGAACTTAGGAGAATTTTTTCACCTTGGCAGTCAGTTAGTGACTTCTGAAACAATAACTCATCAAGAGGTGATTCGTGCTTCTGAATTGCAGTCTTCCGATATTAATATGCTTTACTTTACTTTAATTTCAATACTAGGTAAACCTTACAAAACTGAAGTTTTTGAGCTTATGTCACCGATCAACATTTTGCTAGAATTTCATGATGATTTTCGTTCCTATCAAGAGGATAGAGCAGCTGGTAACTATAACACCTACTGGATGTTTCAGAAATTGTATGGAGAGGAAGCACACCATTATTTAAAAGCAGAAATAGACCGTTACAGTAATCTATTTGAGGCAACCCTGAAAGGATTATCTGAACAAGAACAAGAAGTTTATTCAGCAAAATGGTCTCGTTTATGGCAAGATGTATTTACCTATTTCTCTAGTGGTGAACTTCTTCGTCAAGCTGTTTTAGAAGGGGTTTAAACCTGTTATTTGACTGTACAAACTAACTTATTTGTTTAAAAATTCAAAAAGGAGAAACTAAAATGAACCCGCCAATGTCCCCTGGGATGATTGAAAGAAAAAAAACCGTTAGTCAAATGCCTTATATTTCCTATTATAGTATCTATAAAGCTACTGCATTTTTAAAGCCTTTTTCCAAAATATATTGTCCAATTTATAATATTTGTGATGATGAATTTTTTGTTTATTATCCATTACTCCTATTTATTGAAGCTGTGATCTATGAAGCCGATATGGAAGTAGAGAGTAATCAAAAAGATGGTTCACTATTAACTCAAACTTCTCCCTGGGATTCTAGAAAGAGAATCATTCAGTCTTTTTTAAAAGAACACAACTTAGAACATAATACAATCGTCAATAAGCTAGAAAAGGTGACAGAATTTGTTAAACTAGAAAATAAGCTAGTCACTTCTGAAAAAGTAACTCATGAAGACGTGATTCGCGCTTCTGAATTACGGTCTTGTGATTTTAGGGTTGTACATTCTGCTTTAGTTCAGATTTCAGATAAACCCTACAGAAGTGAAATTTTTGACCTGATGGAACCTAGGGAAGTTTTAATAGAATTTAATGATGATCTTATTTCCTACAAAAAGGATATGGCAGCTGGTAATTACAATACCTACTGGATGTTTCAGAAATTGTATGGAGAGGAAGCGCATCATTATTTAAAAGCAGAAATAGACCGTTATAAAAATCTATTTGAGGAGAAACTTAAGCGATTTCCTCAAGAAGAACAAGAGATATATTTAGTAACATGGTCTCGTTTTTGGCAAAGATTTCCCTATCTCTCCGATGCCGAACTTATTCATCAGGTTGCTCTAGAAGGGATTTAAAAAACACATGACTAAACCTGTGACTCAACAGTTAGACCTGAAAGCGGAAGTAAATTTGGATTCCTCGATTCAATTTGAGCAATCGCTTTCCAAGAATGTACTAGAGCCAAAAGCTATCTTATTGACAGGAGCAACTGGTTTTCTTGGTGCTTATTTACTCGAAGAACTTCTCCAGAAAACCAGCGCAGATATTTATTGTTTAGTTCGCTGTTCTAATATAGAAGAGGGTAAAAATCGTCTTCAAAAAAACTTAGAGTTTTATTCTCTTTGGCAAGATGGTTTTAATTCTCGTATTATTCCTATTGTTGGAGATTTAGGGAAACATTTATTCGGTCTTTCTCAACTAGCATTTAATGAATTAGCAGTAATAATTGATATTATTTATCACAATGGAGCTTGGGTTAACTCTGCTCGTCCCTACTCCACCTTAAAACCGGTAAATGTCTTGGGGACGCAGGAAGTGCTAAGGTTAGCTAGTAGGGAGCAAACTAAACCCGTTCATTTTGTCTCGACTCTTGGGGTTTTTCTCGGTGATAATCAGGAGGAAATTGGCAGAATCACTGAAATGGATAGCCCTAATTTTGTTAATCTGCAAGGAGGTTATCGCCAAAGTAAATGGGTGGCAGAACAATTAATGATGGTCGCACAAAAAAGAGGATTACCTGCTTGTATTTATCGTCCTTCAAGAATCATCGGGAATAGTAAAACGGGGATTAACGGTAATTTCCAAGATTTCCTGTGTATTTTGCTAAAGGGTTGTATTCAATTAAAAAAATTCCCCGATTTAAACACACAAATAGATATCGTTCCCGTTGATTATGTCAGTGGGGCAATTGTCGGTTTATCCCAGCAAAAAAACCATGCTGGCAAAGTATTTCATTTAATTAATTCTCAGCTAATTTCCTGGGAAACTTTCTTTAATTCTCTTCAACTTTTAGGCTATTCCTTAGAAAAAGTTGATTATGATAATTTTTATGCCGAATTAAAATATCAATTGTCCCAGTCTCCCAAGAATACACTATATTCATCTTTATTACTGCTTTTGAAACTGTCAAAACTATTTTCCCCTGATAAGCTAGAATTTGACGCAACTCGAACATTGATAGAATTAACAGAGCTATCTATCTCCTGTCCCGTTATTGATGAAAAATTGCTCAGTTTATATTTTTCTTACTTTCAGAAAGTTGGCTATTTTCCCCCTATTCTAGACCATAATTTATAGGAAAAATCTTCAATTCTTGCTATACATTTTTAAGATTTTGGAAGATAGTAACTGGCTGATGAGGATTCGTAACAATTTCCGACCATATCTGCATGAAATCTCGGTTAATTTGAGTCATTGAATCAAGCTCAAAATAATCTTTTTTATATTGCCACCAACCCTTAAGAGAGGGTTTTGGGGAAGTTTTATTTTCCCAGAGTATTAACTCTAAGTCGGGCCTAACTTCAAACTCTTCCATTTCCCAAGATGTCACCTCTAACCCAGGTAGTTTCAATTCTTCTTCGGGGGACTCTGACAAAACCGTAATAACTGCTTTAAAACTAGAATTATCAAGGCGATATTCTGGTTTGATGACTTTGGCTAAATGCTCAAAGGGAACATCTTGATACTCTAAAGCTTCTAATACTACCCTTCTCACTTGCGTTAGTAACTCTTTAACAGTAGGATTACCACTTAAATTAACTCGGAGCAACATTATATTACTAATTAAACCGATTAGAGGCTTCAGGTGTGGATGATTACGAGCGTCACGGGGAGCGCGGATGATAATATCTTCACAGCCACTATAGCTATAGAGTAAAACAGCAAAGGCTGTTAGTGCAGTCATAAATAAAGTGATTCTTTGCTCTTGACAGAGAATGTTTAATTTCTCTGTGAAATCCCTAGGAATTTCAAAATCAAAATTAGTCCCTAGACTTGAAACCGATGAATCGGATAATTTATCACTAGATTTAGACGGCGAAATCAGGTGTGGGGGAATTTTTAAGGTTGGTGACTCTCCCGCTTCTAAAATACGTTTATAGTGGTTAATTTTCGGCTCAATTAGTTGAGAACTAAAGGATTTTAGTTGCCATTGAACATAATCAACATACTGGATAGGTAAGGGAGGTAAAGGGGAGGAATCACCTAAGACAAAAGCCTGATAAAGTAGCTCCAATTCTTTAAAAAAGAGCGTCAATGATGAATTGTCTATAATAATATCGTGGATGTGAGTGAGGAGAATGTGCTCCTTCTCATCCAAACGAATTAATATCAGTCTGATTAAGGGGCCATTAATCAAGTCGAAGGGTTGATTAATAATCTCTTGTAATAATCTTGCTAATTCCTCACTTTTCTGGTTCTCTGGCCAGGGTTGTAAATCAATTATGGGTAGGTTTTTTTCGGTGTAGGGGTTAATTAACTGAACGGGGGAACCGTTGACTTCTCGAAAGGTGACACGCAATATTTGATGGCGATAGATAATCTCATTCAAGCTGGCTGTTAAAACTGCTAAATTGAGGTCTCCTTTAAGGTAGTGTCGTCTAAAATTACCTGAAAAATGGATGACTGTGTTGGATTTTTCATAGGACCATCTTTTCTGTTGAGTCAAAGATAAGGGAAAATAAGGACAGCCAGATAAGGAATCAATCTCCAGGGAAGAATCGGCAATAAAATCCTCGTCTATGATTAAGGGATTGATTACCTCATTAAATTTTATCTTGTCAATTTTTTCGATTAGTTCTGGATGATTTTTCCGTAAATATTCGGCAAATTCAGCCACCGTTGCGGCATCAAGAATAGTTTCTACAGCAAACTTTTTTTCAAAATAAGACTCTAGCCTCTTACAGAGGGCAATAACTTTGAGGGAATGTCCCCCCAATTCAAAAAAGTTCTCATCAATTCCTACTTTTTCTAATTCCAAAACCTCCGCCCAAATTGCGGTTAATAGTTCTTCCTCTGGGTTTCGTGGCGGTGTAACCAGACGAGAAGTGTCATAATTTAGAGGCAATTTAGCTAAAGCTACACGGTCAACTTTATCATTGGGGGTCAAAGGCATCTTTTCTAAAATTACTAATGCCCGGGGAATCATATAATGGGGTAACTTTTCTTTGAGATAGTCGCGCCATTGAGCGAGGACTTGCTCGACTTTAACGGTGGGGTTAATAACAGCATAAGCGATTAATTGAGGATCATTTAACTGCTCTTGACGGACAATGACTACCGCTTGGTGAATGGCGGTATTTTCGTTTAAGATGCCTTCAATTTCCCCTAATTCAATTCTTAAACCACGAATTTTAACTTGAAAGTCTATACGCCCTAACCATTCAATATTACCATCGGGAAGATAACGGGCTAAATCGCCGGTTTTGTATAACTTCGCCGATGGATTATCATCAAAAGGATGGGGAATAAATTTTGCCGCAGTTAATTCGGGACGATTGAGATATCCCCTAGCTAAACCTACTCCCCCAATATGTAATTCTCCCGCAACCCCCACAGCCACTTTTTTGAGAGACTGGTCGAGGATATAAGCTTGCGTATTGGCAAGAGGACGACCGATGGTTAAGGGACTATCAGGGCTACATTCTGCTATGGTGGCATCAACGGTGGCCTCGGTGGGTCCATAGGCATTAAAAAAGCGTCTTCCCACTGACCACTGGGCCATCAAGGCAGGGGGACAAGCTTCTCCGCCGACAATTAATACCTGTAGGTGTTTTAAGGGTGCTTGAGGGAGGACGGCTAATACTGATGGGGGAATTTGTGCATGGGTAATAGCTTTTTTTTGCAGAAAATTAAGCAAGTTATCCCCCGGAAGTAAGGAGTTAGAATTTCCTAGACAAAGTTGCGCTCCCGAAGAAATAGCGGTGAAGATTTCCGAAACGGAAGCATCAAAATTTAAGGAAGCAAATTGCAGAACACGACTTGAGGTATCTAAATTAAATAGTTTAATTTCTGTTTGAACTAAATTAACTACTCCTTTATGAGTAATTAAAACCCCCTTAGGTAGCCCGGTGGAGCCAGAAGTATAGAGAATATAGGTTAAGTTGTCCGAGTTTACAGTAGTTTTAGGGTTTTCTTGACTTTGTTGAACTAGGGACTGATCTTTATTGAGAAAAATTACTTTTATCTGGTCAAGGGGTAAATTTATAAGGGGTTTTTCCTGTGTCAATAAGATAGATATACCGGCATCTTCTAGGATGAATTTTAGCCGTTCTTGGGGGTAAGCAGGATCCAGGGGTACATAACCCCCTCCCGCTTTGAGAACACCTAAAACCCCGATGATCATTTCTAGGGAACGCTCAACACAGATTCCTATTAATTGTTCTGGTTTTACTCCTAATTCAATTAAATAATGGGCGATTTGGTTGGCGCGGTCATTTAACTGCTTATAGGTTAAGCAGCAATCTTCAAAACTTACCGCAATCTGATTAGGGGTCTTCTCCACCTGGGTTTCAAATAATTGATGAATTGTGGTGGAATAAGAATAATTTTCTCCCCTAAAATTCTCCTCAATTGGCTGTAATTGTACTTCAATCATGATTTAAGTAGCTGGTTATAATTAAATTAAAAATGGATTTTAGGTTCGATCCCCCCTTAGTCCCCCCTTAATAAGGGGGGTGCCGATCCTCCCTTAGTCCCCCCTTAATAAGGGGGGCATCTGAAAGTTTTCAATACCTACCTACTTAAGATACTGCAAAAAATCAATTATGTTTTCTAAGTCTGGTAACACTGTGGCCAATTCCCGTTCATGTTTGCGCCATTTTTCTTGTCTAGGAGCAGATAGGGTTCTTTGAGCGATGGGTAAGGGTTGAGAGAGAATTTGCTCGATTTGTTTGTCTTGATGCAGTTGGGCAAATTGGGCAATATGATTAATGGTTTGCCCGGGATGTTCAATTAAATCGCGATAATTGACCGAACACCAACAGGAAGGGTTGAGGGACTGAAGGTCTTCTATTAGGTAGGAATTAGCCATTTTCCACTGATAGGCGGCAATTTCTACCAGAGAAGATTCCTGGAGAGATGACCAACCGGGTACGAGCAGAAAACTCCACTGACTATGCTCCCAACCGGGTAAGGGTTGATAGCTAATAAAACGTTGCGATCGCCATCCTTCTAATAAACTACTAATATTTTCCCTAGCATCTCGATAAAGATAGATAAAGAGAGCATCGGGAAATAAAGCCATTAGGAAAGGAACTCTTAGGGCGTTTTTGGGCGTTTTTTCTAAAAAACGAATTTTGTTAGGACGCTCATTTTCAGCAATGTTTAAATATTTTACCTCCTCCCGATTTTGTAATTGTTGGGTAAAACCTTTTCTTAGAGTTGCGCTAATTTCTGGGGTAGCATCGCCTTCATCCAAGCGGTTAGAGCTAAAATTGCGTGCAGCTGGATGTAAAGCGGGTATTCCTTCGATAATTTCGTGACTTTCATCTCCAATCGTCCATAAATCGGGGAATTTAGCCAGGGTTTCAAACAATAAACTACTTCCTGCTCTGGGTGCAGAAACAATAAAAATCGGCTTTTCAAACTCTGGGATTGAGAGGTTTTTATCTTCTACTTCTAGCTGAGATTGGTGCTTTTTTTTGACAATTAACAAACGCTTTCTCTGCATCAGAGAAAGCATCTCGCCATCTTTTCCCCTCAGGGGTGGGGAAGGCGATAGGGTTGAAAGCATGGAAGTAATAGGATTAATTATTTCTTGGATTGCCACCGATGAAGATAGCCATTTTTGTAATAATGGTGCAATTTTTCGGCTAAATTCCCCGATTAAATCTCGATAGGCTAATTCTCCTCGATAGTTCTGTCCAAATTTGGCAAAAACCGCTTGCCATTGGCTTTGAAATTCTGCCAGTTTTTCGGTCAGTTGCTCTAGTTGTCCCTGGGGAAGCGAGCAATTTTCGAGAAGACCATAAATAGCGGCTACTTGCTCCTCAATTTCCGTAGCAGTAAGCACGGGTAAATCGTTAAGTGGGACCTGAGCTAAACTGTTTGTTCTGCACATCTCATCTGGGTCATTTTCAACAATGAACAATTATTAGTTAGCGATTATCCAGTTTCTAGATTTTAACTGAGTAAGGAGTTCTGACCCCCCTTACTCAGGGGGGAAACTGACAATTTTTAACACCCACCTACTTACTAACTTTTGAGTTTTTTGAGAGATGCTGCTAAAGTTTCGCCCACATAGTCCCCATAAAGAATCCCCTTAGCGGTTAATTCAATTTCTTGGGTAGATACGGTGACAAAACCATCTCTTTCAAGTGTGGACAAAGTTTCCGCGCAAAGGGATTGTAATTTAAACCCATGTCTTTGCTGAAATGCAATTAAATCAAAACGTAATGTCTTGATTCCTAGTAAAACTTCCCGCACCATCTGGTCCAAGCTAGTCAGCTTATAACCGCGAGATAAGGGTAGTTCTCCTTGGGCCAGAAGGGTCGCATATTTTTCCATATCGCTAGTATTTTGTAACAGAGAATCCCCTAAACAGCCAAAAGCAGAGACTCCCAGACCATAAAACTCCATTCCGTGCCAAATATTAAAAATGTATTCACTGCGATATTGTTTGATACTTGTGGCCAAATCGCTGTCATTTTTAACATAGGTAAAATGACTCCAAGGATTATAATTTGCTTGGGCAAAGCGCTCCATGGCCAACTGCATAAACTGCATTTCTAGCTCTGCTGATGGCAATTCTATAATTTCTTGGCGAACCCCTTGATCAAATACTTGGGTATTGGCAAAAGCTTCCATTTTATAAACGGTGATGCTTTCTACTCCGGTTTTCAGAGCGCATTCTAAGCTTTCTTGCCAAGTTTCTACAGTTTCTCCGGCTAGTCCACTCAATAGGTCAATATTAATTGACCATTGCCCCTCGCCAGCTTTTTGAGCTACATCGATCGCTCGATAAGCTTGTTTTTCGTCATGACCTCTGCCACTCAGTTTGATGATTTGATCATTAAAAGATTGAACACCTAAACTTAGGCGATTTACCCCTAATTCTTTGAGTACCCTCATTTTTGATGGGGAAACACTCAAGGGTTCTGCTTCTACGGAAAACTGTTTCTTTTCTTCAAAGTAGGAGAAATTTTCGCGTAAATTCTCGACAACTTGGACTAACTGGTTTCCGGTTAAGGTAGTGGGAGTTCCTCCGCCAAAATAAACCGCCTGAATCCGTCGGTTTTTCAAATTGAATCTTTCGGAAACGAGTTTAATTTCTTGGCAAAGCGTATCTACATAGGCCTGTACTTGGCTCTCTTTTAGGTCAACGGTTTTGTAATAACAAAAAGCACAGCGTTGAGTACAAAAGGGGATATGAACATAGAGACAGACTGGCTGTTCTTCTAGTTTTTCGGCGATTACCCCTGCTTTCCACTGGCGAAAGGGGGGATAGTTAGGATTTAAGGGTAAACGTTGCGGCGTTTGGGTTTTCGGAAGTTCGATGGTTAAAGTCATGGTTTTTGACTGAGATATTGTTATTGAGGTTGCATTAACTCTAGATCAAGCTGTGACCGTTAATTGTTCACTTGCCGGCATTTTCTGGGCAATACAACTAGCTAAAACGTTAAGATTGCTAAAGGATTCTAGATTTAAATCCGATTCCGCAAACTCAACCTCGAAATGCTGTTCTGTCAAAGCAATTAATTCAACTACTGCGATGGAATCCAATCCTAACCCGTCTTCAAATAGGGAGGCGGTTTCGTCAATTTCCTCGATTTTGAGATTGACATCCAGTTGTTCGGCAATAATTGTCTTGAGTTGATTTAAAATATTTGTCGCCATTTTCTAAGCTTTGGGTAAAAAACTGACTAATTGCTGATGGTCGATCTTCCCGTTGGGTAACATCGGTAAGGTTTTCAAAGTGACAATGCGGTCTGGAATCGCTCTTTTCGGTAGTATATCAAAGCACAATTCTCTGATTTCATTCTCAGACAGATGACTCCCTTTTGTCAAGACACAAAAAGCGACTATACCTTTGCCTCTTTGACTCTCTCCATGGCATTGAACCGCAACCGCTTCAATTTCCCCTAAGGTTTCCATATTTTTCTCGATGTCAGAAAACAAGACCAATAGACCATCCCGGTTAATACTGCGATCGCATCTTCCCCAAACTTCTAGATGACCGTCTAAATGTAGCTTACCTAAGTCTTTAGTAGGGAACCAATCATCGGAATTTGTTGACATCAGCGGCACTCCTGCCGGATCAACATAACCATCAAAACCTAGGGGATGCTGACAGCAAATTTCCCCAACTTCTGACATTTCCGAGTTTAAAGATTTATTAAGACGCAATCGCACACTTGGCATAGGTAAACCGACTGTTTGACAACGGAGGGATAATTCTTCTTGGGGATTACCTGCGGCAATTACCCCCATTTCTGTACTGCCATATAACTTAACCAGGGGGCCGAAATTCTCTTCATATTTAATAAAAGTGTTTTCTTTGATCAGATCTCCCGCCACCACTGTTAATTTATACTCTCTGGCTGATTTTCTGCCTTTAACTAAGGTTTCACAAAAGCTAGGAGTCATAAAAGCAACATTAGGATTAAAGTCTTTTTCTCTCTGAAGATAGCGTAAAAGGTTAGCACCTTTCTGTAAATCAATAGAGGCTCCAACAGCCACACTAGGAAGAAAAGCAGCCCCTAAACCATAGAGATGATAAATCGGGACTGGAATCGCCACTCTCGCCTCTGAATTTAATCTCAATCTTTCCACACAGTTAAGCACATTTTCTAGCAATTTAGTCTGAGAATGAACCACTATTTTGGGTGTTCCTGTACTCCCAGAAGTCCTCATATACAGCCTTTTACCTTTATCATCAATGGTTTTGTATTGATGATTTTCGGTAATTTTTAGCCAATTGCTAATCTGATCTAAATTGTCAGTTTTTTCTAGTTTGGGAGTGAGGCAATAGCGACAAAACTCAGGAATAATAGAGGGCGAGTTTGACTGAGGCTGCAAAAAGAAACTATAGCCCTTTTCTAACAAAAATAACAGGGTTAAAGCACTGGGAAGAGAATTTTCACATTCCAGGGCCAAGCAGTCTGCTAGATCGATTTTTTCTTGCCTGAAAAAGCTTGACAAATTGTCAAATATTTCCCCAACATCTTGCCAAGAATAGGTTAAACATCCATCGGTAAGCACGTTGGACTGATACGAGTCTAGAGAGGGGATGCGGGCTATAAATAAGCTGTTCAACATTTACATTGGTATGGAAGGTTACATGGGGAGTGGCGTAGTGGCAGGAGAAATCAGGGCAAACCCAGCTCAAACGCTATTGATAATTGGTCAATTTTGTCGGCCGTTGGTCTGCTGTCTAGGCATTTCAAATGCTACCAGTCAATCAGAATATTTACGAATTGTCAAGGATTTTTAAAATAGGTTTATCCCTCGGTAAAAGTGTGTTAGACTCCGGGAGATTGATTTTTAGGAGTTTCTCATGGACGAAGTTAACGAACAGGCTGGCGCTGATGAATCTTCATCCCAGAATGTTAACGAACAGGCTGGCGCTGATGAATCTTCATCCCAGAATGTCAACGAACAAGCTGCCGCTTCGGAATTTTCTTGGGAGGAAATCAGCAAAAAACTAAAGGCTGCCCCGGGTGAAATCAGCAAAAAACTGGCATCCTGGGGGGTTTCTTTAGACGAAGTAGCCAAGAGAATTGGTTCTTTGGGACTCCCAGGCGTAATTCTCGTGGTCACGGTATCCACCTCGGGAGCTACCACTTATCCCATTGCCTTCGCTTTGGCAGCTTTAGGGGGTCCCCTTGGCGTTCTCGGCGGATTAGGACTGCTTGGCCTAACCACTGTTGTGGGAGATGCCTTGACGAACTATGGAATTGAAGCGGTTCTTGCCGCTATCTATAAAGATCGTCGTAAACAGGAAGCTCAGGAAGACTTAATCAAAGAAGTTGAAGGTTTACCGATTACCCAAGCACTGAAACTGAAGCTCAAGCAGCAAATAGAGTCGGTAGAAGTTGTGTCTGAGGATGTTGGTTCCCCAAGAAAAATTGAAATTGTAGAGTAATGACTTCAAGTCATGCCTTGTTTTTTACTCTGATTTCGTCTTCGTCTTTGATGACATCAACTAAGTTGGTTGCCTTGAATTGAATTAACCCCTAAGTAAAGAAAGGATCAGTTTTATGTCCGCTCAACAAAGTGTTGTGTCCAATGTTTTGTTCTTTGATGGTAAAGGAGATTATGTAGAGATACCTAATTATCCTAACCCAACTGAATCTATGACCATTTCTGTTTGGGCTAAGAGCAATACTCCCACTTGGAACCAGACTGGATGTTTAGTCAGTAAACGGGATGCCTTCGTATTATATCCCGTTGCTGGTGGTAAATCAATCAGGTTCTGCATCCCTTCCCAGGGTTGGCAAGAAACAGCAGTTGACCCGAAAATAGACATCACTCAATGGCATCATTATGCAGGAACCTTTGACGGTAAGAGTATCCGTTTGTATATTGATGGAGAAGAAGTAGCCCGAAAAGACTATGTGGGAAAAATTCAAGCAGATAACGGCTCCTTGTTTATCGGTTGGGATGATGGAATAGGGGGACGGTATTTTAATGGACAAATAACAGAAGTGTGTCTATGGAACATTGCCCGAAGGGAACAGGATATCAAAGGGGATATGTACCGGCGACTAAAGGGCAATGAACCAGGCCTGGTGGGCTATTGGCCCCTTAATGAAGGTTCAGGTAATATCGTCACTGACAAAACCGGTAAGGGCAGTAATGGCACAATTAACGGGGCAACATGGCAGCAAGAACAACTCCCCTTAACTGCCAAAGCCTCTAAACCCAATATTGTCGTTTTCCTCACTGACCAAGACAGTGCCGCCGTTGCTGAACGCTGGCCGCAAAGCTTTGAAGATGAGCATCTACCGGCCCTGAAACGACTGAAAAAGAACGGGCTGACCTTCAACAAAATGTTCACGGTAACGGTGGCCTGCTCTCCCAGTCGGGCTACTCTGCTCACCAGTACCTATCCCAACCAACACGGTGTCATCAACACCATTGCCGAGCCTTTTTCCGATATTATCAACCGCTATGAGGATAGCTACGGACAATCCCTAGAACAAAAGCTTCTTAGTCCCACCCAGGTGAACCTAGCTCGGGTTCTGAAAGCGGCTGGTTATAAGGTCTATTGGAAAGGCAAATGGCACTTGAGCGTTCCCAAGAGTGACACCGATAAGTGGTCAAGCGAAGACATCGAATACATGAAACAGTCCTACGGTTTCGATGGCTGGACTCCGCTTGATGCGGGAGTTGCCCGCAATGATTTAACCAAGTTTGGCAAAGGAATTTTTTACAATGATGAACGCTATCTACGGGGTGTAGAAGGGGTCAAAAAAGTCATTGAGCAAGATGCCAAGGAAGGACGCGGAGCTTTTAGTGGACTTTCCCCGGAGAAAAAGGAAGAGAAAAAGCAAAAGATCTTGGATAGAATTGACAAGGCCATTCCCCGGGAAGAACAAGGGGTTCTCGAATTTATTGAAAATTACAAATCCGAGGACGGTCCTTTTTGCTTGGTGGTGTCTTTGGTCAATCCCCATGATATTCATGTGGCTCCTACCTTTGAGAAAGATGCTGGCTATTCCCTAGAGGACTTTAAAGATTTTAATCTTCCCATTCCCGAAACTGTCTTCGAGGATCTATCCTTTAAACCAAGCGTCCAAGAAATTTTTAAACAAGGCTGTCAAGTCAAGGAAGATCAACGCTTAAAACGGATCAAGGAAGCGCGACGCTTAGAACTGAGCGACGAAAAGGTGTGGTATGAAGATTTACCAGAACTAAAAGATGGTCAATTCGCTACCAATAGTCAGCAAGTTCAGCAGATGTTTGTTAACTTCTACGGCTATCTGAAAAAACTGGCAGATAACCAAATCAATGAAGTGCTGAATGCCCTTGAAGCTAAGGGATTAATTGACGATACCTTAATCGTGCGGACTTCCGACCATGGGGAAATGTGCCTGGCCCACGACCGTCAGCGAGAAAAGCCTTTCAATGCCTACGAGGAAGTGCTTCGGGTTCCTCTGATTATTTCTAACCCGAATCTGTTCCCCAACGCCGTTAGTACCGATTCCTTTGCCACGACCTTGGATATAGTGCCAACTCTGGCTAAATTTGCTGGGGTATATGATCTGTTCCAGTTTGCCTTTCAGGGTTGTGACCTAACGCCTTTATTCACCAATCCCCATCAGGAAGTCCGCGATGCCATTCATTTTACTTTTGATGATGGTACGCTGCCTCCCCGGTTTTTCAAAACCATTCCCCGACGTATCCGTACTATCCGCACCAAAGAGTGGAAATATTCTGTTTACTTTAACGACGAGGGGACTAATTACGAGTACGAAATGTACGACCTAGTCAATGACCCTCTGGAAAAAACCAATGTTGCGGGTAAACCAGAATATTTAGAAAAATTCCGGCAACTACACGCGCAATTGATCACCCAGATGGTTAAGTTAAAAACTGTTCCGGGTCGTTTTTCTATCTATACAGAAGAGATGAAGCAACAGAATTTTATTCCTCCTCTGTATTGGCCGACGGAAGACGAGGCCGAATATGAAGCCATCATGGATTATGCGGCTAACCAAGCTCAGTCTTCCTACCGGCACCGAGATCACAAGGAGGTGATCAAAGCCCAGGCAAAAGATGTTGATCCCGATATGTGGTGGTTGGGAATCTAATCAAAGCGCCGCGGCAAAACAACTAAGTAGGTGGGTGCCATTGATTTGCACCCACCTGTAATGGGAGCATACCGCCCACACTGGGTCTTACATTCAATGAGACCAACCTACTTAGGGCTTGCTGAATAAATCTAAAAACCTTGTTGGATAAGGCTTTTAGACTTTTTTGACCTCAAAAAGTGCCGACCATTGGAGGGATCGGGGGTAAAATTCAGGTACTTTTTCCCTGAAAATTAGGTAACTGACTACCTCAAAATCGGTAAAACCCTACACCCCACCTGCCCCCCCGATGTCGGGGGGGTTGGGGGGGCCACACCCTGCCCCCACCAACAAACTTTTTCAGCAGACCCTACTTAGTAGATTGTCCAGCTTAAGGTTGTGTTTACCCAGTTATAACAAGATGCCCAGAGAGCGCTTAGGCACATCGATCGGCTAACTTTAAATCTATCCAGCAAATTAAGGAATTGTGCCATGATGCCAGCGAAACTACCGAATCGGTGTAAAATCGAGTTGCTAAAAAATAGTTTTAGCAAAACCCCTCTTAATCTTTCGGAGTTAAGCACACTCCAGCGAATCATTTTAATAACCGATGGGACTCTGACCGACATTTTAGAGATTTATTTGTTGGAAAAAATGTCAATTGTTAAACTGTCTGAAGAAGCGGTATATTTAGAGGAAGACTTGCCGGTTTTAGATCTTGAAAAAGGTAGCAAAATTATCAAAAGAAAAATATTTCTTTGCAGTACAGTCAGCCAAAAAAAATTAGTTTATGCCGAGTCTATTATTGTTATTGATAGACTAGACACCAAGTTTCAAGACGAATTAATCAATTCAGGAAAACCCATCGGTAAGCTTTGGTTAGAAAATCGGATGGAAACCTTTAAGGAAATCGTTGATTTATCTCAAGAACCTGCGGGGGATTTGGCTGAGGATTTTAAAATCAGTCCAGAAGAAAAACTTTTTTCTCGTACCTATCGTGTTTTCTCTCAGAAGCAAGCGATTATGATGATTACAGAAAAATTTCCCGAGAGTTATTTCGTCTAAAAATATCTCTGGAGTCATTCCATTAACAACCATCTCAACTTTGCTCATTCAATCATGTTTAATCTTCAGCGAGAAAATCCCGGGCAAATGTCTGATAGAGACACTGTCTTGCAGATGGTAAGGGGTTTTCAGATTAGCCAATGTATTTATGCGGCCGCCAAATTAGGAATTGTTGATCTGTTGGCAGATGGAACAAAATCTTATCAAGAGTTAGCCACTGAAACCAATACTCATGCTGATTTACTTTATCGTTTTTTGCGGACGTTAACCAGTCTGGGGATTTTAGAAGAAACCCAACCCAACTATTTCCAAAACACTGCTTTAGCAACTTATTTAAGAGATAAGCAACAGGGAACTGTTCGCAATTTTCTGATGGCCGAAATAGAAGAAAGTTATGCTAGTTGGGGAAATCTTACTCAAAGTTTAACCACAGGTCAAGGTGCTTTTGAGTCTATGTATGGTGTCAATATTGAAGAGTTTCATCAACAAAATTCCGATCAAGCTGAAGTTTTTGATCAAGCAATGGTTGATATAACTGCAATTCAAAACCCCCTGATTTTGGCCGCTTATGATTTTTCTGTCGGGGAAATTGTCGCAGACATTGGTGGAGGATATGGAAAATTTCTGGCTGCTATTTTACAAAAATATCCCCAGATTCAAGGGGTGCTATTTGAACAACCCTATTGTATTGAGCAGGGGAAATATCTACTAACACAAGAGGGAGTGATCGACCGTTGTAGTTTGATTTCTGGGAGCTTTTTTGACCCCATTTTCCTTAAAGCAGACATTTATTTATTGAAGAAAATTCTGCTCAATTGGGATGATCAAAAAGCCCTTGAAATTCTCAAAAACTGTCGTCAGGCTATGGACCCATCCTCTCGATTGTTAATCGTGGATCGAATTTTGCACAAAAATCGTTGGAAGGATAATTTAGCTGATCTCAATTTATGGATGCTAGGTTCAGGAAAAATTCGATCGGAATCTGAATTTAGGGTATTATTAGAAACGGCTGGCTTTCAAATAACTAAAATTATTGACACTCAGTCTATAGAGAGTTTAATTGAAGCTACTCCACTCTAAACCAGAAACTTAAATACCGCTCTGTTTGCCAAACTACTCAATTCAACCTTATTAGGAAAAATTTTATGACTAACAACATCTCTACTAAACCTCTCAAGCATATTGCCATCATTCCAGACGGTAACAGAAGATGGGCAAAAAATCAGGGCTTATCTCCCCAAGAAGGTCACAGAAAAGCATTTATAGAGGTGGCACCTTCCCTATTAAAAACGCTTTGGGATAAGGAAATTTACGCTGCGACATTGTGGCTGTTCTCCACCGAAAACTGGAAGCGTTCCGATAGCGAAGTTGACAACTTAATGGATGTTTTTAGTCAGTTTCTCAGCAATTTATTGCCTTTATCGGGTAAATACTCAGTACAGTTGCGACATTTAGGTAGAAAAGATCGCCTTCCTGAAAATCTCTTGTCTATGGTTGAGGAGGTAGAGCATAGCACCAAAGGAATGACCGGTCACATCTTCAATTTTGCCCTAGACTACGGTGGTGAAGATGAGATAATCCGCGCAGTCCGCCGCCTAGTAGAAAAGGGGGTTAAACCGGAAGAGATCGAACCTCATCAGCTAATGGATCAATTTTGTCCGCCGCCAGATCTGATTATTCGGACCTCTGGAGAATGTCGGTTATCTGGATTTATGCCCCTACAGAGTTGTTATAGTGAACTCTACTTTACAAATACCTTCTTTCCCGATCTAACTCCGGCAGATATTGAAGAAGCTATCCACTGGTTTCAAAATCGCGAGCGTCGCTTTGGAAAATAGGATCAAGCAAATTAAACCAACTATAGCACCTGAGTTAAATCAAATTACTTTAGTTCCCATGACTCAATCTATTCATCAATTATTGGAACAGCAGGTACAACGCACCCCTGAAGCGATAGCTCTGATTGGGGAAAACTGGCAAATTAGCTATGAAAGCTTAAATCAAAAAGCCAATCAACTGGCCTATTATTTACAAAAATATGGGCTAAAACCGGAAAGTCTCGTCGGTTTATCTGTGGAACGTTCCCCGGAAATGGTGATGGCCCTTTTGGCTATTCTAAAAGCCGGATGTGCCTATGTTCCCCTCGACCCCGACTATCCCCCGGAGCGCTTGGATTATATGATACAAGATGCTCAATTATCTCTCATAATCACCAACAGTTATTTAATCGGTAAATTCGGGGACAATCAGACAGTTAAAATTCTGAAATTGGATGAAGATTGGGGGCTAATTGCCCTGGAAAAGCCAGAAAATCCCGATATTGAAGTTAACCCCGAAAACCTCGCTTATATTATCTATACATCAGGTTCCACCGGAAAACCCAAGGGCGTGATGATTGAACATCGCTCTGTGGTTAATTTTATTGAAGTGGTTAAGACTACTGCTAATCTCAGTCAAAGCGATCGAATTTTACAATTTGCCTCGATTAGTTTTGATGTTGCCGTCGAGGAAATTTATCCTTGCTTAACTGTTGGTGGCACGGTTGTTTTGCGAACTGAGGCGATGTTAAGCTCATTTTCTAGCTTTATCCAAAAGTGTCGAGAATGGCAACTGACAATCTTAGATTTACCCACAGCTTTTTGGCAGGCTTTAATTACCGAATTAGCACGAACTAAGGAACTCTTCCCCGAATCGGTGCGATTATTATTTGTGGGTGGAGAAAGTTTATTACCCGAAAAACTCAAACTATGGCAGCAATATATAGAAGAAATGTTACAAACCGGGAAACTCCGCCGAGTACCCCAATTAATTAACGCTTATGGACCGACAGAAACCACCGTCGAAGCAACCTATTGTGATTTATCTGATTATAAATTAACAGAAAACTGTACCTCTGTCCCTATTGGTCGTCCCATCAATCAGACACAAATCTATATTCTTGATCAGAATTTACAGCCTGTCCCCCAAGGAACTCAAGGGGAATTATATATTGCTGGTATTAGTTTAGCGAGAGGTTATCTCAATCAGCTAGAATTAACCCAAGAAAACTTTATCAATAACCCTTTCAATCCCTCCGAACGGCTTTATAAAACTGGAGATTTGGGTCGCTATTTAGCCGATGGTGACATTGAATACTTAGGACGCATTGACAATCAAATTAAGATTAGAGGTTTTCGGGTAGAACTAGGAGAAATTGAGAACGTATTGATTCAACACTCGGCGATTGAGTCGGCGGCGGTTATCCTCAGCCAAGATCAATTAGGGGATAAACAGTTAATCGCTTATGTCGTTCCTCATCTAACTTCTGAGGATTCCTTAGAACAGGAAAAAACTCAACAAGAATATCTGGCTCTTTGGAAAACTGTTAATCAGCAAACTGACAGTCAAACCCCTATTCAAAGTGATCTTACTTTTAATATTATTGGTTGGGATAGTAGTTATGACGGACAGCCAATTCCCAAAGAAGAAATGCACGAATGGGTGGATAAAACCGTTGAAAGCATTCAAGAGTTACACCCAGAAAAAGTTTTAGAAGTTGGCTGCGGTACGGGATTATTATTAACTCGAGTTGCCCCCGATTGTTCCGAGTATGTAGGTCTTGATTTTTCTCGTCCTGCTTTAGATCATATTCGGAAAATTCAGCAAACAATAGGCGGTTTAGATCATGTAACTTTGTGGGAAAGAAGCGCCGATGACTTAGCGGGATTGGAGTCAGAAAGTTTTGATACTATTATCATCAACTCTGTGCTGCAATATTTCCCCAGTACCGCCTACCTACTGCAAGTTTTAGAAGGGTTGATTAAACGGGTTAAAAAAGGAGGTCATATTCTTGTTGGAGATATTCGTAATTTAGCCCTTTTGCCAACCTATTGTACTTCGGTAGAAGCTTATCGAGCTAATGATCATGTTCTTGCCTGCCAATTGCGAGAAAGAATTACCCGCAAACAACAAGCAGAAGAAGAGTTGTTATTACATCCCTTTTTCTTCCTAGCACTTCAACAACAATTTCCTGAAATTACTCATGTGCAAATAAAACCCAAAACTGGGGTTTATGATAATGAATTAACTCGCTTTCGTTACGAGGCGATTTTATCTATCAATAGTTCCGTTGAACCGTTGACAGAGATTGATTGGTTAGACTGGCAAAAAGAACAACTGAACTTAGCCGAAGTTAAACGTATTTTAACTGAAGATCAACCGAAAAATTTAGGTATTTCTCGTATTCCTAATGCTCGTTTGAGTAAGGAAGTTAAGGTTCAACAATGGTTAGAAGAAGCTGATCAAAGCGACTCACTTAAGCAACTAAACCAGTGGCTAGGTCAGCAGCCGAAGCATGGGGTAGAAATTGATCGGATAATGGCTCTTGTGGAGGACTTACCTTATCACCTAGAGATTAGCTGGATTAACACCGATGCCAGAGGATATTATGATCTAGTTTTTAGCCATAAATCCGCACCATTCCAACCAGCAATTTTTCCCATTAGTTCTCCTATTGAAGATATATTTACCTATGCCAATAATCCAATCGAGATTAAATTTAAGCAGCAATTAATATTAGAACTCGGTCAATTTCTTAAAAGCAAATTGCCAGAATATATGAGGCCAAATGCCATCAGTATTTTAGACAAATTGCCCCTTACGCCTAATGATAAAATAGACCGTCTAGCCTTGTCAAAACTGGCAAAACCGAGTTATATATTAACCAGTAATAAAGCTAATTTTGTAGCTCCTCGTAATCGAGAAGAAGAAATATTAGCGAACTTGTGGTCTGAAGTTTTGCAACTAGAGCAAATCGGTATTAATGATAACTTCTTTGAGTTAGGCGGCAATTCTCTCAAGGTCATTATTTTATTGAATAGAATCCAAGAAAGGTTGAATAAAAACTTGCAGATGCTTGACCTATTTCAGTCACCCACCATTGCTGAATTAGTAACTTGTCTGTCAGAAAAATCATCAACATTTAACAGAATTGAAGCAACAAATCTCCAACCCGCCGACGAAATTCGTTATTATCCGCCCTCTTTTGCTCAAGAGCGATTTTGGGATTATCGTCATTTAGGTAGCTTTTATTATCTACCTAACTACTTCCATCTGGAAGGAAAGCTTAATATAGCTGTTTTGGAAAAAAGTCTTAATGAGATTATTCGTCGCCATGAAATTCTAAGAACAAAATTAGAAAAAATCAATGGTTCTTTAAGGCAGGTTGTCTATCCCAATACAAAGATAGCTCTTGAAATTATTGATCTGCGAAACCGCTCAGAAGTAGAACAACAGCAAGAAATAGAAAGAATAACCGCAGAAAAAATCAAAAAACAAGTTTTTCTGGACAAAGATCCTTGGTTGTTCGTTAATCTACTACAATTGTCAGAAACATCTCATATTTTGCTGATCGGTTTACACATGATGCTGGCCAATGAACAATCTTCGGAAATATTAATGCCAGAATTGAGCCTTCTCTACGATACTTTCCTCTCTGATAACCCTTCTCCTTTGCCCGAATTACCCCTACAGTATGGCGATTATGTGATTGCCGAACGTCAATCTCTTACAGAAGAAGGACTAAAAATAAGGCGCGACTATTGGCAACAGTGGTTAAGTCAAGAACCCCAGCCTTTAAATCTTCCCACTGACAGACCGCTACCAGAGGTGCAAAGCTTCCAGGCAGTCACCCTAGAAACAGAGATTTCTCCTGAACTGACTACTCAGTTAGAAATTTTGAGTCAGAAACAAAAAGTGACTTTTTTTACCACCATCGCCACTACCTTTGGACTTTTACTCCATCAGTACGCTCCGAAGGAAAGTCTCGTTATCGGCGTTCCAGCGATTGATAGCAATCAGCAGCAATTTGCATCTGTAATGGGAGATTTTGGTAAGCACTTGCTTTTAAGACTTGATTTTGGCGAAAATGACCACTTTTTCCAGCTATTAAAACGGGTTCAACAGGAGATGCTTGCTGTCATCACTCACCAAGATGTCCCTTTTGAGCAAATCGCCAAAACCTTTGACCCGCCGATAGAGCGAAATAAACGCTTTTTTAGAGTGTATTTAGACTTTTTGCAAAAAGCTCCCACAGAGCATTTAGAATTATCGGGTTTGAATGTCACCCCCATACCGCTTAAATTATCAATGGCAAGAGTAGATTTAGGAGTATTGTTCTGGAAAAAAAATACCCCTTCCGGAACTGTTATTAAGCTATGGTGGAAGTATAAAAAAGATTTGTTTGAAGCGGATACCATCGCTAGGATAGCGTCAAATTTTGAAAATTTATTAGAGGTAATCGTCAATCAATGAAAACCGATCAATCCCACGTTTTCAATACAACTCGTTGGCATAATACCTGTTTAATGGCAGAATCGGGAAAAGGTATTTATGTTTATGATTCAGAGGGAAAAACCTATCTAGATGCCATCGGGGGGACTCATGTTATTTCCATCGGTCATGGTGTCACAGAAGTGGCCGATGCCATGGCAGAACAAGCTCGTCAACTGTGTTTTATTCATAAGGCTCAATTTACCAGTGAACCCCAAGAAAAGTTAGCTAATGTGGTGACAACAATGGCTCCCGAAGGTATGGATAGAGTCGGTTTTGTCACCAGTGGTTCAACCGCTAATGAAATGGCTTTTCAAATAGCTCTTTATTACCATAAACTACGAGGCAAAGCCAGCAAATACAAAATTATTTCTCGTTGGCATAGCTATCACGGACATACAATTGCCACTCTCGCCATGACTGGTAGTAGGTTTGTGCGAGAAAGTTTATCACCCTTTGACCTCTTAAATTTTCCCCATATTCAAGCACCTCACTGTTATCAATGTCCCTATAAACTTACCTATCCCAGTTGTGAATTAACTTGTGCTAATGAACTAGCAAGAATAATCGAACAAGAAGGAGCAGATACCATAGCAGCTTTCGTGGCTGAACCGATTATTGGCGGTGCCGGGAGTGCCATTGTTCCGCCTCCTGGCTATTATGAAAAAGTGCGAGAAATTTGTGATTTCTATGATATTCTTTGGATTTCTGAGGAAGTTATCACAGGTTTTGGTCGAACGGGTAAAAACTTTGGGGTTGACCATTGGGCGGCAATTCCCGATATAATTACAGCCACGAAAGCCTTAAGCAGCGGGTACGCTCCCATTGGTGCAGTTATTGTTCATCAACGGGTTCGGGAAGTATTTGACAATGCAACTAAAAATATACCCCTGTCATTGTTTACCTATGCCGGTCATCCTATTAGTTGCGCTGCGGCTTTAGCTGTGCAGAACTATATGGCTAAACATAATTTAATAGAACGATGTGCAGTGATGGGTAAATACCTCAAACATCAATTAGAAAAACTGGCTGAACGGGAGCCAATCATAGGCGATGTTCGGGGGGAAGGATTATTAATAGGAATTGAATTTGTTAAAAATCGAGACAATCATCAACCTTTTTCTCGTTCCCTGGGTATTACTGAAAAAATTATGCAAGTAGGCTTAGAAAATGGATTAATCCTCAGAGGGAGGTTTGGTACTGGTGTCGGAGTTGATGGAGACCATATCTTAATTTCGCCACCCTTTATTATCACAGAAAGTCAATGTGATGAATTGGTGGAAAAGTTAGAGTTAACTTTCAAGCAGGTAAAACAGTCTTTAAAATTGGTTGAGGTGTGTTAAAGATGATCGCTCAAAACAGTCTGCTACAAACAGCTAAATCCTATCGGACTCTGGCGGCGGTTACTATTTCCAAAGGCGCGGCTAATTCAGTAAGTCACCCTGACCAAAGAATTGATCAAGAAGCTCTCGTTTTTGCTGTTTCTGGTCAAACTGAGGGAATAATACAGTTAAGCCTAAAATTGTTGAGAAGTAAGGTAAAATCGTTAATAATTTAGCCAAGGATTTATTCTTAGCAAAAAATACCCTTTTTAGGGAATCCGTAAGCTCAATCAAAAAGGTCATTAAATTATGTTTAATCTTCCTGGGGAAAACCCAAATCAAATATCTCCCAGAGACACCGTTTTACTGATGATTAGGGGGTTTCAGATCAGTCAATGTATTTATGCTGCTGTAAAATTAGGAATTCTTAATCTGTTAGGAGATGGCTCAAAACACTATCAAGAATTAGCGACGGAAACTAACACTCATGCTGATTCTCTCTATCGTCTTTTACGAACTTTGGTCAGTTTAGAAATTTTACAAGAAAATCAACCGGATTATTTTCAAAATACTCCCTTAGCGGCTTATCTAAGGGATGATCAAGTGGGAACTTTACGCAACTGGCTAATTACCGAGATAGAAGAAAGTTATGCTTGTTGGGGCAATTTTACCCAAAGTTTAACCACTGGAGAAGGAGCTTTTAAAGCCATGTATGGTCTTGATATTGAGGAGTACCATCGAGAGAATCCTAGCCTCAATAAAGTTTATGATCAATCAATGAATGATATAACCACCTTTCAAATAGCTAAAATATTAGAAGCTTATGACTTTTCCTCCGTAGAAGTATTGGCAGATATTGGTGGCGGTCAGGGAAAACTGATTGCTGCTATCTTAAAACGTTACCCTCAAATAAAAGGGATACTTTTTGAACAGTCATACTCCCTTGAAAAAGCCAAAAATTTATTGAAACAGGAAGGGGTAAGCGAACGCTGTGAGTTGATAAGTGGAGATTTTTTTGAATCGGTTCCCGTCGTAGCGGATGTTTATTTACTCAAGCAAGTTTTGCTCAGTTGGAATGATCGACAAGTTGTTGATATTCTCAAAAACTGTCGCCAGTATATGCCTTCCACATCTCGATTATTAATTTCAGAAAGAATTATCCGCAAAATTTATTGGAGAGACAATTTAGCTGATCTACAGTTATGGATGCTTCATTCAGGAAAAATTCGCTCAGAAAATGAATTAAAAGTCCTATTAACAAGTGCTGGATTTCAAATAGATAGAATTATTGACACTATGCCTGTGCAGAGTTTGATTGAAGCAAGTCCACTCCCTAAATTAAATTAGATATGTCCTAGCAAAGCATGAGCAATCAAGAATGTATTCCAGATTTAAAAACAGAAGCTATTCTTAATCCTGATATCAGTTTTGACAGTCCTCTCAAGGACAATTTTGACGAGCCAAAATCAATTTTTTTAACTGGTGCCACTGGATTTTTAGGGGCTTATTTGCTCAGGGAACTGCTCGATCAAACCACCGCTAATATCTATTGTTTAATTCGTTGTCATACTGTAGAAACTGGTAAACAGCGACTAAAAGAAAACCTCCAATCTTACCAACTTTGGCAGCAACATTTTGATGCTCGTATTATCCCAATGCTTGGCGATTTGGCTCAACCATTGTTAGGTCTTTCTGAGAAAGAGTTTTGTCAATTAGCCAACGAGATTGATGTTATTTATCATAACGGATCACAAAATGACCTGATCCCCCCTTACTATCAAATGAAAGCGGTTAATGTTTTGGGAACTCAAGAAATTCTTAAGTTAGCCGGACTAAGAAAAACTAAACCAGTTCATTTTATCTCGACACTGGCCATTTTTTTTAGTCAGGCTCATAGACAAGATACACCCATTAGAGAGACAGAATTTCCTCGATTTTCTCCCAGTTTAAATACGGGCTATAAACAAAGCAAATGGGTTGCTGAAAAATTAATACACCTAGCTCAAAAAAGAGGTTTTCCCGTCTCTATTTATCGACCCACAAGAATTATGGGTGACAGCAAAACTGGAATTTATAGAAAATCGAATAATTTCTTTTTTCGGTTTATTCAAATATGTATTAAATTAGAAAAATTTCCCACTTTTGATGTGGATATCAATATTATTCCCATTGACTATGCCAGTAAAGCTATTGTTTATCTCTCAAGGCAAAAGCAACTTTTAGGAAAAACCTTTCATTTAGTTAATCCTGAATTAATTCCATGGCAGAGATTTTTTGAATTAATTAATGCCTGTGGTTATGCCACTGAAGCGGTATCCGATAAAAATTGGTTAGTAATGGTTGAAAATTACCTTTTTGAGCAGGGAGGAGAAAAAGCCGTTAGTTCTTGGTTCCCAATTATTTTAAAATCAGCTAAAATGATTAGTCAGACAAAGCCTTGCTTCGATGCTTGTCAAACTATCGAGGGATTAGCCCATAGCTCCATCGTTTGTCATCCTCTCGATTTATCCCTGATCTATACTTATTTACTTGCTTGGAAAAAATATGAGACAAAAATGTTAAACTAGCAGAGGCTCAACTGCTGCCCGACTACCAATAGCGTCAACCCCTTTTTTTTGGAAATATGTCAACCCAAGTTGCTGAAAATAAAAATGCACTTGCTTCTTTTAACCAATTTTTGAAAGATGTCAAGGCGATCACTCAACCTTACTGGTATCCCACCGAACCAGGAGCAAGAAGCTTTCCCGAGGTAATTCGTGGCTGGGGAATGCTATTTTTGCTAATTTTTCTAATCCTCGGTCTAGTAGTCGTAACGCTTTTTAATAGTTTTGCTATTCGTCGCTTGATTGACGCAATTGTACAACAGGGAGACTATGCCAGATTTAATCAGGAATTGATCGCCTATGTGATTGGACTGATCTTGGTGACACTGCTAGTCGGTTACAGTAAAAATATTTCCAAAAAAATTGCTTTGGATTGGTATGAATGGCTAAATGGTCAGGTTTTAACTAAATATTTCCATAAGCGTGCCTATTATAAAATTAATTTCAAATCTGATATTGATAATCCCGATCAACGCATTGCTCAAGAAATTGAACCGATCACCAGTAATGCTCTTAGCTTTTTCTCATCTTTCCTAGAAAAAAGCCTGAAGATGCTTGTCTTTTTAGTGGTGATTTGGACGATTTCTGAGCGGATTGCTATTCCGCTACTTATTTATACAGTCATCGGTAATTTTATCGCCCTTTATTTAAATCAAGAATTAATCAAGATCAATGAAAAGCAATTAGCTTCAAAAGCTGATTATAATTATGCGTTAACTCACGTTCGCAATCATGCTGAATCTATCGCTTTTTTTCGGGGAGAGAAAGAAGAATTAAATATCATTCAGCGAAGATTTAAAAAGGTATTAGAAGATACTCTCGATAAAATTGATTGGGAAAGAGGGAACGAACTGTTTGCTAGGGGCTATCAAGCTGCTATTCAAGTATTTCCCTTCTTAATTCTGGGACCTTTGTATATTAGAGGTGAGATCGATTATGGACAGGTGGAACAAGCTTCCACAGCCTGTTATATATTCGCTACTTCTTTGGGCGACCTGATCACTGAATTTGGCATTTCGGGACGATTTTCTAGTTATGTTGAACGTTTAAATGAATTTGCGACTGCCCTAGAAACCGTCACTCAACAACCGGAGAATATCAGCACGATCAAAACTATAGAAGAAAATCATTTTGCCTTTGAGAAAGTTACTTTACAAACTCCCGACTATGAGCAGGTAATTGTCGAAGATCTATCTCTTTCTGTTCAACCCGGTGAAGGATTACTGATTGTTGGCCCTAGTGGCCGCGGCAAAAGTTCCCTCCTACGAGCGATCGCGGGTTTATGGAATTCCGGTACCGGACGTTTAATACGGCCACCCCTTGAAGAAATTCTCTTTTTACCCCAACGTCCCTACATTATCTTAGGAACCTTACGCGAACAACTGCTCTATCCTCAGACTGATCGTCAGATAACTAATAGCGAAATTCAAGCAGTATTACAACAAGTCAATTTACAAAACGCCCTAAGTCGGGTGGATGAATTTGACTCTGAAAAACCCTGGGAAAACATTCTCTCCCTAGGAGAACAACAACGTCTAGCCTTTGCTCGGCTCTTAGTTAATCCCCCCAGTTTTATCATTTTAGATGAAGCAACCAGCGCCCTAGATTTAGTCAACGAAAGGATTCTATATGAGCAATTAAAAGCTCGTAAAACAACTTTTATTAGTGTCGGTCATCGAGAAAGTCTCTTTAATTACCATCAATGGGTTCTAGAACTCTCGGCCGACTCTAGTTGGGAACTCTTGACTGTTGAAAATTATCGCCTTAAGAAAGCGCAAGAAATGTTTACTAAGACCCCTAATGGCAATTCTGTAAAACCCGATATTACCATTAATCATGAGTCAGAATCCCCAGAAACACATCAGTCTCTTGAGGGACTTTCTCATCAAGAGATAAAACTATTAACCGACTTATCGATCTCTAGTGTTCGTAGTAAAGCTAGTCGCGGAAATTTGATCGTAGCCAACGATGGTTTTACCTATCGTTATGACAAAAATCCTCAAATCTTAAAGTGGCTTAAAATCTCACCTTAAGCTCTCTGGCTGGAAAAGATTGATATAATCAGGCCAATAGCCGGACCTCGAATCGACCCCAGAACCTGGACAAACCCGCCGGCTGTCTAACGATGCCAGCAATTTAACTGCCAGTTTCTACCAACAACAATTGACCGAGAATATGGGATGAGAGGCTATTGAAGCTAAATTTTGTGAAAACTTCTCACTTATATCGCTAGATAACTAAAATGTGGTAAACTAGGTGGTAACGTTCACAAAGACCGCGACAGATATGACAGTCTCTTATTAGTCAGAGTCCCTGAACCCCTGATTACCTCTTTCTCCCCTAGGTGATTACAAAACCAATGGCTGAACAACGCTCTGTACTAAAATTTAATGGCATTGATGATCAGATGGAGCTATCCCGGGGATTTCTTGACATCGATCAGAGTATTACCATTACATTTTGGGCAAAAGGAGAAAATAATTTATCCACAGAAACCACTCTTTTAGAAGCTGTTAATCGCGAGAATAACCGCGTCCTACATATTACTTTGCCCTGGGGCGATCCTGTGAAACCTGCAATTTTTTGGGATGCGGGAAATGAAGAAGGTTTCGATCGAATTGAAAAAAAAGTCAAGCTTAAGGATTATAGTGATTGGACTCATTGGGCCTTTGTCAAAAATGCGACCACAGGCCGAATGTTGATCTATCGTAATGGGATCATTTGGCATCGTGGCAACGGTCATAACCGTGCCTTAACGGGGATTGAAAAAATCATCTTGGGAGCCTCTGTTAATCTCTCCCATTATTGGCAAGGTTGTCTCGCCGAATTTTCTCTTTGGAATCAAGCGCGTAGCCAAGAAGAAATACAAAAAACGATGTATCAATCTCCCTTAGTTGATGACCTTGGCCTAGTCACTTATTTATCACTCAATGGCAATGCCGAGGATCAAACAAGTTATAGCAATCATGGTATTCTTTATGGGACAACCTGGCAACTAGATAGTCTTCCCTCTAAACCGACCTCGATCCCTAAATCAAAAACTCAGACTAGCAGTAAAGCTAGAAGGAGTGCGAAAAGGATAACAATGGTCAACGAAATTTTTAACTCCCTTGAAGAAGAAGAAGTGGTTGAACAGGATGCTCCAGCAGAAAATCAAGAACCTTCCCGGGAAGATAATTCAGAATCAATTATAATTGCCGCAGAAGCTGCTCTTGCCAGTAATGAAATTGAGGAGATTACTAAAACGGCAATTTCTCAACCGGATATACTGACTTATTCAAACCAGAAAAAACGGTTAATTATTTGTTGTGATGGTTCTTGGGAAAACTCTGGCAGTGCTTACCCCACCAACGTGGTTAAATTCGCCGAATCTATTAAGTATATTGCCGAGGATCAAACCCCTCAAATCGTCTTTTTGTCAGGTTCTGGCAGCGCCGAAGATAACGAATTTATTAAAAGTTTAGGGAATGAAACTTTTGGCTGGGGACTCGATCGGATGATTCAAGATGCCTATCGTTTTCTTGTCCTTAACTACAATCCCAAAAGCGAGGATGAAATTTATTTGTTAGGTTTTAGTCGCGGAGCATATATCGTTCGTTGTTTGGCTAGTTTTATCGATAAATGTGGAATCCTAAAACGATCTAAGATTAAAGAAATTCCCCTAGCTTATCAACTCTATCGAGACCACAACGTTAGTTTCGATAGTGCCAAAGCTCAACAATTTCGTGCCGCTAATGCTAAAAAAATTGAGACAGAAAAGGAAGATTTTCAAGATCGTATTCCAATCAAGATGTTAGGTTGTTGGGATACAGTTGGTCATTTTGGTATTCCTGATTTAACTCCTTGGTTTCCCCTAGCTAAGTTTTATCATAAAAAATATGAATTTAGTAACACAAAATTAAGTCCGATTATCCAAAATGCTTTTCATGCTGTTGCCATTGATGAAAAACGGAAAAACTTCCCTTCCACTCCGATCAAAGCCAACCCCGAAAATCCTGAACAAGTTGTCAAAGAAGTTTTATTTGTCGGTGAACATACCTGTCTAGGTGGTGGCAAAAAAGAATATCAAGGACTTTCCGACTACCCCTTACAATGGATGATTAATCAAGCCAAAAAATTGGGATTAGAGTTTGACTCAACCACCTCTGAATTTGAGGAATTCCCAATTAAACTAGACCCCACCATCAAGTTCGATAATACCCTTAAGGGATTGTCGGCCTTGGGAGGTGAGCAATGGCGATATTTCAATACAAAAGTTGTCACTGTTCATCACAGTGTGGTAAAACGATTAAAGGCTTTTTCCGATTATCGTCCCAAAAGTCTTGAACCTTTTCTTCAAGCTTTACTTGACGGCGATCAACAGATAGATTAACCTTGCTTTAGAATTAAACTAATCCTTCGCTAGAAATTTGAGGTGATTTTTATGGAACTCGATAACATTATCAAAAAAGTGGCAGGTGCTTATTTAGCTTCGGCTGTTATTGCTGTCATCGTGCTAATTCTAACCCTCGGACAACCCTTTGTAGTTTTTATGGGTATTGGAGCGATGGGGTTGGTTACTGTCCTAGGAGATGCGATCGCTCAGTACGGAATTGAAGCGGTTCTGAATGCTTTTTACACTGAGCGAAGTAAAAAAGAATCCCTGGAAACACTTTTGGCTGAAATTGATGCTTTACCTCTGACTGATGACCTGAAATTAAAAACCAAAAAACACTTGACTGACCATCAAGAACAGACAGTAAAGCAGCAAGAAACGGTAACTGAGCCAACTCCTGAAAGTCCTCAAACAGTTGTTATTGAAAAGGAACCAGTTATTGAAAATGAACCAGTTGTTGAAAATGAACCAGTTGTTGAAAATGAACCAGTTGTTGTTGAAGTTGAGAATGTTTAATTAGGTATTGCTCCCTCTTGTAATAGCTGGGAGCAGCGGATGATTATTGCTAAGTACTGAGGAATTTTTTGGTCTAAGATAGCTATGCTAAATAGGAACTCTCCACATCTGATGACCTATAAAAAAATTGCCATTTATGAGCAAAGCTATCAAATTCCTGTTTTTAAAAATAGATACTTAAAGAATTTTCAGAAAATCATCAAGGAACGTCGGAAATTAATTCAAGAAGGAGTTCGCTACCATTACTATTTTGGTAAGATTATTAAACGAAAAGAAAAAATTACTCAACAAGAAATCTTGATTGAGACTCAGTTATTAATTAAAGACTATAATTTATTAATTAACGGGCTAGAAATCTATCAAGACGGATATTATCGTTTTTTACTCCAACTCAGTGACAATCTCAAAATTTTATTTTCCCAAAAATATCAAGAATTAAAAATCTTAGACTACGAGAGAATAAAGTTAGAGATTAAAAATAATAATAATCAAAATATTCTCAATCAACTCAAGCTAGAAAAACAGGAAAATTTTCGGGCAATTTTGCTACTGGGAAAAACATCTTTTTTGATGTTGAGAAAAACTAAATTACTAGGGGAAGGAGTTCAGAAATTAGCCGAGGATACTCAAAAGCAGAAAAAAATTGTGCAAGCAATTATTCAAGAACTCAAAATTTATGAGGAATTAAATCATTATCAACTCAAATCTCAACGAGTTCGCCAAGAAATTGCTGATCTTGCCCAAAATGCGATTAATTTTGAAAACTACCTACAGGACTATTTTGCTCCTTTTCAATTATTAATAGAAGAAGTCATTAAGGTGGACGAAGAATTTTATGCAACGGTTGGAGAAATTAAGTATTTGGTAGACAATATTTTTCAACCTCAGCCTGATCTCTTAGAAACGTCAGATTCCAGCATAAGTTCTGAGTTTTTGCTAAATTTTCTAGCGACTGGTTACGAGAAAGAAGCAAGGTTAAAAGAGGCTTTTTCCTCTGATCAATTTAATGATTACTTATTCAATGAAAGTGAATGGTCAGCACAATTCATTTCCCTAGAAAAAACCATCAATAAATTATCTGATCATTTAGCAGAACAAGAGGCTTGTCAAAAAGACGCTATCCCAAAAACTCCCCTAGCAATAGTTGTCTCTCAATTCACTCAAAACAATCTTGACAAATCTTCTAGTTCTAAAAATCCCCCGACTTCCCCAAATATCTTAACTCAAGAATCGGCCGATCTTGATTATAATCAATTACAAGATTTGCTAATAAAGCAACAGTGGCAAGCGGCTGATCGCCAAACAACCAAACTACTATTAAAAATTTTGGGTAGAACCTACTGGAATGAGGTTTATCCTCAAGATATTGCTCAATTACCTTGTTCGGAACTGAAAAAAATTGATCAACTTTGGCTGCATTATAGTAATGGTCATTTCGGGTTTAGTATTCAGCAGGCCATTTTCTCTAGTCTCGGTGGTTTAGTGGATTATGAAACCCAAAAGAAACTTGGCGATCGCCTAGGTTGGCGGAAGGAAGGTAAATGGCTCAATTATGAGCAACTAAACTTTCAATTAGAGCCGAATTCTCCCCTCGGTCATTTACCGGTTCATTGGTTGATTTTTGAGGAAAATCTTGGTGATCCATCTGCCGAGGTTTCTGATCATCAAAACTCCGTGGCTTTCTGGAGAGTTGGCAATTGGTTATTGTGGCAACTTCACCTCGTTTTCAGCAAAATTCAAGCCTGTGGAATTATTCCTCTGTCTGACTTTTAAAGCCATTATCCCATTAAAAACTGATTTGGTATCCCTACCAATTTCTTGACCGATAGTTAACTCTTAATCAGAAAAATATCGCAAAAAAATCTCCCCTTTTTACTGGAAATAAAAAGGGGAGAAAATATTAGATAGCTTTAGGATTCAGTCATCCATTCCGTATGGAAAAACTCACCTCTGGGTTTATCGGTACGTTCATAGGTATGAGCGCCAAAATAATCCCGTTGTGCTTGGGTGAGATTTTGCGGTAAATTGGCCCGACGATAACTATCAAAATAGTCCAAAGAAGAACTAAAAGCCGGGACGGGAATCCCCAACTTATTAGCCAAGACTAACACCTCACGCCATGCTTCTTGGCGATCAAGGATACTTTGCTTAAATTCCGGCGCTAACAACAAATTCGGCAGGCCCGGATTTTCCGCAAAAGCCTTGCGAATTTTATCCAAGAAACTGGCCCGAATAATACAGCCGCCCTTCCATATCCGGGCCGATTCCGGCAGACTGATATTATAGTTAAACTCCTGAGAAGCTTTAGCGATTAAAGCCATACCTTGGGCATAGGAACACATTTTCGAGCAGTAAAGAGCATCACGCACCTTATCCACAAATAGTGCCGCATCCCCCGGATAGGTTTCCCCAGGTCCGGGTAACTCTTTTGCGGCTGCCACCCGTTCATCCTTATAAGCGGACATCACGCGAGCATTAACCGCAGCATAAATGGTCGGAATTGGCACCCCCAACTCTAAGGAACTTAACACAGTCCAGCGTCCGGTTCCCTTTTGTCCCGCCGAATCCAAGATTAAATCTACCAGATGATGACCGGTTTCTGGGTCAACACACTTAAAGATATCGGCGGTAATTTCAATTAAATAAGAATTAAGCTCATCGGTGCGGTTCCACTCGGCGAAAGTTTCCTGTAACTGCTGATTGCTTAGTCCTAGACCATTTTTCAGCACATCGTAGGCTTCCGCAATTAACTGCATATCGCCGTACTCGATGCCATTGTGAACCATTTTCACATAATGGCCTGCCCCCCCGGCCCCCACATAAGTGACACAGGGACCATCATCAACTTGGGCGGCAATTTTGGTTAAAATCGGCTCTAATTCCCGATAGGCGAACTCTGTACCCCCCGGCATCAGGGAAGGACCGTGCAGAGCGCCTTCTTCGCCACCACTGACCCCCATACCGACAAAACCCAGTTTAGTGGTCGATTCTAGGTCCCGGGTGCGTCTTTCCGTGTCCTCGTAGAGGGAGTTACCGCCATCGATAATCATATCCCCTTCTTCGAGAAGGGGTTTTAATTGTTCGATCACGGCATCCACCGGCGGGCCAGCTTTGACCATGACCAGAATTTTGCGGGGACGCTCTAAAATTTGGACGAATTCTTCTAAACTATAGGCCGCCTTGACATCTTTGCCGACGGCGCGAGTTTCCATAAATTCTTGAGTTTTGCTGGCGGTGCGATTGTAAACAGCGATGGGAAAACCCCGACTCTCCACATTGAGAGCGAGATTTTCTCCCATGACAGCTAGTCCGATAACACCGAAGGTACGTTTAGTCATAGAAATTCAGTCTCGGCTGATGCGTTCTTCTTCCCCTTTTAGCGCCTACTTTCCCTAAGATAGCTAAACTTTCCCTATTTCTTAAGCCTTGACTAATCAGTGATCAGTAATCAGTAATCAGTAATCAGTGATCAGATTTGGGTTTTCAGTGACCGGCATTGAGTGAGGAGTGTGACAGCGTTTCTCCTCAAGATGAAGTGTAACCTAATTTGGTATCACCCCCTGACGACTGGCTACTGTTGCCCGTTCCCTAAAACCAGAGACTTCCTACCTCACCATTAAGATAACTGCTATAAATGGCATTAACAGTGCTGTGTTTTCACTGATGACTGAAAAACCCCCAAGCGCAGAAAAGTTAATGCTAATGTTAAATTAAATTAAGAAAATCCCCATTATTCCTCGGCTTATATGCAGTTAACTTGGCTTGATAGTAATTCTTGGTTAATCGAAATCGGGGCAAAACGCCTGCTTCTCGATCCTTGGTTGGTAGGTTCCCTGACTTTTGGTAATTTAACTTGGCTATTTGAGGGCAAAAAAACCGCTAATCATGCCATTCCCGAAAATATCGATCTGATTCTTCTCTCCCAAGGTTTGGAAGATCACGCTCATCCTCCCACTTTACAGGTACTCGATCGCCAAATTCCCGTGGTAGCTTCTCCAAATGCCGAAAAAGTCGTTCGAGCGCTTAATTATACCCATCGCATTTCTTTAACCCACGGCTCTAGTTATATCTTTGACAATGCGATCAAAATTACTGCTGTCCCCGGTTCTCCAGTCGGGCCGACTCTGGTGGAAAATGGTTATGTTATCAAGGAATTAGCGACAAATCAGAGTATCTACTACGAACCCCACGGTTATCATTCTCCTAGCCTCGATTCTCTCGGTAAAATTGATGTTATTATCACTCCTTTGATTGACTTAAAAATACCTTTCCTCGGACCGGTAATCAAAGGACAAGAAAGCGCCTTGGCAGTCTGTCAACGCTTGCAGCCCGAATATATTATTTCTACGGCTGCCGGTGGTGATATCGAGTTTAAAGGATTATTAATGGCGGTGTTAAGTGCGGAGGGTAGTCCCGAATCTTTTCAAGAATTATTAACATCCCATGATTTACCGACAAAAGTAATTGATCCTCGTCCTTGGCAACCTTTTACAGTGGAATTAGGCGAGTGCGTTTCTGGTTTGAGCTAATCTAAGTTAAGGGAAGAATAGAAAAAAGTCAAAACTTTCTTCCCGATTTTTATCTAAAAAAGTAGAATTTTTGTTATATCTTTGCTGGCTACAGATAACATTAATTGTTTTAAAAAACTGGCTCTCTTGAATATTGGATGTAAAATGGGTAAAACCCCACACCCCACACCCTGCCCCCAGGAAAAACTTTTTCAGCAAACCCTAATTAAAAGTGGCTCTTCTCTGCTAAATTTTCTATGAATCAATTGCCCTTATTTTCTCAGTCAAAATCAGTGCGAGACTTTTATCAACCTGATGCCGAAATAATTCTTTATCAAGGAGATAGCAATAATTTTATCAAGACTATACCAGATAATTCTGTGAGCTTGATTATTACTTCTCCTCCCTACAATTTAGGAAAAGACTACGAAAAAAAAATCTCTTTGGATACTTATCTGGAAACCCAAACCAAAATTATGCGAGAATTCTCTAGAATCTTGCAAGATAATGGCAGTATTTGCTGGCAGGTGGGAAATTTCGTTCAAGAGGGAGAAGTTTATCCTTTAGATATTTTTTATTATCAGCTATTTAAACAAATGGGTTTCTTTTTAAGAAATAGAATTGTCTGGCATTTTGGCCATGGATTACATACCTCTAAAAGATTTTCTGGCAGGTATGAAACTATTTTGTGGTTGACAAAAACCGATAAATATATCTTTAATCTTGATCCAGTGAGAATCCCCGCTAAATACCCTGGTAAGCGCCATTTTAAAGGTAAAAATATCGGTAAACCCTCTGGTAATCCTTTAGGAAAAAATCCCAGCGATGTTTGGGAGTTTTTAGCACAAGAATGGGATGAGTTACTATGGGATATTCCTAACGTTAAATCTAATCATCCAGAGAAAACTATCCATCCTTGTCAATATCCGATCGAATTAGTAGAAAGATGTGTTTTAGCCTTGACAAATGAGGGGGATTGGGTTTTTGATCCCTTTGCTGGGGTTGGAACTTCTCTGATTGCTAGTATTATGCACAATCGTCGAGTGATGGGGAGTGAAAAAGAAGCAGAATATGTGAAAATTGCCAAGGAAAGAATCGCCGCTTATTTGCAAGGAAATCTCAAAATTCGTCCTTTAGGAAAACCTATTCATCAGCCTAATGGTAAGGAAAAAGTTGCTCAAATTCCCGAAGAATGGCACAATAATATATAGGAATTAACACTGAATCTCCCCAGCAGATTACAGGTTTTTGCTTTCATATACTTGGGTTTTAATGCTTAGTGCCGTCTAAGCCATCCTGCAATAATCGATAAGTTTTTTTGTCACCATTTTTAGAGAAAACTTTGCAGAATTGTGGCGGTTTCTTGTCCCGTTTTTTCCCAACTAAAAAGCTCGGCGCGTTGACGACTGAGGGACTTTAATTTTAGGCGTAATTGTTCATCAGTAGCGATTTGCTGCATTGCCTCTCTCATCTCATCGATACTATAGGGATTAATTAAAATTGCCGCATCTCCTGTGACTTCCGGGAGAGAGGAAAGATTAGAAGTAATCACAGGAGTTCCACAGGCGATCGCTTCTAGTACAGGTAATCCGAAACCTTCCCAAAGGGAAGGATAAACTAAAGCAGTTGCTTGGTTTAAAAGTTGCGGCAATTCTTCATAAGAAACATAGTTTAAAAATTGCACCCGTTGAGAGATTGATAATGCTTCTACCTGTTGCTGTAGAGCAGGGGTAAAACGGGGGTCAAATTGACCGACAATTAATAATTGATATTCGGGATCGATTTGGGAAAAAGCAGTAATTAAACGACCGAGATTTTTATGAGGATCATAACGACCAAGATAGAGAAAATAGGGACGAGTCGCCAGATTTAGCGGACGAAAATTATGAGAATCATATCCAGAAAGAATCACGGTTATTTTGTCAAGAGGTATGTTAAAAAACTTATTAATATCGGCGGCAGTTGCTTGGGAAACAGCGATAATATGTGTGGCTTTTTTCAGGACTTGAGGTAAATAGTATTTATTATAAAAAGTTAGGGGAGAAAATTTCGGAAATCGCAGGGGAATTAAATCATGAACTGTGACAATATAGCGGCAATTTCGATAAATAGGTGCTTCTGGAATAGGGGTAAATAGCAGAGAGGATTTCAATTGTTGATAGGTTTGATAGAGTTGGGTTTCTGTCCAAATTAAGCGCCTAATATTGTCTTTGGTTCCCTGCTCTTGGGTGAGGTTTGCCGACACAGGATAGGTGTTAAAATCTGGGTAACTATTAGAAGTGATTAGGGTAGGATTTAAGTTAGCTAATTGAGGAATGAGATTTTTAGTATAGGTAGTCAATCCAGTATATTTAGTACCTAAAAAAGCGAGATTGATTAATAATTGATGGTTTTTATTCATAGATATTAGCTAGTTAAGCAGGTAGGTGTTAAAAGTTGTCAGACACCACCCTTATCAAGGGAAGATTAAGGGGTGATCAGCACCCCCCTTATCAAGGGAAGATTAAGGGGGGATCAGCACCCCCCTTATCAAGGGGGGATTAAGGGGGGATCCATCTTCAATTTAATTATAACTACTTACTTATTATAAAAGAGAAAGATAAGCTTTTATAGTAGCTTGTGCGGTTTTTTGCCAAGAGAATTTTGCCGCTTGTTTTTTTCCTTTAGTGATTAATTCTTGACGGAGAGAGGTATCACTAATAACTTGATAGATTGCTGCGGCAATTTCTAGGGGATTATCGGGATTAATTAATATTGCCGAGTCTCCGGTGACTTCGGGTAAGGATGCAGTATTAGCAGTTACCACGGGACAACCTAAAGTCATCGCTTCTAAAACTGGTAATCCAAAACCTTCATAAAAGGAAGGATAGACAAAAACATCGGCTTTTTGATAATAATCCGCAACTAAGTCATCGGTAAGATAATCAAGATGTTGGATACTATCTCGAAAGGGAGACTGAGATATTTTCTCAAAAATTGGTTCATACTTCCATCCTTTTTTGCCAATCAGAATCAGATTATGGTCTAATTTATACCTGTCCTTAAGATAGTTAAAAGCATCGATAAGATTAATAATATTTTTTCGTGGTTCTAGGGTACTAACAAAGAGTAAATAGGGTTTAGTGATAGTTAGAGATGAGGGAGGATTGGGGAGGGAAGAATAACGACTTGCGAGGGGAGTAACAAAAATTTTCTCTGGGTTCACATCTAAATATTCAATAATATCTCGTTTGGTACTTGCGGAGTTAGCAATAACTAAATCTGTCCATTGTAGAGATTGTTTAATGCGTTGGGTGTAGGTTTTGACAATCCCCGTGACAAACTCAGGATATTTAATAAAAGTAACATCATGAATAGTCATAACTTTGCGACTCTGACGACAAGGATACACCACATGATCCAATCCGTGGAGAATATCGGGAGAATCAAGAAAGTTTTCTAGATAGGGAATTAGAGGATTAGGAAATCTCGTTAAGATATTGCTAAGACTGACGGGAATTGGTAAACATTTAACCTCTGGATAGGATTGCAGTTTTTCGGGAATAGAAAGATTACCCCGCAGCCAGTTTTTTACCGATGGTTGAAAACAGAGGGACAGGGAAAAGTTTTCTTGGTTTTGTAATTTAGCTAATTCGGCAATCAGGTGATAAGCATATAATCCAATTCCACTAGGATTTTGTCTTATCGGTGTACCATCAACTAAAATTTTAAGCATTTGTGGTTAGATGAGATTGACGGGATAGATATTTTAAAAATTACAGATTCAATTGTCAATTTTGCTCGCTTAGGACAAGATTAAAATCGGCAATAAACTCCACCCTAATAGTTAATCTTACCCTATAGCACCCCTAAATAGCAGCCTTTTTGGGCTAGGTTACGGTCAATACTTAATTTATCGGGCAATTTTTTCGATTATTGTCCCACCCTACGACTAGGATTGTCAACGGGTACTTATCAGCTATGAATCTCCTTGACGAAAAACACTGTAATTAGTTATAATCATGGAAGAATGGCTTCCTCGTACTTGTGGTGATCGGAGATTTCTCAAAAGTTATCTCAGGGATGGCTTAGTCCCCTACAGAACAAGCAAGATCGGGTAATGCCGAAAAATCTTGATTAACTAATGTTTTCACTATGTTTAATCGCTTAGTATCTTTTAAATTCTTAGAAGGCCATGAAGGTGAGGTTAAATGTCTAACTTTTTCCCAAGATGGTAAACTTTTGGCTAGTGCCGGAGATGATGGGAATATTCTAATCTGGGAATGGAGAAAAAATCAGAAGTTTTCTTTAACTAAAAAAATTGATGAAGTTTTTGAAGATGATATCAATAAAATATTTGGAGATCTAGAGGAGGGGATTAGCAATATATTTGGAAATAAGGGTGGAATCGCTATACCTAAAATTAATGATATGTTCTCAAAACCACCTCAAGTAAAGGTTTTGGAGATTGATGATATATTTCCAAGACATAGACATAAAAGAATCAACTCTGTTGCTTTTAGTCCCTGTCAAGGATTTTTGGTCAGTGGAGGAGATGATCAAACCCTAAGAATTTGGTCACTAGAAACTAAAAAATTAATCTCTACCTTAACAGGACACCAAGACAAAGTTACAGCAGTAGCTGTTCATCCCGATGGGGAAATTATTGCTAGTGGTAGTGAAGATAAAACGGTGAAAATATGGTCAGTAAAAACTGGAGAAATTCTAGCCACTTTACAAGGTCATAGCGATAAAGTCCTAACAGTTAAATTTAGTCAAAATGGTCAACTTTTAGCCAGTGGTGGCGGCGAAAATGACAAAACGGTAATTATTTGGAATCTGGGAGAAAAGAGCAGTATTACCTTAAAAGGTCATTCCGATTGGTTTGGAGGTATTTTATCGGTAGATTTCGGCAGTAATAACAAATTTTTAGCCAGTGGCAGCAAAGACAAAACTATTAAAATCTGGGATATTAAAAGAGGTACAGAGGTAAAAACTCTCAGCGAACATAGTGATCATATCAATTCAGTTAGTGTTAGTCCTAATAATCAACTATTAGCCAGTGGTGGTGATGATAAAAGCTTAAAATTATGGGATTTAAAAGCAGGAAAAGCGATTATTTCTATTCCCCATCCCCAGAAAATCTATTCCGTTTGTTTTAGTCCCGATGGTAATTATATCGCCACGGCCTGCCAAGATAAAATCGTGAGAGTTTATGGCACTTCCGAACTACAATCTTTAGCAAGTTGAGCAATCTTTGAGCGGGTGCATCTCATTTTTGTAAATCTACTAAGTTGGAATTTTTAAAGGGAAACTATCTGCCAAAATTGATCGTTACTTCCGATTTTATTACTCAATCCAAGCTTTTGGGGGGTTCTACCCCCCAAACCCCCCGTCGGGGGACGAAGCGCCTCCCCCGAACCCCCTGCGCATGAGCTTTTCGGTGGGATGCTTACACGCGGCTGCTGATATATTTGTAATAATTTAAGAGTCACTGATAATTGCTGATTGTCGATATTTCTGCAAATGTGATACTAAATCCGGTTATTAAAAACTGATTATTTATTCCCCTTTGCATGAGTGCCTGTCCTGATATGTAGCCTGTACTCAACGGATTTAGTATAATTATCTACTAGAGATCGCTGCCGGTCTGTTCCTCTCGGAAGTAAAGCTGATATAATTGACAGCTAGGCTGGGCTAGATCGCCTTTTAACTGAATTAAACCCATACTTTCCAGTTTATAGGCAGTAATCGGTTCTAATCGCGCTCCCTTATCGGAAGAATTAACCACTTCCCCCATCGCTGTCAATAATTCCGGCTGTTTTTGCAGACTATCCCAGTGATGACGCAGGTGTGCCGCATAAATTCCCCCTTGGGTAGCAGCATTAGGGAGAATATTTTTTTCCCCGCGCACCCGCGCTTCCAGGGCCAAACGGCTAAGATAGGGATGACCAGCGACTAGAGCAATTAAATCGCTAAGAAAACGCTGATTATCTTCATTTTTAGGCAATCCGTAGCTACTAGCCAAGTTTTCCAGTTGTTCGAGGCTAAAACCGGGTAATTTAATCGCGCGACCGACATTAAAGGGAGATTGATTAGCGTCCAATTGAATATAGATTTCCGTGGAATTAGCAATCGCTAACCGCAAATTCTGCCAGATTTCTAAATTATTAGCCTCTTCGTGCCAACAGCGCAAAAGCGGCAGAAAATCCCTAGCGATGTCGGGATACTCGAAAATTCTGTCTAAATTATCTAGGGCCAAAAAGAGCGGCCCGTTAATCTGTTCCAAAAGATAGGACTGAAAATAGGTTTGACAACTGATTAAACTGCCAAATAGTTCCTCATCCCAATATTCATCTAATTGAGGCTTTAAACCCAATTCTCGGCTAACATTGGCCGAAAACCAGCGACAAAATCGGTCTAAACTGGCAAACATCGCCTTTTCTGCCACTTGACAATTGATATAAACTGTGCTATGTCCCCAACTATCTGCCTGAGCGAGCAGATGTTTAAGCAGAGAAGTTTTACCGGTCTTTTCAGGGGATTTAATGCGAATGAGTGACCCTGGACGATTAATTTCTTGATAACAGTCGCTTTCGACGGGAGGGCGGCTAATATAAGTATCTATAACTGATTTTTCTGCTAGTATCGGGGTGGGGTGATTTTTCCATTGAGGATATTTGATATCTTTGAACCATTCTCGGAGGATTTGGAACTTACCCGGCCCTTTACTACCTAATTCTAGTTCGGGACAGCCATTATCTTTATCTGCCGAGAAATAGCTATAGATTTTAGTCATTTGTTTTTTATAGGTTTCATGGCTGGCAGCCTCAGCCATTTCCCAAATTTCCTCATCCGGTTTGCGCCAATTTTCGTAGGCAAAACGAACTAAAAAAATCTCCTTTAATTTGCCTTGAACACCGTATTCTCTAGCTAGATGTTTGAGAAACTCGTCCCATCCCTGTGGTTTCATCCCGTTCTACTTTATTCTACTTATATTCCCTTTTTTTCCATGTTAACCCCTTTTTCCCTCTTGGCAATGGGACTGACATCCGAGAAGGAAGGCCTTATGGTAAAAGTAGGTCAATTACCTGATGGTGTCTAAGGGAGTAAAACCATGAAAATCTCGTTAACCTTTTTTGTTGTGGCCTCCTTGCTGTTAGGTTCAATTCCTCACACTTTAGCGGTTAATAGTCAGGATAACCATTTTGACCGTTCCTCTTGGCCGCTAATTTTACAAAACCGTGACTGTAAGGGTGATAAGGACGATAATTGCAATTAGTCCTGATTATCTCGGTTAAGGTTGTTAATCTATATCCCCCACCGATAAAAAAATCGTGGTCGGGATTTTTTTTATGAACTCGCCTGTAATTCCTCTAAACGCGCTAAAACTTCGGCACTGTGAATGGCAGGATTTACCCCTAAATAAATCTCTTTTAAAATCCCCTGCGGATCGATAAGATAGGTATGACGCAGGGAAACATAACCCATCCAAGAACCATAGGCTTTACTAACATCTCCGGTAGTATCTGCCAGTAAGGGAAATTTTAAACCCTCCGAGTCACAAAATTCCGCATGAGAATCGACATCATCGGCACTTACCCCTAAAACTTGCGTATTTTTAGCCATATATTTCGGCAAATCCTGCTGAAAACGCCGCGCTTCTAGGGTACAGCCGGGGGTAAAATCCTTGGGATAAAAATACAAAACTACCCACTTACCCCGATAATCCGATAGGGAAATATTCCCTTCTCCCGTGTTAGTCGGTAGGCTAAAATCGGGTGCCGGTTGATTTAAAGGGGGTTGGGGGCCACCTAAAGCGTTAGCATCGGGAATAAAGGCAAAAAATGCCAAAATTACTGCAATTAAAAAACTCAACAGTTGACGACGAGACATAATCAGTTATCAGTTATCAGTTATCAGTTATCAGTTTCTTGGTGTGATAAGTTTAACCTAATACGGGAGCGATCGATCTTTGTGTCCTTTCCCTCGTTCCTGTCACACTGGGAAAATCAACTGTCACTCTAGCTTAATATTCTTTACATAACTTGACAAGGAAAGGGCGAGGTAAAGGGGGAAAATAGATCGAGCTTGTCTTCATCTGCCTAACGATCATGTCTATTGTCACCCTTAACCCCCTTCAATCCCATCAAGATTTAGTCATCGATCCAGCCAAAATCACGGGATTACGCGGAAAAATCACTATCCCTGGCGATAAATCCATATCCCATCGTTCCCTGATGTTAGGAGCGATCGCCGAAGGAGAAACTGTTATTCATGGGTTATTATTGGGCGAAGATCCCCGCAGTACCGCTAGTTGTTTTCGTGCCATGGGTGTGGAAATTTCCCAACTCAACAGCGAGAAAGTGATCGTCAAAGGTAGGGGTTTAGGCAATCTTGAGGAACCCTTAGAAATCCTCGACGCGGGCAATTCCGGCACGACGATCCGCTTAATGTTAGGATTATTGGCCGGTCATCAGGACCGTTTTTTTGTCGTTACCGGTGATGCTTCCCTGCGATCGCGTCCCATGTCCAGGGTGGTGAAACCCCTCAAAGAAATGGGGGCGCAAATTTGGGGCAGAAAAGCTAATTCTTTGGCTCCTTTAGCCGTTTCTGGGGAATCTCTGCAACCGATCCACTACTATTCTCCCGTTGCTTCTGCACAGGTGAAATCCTGTCTTCTCCTCGCTGGACTGTTAACGGAGGGGAAAACCACAATCACGGAACCCGCTTTATCTCGCGATCACAGTGAACGGATGCTGCGCGCTTTTGGGGCAAATATTGAGGTGGATGGGGAGACTAATAGCGTCACGGTGACGGGTTATCCCACTTTAACCGGACAAACGGTGATTGTACCCGGGGATATCAGTTCGGCAGCTTTTTGGTTGGTAGCGGGGGCAATTGTGCCTAATTCCGAGTTATTAATCGAAAATGTGGGAATAAACCCGACTAGAACCGGAGTTTTACAGGTTTTACAGGCAATGGGAGCAGATATCACCCTCGAAAATCAACGGGTGGTGACGGGGGAACCGGTGGCGGATCTGCGGGTGAAATCCAGTCAACTACAGGCAACCACGATCGCTGGTGAGATTATACCCCGTCTGATCGATGAAATTCCGATTTTGGCAGTAGCGGCGGTTTTTGCCCAAGGAACGACAATTATCAAGGATGCCGAGGAATTACGGGTGAAGGAAAGCGATCGCCTGACGGTGATGGCCACCCAACTCGATCGCCTAGGGGCAAAAGTAACGGAATTACCCGATGGTTTAGAGATTACCGGCGGTACAGGCCTATTCGGCACGGAAGTGGACAGTTTTACCGATCATCGCATTGCTATGAGTCTAGCGATCGCTGCCCTCAATTCCCGTCAACCCACCACTATCCATCGCGCTGAAGCGGCCGGCATTTCCTACCCCGATTTTTTTAGCACCTTACAGCAAATTTGTCAAGAGTAGAAATATTAAGTTTTTATGCGAACGGGCGAGGGGTAACTGATAAAATTGCGGGATAAATCACAGAGTAGTAGGCCACCTGTGTGATAATCAAGTTCATCGATCGAAATAGCGGAAAATAGAAGCGTCCCTCATTCAAATTTCCCTGAAAAATATCTCCCTATCTACTCCACTCCCGTCTTCTATTCCCCACCGATAATGGAAATCATCGCCCAATTAGAGAAAGTTTCCTATATTTATCCCGAATCCTCCAATCTAGTGCTTAAAAATATCTCTTTAGCAATTCATCGAGGCGAATTTTTAGGTATTATCGGGCCCACAGGTGCGGGAAAAACTACTCTCTGTTTAACTCTTAACGGTATTGTCCCCCAATTCTACGGAGGGCGTTTTTTTGGTTATGCAACAGTAGCCGGTTTAGACACTTTAACCCATCCCGTTAGCACCTTGGCCCGCTATGTGGGGGCAGTATTTGAAGATCCCGAAACGCAACTTTTAGCCACTTCGATAGAAAATGAAATCGCTTTTACCTTAGAAAATTTACGGCTACCGCGAGAGGAAATTAAAGCGCGTATTCCCAAAGTTTTAGCGGCAGTCCGGTTAGAGGGAATGGAAAAAAAATCGCCGGGGGAATTATCAGGAGGACAAAAACAACGATTAGCGATCGCCGCTGCCCTTGCAGTTCAGCCCGCTTTGTTAATTCTCGATGAACCCACCTCCCAACTGGATCCGGTAGGCTCCCAGGAAGTTTTCGCCACCATTAAGGAATTAAATCGCCATCTCGGTGTCACCATTGTGATGGTCTCCCACGCAGCCGAGGAAATGGCCGAATATGCCGATCGCCTGGTACTATTAAGGGAGGGTGCGATCGAAGCCATGGGAACCCCAGCAGAGATCTACTCCCAAGTACAACTTTTACAGGAAAATGCTCTGCGTCCCCCGCAAGTGGCCACTACTTTTGCCTTGATCGAGCAGAAAATCGGGGCGATTGAGTCCATTCCTGTCACCCTAGACCGCGGTTTTGCCCGTTTAAACGAGCTTAAATCCTTTTATCATCTTGTCACCCCAACCCCTCCCTTATCGTCGGTTTCTGACCCCTTAAACCCCATACTGAGGGTAAAAAATCTCTGCCATACCTACCCCGATGGTACTACCGCTTTGCGGGATGTGTCCCTCGATATTGCCGAAGGGGAATATCTGCTGATTATCGGTCAAAATGGCGCAGGAAAAAGCACTTTAGTCAAGCATTTTCTCAATCTTCTCTCGGCAACCACTGGTCAAGTTATGATTGACGGACGTTCGACCGGTAGCTTTTCTGTCAGTGATTTAGCTCGCTCGATCGGTTATGTAGCCCAAAATCCCGATAATCAGATTTTTAACACCACTGTCGAGAAAGAAGTATCATTTGCCCTGACTAATCTCGGTTATCCTCCAGAAATCGTCACCCAACGCACGGAAGCAAGTCTAGAAGCCATGGGATTGCTAGAATATCGCTCCTATCATCCTCTCTCCTTACCAAAAGGCGATCGAGCGCGGGTAGTGATTGCGGCAATTTTAGCCATGGAACCGCGTATAGTGGTCTTTGATGAACCCACCACCGGCCAAGATTACCAAGGGGCTAAGGCAATTTTAGAGGTGAGCCGTCAATTACACCAGATGGGCAAAACGGTTATTGTGATTACCCATCACCTCTATTTAATGCCAGAATACGCCGAAAGAGTAATTATCATGGGTCAAGGAACTATCCTTTTAGATGCCCCAATCCGGCAAGCTTATCATCAAACCGATCTCTTAGCCAAAACCTATCTAACTCCACCCCAAGCAGTTTTATTGGCACAAAAATTAGGACAACTTTCTGGTTATCCTAATTCTCTTTTAACTCCCCAGGAAATTGCCGATTGTTTTCAGAGGATTTAGCCTTGAGGCTATTTAGGGTTTGCGGCAAAAAGTTATTCGTGGGGACAGGGTGTGGGGTGTGGGGTGTGGGGTGTAGGGTTTTACCGATTTTCACCTGGTCAATTACCTAATTTTCAGGGAAAAAGTCCCTGAATTTTCCCCCCGATCACTCCCATCTCTGGTACTTTTTGATTGATAACTGAACTTCCCCCATACATATATACTATAATAGCCGAAAACCCTTATCCATCAATGGATACGCCCCTTAACTTTTCTTAATGTACCCATGTAATTTGTAAC
>NZ_JACJSV010000022.1 GCF_014698335.1 Microcystis viridis FACHB-1342 | reverse complement strand
CTACAAAATTGGAAGGAGGGGGCAACCATCGATCCCTACCTCCCACACTCCGAGAATGATTATTATTCTTGAGAATGAATAGTTTATTTTTTGGAAGTCCCTTATTGCGAAAGCCCAGTCTAACAAGTCGTTGGAGCGGCCAGGCTAGAGAGCTTGATGATGGGATCAAGGATGCTAACCGCCGCTCAACTTAGTTGTTCCCCACTTCCCACGAAAAACTTTTTCTCTATGTGGGGAAAGATTCGCCAATAGACTGGACAAGAATCTCTAGATGAGCGAGGCTATGGGTGGCCATGGCAGTAAATCGCAGACGACTGGTGGGAACGGTAGGAGGACGAATGGCGGGGGCAAAAATCCCTTTTTCTAGCAGTTTTTGCGATAATTCTAGGGCTTGACCTGGATTGGCTACCGGTAAACATAAAATCGCCGCTTCTGAAGGCAATATATTAAGATTATTTAATTTACTCTTGACAAAATTAATATTTTGGTGTAGGCGTTGGCGACGTTCCGGTTCCAGACGAATAATCTCTAAAGCCATTCTAGCAGCGGCGGTGTCGGCGGGGGATAAACCGGTAGTATAAATCCAGGTGGCGGCGCGATTGCGGATAAAATCGATAATTTTGGCGTTTCCGGTCACATATCCCCCTAAACTGCCTAAAGCTTTACTCAGGGTCCCCATCTGAATTAATTCCCGTCCTTGACAACCACAATATTCCACGCAACCTGTGCCATTTTCCCCCATAACCCCGGTAGCGTGGGCCTCATCCACCAAAACCATGCAATTATAAATCTCGGCTAGAGCGAGAATTCCCGCTAGGGGACAGATATCCCCATCCATACTAAACACTGTATCAGTGAGCAGTAAACAATGACGATAGTGATGACGGTGGGCTAATAACTGATTTTCTAAGTCTTCGAGACTATTGTGCCGGTATTCTTTCACCGTGGCACCGCTTAACTTGGCTCCATTTTTGAGGCTAGAGTGATTGTATTGATCGCCTAAAATCAGGTCTTTCTGCCCCACTAAACAGGTAATTGTCCCCAAATTGGCTAAATATCCCGAACTAAAAACGATCGCGTCTTCGCTATTTTTAAAGGATGCGATCGCTAATTCTAAGTCTCGATGAAGATCTCGGTGTCCACTTAATAGACGCGAGCCGGTGCTTCCAGTTCCATAGCGTTGTGTTGCTGCTATGGCTGCCGCGATCATTCTTTCATCGGCTGCTAATCCCAGATAATCATTACTGGCAAAATTAATCAGCGATCGACCCTCTAATTCTATAACGGCTCCGCCCCGGCCTTGAATGGTTTTAACCCTTCGATACCAATTGGCCCGATGGAGGGTTTTTAAGCTGTCCTCGATCCAAGAATAAGGATGATTCATAGGCGATTTGTCAATATAGCAGTCAGCTAGGGGAAAAATAGCCAGATTGTTGCCGAAAAAGGCTCTTTTAAGGCTTAATAGTTTCGTAAAAACGACAATCTTGACAGGGACCTGGGGGGTTAATCGCACAGCGTAACAGTTCGGATCTGGCGTTAAAACGACAACTAGCATCCCCCATCACCCAACGTCCTTCAATCAAACTTTTTTCGTTAGGGGTGGGAGCAGTTTGTACATAAAGGGAAATTTTGCGTAAACAATAGCCACCAATCTTGTATTGATACTGGTGGTGACGTTCCAAAACCGCATAGGTTTGTCCTTTTAAGGCCAAATAATTACCCGGTTGTGGCATCCAATCCAGTTGGATCTCTCCCAAACTTTGCCGTGGATGGGTTAGAATAACCTCCGTTAGTAATGAATCTTGCTCCATGATTATCCCTGTATTCTGGGCTACCTTTGCTCAATGGTAGCCTAGATCTCTGGCTCTCTTATTCTTTGTGTGATAAGTTTAACTTATATAATAGCGATCAATCTTTGTGTCCTTTGTGTCTCTGTGGTTCGTTCCACTCACTCTAGAATTGCCAATTTCCCGATTAGAGTAGAAGATAAACAGCAGGATTTTTCCGAGAATTTAGTTTATGGTTTACCCCATCCCACCTGAAGATAATCTACCGCAAAAATTTCCGAAAATTCCCTTAGATCGTCGTGCCTATGCTTTCCTGATCGACTTTGCCTCGATCTGGTTTTTAAGCTCCTTTGCTAACAGTTCGCCTGTACTACAATTTTTCCTTTTTCTCCTGATTTGGTGGTGTTTGCGGGTGTTATTAGTCGCGCAGAATCAGGGTCAGAGTTTAGGAAGTTGGGCCCTGGATATGAAGATCATCGATCTACAACTTCAGCGTTTACCCGGAATTTTGGAGTTAAGCAAACGAGAGGCGATCGCTGGTGGCGGGGCAGCTTTAATGATGGTAGGGTTAAATACTTTTTTTGGCAATCCTTTAAGCTTGATTTTATTATCTTCGCCCCTTTTCGCCGATTGTGGTATGGCGATCGGTGATGAGCAATTGAACCGCGCTTTCCATGATCGCATCGGTGGCACGATTGTTATTCCCACCCGTCGGGGTTTTTCTCTTGATCTACGTTTAAGAAGGCTTTGGTATCAAGTTAAGGGCAGAATGAGAAGATAAATAGCAGTTATCAGTGATCAGTGATCAGTTTTAAGTTTTGAGTGATACTAAATCCGGTTATTAAAAACTGGTTATTTATTCCCCCTTTTGCCTTTTGCCGTTCGGCTGTCCTGATATATAGCCTATACTCAACGGATTTAATATTATTCCGCCATCCGAGGGGCATCGGTGGGGGACAAGAAATTAGTCTATTAGGAGTTTACCAAAATGTCAGAAGACAGATTAGAGCGGATCGAGAAAATAGTGGAATCGAACGCTCGCGCTATTCAATCCCTAGCTGATGCCGTCGCTAGTGACCGCGAAGAACGGAAACAGGAGAAAAAAGGGCTTTACGATTACCTAGCTCGAATAGCAAGCGCACAATCAGATTTTTATGAGACTCAAGCCGATTTTTACCGGCATCTAGAGAGAATGGATGATCGACACGCTCAAATGATTGAAATCATCCGACAGATTAACGAGAACAGAAGCGATCAAGCCTAACCTCTAGAAGTTGCCCGTAGCCGTGCCTACGGGCTTAATTAAGCCCGTAGATATTTTGATAATGAACGCTATAGCAGTTTTCATCAGAATGAGGCATGGGCAAGGAGCTTAAGTCCTTTGTTGGCAAAACTTGTCGATACCTCAATAACGTGAAAAGCGCTATAAATAGCAGTTTCCCGGTCTCTTTTCACTGTTTACTGTTCACTGAAAAAGGCGGGATCGGCCGGGGTCGAACCGGCGGCCTAGTGCTTAGGAGGCACTCGCTCTATCCAACTGAGCTACGACCCCTTTTTTCCCTAACCATGATAAGCCATTCATGGCTAAACTGTTGATTGCCATCGATACCCAGCTACTTTCTGTTTTATGGCCGCAACCTTGGCAGTATGTTAATTTTATTTGCCCTTGAGGGCTTTTTTAAAATTCTTGCGATAGGCGGGATTAACAGCCAACAGAAGCGGCCAGAACATTGTTAAAGCTAAACGATTGGGTAAACTGGAACTAAAATTAGTGCTTCTGTACCCGTTCCAGAATTTCCAACCACCGACACCATAAAAAATTATTAAGATAAAAATAACGAGTCTCATGCCATCTCATCCTTAGATTTAGACAATTCACATCTCCCATTGTAAGCTTGGGTTTTGCCGGCTTGGGAAAAGAAAATATTGTCCTGAATCCGGGAGACGGTGTTAGAATGCCGGTTAGGAACTAGCTCGATCGAGATAGGAAAACTAAAGCCATAATTTGCAAAAACTATTTAAAAACGGCGAAAAGATAGCCTTGGGAGGAAGTTATGCGAGCGGTACTAATGGCAGGTGGTTCGGGGACAAGATTACGTCCGCTTACTTGTGATCTTCCCAAACCGATGGTTCCGATTCTCAACCGTCCGATCGCCGAACATATTATTAATTTACTGCGAAAGCATGACATTACCGAAATTATCACCACCCTGCACTATCTCCCCGATGTCATGCGCGACTACTTTCAAGACGGCAGCGACTTTGGGGTAAAAATCACCTACGCTGTCGAGGAGGATCAACCCCTAGGCACCGCAGGATGTGTAAAAAATATTGCCGAATGGTTAGATGATACCTTTCTGGTGATTAGTGGCGATAGTATCACCGATTTTGACCTGCAAAAAGCGATCGCATTCCATAAAAGCAAAAACTCGAAAGCAACCCTCGTCCTGACGCGGGTTCCCAATCCGATCGAGTTTGGGGTAGTGATTACCGACAAAGAAGGCAGAATTCGCCGTTTTATCGAAAAACCATCCACCAGCGAGATTTTTTCCGATACTGTCAACACCGGAACCTATATTCTTGAACCAGAAGTCCTCGATTATCTCCCTTACAAAGAAGAAGCCGACTTTTCTAAAGATTTGTTTCCGCTGCTGCTGCAAAGGGGCGAACCTATGTATGGTTATGTGGCCGATGGTTATTGGTGCGATGTCGGTCATCTGGAGGCCTACCGAGAAGCGCAATACGACGCTTTATCCGGCAAAGTTAACCTGGAATTTCCCTATCGAGAAAAATCCCCCGGAGTGTGGGTCGGCACTAATACCTATATCGATCCTAGCGCCCACATTGAGGCCCCGGTCATGATCGGCAATCATTGTCGCATTGGTGCAAATGTTCTGATCGAGAGGGGTTCGGTTATCGGCGATAATGTCACCATCGGTGCCGGTTCCGATCTGAAACGTCCCATCCTCTGGAATGGTGTGGTGATCGGGGATGAGGTCAATTTAGCCGCTTGTACGATCGCTAGGGGAACCAGAATTGATCGACGGGCCCAGGTACACGAAGGTGCGGTGATCGGACAATTATCGATCGTGGGAGAAGAAGCGCAGATCAATTCCGGGGTGAGAGTCTGGCCGAGTAAACAGATCGAATCGGGAGCCATCCTCAATATTAACCTGATTTGGGGAAATACTGCCCATAAAAACCTCTTTGGTCAACGAGGAGTATCGGGCCTCGCTAACATCGATATCACGCCCGAATTCGCCGTTAAACTGGGGGCATCCTACGGTTCCATTCTAAAACCGGGGTCAACGGTAATCGTCTCCCGGGATCAACGTAGTGTCTCGCGCATGGTCAGTCGATCGCTGATTGCCGGTTTAATGTCCGTGGGAGTTAATATCCAAAACCTACAAGCGAATGCTTTACCGATTTCGCGGACTTTAGTGGCTAAATTAAACGTAGTCGGTGGTATTCACGTTCGTATTCATCCCGATCGCCCGGATTTTCTCTTAATCGAGTTTTTAGACGAAAAAGGGATTAATGTTTCCAAAGCGAGGGAAAAGAAAATCGAAGGGGCCTATTTCAAAGAAGATCTGCGACGGGTGGGAATGCAGGAAATCGGCAGTATGTCCTATCCGGCTGATATTCTCGATAATTACCGCAAAACCTTTGAAACTCAGCTAAATGTGGAGGTCATTCGCAACAGTAGCTCCAAAATCGTCATTGATTACGCCTACGGAGTCTCAGGGGCAATTTTACCGGAATTACTGGCCAAATTTGGCTGTGATGCCGTGGTTCTCAATGCCAGTTTACGTCAGAATGCCCTTTCCATGCAGGAAAGAGAGTTACTAATCCATCAATTGGGCCATGTGGTGGAGGCCCTGAAAGCGAACTTAGGTGTACAGGTTTCGGCCAATGGGGAACAGTTAGTCCTCGTCGATGAGAGTGGTTTATCGATTCGCGGGGAACAATTAACTGCTTTAATGGTGAATACAATTCTGACCGCCCATCCTCGCGGTACAGTGGTAGTGCCGGTTCATGCTTCTAGTGCCGTGGAACAGATCGCACGTCGTCACGATGGCCGGGTGGTGCGGACAAAAGCCAGTCCTAGCGCTTTAATGGAAGGATGTCAAACCAATCCTAATGTGGTTTTAGGAGGCTCTGGGCAAACTGGCTTTATTTTTCCGCAATTACATCCCGGTTTCGATGCCATGTTCAGCGTGGCGAAACTTTTGGAGATGTTAACCATTCAGGAACGTTCTCTAGCTCAGGTGCGGGCCGAGTTACCGCGCATTTACAATAAGAATACGGCGGTGCGTTGTCCTTGGAAAGTCAAGGGATCCTTGATGCGCTATCTGGTGGAAACTCACGCTACCGATAATCTAGAGTTAATCGATGGGGTGAAGGTGATTAATCCCCTCAATGATGACTGGGTATTGATTTTACCCGATGCTGGAGAACCTTTAGTGCATATCTATGCTAACAGTGAGCAGCGGGAATGGGTCGATCGGACAATTAAAGAATATCGTCATCGTGTCCAGCATTTCGTCGAACATTACCAGGGCGAAATAGTGATGATTTAGGATTTTTTTGCCCTATTAGCCCCCGAAACTTGACTATGAGGATTTTTTTGACCTAAAAGGTGTCCTAGCCCTGTAAATGCTCATTTTTCCCGCAAAAGCAAGGCGATTCGATCAGCCGCTGCCTCACCTGTGCGGATCGCTCCCTCAAAAAATCCTGGCCAGCGATCAGCCATTTCTGTGCCGGCCCAGTGAATCGGTCCGACGGGAGTAAAAAGAGCCTCGCCGAAACTTGTCCAGACTCCGGGGGGCATAAAAGCGGCATAGGCGCCACCAGTCCAGGGATCCCCGGGCCAATCCACCTCATCGTAACTGATCGGGAAAAGAGCCTCTTGACCGAAATAAATAGCTAAATCCGAGAGGACGGCGGCACGACGCGCGGGGCCACTCATTGAGCGCCAACGAATATAGCGATCGCCAACCACAAAGGTGGCGATTACCCCGACACCGGTTTCGGGATCGGAACTATCGGCACAGAGTTCCAACCATTGACAATTCCCTTGAGCAACTCCCGCTAGTCCCTGTTTTCGCCAGAAAGGTTGCTCATAGGAAATCAGGATTTTAGCGCAGCATCCCATCGGTACTCGTTGGGTTAGTTGTTCTCGCTGGGGTGGCAGCGGGGGATGATAAATAATGCGGCCGGCAAGATGGGGCGGCATGGCAATGATGGCAAATTTGGCGGTAAAAGTGTTCTGGGTGGTTTCTATGGTGACACCGGCCGAGTCGTAATTAAGGCGAACAACTGGTTCCCCCAGTCGAATTCGCTCTCCTAATTCCGCCGCGATCTTGTCGGGAATTTGTCCGGCTCCGCCATGGATCAGTTCGGCTTCTGGATGTTCGGCCTGAGGGGCGCAATTTTGTCCCCAAAGAACGTGCAGCAGTGAGACTTGCTGGGGTTCGGCCGGCCCGAGAAAACCCACTGCACGCACCATATAAGCAAAATACCATTGACCAAAATCTGTGCTGGTGTTTTCTTCAATCCACTGGGCAAAAGTTTTACTATCTAGTTTTTTGGTGTGATCGTTGCTTTGGGGATAACCGGAAGGTAGGGTTTTGGTTAGTTCTTGAAAACGCGCCCATGCTGACATCGCATCTTGCCATTCTGCCGGGCCGATATCGGGTACTTCTCCCTCGTGGAAACCTTGAAAAAAACCATTGAATTCATAGCGTTTGTTGTTGAACACTAGGACGGTTTTTCCCTGATTGGGAGAGGGAAAACGACGTATTTTGTACTCATCGAGGAGGGCTAAAAAACGCTCTTGGGTTGGACCCACCCACTGACCACCTCGATCGATCCACTGTCCGGAGGGGAGATATTGACCAGACATCCTACCACCGTAACGATTTCGCGCTTCGATCACCAGAACTTGATGACCTTGCCTCTGGAGATTACGCGCAGCGATTAATCCTGCTAATCCTGCCCCGACAACGATACAATCATAGCTAGTCAACTGGAGATTTGTCATGATTTTAGCTCCACAGAATATTTTATAATTAGGGTTTGCTGAATAAATCTAAAAACCTTGTTGGATAAGGCTTTTAGACTTTTTTGACCTCAAAAAGTCCCGACCCTTGCAGTGATTGAGGGGAAAATTCAGGTACTTTTTCCCTGAAAATTAGGTAATTGACCAGGTGAAAATGGGTAAAACCCCACACCCCACACCCCACACCCCACACCCTGCCACCAGGAAAAACTTTTTCAGCAGACCCTAATTAACAATTATTATTTTCCCCGATTTTTCCCTCAGTTTCTCTATCCATTGGCTCTTTTGATTAAATTATCTGCTGCTATCAATGTTTGATCTTCTTAGCGATCGCTTAAGCCAACACCTAGAACAAATTGTCCGAGAAAGAAACCCTTTTTTCTCTAGTCAAGGACATTTTTATGTGCGAGAATACCTACGGCAAGAGTTAGGAAATTGGGGAAAGGTTGAATCACATTGTTTCCCTTTTCAGGGAAAAGTTTACGAAAATTTAATCTTGGATTTGCCTAACAATAGTCAAAAACCTCCGATTTTAATTGGCGCTCATTATGACACGGTGCCGGGGTCGCCGGGGGCTGACGATAACGCCACGGGATTAGCGGTATTATTAGAATTAGCGAGGTTTTTTGGGGAGAATCAGGCTAATTATCCAATTCGTTTAATTGCCTTCGATCTAGAAGAATACGGATTACTGGGGAGCATTGCCTACGCAGAAAAATTAAAACAAACTAAGCAGGATTTAAGGTTAATGTTATCCTTAGAAATGCTCGGTTACTGTGATAAAAATCCCCATTCTCAAAAATATCCAGCTTTTCTAGAACATTTTTACCCCAACACCGGGGATTTTATCGCTTTGATTGGCAATCTCAAAACCCGTGAGGATTTAAATTTTCTTAGTCGAGTCATGAGAGAAAATCAGACTCCCTGCGAATGGTTGCCGGTAATTTTTGGAGGTTATATCGTCCCCGATACTCGACGCAGCGATCATTCTCCCTTTTGGGATTGCGGTTATTCGGCAATTATGGTGACAGATACTGCTAATATGCGTAATCCCTATTATCATAGTTCTCAGGATACAATCGCTACTTTGGATTTAAATTTTCTAACAAGAGTCTGTCAAGGTCTCTGTTTTGGATTGCAATCTTTACCGATGAGATAAAAGTTAGCGTGTAGGGTGAGTTAGCGTTAGCGTAATGCACTAATACCAGTTAGAAACTCAACATTATTGACGACATTGGTGTGGTTGGGTTTCGCTCAAGCGTCACTAATATTTGACAGACAAAAGTTATTATTGCTCAACCCAACTGACAAAATGGGCGATCGCTTATGACAAAAATTGCTATCATAGAAACTATTGATATTCAATGATTTAGGGGTAATCATAATGACACAGTTAACTGAAGAACGAAAACAAGAGATTATTGCTGAAGTTTTAGCAGCGAGAGCAAACCGTGAACAATTTCTATTAGAGATGAAACAACGGCAACAAGCAGGGTTAAAAATTGCTCAAAAATGTGCTAGTCTCCTTAAAGAGAAGTATGGAGTCACGAAAGTTGTTTTATTTGGTTCATTGTTAAATTATGAAGAAATAACTCCCCATTCTGATCTTGATTTAGCGGTTTGGGATTTACCAGAGAAAGATTATTTTAAAGCGATAGCAGAGTTAGATAATGGACAGGATTTTGAGGTGGATTTAGTAGAAGTTCAAAAGGCTCATCCTTATATTTTAGCAGCAATTGCTCAGGGGGTCGAATTATGACTAATTTATCAATTCAAGATAGAATTAATCAAGAACTCAATAAAATTTTTCAAGCCCTACAACAGTTAGAGATATTTTTAAGAGAATTATCTCATCAATCGAATGTCATGTATCAAAACGCATTAATTAATTCTATTGCGCTTAATTTGCATGGAGTTTATACTGGAATTGAGCGTATATTTGAAGCGATTGCTAAAAAAATTGATCAAAGATTCCCAACGGGGGATAAATGGCATCGAGATTTATTAGAGCAAATGTCTGTTGATATACCTAGGGTGAGAAAAGCAGTTATTACAGAAGAAACAAGGCTCATTTTGGATGAGTTACGGCAGTTTCGTCATCTGGTGAGAAGTGCTTATTCTTGCCAATTAGATGAGGAAAAGGTTTTAATCATCCCCCATGAAATTGTTAATTCTTATCAAACCATAATCAATGACATTCAATTGTTTTGTAATAATTTAAGTAAGGGAGAAACTTAATTAAAGATAACTGGTGATCGCACTGAATCTAAGTAAAGTGTATCAGGGCAAACATCTTGTTCATGAGGCCATAAGCAAAGTTATTCTGGACTTAAACGTACCTGTAGGGGCAAACCCCCTGTGGTTGACCCCGTGTTGCCCCTGTAGCGCACTAAGCAATACAAGCGCGTAAATCATTAAGAGTAATCATCAACGTCATCGGTTCAAGAGGAGACACATCAAAACCTAAAGCCAAATAAAAATTCTTAGCTTCTTCTGAAATAGCATGAACAATAATTCCCCGAATACCAATGGTATCAGCCGCTTTAACAACCCGTAGCGCACCATCACGAAATAAACCGCATCCTAAACCTTGACCTTGGTAAGAAGTATCTACTGCCAATCGTGCCAAAATTACCACTGGAATTGGGTTAGGCATATTCCGCCGAAATTTACCATTAGCTGATTGTATACTAATCGCCCCGGAAGCAAGGGCGTAATACCCAACTACCCTATTGTCAACGCAGGTAACAAAAGTTCTAGTTGCACCACTGGCTTGATTAGCATAAGCTCGACGCTTCAACCAATCATCAAGAGAAGTAATTCCGCAGGAAAAATCAGTGATTGAGTGATAACTAGCCAGAGGTTCAGGTGGTGTCAAATTCATTCCTTCTCCCAAGGTGCGAGCGTCTGCATGGTTTTGCGTAAACGTTCATTAGGTTGAGGTGGTGCATCTAGAAGTGCGATAAATTCTGCATAAGCCTCTGGACTAGCCAAAAAAATAGTACGTTCGAGCAAAGTTTCCTCCGCAGCATTCCGCGCGGCTTCCAAAATAAAATCAGTTCTATTCTTACCTTGCACTTTGGCTGCCATATCGATCAAATTGCGTTCTTCTGGCTTAATTCGCAAATTTAGGGTATTACGCTGAGTCTTACTTTTTGTTTTACTACTCATAAGATGGGTGTGTAATTCCAAACTTAATTATTTTAACATAATGTAGTGACAACGACATTACACTATGTACGATACGATACCCAGATTTTTCAGAGAGATGAGCATCATTTGTTGACATCCTCACCGCCGTAAACGGACGGTGATTCCCAAACCTCACGATTTAGGTTTCTGCTTCTTTCCCGAAGGATTTTTCGCACCTGCCTTAACAGATTTACTCTGTTCTGGTCTTATGGTCGCTCTACAGACTAACACCGCAAGCCCTGCGGCCAAAATGTTTTTACTAGCGTTAATATCTCGGTCATGGTGAGTCCCACAGTCTGGACAGTCCCATTCTCGAACATTTAACGGCATTTTCTCAGCAATATACCCGCAATTACTACACCTTTTAGAGCTAGGAAACCATCTATCTATTTCGATGTAATTTCTGCCATACCAACGGCATTTATAGGCTAATTGTCGGGTTATTTCTCCCCAGCTTACATCAGATATTGCCTGAGATAATTTCGGGTTTTTGACCATATTCTTAACGGCTAAATTCTCAACAACAATCGTTTGATTTTCACGAACTAATTGAGTGGTTAGCTTATGTAAATGGTCTTTTCTACTATTGGTGATTTGAGCGTGAATTCTGGCTACTTTGATTCTTGCTTTTTCCCGATTTTTTGACCCTTTCTGTTTTCTGGAAAGATTTTTCGATGCTCTTCGCAGTCTCCGATAATGCTTTTTAAAATGCTTAGGATTAGACACTTTGTCGCCATCGCTGGTAATCACAATGCTACTAATTCCTAAGTCAATTCCAATGGCTTTATCTGTTACTGGTAAAGGCTTAATCGTTGGGTCATCAAATCTAATTGAGATATGCCAACGTCCAGAAGGATGTAATCTGACTGTTACTGTGCTTGGTTCACAAGCTTCTGGTATTTGTCTTGACCATCGAATAGGTAAAGGTTCTGTGCATTTGGCTAAATAGATTTGTTTGTCTTTAAATTTAAAAGCAGATTTGGTAAATTCGGCACTTCCTCCCTGATGTTTTTTCTTAAAGTTGGGATACTTAGTACGACCAGCAAAGAAATTAGTAAAAGCTGTTTGTAAATGTCTTAACCCTTGTTGTAAAGGTACACAGCTAACTTCGTTTAAAAAGTCTAATTCTTCTTGCTTTTTCCAATCGGTCAACATTGAAGAAGTTTGAGCGTAGCCTAATCTTTCTTGTCTTTCATACCAAGCTTGTGTTCGTTCGTGGAGAGCTTTGTTGTAAACTAATCTTACACAGCCCAAAGTGCGTCATTGAAGAAGTTTGAGCGTAGCCTAATCTTTCTTGTCTTTCATACCAAGCTTGTGTTCGTTCGTGGAGAGCTTTGTTGTAAACTAATCTTACACAGCCCAAAGTGCGTCATTGAAGAAGTTTGAGCGTAGCCTAATCTTTCTTGTCTTTCATACCAAGCTTGTGTTCGTTCGTGGAGAGCTTTGTTGTAAACTAATCTTACACAGCCCAAAGTGCGTCGCAATAGCGACTCTTGTTCGGGTGTTGGGTAAAATCGGTAAAAATAGGCTTTTTCCATGTCTCACATTTTAGCATATATCGTGTAAATGCGCTAATATTTAACAGTAAAGCCGTCGTAGAACGACGGGGTTTCAGACCCAAAATTTTCGATGAAAGTCTAGGCTTCAAACCTTTCCATTATAACTGATAGGTAAAAGGTATGTCAGCGAAGTAACACACCTTTATTAGTGTTGGTTTTCGTTGCTTCAATCTAATCTAGAAGAGCGGCTGGATCATTGGGAGCTATTCCTTCATCTTGATCTAAGATCAATAATATTTTCATTTGTTGAGTTACACTAAATAAGCGCAATCGAATATTGACTGAAAATTGAATCACTTGTAATGATAGGGAGATTCTCAGCCATAGATTGAGCAATAATAATGCGATCAAAAGGATCTCTGTGGTGAAAAGGTAGAGAAGCATTAATTTTTAGATGCTCTAGTTCAAGATTTAGTAAAACAATCCTACTTTCGTTCACTTCTTTCTCAATAAACTCTTCATAGGAAGGAACTAACCTTAACTTTCCTAAATTATATTTAATAGACATTTCCCAAAGACTGGCGATACTAAGATAACTAAAATTGTTCTCATCTTCAATTAAATCTTTGAGAGCATTGCTTAATCTAGGATCGTCATTAACAAACCAAAGAAAAATATGTGTGTCCAATAAAAAAGTCATTCCCTGTAATTTTGAAAGTCTTCAAGAGGTTCATCAAAGTCATCGCTCATCCATACTTTTCCCTTAGCACTTCCTCGTTTTAAGGGTCGTTTGATGGGGGAAATTTTGGCTACTGGCTCGTCGCCTTGCATAATAACAATTTCTTCTCCGTTAATTGCCAAATCGAGAAGTTTTGAGAGATCGGATTTAGCTTGAGCTATATCTAATTTAGTCATAGTGTTAAATCTCTATTTAAGTTTTCAAAAAATCTTGCCAATGTTCTTCGTCATCAGCTACGATGGTAATTATTCCTTGACATAGTCCGGGGACTAGGCGTTGGGGCGGTATGGGTATTTGCCCGATTAATTGGGCAATTGGACGATTATTGTCGGTGATTAACAATTCTTCCCCCAGTTTGAGATTGTCAATCAGTTCGGGGAGTTTAGCCTGGGCTTCTTTGAGAGAGTTGATCATGGATGTTGGGTTCTATCTAACTCATGGTGATAACGCTACAATTTTAACTGAATCTCAGCAAGGAACAGATAAAATACGGTTGGGTTGAACGATAGTGAAACCCAGCCTACACTCTCATGTTAAGGTTAAGTACGAAGATAAACCCAATTTCTAGGCCGATCATTCCTCAATTTTAACTGATCTAAGCAGAAAATAAATAAGCTCTCCTGATGACTGATAGATAAAAGGTGTGTCACCGCAGTAACACACCTTTATTATTGTTGGGTTTCGTTGTTTCAATCCAATCGAGAAGAAGAAGCGATCGCTGATCACAAAAATTGCTATTATAGAAACTATTGATATTCAATGATTTAGGGGTAATCATAATGACACAGTTAACTGAAGAACGAAAACAAGAGATTATTGCTGAAGTTTTAGCAGCGAGAGCAACCCGTGAACAATTTCTATTAGAGATGAAACAACGGCAATAAGCAGGGTTAAAAATTGCTCAAAAATGTGCTAGTCTCCTTAAAGAGAAGTATGGAGTCACGAAAGTTGTTTTATTTGGTTCATTGTTAAATTATGAAGAAATAACTCCCCATTCTGATCTTGATTTAGCGGTTTGGGATTTACCAGAGAAAGATTATTTTAAGGCGATAGCAGAGTTAGATAATGGACAGGATTTTGAGGTGGATTTAGTAGAAGTTCAAAAGGCTCCTCCTTATATTTTAGCAGCAATTGCTCAGGGGGTTGAATTATGACTAATTTATCAATTCAAGATAGAATTAATCAAGAACTCAATAAAATTCTTCAAGCCCTACAACAGTTAGAGATATTTTTAAGAGAATTATCTAATCAATCGGATGTCATGTATCAAAACGCATTAATTAATTCTATTGCGCTTAATTTCCATGGAGTTTATACTGGAATTGAGCGTATATTTGAAGTGATTGCTAAAAAAATTGATCAAAGATTCCCAACGGGGGATAAATGGCATCGAGATTTATTAGAGCAAATGTCTGTTGATATACCTAGGGTGAGAAAAGCAGTTATTACAGAAGAAACAAGGCTCATTTTGGATGAGTTACGGCGGTTTCGTCATCTGGTGAGAAGTGCTTATTCTTGCCAATTAGATGAGGAAAAGGTTTTAATCATCGCCCATCAAATTGTTAATTCTTATCAAACCATAATCAATGACATTCAATTGTTTTGTCATAATTTAAGTAAGGGAGAAACTTAATTAAAGATAACCCAATTTACAAGATCAGCTTCTTAAGGGTGTACCAAAGCAAAGTATGAGTATCAAGTAAGTATTTCAAGGCAAATACTCCGCAAAGTCTTGCAAGTGTTCTTCGTCATCAGCTACAATAGTAATCATTCCTTTACAGGGTCTGGGTCTTGGACGTTGGTGCGGTGTAGGTATTTGCCTCAACCCAACCTACAAGATCAGGTGATTGCACTAATGTTTGTCAGAAAATCAGCAATTATGCGCCTCCTTAGATTACAATGCTTTTGAGCCAATCATCGCTGTATAGTACCCATTTTTGATAGTTGCGAAATGAGCCATCTGTAAGTAATTTAGTTACATCTCCGTCTTGCTGAAAGCCAAGTCTAAAAACAAGACCTAGCGAATTTGTATTTTCAGCTTCGATATCAGCTATTAATCGTCTCAGCTTCCGACTTTTAAAAATAAAAGTGATAAAATGTGTTAGAGCTTCTCGCATAAGTCCGCAACCCGACCATGGATTAAAAGCAAAGTAGCTAATAGTTCCAGAGTCATCAACTGAAGGTAAGATGCTTCGGACTTCAATGACACCAACGAGGCTTGAATCTAATGTAGATCGTACCCAAAAAGATTCCCTAGATGGCCGAACCGTATTTTGTAAATAAGCGATAAATTCGTTTTTAGTAGAAGGAGGTTTCACCCATGGAGTGTGTAGCGATTTACTAGACTCAACAGCAGCAAGAAACTCATCTATAAAATCTAAATGAGGACGAACAAGAATAACTCTACTTCCTATAATATTTCTATCCATTGAATACAAATTGTTAGATTCTTTCATCTTTTATAGTCATTTCAATTAAGATTAAGAATATCAATGCCAGAGTTCATAAGGGTTTAACTGGTCTAGAGTGTATCAGACTTATCTGAAATGACTATAAATCCTGAAAATCGTGAAATATTTATCTAATTAGACATCCATAATAATAGTCTTAGAGTATTTTCTAGAGATGTCAATTGAGATTTCATGTCACAGAAATATATGGAAGTGTTTAGCTATGACTGTATATTGGTAACTTCATAAGAGAGTGCATGATATCAATTTTTACGGATAACCAGTATTGCATGGGTGCCTGATGCTCAATATCACGAATACGCTTCTGAATATCTGCTGGTAACTTGCTAAAATTTGGTTGGGCTATCTGTTTACGGGCAAGTTCAATCATCTGTATGAAATTTTTTTTCAACGTTGCTTCTATATCTTCGAGAGCTACCGATACAGAAATACATCTGCCACTTTTGGCAACTTGTTGATAATGGGTATAGATCATATTGTACATAATCTGAAGTCCTAGCATGGCATTAACGACATCTTCTGTTAACTCAAAGGTTGTAACCATCCATTCTTTGAAAACACTTAAGGACTCAACCATTGTTGAATAAACCTCCCCTAGCATTTCCATTGAAAATGCGACTTCTGATAGAATATCTTCCGAGATAAAAAGTGCAGCTTCCGCGATGAGATCACCTTCAACAATAACCTCTAATAAGGCAGCAAATAGTTCTTCCATAAATTTCTCCTTTTAGGAAAGTACAAAAGTCAACAAACAATAATTAACGAGCGAGGAAAAGTGAAGAAACTGTTTCCTCGCTTCTGTGTTAGGCTAATGCGCCTTTATCACACTGATTAATGAGAGGCATCATAGATAGGCATTGTTGCCATTGCTTCCATGATTTTTGGTCCAATCACTAACCAATAGACTTCACCATTCATGTTTGCTTCACTTGTGATGGTATCTTGAACTTCTTTTGGCCACGTGGAAAAATTGGGATTTGATTGCTGTTTTTTTGCCGCTTGGACAATTGTTCTGTCGTAATCAGTTTCTAAGGTCTGTTTAGCCCCTTTAATTGCCTCACTTAAGGCAATCATTTTGCCACTTTGTGAGGATTTTTGAGCTTGCTTCTCAATGAATTCGTACAGCATAATAACGCCAGTACCAACCATAACAACATCAGTGAGAGTAAGCCCTTTCAATTTTGAAACTACCCAGTCTTTGAAGGTTTTGGCGGACGATAGCACTTGATCTGTGAAAGTAGTTACTTCTTCTCTTACAATACTTTCTTCTGAGAAGGTTCCGTATCCTTCTACTTCTCTTGCTATTCCCATAAGTTCTTCATCTTCAATAACAGAATCGAACAATTCCTCTTCAAATGCCATGATAATTCTCCTTGTTTTAGATGAAATGTACTGTGAAATTTAAGCTCAAATGAGCTTAGTGTTAAACGTGATTAGGCTAAGATTGATCCTCTAAAGTAACATTGACTGTAATTGTCGAATGACTTTTAGTCGGACTCATCGTAACCATCAGTTCACCGAAAGTTGTATTTACCGTATCTGAATCATGCTGAGACCATGAAGGCGAATCTAGCCCAGGATCACCACCCCTATTGATAAGATAAAACCAATAAGGTGAAGTACCAATTCCAAATACTTGGATAGGAACATGAATACGAACCCACAAGGTTTGTCCTTTTCCGACAATACCTTGGTAGAAATCTATATCTCCATCTGCGATAAATTTCATCGCATTCTGATCCATAGAAAGGTAGTCCGATCCACCAACTCCTAGTTTTTGGTCTGGCTCATGATTGATTTCGCCAACTACAGCTTGGGTTACTCCACCATAATGTGTTATCATCACTTCCTGAGAAGATAGATTACGGTATTGTATTTGCCAATCACCCATAATAGATAGTCCTCTTTTTAACTGGTTGCCAATTAATTCTCTACCCCTAAAACACTCTCAAAAATCCATTTCTGAATTTTTCGAGTTAGCCATAATGCCTTAAGCAAAATGCCTTGTCTTTGGGGTTAAAAGTGATTGGTTCAATCACCTTTGATACCAGAATAAGTTTTATTTTGAGTAATGGCAATCTCTAAAGTTAATACTTTTCTAATAGGTTTTTTTGAGCAGAATATTAACTTTTATATGAGATTTATATTAGATTTGTATTAGATTCAAAGGGTGACTTTATGGTATGACTCCCTCATCCCTGAAAGTAGAACTAATGAATTAATCATTCGGCTAAAATCCTCAAAACCCTTTTACCCTCTGACTTGTAGCGGTTTTAGGGGATGAAAAGAAGGCAGCAAAAAAGCGATCGCAATTCTTGAAAACAGACAGCGATCACCTTCTTCCTTGAATAAAGAGATGCTATGATTAGATGATGAGTATAACCTTCCAATTAGTTCTGGCTTTACTTTCCCGTGGGCAAGTCAAAATATCAGCCCATGGCTACGATGAACTAGCAAATGACGGTATTCTGGTAAGGGATGTGATAACAGGTATTAGAGAAGCTGTCATTCTCGAAGATTACCCGGAATATCCTAAAGGGCGTTGTGTGCTAGTCTTACAGAAAGATAGTCAGGGTAAACCCGTTCATGTGGTTTGGGGTATAGCCAAGAATACCGAATCGCCTGCTGTTCTAGTCACTGCCTATAGACCTGATCCAGCACGTTGGTCAAGTGATTTTACAAGGAGAAAACCATGACAAAAAAGCCTCACATTAAACTCATCCACATTGGAGAGTACATGGCTGAAGTGGAAGTAGAACTGATTGAGACTCCCGAAGGATGGTCGCCCTATTTATCATTAGAAGACGCTCAAAAATTAGATGATGTCCGAGAAGCCCTTCGTCAAGGTGATCTACAAAAAGCTTCCAATTTAGCACATCTTTACAAAATTACCCCTCTTACCGTTTAACTAAACTTTGACAAGAAAAAATTAAAAAGCGATCGCAATCCTTGAAAACAGACAGCGATCGCCTAACTTTTAACTATCACAAGCAACATTATTGGAGGGCTGATAATTCTTCCCGAAGAATACGGCGTAAATCGGACTGAGTGAGCGATCGCTCAGAAGGAGATTGGATATATTGTTTTAAAGCCTCATTAATTAGGGTTTGATAACCCATTCCTGCGGTTTCAGCCTGTTCTCGAAAATAAGCTAGAATCTCATCATCTAGATAAATGGTAATGCGTGTTTTTCCCTGAGAGGAAATGAGCGCCCCTCGTTTTCCTTTAGAAAAATCATATTCCTTTCTCATAAGTTTTTCTCTCTTGTTTTGTAGCACGACGAGCGGAAATCAAGGGAATGACTTCACCTCGCAAAGTATAAATAACCACTAATAGTGATCCCATGTTTCCCATCCCCATTGCAATAAAACGTTCTTCTGTTATACAATCGGGATCAAGATCATGAATAGCGAGGGGATCAAAAAACACCATTTCAGCTTCTGCAAAGGAAACACCGTGCTTTTGCCAGTTGGTTTTTACTTTTCTGGGATCATATTCAAATGTTATACATACATGATATGTATCTTAGAAGGTTGAGTCAAGCTCAAAACCCCTTCAGAGTATCACACGGATCGCCTTACCTTCCCACTTAGAGGGGTATTCAGGGGGAATGACAACTGTGCCATCATGAAGAATCATTTTAAATTCAATCGCTTCCATTCGTTAAGTTTAATAAAGTGCTGTATCAAGTTTAACCCAATCAATCCAGGCAGTTTTAGGGGATGAAAAGAAAGCCGCAAAAAAGCGATCGCTTTTTCCCAATCAAATATAATTTAGGTAGAAAATTCCCAAAAAACCTCTATGCTCAACGGGTACAAAATTATTGATGCTGATTCCCATGTCATTGAACCCCCCGCAATGTGGGGACAATACCTAGAACCTAAATTTAGGGAATTTGATCCTTCTGCTGACATGAAAATCAAAGGAGAACCGATTAGTCAAAAAATCTCCCCACAAGTCCAAGCAGAAGGGAATAAGCAGATGATGCAAGCTCATCCCCATGCTTATCTCAATCGCTATAACCCAGAGTCCCATGTTCAATCTATGACACAAATGGGCATAGATGTGGCTTTTATTTATCCTAATTACGGACTGTGGTTATTTGCCATTGATAGCCTACCTGCTGAAGTGATGGGGGCTTTTGTCCGTGCTTACAATACATGGTTATATGAAGAATTTTGTAGCTATGACCCGGCCAGACTCAAAGGAGTCGCTGCAGTCAATCAACACGATCCCGAAGACATGGTAAAAGAGCTACACCGCATGGCAAACTTGGGCTGGAAGGCGGTTTTTTTGCGCCCTAACCCCGTTAAAGGCAGAATTTTGAGCGATCCAGCCTATGAACCCTTTTGGACGGCCTGCGAGGATTTGGACATGGCTGTAGGAATTCATGAAGGCACTCATAGCCGCTTATCCACCACTGGTGCAGAGCGATTTAATAGTCGGTTTGCGCTTCATGCTTGTTCTCACCCGATGGAACAAATGATGGCACTGTTAGCCTTAATTGAAGGGGGGGTGTTAGAACGTCATCGGAGGCTGAGAGTGGCGTTTCTAGAGTCCGGGTGTGGTTGGCTTCCCTATTGGTTATGGAAGCTTGACGAAGAGTATAAAAATTTATAGTATGATATAAAGAATAAGATTAGGTTGAACTTAATCCAAGTATTTTCCCTATCAATCTCAGATTATTAAGATATTATGACTGAAAACCCCAATAATTATAGTTCTAACTTACCTTCTGGTTGTCCCTTGATCCCAGAATCAATCCTGACTGCGAATAGATGTGAACACACGGAGCTTAACTTAGAGATTGAAGGGCAATTACCAGAAGACTTGCAGGGTCATTTTTTTATGGTCGCACCAGTAGGAACGGTTGATTCTGGGGGTCTCCCTTTTCCTGATGGAGACTCATTTTTGAATGGCGACGGTATGATTTACCGACTCGATTTTGATCGGCCCGGTGAAGCGAGAATTAAAACAAGGTTGGTTAAACCCGCAGACTATTATGCAGATAAAGCAACCCAACTAGGAAGCCCCTACGAAAAATATAGATTTCGCAATCATGGAATTGTCCGCTTTTCTTATTCGCTTGGCTTTCGTAATGAGCTAAATACTGCCTTTTTACCCATGCCATCAGCGGATGAATCCCTGGACCGTTTGCTGGTGACTTATGATGTAAGCCGTCCCTATGAACTAGATACCGAAACACTTGAAGTCGTTACACCTGTTGGCTCTAATCAAGAATGGCAAGCGGAGATTAACAAGCCTAAATATCCCTTCAAGCCGATTCTGAGTACCGCCCATCCTGCTTTTGATGCTTATACAGGCGAGATGTTTAGTGTAAATTATGGTAGAGCCATTATCAATTTTATGGAAACACTACCTGCTATATTAGCCTTAGAGGAACTACCAGAGGAAATTTACCAATTAGTTTCCACAGTAATTGGTTTTTTTGATGCTGGGATCATTCGAGATATTCTGCGGTTTAGTCTTCAATTGGGACAAGATGTTATCCAAAAAAATATAGAGATATTGCTAAGATTAATTGGGGAAAATATTAGCGATTTTGTCTATTTAATTCGTTGGGATGGAACAGGTTATTTGGAACGCTGGAAATTACTACTTCCCAGTGGCTCACCCGTGAGAATTAAACAAACTATACATCAAATTGGTGTCACTAAAGACTATGTGATTTTAATGGATACATCTTTCATTACTGGGATAGAGCAGGTGCTCAATAATCCCTTGCCAAATAATAAGAAAGTCGAAGAAACTCTCCGAGAATTACTTGAATCTCCCAATCTGCCTAATTCCTCTATTTATATTGTTTCCCGTAGCGATTTGAAAGCAGGACAAAACCCTGCTTATTCTGACAAAGAAGTGACTGTCATCGCTAAAAAACTCGTCATTCCTTTACCAGCCGCTCACTTTTTGGTTGATTACGAAAATCCTGATGGAGAGATTACGCTTCATGTTGCTCACATTGCTTCTTGGGATGTGGCTGAGTGGATTCGTAAATATGACTTATCGGCTTACCCACCCTATCATCCAATCGCCAAGCGGGTTTATTCTATGGAACCCAATGAGATGGATATTAGCCGTTTGGGACGCTATGTAATTGATGGAAACCGAGGAGAAGTCATTCAATCAAATGTTATCTACTCATCTCCCTATACTTGGGGAACGGGTTTATACGCTTACCGAGATCGGTTATCATCAGGAAGGCAGCCCAAACGACTCGATAATATTTACTGGATTTCCTTTGGACTTTGGCAGGAAACGATGACAAAGTTTCTCTATGATTTATATAAAGATACCCCCTACCGAGCAGTGGCTTTGGAGGATTTACTGAATTTAGCGAAACAAGGCGTTCCATCTTCCCTGTTTCGATTACATACCCCAGATGATTTCCTGAAGATTGCCGATTCTTATCAGTTTCCTAGGGGATATATTGGTAGTTCTCCTCAGTTTGTTCCTCGTTATGGCAGCGAAGAAAATTCTACAGAGGGTTACATTATTTGTAGTGTCTTTACCCCTAGTAGTAGCGAATTTTGGATTTTTGATGGGGGGGACCTCGCCCAAGGTCCTTTGACTAAGCTAAGACATCAGGATTTAAATTTTGGTTATAGTTTGCACACGGCTTGGCTTCCCAAAATTGGTCGCCGTCAAGTGAGTTACAATATTTCTGTCAAATCGGATTTTCAGCAGTTGGTAAACGACAGTTCCCCCGATATTCAAAAACTTTTTGAAGATGAAATATATCCCTTCTTTCCATCAGATAATTGACATTTAGTGTAGGAGATAAGGATTCGATGTTCGCTCTTCCTAACTATGAGATTAATCACAAGATTTACGAAGGGGTTAAAAGCGTCGTTTATCGGGGTAAATCTTGTCAGAAAGAACAACCCGTAATCATCAAAGTTCTCAAAGCTGAATATCCCTCCATAGAAGAGATCGTTTGTTGGAGACAGGAGCATGAAATTATTCAAAATTTAAACTATGATGGGGTAATTAAATCCTATGTTTTGGTTAACTATCGTCATGTTTTTGCCCTAATTCTCGAAGATTTTGGTGGTCAATCTTTAGCTGAATTTTTAACAACCCAACACCTTTCTATTTCTCAGTTTTTAACCATTGCTATCTCCTTAGCAGACATCTTAATTAAGATTCACCAAGTTCCCATTATTCATAAAGACATTAAACCCAGTAATATCCTCATCAACCAAGAAACAAAACAGGTTAAACTGACTGATTTTAGCATTGCTTCTAACCTAACATTTGAGCGGCAAACTATTACCAATCCTCGCTTTTTACAAGGAACACTGGCTTATATGTCCCCAGAACAAACGGGACGAATGAATCGCCGGATTGACTATCGCAGTGATTTTTATTCTTTGGGAGTGACCTTTTATGAAATGCTCACAGGAATGTTGCCCTTTAGATCTCAGGATTTGATGGAGTTAGTTCATTGTCATATTGCGAAACAACCTCCTCCTTTAGAACAATTCTCAGTTCCGCCGATGATTTCTAACATTGTTAGAAAACTAATGGCAAAAAATGCAGAAGAGCGTTATCAAAGTGCTGCTGGACTCAAATTTGATTTGGAAACTTGTTTATGTCAACTAGAAAAACAGAGCCGGCTTAAGATTTTTGCTTTGGGAGAACGGGATTATCCCAATCAATTGCTGATTCCTCAAAAACTCTATGGAAGAAGTCAAGAAATAGTGAGATTACTAGAAGCATTCAAACGAGTAGCACACCCAAAAGTAGTAGGAGTAGAAAAAGTTGAATCTGCCATCGAAATAATGTTAGTCTCTGGTTATTCAGGAATTGGTAAGACATCCATTGTTAATGAAGTTCAAAAAGCAATTGTTGAAGCAAGAGGATATTTTATTAGGGGAAAATTTGAGCAGTTAAAACGCAATATTCCTTATCTAGCTCTGATTCAAGCATTTCAAGAATTGATTCGCCAGTTATTAACTGAAAATCAGAGGGAAATTGAAGGTTGGAAAGACCATATTATCAGGGCTATTACGCCAAATGCTCAAATTATTATCGATGTCATTCCTGAAGTTGAATTAATCATTGGTAAACAGCCAGAAGTTCCTCAATTAAACTCTCTAGAAGCTGAAAATCGTTTTAATCAAGTTTTTAAAGAGTTCATCAAGGTTTTTTGTACTCCTAATCATCCTTTGGTAATTTTTCTTGATGATTTACAATGGATAGATTCGGCATCCCTAAAATTATTGCAACTTATAGTGACCGATAAAAGAGGCAAATATTTGTTTTTTATTGGTGCTTATCGAGATAACGAGGTTAGTTCAACTCATCCCTTAACCTTGATGCTAGAGAAACTAAAAACTACCCATTTAGTGATCAATCATCTTGAAATTCAACCCTTATCTTATGACAATGTTCGACAATTAATTGAGGAAACTTTTAACGGTAAGGTTAATAGGGATGAGCTTAAAGATTTAGCCGAATTAATTTTTTATAAAACCCAAGGCAATCCTTTCTTTATCTCTCAGTTTCTTAAAACTTTATACAGTGAAAATTTAATAACCTATCAAGTCAATATAGATCGTTGGATTTGGTCTAGTGAGGCTATACAATCTGTCGGTATTACTGATTATAATGTTGTGGAATTAATTGCTAGAAATATTGGTAAACTTCCTGAAAAAACGCAACAAATAATCAAATTAGCTGCTTGTATTGGCAACTCTTTTAGTTTAGATTTATTGGCATTTGTTCAACAAAAATCTATCTCCGCTACAGCGAAAGAATTAGCGATAGCTCTTCAACAAGGATTTATTTTACCTCAGTCAGAAGACTATAAACTTCCTTTATTGTTTGATCAGATAGAATACCAAAAGTTAAATTTAGAAAATGTAGAGATTAAATACAAATTTTTACACGATAGAGTACAGCAAGCAGCCTATTCACTTATTCCCGAATCAGAACGAAAAGCAACTCACTTGCAAATTGGTCAATTTCTTCTCAAAAAGACAACTACTCAAGCTCAACAAAACAAATTATTTGACATAGTTAATCAACTCAATTTTGGGATTGATTTATTAAAGGATACCTCAGATAAAGAACAGTTGTGTCAATTAAATTTAAGGGCGGGAAAAAAAGCTAAATCGGCTAATGCTTACCAAGCTTCAGTAAATTATTTACATTTTGCTTGTCAGCTTTTATTATTAGATAGTTGGCAAAAGCAATATGAGCTTACCTTTAATATTTATCTTGAATTAGTAGAAGCTCACTATCTGAATACTAATCTAGAAACGGCTGATAATCTCTGTGATTTTGCTTTACTGCACGTCCGAAGTCCTTTAGAACAAGTTAAATTTTACGAAATAAAGATTAAAATAAACTTGGCTAGAGGCGCAATAGATTTAGCTCTAAATAACGGACAAAAAGCTTTAGAAATTTTAGGCATATCTTTAGTGGAATCACCACCACAAGCGTTAAACATTGAAAAATTAGCCAGATTAGGAGTGATGAAAGAACCTAATAAGTTGATTGCAATGAAGATTTTTAGTCTTATTTTGGGTCCTGCTTGTTTTGCTGAAAGTTCTATAGTATTACCAATTCTCTATACTGAGATTACCCTATCCCAGCAGTATGGCAATTCACCCTCAGCGATTTACGCTTATATTAATTACGGCTCGCTTATTGCTTGGCTCATGTTAGATATTGATTTAGCTTATCAACTTGGACAATTATCTTTACAGGTTTTAGAGAAATTAAATGCCAAGAATTTTTGGGCTAAAGCTTATGTCTCAATTTCCATTAATATAACCTATAAAAAACATCATATTAAACAAACGCTTGAACCCCTTAAGAAATCTATCCAAAAGGCTCTAGAAGTTGGCGATCTTGAATTTGCTTGCCATGGGGCTAATTTCTACTGCGATCATTTATTATTTGTAGGGAATAACTTAGAATTCGTTCATAATCAGCAAAAACAATATATTGATTTTATTGCTCAATATCAGCAAGAACATCCCTTAAATTTAATAAAAATATGCGCCCAATTTGTCGAAATTTTAGTAAATGAATCCGTCGTCAAAAACTTGACGGGTACTATCCTCGACGAGGAAAAGTCTTTAAGGCAGTTACTCCAAGTTAACAATCGAATTTCTGTCTTTAATATTTATTTTTATAAAGCTTGGCTTTGTTACTTGTTTAAAGATTATCCTCAAGCAATAGAAAACAGTAAGATCGCCCTTGAATATTCAGGTTTTGTGAAAGCGGAAATTATTTTTACAGAACATAATTTTTATTATTCTTTGGCATTACTAACTCAATATCCATCCCTCGATCAAAAAAATAAAAAACAATATCTTAAGCAAGTCAAAGAAAATCAGAAACTGATGAAATGTTGGCAAGATCATGCCCCGATGAATTTTCAGCATAAATACAATTTAATACAGGCAGAAATGGCTCGTGTTTTGAGAAAACCTTTGACAGCAATGAAATATTATGATAGTGCTATAGCAGGAGCAAAGAAATATGAATTTATCCATGAAGAGGCTTTAGCTTATGAACGTGCCTCTGAATTTTATTTTACTTTAGGTAGAGAAGAATTTGGAAAATTGTATCTTAGAAATGCTCATCATTGTTACATTTGTTGGGGTGCAAAGGCCAAAGTTAAACAATTAGAAGAAGAATACCCTCAATATTTATTAGGCATCAGCAATCAAAACAAATCTAAAGGACTGAGTACCACCATTTCAACCACTGGTAATGATGGAGCAGTTCTTGATTTAACCACTATTCTTAAAGCCTGGCAAGCGATTTCTGGAGAAATTAAACTAGAAAATCTTCTGCAAAACTTAATGAAAATTGTCATTGAAAATGCAGGAGCGCAGAAAGGTTGTCTGATTTTAGAACAGGAAGGAAATTGGGTCATTGAAGCTCAAGGAACAATTGATCAAGAAACGCTTAATATCTTACAGCCGATTCCCATAGAATCTATCGACTATGATCATTCAATTCCTATCTTACCCACCAGTATTATTTACTATGTCGCTCGGATAAAAGAAACTATCGTTTTAAATGATGCCACTTCTGAAGGTCAATTTACTAATGATTATTATATTGTGGCTAAAAAAACTAAATCCATTCTTTGTATTCCTTTACTCAATCAAGGTCAATTAAAAGGAATTGTTTATTTAGAAAATAATTTAACAACAGGCGCATTTACCTCAGAAAGAGTTGAACTATTAAATATTCTAGCAGCTCAAGCTGCTATCTCTATTAATAACTCAAGACTCTATCAAACCTTAGAACAAAGAGTAGAAGAACGGACAAAAGAACTCACAAATACTTTAGAGGTACTGAAAGCAACTCAAGCAGAACTTATCTTGGAAAATGACCTACTTAAAAGTGCTGAACAACCTCCCAAATTTGTCTATCAAGTGGGGGGCAGTTTACCGATGGATGCACCGAATTATGTGGTTCGACAAGCCGATCGCAATCTTTATAAAGCTCTCAAACAAGGTCTATTTTGCTATGTTTTAAATGCACGTCAAATGGGAAAATCTAGCTTAATGGTACGGATGATGAGCCAATTACAAAAGGAGGGAATTAGATGTGCAGTAATTGACTTAACTCGGCTAGGAACAGACAATATTAGCCCCGAACAATGGTATAAAGGATTAGCCGTTGATCTGCTCCGCAGTTTTGGATTAATCAAAGAATTGAAAACTTTTAAAGCTTGGTGGAGTGAACAATTAGACCTGCCTCCTGTACAACGATTAGGACAATTTATAGAAAATTTTCTTCTAGTTAATGACGATTTTGATCAGCGGCAATCTGGAAAATCGACTGTTATATTTATTGATGAAATTGATAGCATTTTAGGGTTAAAATTTGATGTCTCTGACTTTTTTGCTTTAATTCGTTCTTTTTATAACCAGAGAGCGATTCAACCTCAATTTCAAGAGCTAACTTTTGCCTTTTTTGGTGCTACCACACCTTCAGCTTTAATTACTGACCCCCAGAAAACACCTTTTAATATTGGTAACGCTATTGAATTAGCAAGTTTTAAAGAACACGAAGCCCAACCTTTATTATATGGGTTAACAGAAAAAGTCAGTAATCTTCAGACAATGCTCAAACAAGTCTTAAGCTGGACGGGAGGGCAACCTTTCTTAACTCAAAAACTCTGTCAACTGATGCGGGATAGTGAGCAACCAATCTCCTCTAATCAAGAAGAACAATGGTTGGCCAACTTAGTAGCAGAAAAAATTATTCAAGATTGGGAGATGCAGGATCAACCCGAACATTTAAAAACCATTCAAGATCGCCTTCTTCAAAGTCCAAACCGACCCCAGTTATTAACCTTGTATCGACAAATCCTGCATCAAGAACCAATACAGATTGATAACAATCCCTATTTACCTGAGTTATTTTTATCTGGATTAGTGGTAAAACGCCATGGAAAAATGGACGTTCATAATCGGATTTATCAGACGATATTTAATAATGATTGGCTTGAGCGATCGCTATCTTAATACCATGGTTCAAAAATTTATTTATACTGAACCAGTATATTGGCTTATAAAGTACTTTTGATACAACTGACAGCTGACAATTGCTTGATTTTCTCTGAGTTTAATTAAACCCATACTATTAAGTTTGTAAGCAATAATTGGATCGACTATCATTGGTTGATTCCCTTGACAAATCTGTTGAAAAATACCAGCAAGTTCGGGTTGTTTTTGTAAAGTGACCCAGTGCAGCTGTAAATGAGAGGAATAAATCCCCGTTGATGTAGTTGCTGATTTGATTAAATCTGGCATCGTGATTCGCTCTTGGCTAAGATGATAAATCGCTAAATGAATCAAGGCAGGATGTCCCCCCACTAAGTCGATCAACTGTTGAATTTCGTTGGTTGCTAATTCATTTAATTGATATTTTTTTGCCAATTCTGCCACTTGTTCTTGACCAAAACCCTGTAACTCTATGGGTAATCCCACATTAAAAGGAGACTGTTCTAATCGCAGAGAAACATAAGATTCTGTGGATTGAACAATAATTAAACGTAATTTCTGCCACAGGGGAGATCGCTTAGATTCTTCATAACAAGCTCTGATTAAAGGTAAAAAATCTTCCGCTACTTTCGGATGTTCAAAGACTCGATGCACTTCGTCTAAAGCCAATACCAGTGGCTGTTTTATCTCTCGTAAAATATACTCTTCAAAATAAATTGTCCAACTCATTTTAATTCCTATATCTTCATCCCAATAATCATCTAATTTGGCTTCTAAATTCAACTGCCGAGCGCAATTACGGCAGATCCAGCGTAAGAACTTGTTAAAATTTGCTATGATGTCTTGGTCTGCTTTTTGTAAATCTAAACTAACAATTTGATAACCGAATTGCTGTTGACAAGCCTCTAAAATTGTTAATAATAAAGACGTTTTCCCCCATTTTTTGGGAGCTTTAATGCGTACTAACGCCCCAGATTGTCCGATTTCCTCGATAATTTTTGCTTCAAGTTTTGTTCGTTTTAGATAATAATAAGAATTATAGGGAATAGGAGCATCGGGGTATTCTGGACGCTCATTTTGGAGATATTCCTGATCGCAATACTGAAGCGATGTGGAGTTGGTAAAATGAGATTGTAGTCTAGATAAAAAATTTTTCTTATTGATCGTTTGTCCGATCAGTTGCGAGACTCTATTATAGAGTCCTGGGGCAACTACATTGGCAAGATAGCCGCTACTATAACCATTTTCTTGGGCAATTTCTTGATAGTTCTTTTTCTGCCAAAGTCCTCGCAATAATAATTGTTCTGTGTCATTGAGACAGCGATTCTCAAGCTTGAGCAGTTGCCCATTAAGAATCTCTTGGATTTCCTCGAATTTCATTATTTTTGTCCAAGGTAAGAAGATTTGAAGAAATAGATTGTTTTATTTTCCAGTTCCGTTGCAGCCAGAAATATTGAATCTTGACATAACGGCACCGATTCAAAATAGAATTGGTATATTTGACAGACAAGCTGACGAGAACCAGTAACCGACAAAATTGTGCGACGGCAACACCGAGAGGGATTAATTTCCCCCCTTGCTAGGAAATTATAGCATTTCTTGTCAAGGTCAATTACACGGCAGCAATTATCTCTTGATAATTTCTATCAAAACCCCTAAGTCTTCAGCGTCTAACTTCTCGATAATCCTATCAAGAATTAATTCGCAAAAATCCTCACAGGAGTTGACTAGACAGGGTTTTAGCAATCAGATGTACTGCATTTAAACTGCTTATTCGCAATTTAAATGCAGTGGCTGCTCCCAATCTTGCCAACAACTCTGAACAGTTACTGTTCATCCTTCAATACACTTGCTCCCAAAGCTTTTAGGGTTTCTTGTAGCATTTCAGCGCGAGAGAAATTACCCTGATCTTTCAATAATTGTAGGCCTTTTTGCCAAATCTCGATCGCCTCATTATAACTACCGAAAACTATATAAGCAACCCCTAGATTTTGGTAAATAGTGGGATTATCCGGGTTTAACTTGAGAGCTTTTTTATAAGCTTTAATCGATTCTGGTAGCCGGTGCAGTTGTTTGAGAACCAGTCCTAAATTATAGTAACCATCAGCATAGCTAGGATCAATTTCTACGGTTTTCTCAAAGACAGATAAGGCAGTTTCGTATTTTTCTGCTTCGTATAATAACCCACCGAAATTATTATAAGCACCCAGTTTTAATTTATCTAAAATTGGCTGCTTAATCGCTTTAACAAAATGATCGCCTGATTGCTTAAATTCCTCCACTGAATAATAATAATTAGCGAGATGATAATATAACTCGTATAAAATATGTGGATTAGAGCCATGGCATTTTAAACCATGTTTGAGCAGCTTAAAACCCTCTTTATCCCTGCCAATCTTCAGATATAACCCTCCCAATTTACTACACACATAGGGATCGTGGGGATGTTGTTGATAAAAGCCCTCCATCGCTTTTCTTGCCCGTTCAAACTTATCTAGGCTGGCTATTTTATCGACGGTGTAACCGTAGTGAAAGATCGCAATTTCTGGCAGTTCAACTATTTTCCAATCAGGCTCTTTTTTTAATAAAATAGCCACATTATCATCAATAATTGAGTGATAGGGACGGGTAAAAGTGACTTGAGGATGTCGGCGAAATAGCCGCGAAATTAGAGAATAGGGTGATTGTATGGCTCCGATTTCATGGCGGATTAAATTAATAACTAAATTTTCCTCTTTTTCCATAGCCCGACGCATTTTCGGTACGATAGCAGGATTTAATTCCTCATCGGCATCAAGAACTAAAATCCAATCGCCAGTAACATATTTTAAAGCCTCATTTCTGGCCTCGGAAAAATTACCCTGCCAATCGTAGCTAGGAACTATAGCACCGTAACTTTGAGCAATAGCAATCGTATCATCGGTCGAACCCGTATCCATAACGATCATCTCATCCACCACCTCTTTAACGCTATCCAAACAGCGCCGGAGATTTTCGGCTTCATTTTTGACAATCATGCAGAGACTAAGTTTAGGCATAACTTTATCAACTCTAGCGGTTAATCTTGAGCGATAGCAGCTGATCAATAACCCACTGATTACCACTCATCGATTATTAATTATCTTCCGAGTCTATCTTAAACCGTTCTACCGAAGAAAGCAGCTCCCGGGAGATACTCACCAATTTTTGCAAAGAACCCGCCACCTGTTGAGATTCTTGGGAAGTTTCCTGAGCGGTTAACTCCACCGACTGCATAACTTGGGCGACATTGAGGGAATTTTCCCGTTGTTTGACCGTATCGGCGGTAATCGATCGCACCAGCGTATCGATGCGGTTAGAAACTTGGATAATATCTTCTAGGGACTTCTTGGCCTGTTCCGAGCGCTCGGTGACATCGATAACCTGTTGAATCCCTTCCTCCATTGCCATCATTACCGAACCCGTTTCCGATTGAATCTGTAAAACGATCTGTTCAATTTCCTTAAGAGATTTAGCCGATCTATAGGCTAACTGACGTACCTCATCGGCCACCACCGCAAAACCGCGGCCTGCATCTCCTGCTCGCGCCGCTTGAATCGAGGCATTAAGAGCCAATAAATTGGTTCGCGAGGCAATCTGAGAGACTACTGCGACAATTTTCGAGATTTCCTGGGAAGCTTCTGCCAAACGCTTGACTTTTCGCGCCGTTTCTGATACCGTGTCGCGGATTTGCAGAATTCCCGCTACGGTTCTTTCCACGGAATCGCCCCCCTTGAGAGCGGTAATCGAGGAAGTGCGGGCGACTTCTTCGGCTTCCCTGGCGTTTTCTGCCACCCTTTGAATTGAGTCGGTCATCATCTGTACCGAATTAAGGGTGACGGCCAACTCCTCCGCCATCCGCAGGGCATCGCTAGACTGATTGCGGGCGAAAGATTCACTATTGGTACTGGCTTGATTCACCTGTTTTGCCGCTTTTTTCACCTGTCGGACAATTTCGCGCAGGTTTTGGATCGTCAAATTAAAAGCATCGGCCACCGCCCCTAAAACATCGGCACTTACCTCCGCTTCCACGGTCAGATCCCCCCGAGCCGCTCCTTCCACATCATCGAGAAGTCGAATCACTTGCCTTTGTAGATTTTTCCGTTCCCGTTCCGTTTCGGCGGCGCGGCCTTGGGCCAAGGTGGTGATAGTTGCCACCACCTTGGCCATCTGATTGAAACGATTGGCCAGTTGACCAAATTCATCTTCCGAGTAGATCGTCGCTTTAGCGTTAAAATTGCCTTCCGAAAGATGATCGAATTGGCTTTGCAAATCGTCGAGACTGCGCTTAATTTGACTAATTAGCAACTGTAAACCTAGCCAAGTTAGGGCAAAGGTTCCCAATCCAGTTAATAACATCATTGCTGGTTTCGGTTGACTCCAAGGAGAAAGGCTGGCTGGTGCTGGTGGTATTGGGGCTGTTTTGGGGGCAACTTTTGCAGAAAGCCAAGAGGTGGTGCTAACGGCAAAAATTAACACCACTGGGGTAATACCCGCTAAAGCCGCTAAAATTAGTTGTTTTTTGCCCAAAGAAGCGTTGACAAAAAAGGCTAATTTGCCCGGATTGACTTCCACCACTGGCCCGAACAGGCGCTCGGAAACAGGGCCAAGATGACTATCTCTTTTGTCATCGGGGATTTCTAGACGAGAAGGATGAAAACTAGGCTCTCCCACAGCAGAACTGGCATTAAGGCTCGCCCTGGGTTCGGGGACAAAACCAGCAGTTAAAGCTTCCTCTCCCGAACCGGTAAATAGCTCCGATTCCCCCAGTTCTTCGCCTATATCCGTCAGACGTAGTTGGGAAAAACCGTCTAAATCCTCATCATTGAGTTTTAGTTCTCTAAAATCTCTGGCTTCGTCTTCCTCGTATCTTTTTTGAGTCACTCTGCCCTGATTAAGGTCAGTTTTCGCCGCTTGTCGGCGGGGCAGTTCCGGTTCAATGGCAAAAGTGCTTGTTTCTGGGGCATCGGCATAGGATAACTCCTGATCTCGACCGGTGACGGGATTTTCCCGCCAGTCAGCCGTAAAAGTGGCTTCTCCCGTTGATCCTAACCCACCGCCCCACCCTTCCTGCAGCGGGTCAATCTCCGCTGCTTCCAAAAAGGGGAAAGGGGGTTCTCCATCCGCAGAATCCCCGGACCACTGGGAACCGTGAGAGCCTGAACCAGCCAGGATAAGGGAACTAAAGGCGGTTTCCTCGGATTCCCCAAAATCATCGCCATAGGAATCAACTGTACCCGCCGTAGGCTCTCCGAAATCCTCGTCATTGAAAAGACCACTATCCCAGTCCATTACCTCCTGTTGCTGATCTCGATCAGCAGCTTGCGATCGCCCAGACAAAGAATTGCTGAAACCTTGACTGGGATCGAAAGCTGCCTCGCTGTAGGCAATGCTTTCCGCAGCGGCGATCATAAAATCTCCATTCTCGGCTTCAAAACGCGATTGCTGAATCTGATCGAGACCCCGTCGAGCATAATCTACCAGCTCAAAGAAATTGGCAGAATTTTTGGCCAATTCCAGCACTTTTTCGTAACGTCCCTCGGCCAAGCTGTATTGTTGTAGTCCGACATAAATGTGTCCCTGTAAAAGGATGACGTTGGCATCATCGGGATACTTGCTGATCATTTCTTTGACAATGACGGCGGCATCCTCAAGGTTGCCCTGGCAATAGGCGGTGTTCGCCTTGCCATAGAGTTTCGCATATTCTTTCCCTGACGGCATTTGTCCCTCCCCTAGTAAAGATAAAGTGGTGAAGTAGTTAGTAGTTTCAAGAAATAATTACTATAAATGCTATTCTGCTATTTTTTTGAGGTTTTAAGCCGCCCAACGGCTAGAACGGAGTATGCCCAGATGATCGAGTAGTCTTAAGGTTTTTTTTGATTCTTGGCCCAGAATCCACTCTCCCCGCACGTATGGCGCGATCTGATCGGGAATACTGACGACACTACCTAGTTTATCTGGGTCGAGCCATTTCATATCTCCCAAACGTTGCACCGCTAAACCGAGGATCGTTTCCTGTTCTTCAATCACAATTACAGGGATTTCGGCTCGATCGGTGTTTAAGGGGCTGCTATCTCCCAAAAATTGCCCGATATCCGCCACCCAGATCACTTGACCCCGAAGATTGATCGTGCCGAGAAGCAAGGGTGAAGCATTGGGAATGGGGGTAATGCGATCGACTGGTTGCTGCATCACCTCGCGAATACCCACGGAACTAAGGGCAAACTCGTCCTGAGAGGGTAGATAAAATCGCAAGTACAGTTCACCGAAGGGAGTTTCTAATTCCTGAGTGTCGGGGGCGGTATTTTGAGCGTCACCAGTAAAAAAATCGGTATCGTTAAGCATTTGTTTTGTTCTCCTGTAAGTAGGGTTTGCTGAAAAAGTTTGTTGGTGGGGTTAGTAGCCGGTCGTCAGTAGCCGGTCGTTTCAGGCTTTGTTGCCCTCTTTTTTTTGTACCAGCTTATGTACTATAAAAAGGATAATGCAAGGTTTTTGAATGTCCCAATCCTATATTCTTGTACTAACATCGGATTTTAACAGGTCAAAAGTCTTATTTTAAAAGGGTTTTACCATTATTCAGCAAGCCTTAAGTAATATTTGGGGCGGCGTTTTTAGCTATCTCGACCTATACCATGACTAGACTGTCCCTGGTGAAGGCGATTTTATCGGCGCAGCAGTTGTTTAACGATGCAAATGAACTCAATAGGTTCAAAGGGTTTGACAATGTAGGCATCGGCTCCGATTTTCGGTTCTTCCGAACTTACACTGTAGAAAATTCCTCAAGCTCCCTCTCTGCACAGCAAGGCTCTAAAGTTGATAAATATCAATTTAACAAAAACTCAAAGCCTTAGTGTACAAACTTTACAAGCATGAGTTGTTGATAGTTTTACATGACAGGTTCGGTAGAACCCGATTTTCATGCCCTCTCAACCAGCAGTCATAACTCATTTTCGCTCAAAGGTTTGCTTAAATAATCGGTTGCCTCCACCATTTTGGCTTTTACCCTTGCCAGTGGCCTCCCCCTTGACTGGTTAAACCGTCGAGTTTTGGTAGGGCGATATCCCAGAGAATGAGAGCAGCTTCGATCACTATAGCCTGAGCGAGAGCTTCTTAGGGAAAAGATCCCAGGAATAGTTGGAATTTTCTAAAATACTCTCGACTTTTTCACCAATACTGAGATCGCCATCAATAGTTCTCTTGTTCTTTGTCCTAGTTCAATCAATTGTAAAATACTGGGAATGTCAATCTCATTGAAGCTTCCTTGCCTAATTTCTCGGAATCTCCCCCACTAGACGCTATTTCTTTTGGTCTAGAATAACCTAGAGCAGTTATCTTAATGGTGAGGTACGAAGTCTCTAGTCTTGGGCAATACTGGAAGAGGAGGTGTTAGTCTGGAGATGATGCCAAGTCTCGTCATACTTCATCTTGAGAAGAAACGCTGTCTTCCTTGCTCTTGTCACTAATAATAAATCTGATAAGCTAATTATGTAAGATATTTTTCAGTAAGCTTTGCTGCATTTAAACTAGCTTTGGCAATTTTCAGTACAAAAGGTCTAGCTTTCTATCCTTGCCTCTCGCTCTCACGCCGTCTTAAACGATAATTTAGATGTGTGGTCAGCTTATTCAAACTGCAGCCAGAGGTAAAAGGGGTCAGAAAACATCAGCCGATTTATGAGATTGACTGCCAAATTTTTTGAGACTAGGTCAGTAAATTGGTGCTTAAAAATCTTCAAAAATTTAAAATTTTCCAGTGGGTAAGAGGAAAAATTGAGGACAAATGTATGTCTCAAAAAGAAAAACTTGAATAATAGAAATTTAAAATTTTTTGGCAGCTGATGGGTACACTGAAACTATAGACAGGCCGTTCCTAGCCTCGATCACCAACTCTCTCTAAAACCAATTACAAAAACTTTCATCACACAGGAAGACTACTCGTGCTATACCTTGCAGAAGTAAAAAAACAGACTAGAGGTTTTATCAGTGGTTACAAAACCGAATTGAAACTATTGGCCTGTCAGCATAAAGATCAGACGTGGAGTGCCATAGCGGGAAACGATATTTTAACCTGCGACGAAACTAACTCCATAGGAGAAGGTGCGCTTCTCTTGGTGAATTTGAGCGATAATCGTCAACTGCAAGGAAAACCGGAATTAGCGGGAGCGGAGATGGTGCGACAACTGCAAAAGATTTCCCGTTTGATCGAACGCAATAAGGAAGATCAAGAGAAAATCGCTCAGTGGAAACAATCCCTCACCTATCAAAGCGAGATTCTCAACCGCCAGAAAATGGAAATGGAGGAAAGAATTGAGCAAATTGAGCGCATAGAAGTAGAATTCGATTATTTAGAGGGCAAAAAACAAGAACTGGAAAACCTAAAACAACAATTGATAGAGCAACAGCGACACCTGGAAGAAGAACAAATAAATTTCAACTCCTTCCCCAATCTTTCCCCAGAACAACAACAATTTATTCGCTCTCTAGCGGAGAGTTTAGCCAATAATCACGATCTGGGTAATTCTCCCTCACAAATTCTCTATTCAACTCTTGAATCTGTGCAGGGACAACAGACAATTTTAAATAGTTGTTGGCAAAGTTTAGAGGAGCAGAAAAAAGCTGTAGAAAATCGCCAGGTCGTCAACGAACAAATGCTCAATCATCTCAAACAAAGAGCCAGGGAATTAAAGACAAGTCGCAGTGTTTTGGAAACAGCGAAAATACAACTACAAATACAAGAAACTGTTCTGAGTCAAAAACAGGAATTATTCGATCACCTTAACCTCACCCTACAAACCACTGATTCTACTCGACAAATGCTCCTTCGTCTCGCCCAAGCAGCAGACCTAGATTTTGATGGTAAAATCGATCTAGAAGCTCTTGAAAAAATGCCTTTAGAAAAATTGGAGAGCTTAGTTAACAATTTACAAACAGACCTCGATCGCTTGGAAATTTTTGTCAACGACCAAGAGGAAGAATTAACTCTCCAATCTCAAACTGTGGAAGAATTAGAGGCAAGAATGGCCACAATAGATGAATCCCAGCGAGCTAATTTAGAGGCGGAATTAGCCGAGGAACAGGAGAGAAAAGGAATGCTGGCAGAAACTTTGTTCGGACAAAGACGGAATCTTCGGGAAAGGCAAGCTATTTGCTCTCAACATCTGAAAATTCTGCAACGCAGACAGGGAATTTTATCCCCAGAAGATGCCCAAAAATGTAGCTTTGAACCAGTGTTAATTCTCCTGGAGGATAGTTATCAAAATAATCTCCAAGAAAGTCAACGTTTAGCCGCAGAAATCAAGGAGCTACAAGAGGATTTACAAAAAAACAGAGATACTATTGATGAGCAATGCTCGGATTTAGAGCAAAAAACTCGTGAATTTGAAGAACAGGAGCGACAATGGCGCGATGCTAATCTGGCATTAGTGCGTTTAAAAACTCAGATGCAACAGTACGAAACTTTTCTGCAACCCGTGCAGGATCATCTCGATCAAATCCATCAAAAACTAGAAAATATCTCCCATTGGTTTATACCTATGGAATCTAATGTTATTGAATATCATTAAGCTATTAACAGTTAGGCTTAATTAGGGTTTCTGAACAAATAATACAGGGTAATTCAGAAAAAGATTTCTCCCTTCTTGCCGATAACTTTTATAGCTTTTTATCTATGGATAAAATAATTTAGATCAATTTAACTCTAGGTTAGATGTGATATAGACTAGGACTAGTAATTTATACTCAGATAGCTATGAGACAATCCGATCGAGAAATAATGATTTTAGCGGCTGTGGCCTCCCTCTTAGCGGTGGTGGCGGAAGTAGCGATCGCTTTTTAGATAAAAAAAACTGATTTATGGGGTTAAATTCTGCCAAAATTGACAATCAATGCCGAGGAAAGATATCGATAGAATGCTTGTAACAGGGGCGGCAATCGCGATCGCCTCGATCGGGGAAATCAAAGCATGAGTGTTAGTGTAACGGGTCAGGTAAAAAGAATCGAAATAGGCACGGGAACTTGGGCATTAATTGCCGATAACGGTCAAACCTACGAATTAATGGAACCGACCGCCGAATTAATTCAAACAAGGGCAAAAGTGACAGTTATAGGTCAAATTCGCTCGGATGTGATGACTCTGGCCATGATCGGGCCAATTTTACAAGTGACCTCCTTTCAATCCCTGCCATGAAGCCGCAAAATACCGTTTAAAAACGGGCAAAAACCGCTTTTTAAGCCTGTAATCTCGAAAAATTGCCGTAATTGTCCCTCAGCTATACGAGAAAGAAAAATTGTCAAGAAGACCCTAATGGTTGATTTTTTCGAGAATAATCGGGAAATTTTGAATAATCATACTACAATAGACAGCAACTTTGTCTTAGGAACATCGGAATCACCTAAACCGATCTATCTGATTGGTTTAACTCGTAGTTACCTAAGTTGGCGTGAGGAGTGGACTGAATGAATTTGCGCGATAATGCTTTAACGATTCTGCAAGAAACGAGTCGAACTTTTTATATTCCCATAAGTCGTTTACCGGATCGTCTGCTCGAGGCAGTAGCCTCAGCTTATCTCTGTATGAGGGCGATCGATGAAGTAGAAGACCATCCAGACCTAGATAACTTCAGTAAAGCCCAGATATTAAGACAAATTAGCCTGAATTTACAAGCAGGTACCCAAAATTCTACCAAAGAGGATTTTACTTTTGGCTTAGTCCATCGGGAGATTTTGCCGGAAGTCACCCTGAGAATTGGCGAATGGGCAATGTTAGCACCGGATTCGATCGCCCCCCGGGTTTGGGATGCCACGGCGGCCATGGCCGATCGCATGGCCTACTGGGCCGGGAATAACTGGGATATTCGCACAGAAGTGGAATTAGATCAATATACCTTTAGTGTGGCCGGTGCTGTGGGTTTATTGCTGTCTGACCTCTGGAATTGGTACGACGGCACTCAAACTAATCGCAGTTATGCCATCGGTTTTGGTCGGGGTTTACAAGCGGTTAATATTGCCCGCAACCATGGCGAGGATCTGCGCCGGGGGGTAAGTTTTCTGCCCCAGGGTTGGACAATTAGTGATATTCATAATTATGCCCGTCGTAATCTGAAATTAGCCGATTATTACACTCAATCGCTGCCGAAAGGGCCGGCACTCGATTTTTGTAAGATTCCCCTCGCTTTAGCCCATGGCACTCTCGAAGTCCTAGCGTTAGGTAAGGAAAAACTCAGCCGCAGCGATGTCATCGCTTTGGTACAACAAATTACCCGTTAGAGGAAATCACAATTAAAATTGCCCACGATCGCTCTTCCAAAGTCAGGAATCACAAGCGTGGGCAAAAAACTGCCGGAGTTCAGTAACTTAGAACAAACCGAGAGTTAAAGATATATCGATGGGGAAAGTGGCACCAATACCTAACCAGATCGTGACCACAGTACCAAATAGGAAGATAGCGGTAGCGACGGGACGACGGAAAGGATTTTGGAATTTATTGACGCTTTCAATAAAGGGAACTAACATCAAGCCTAGGGGAACGCCGGCCATGCAAGCGATACCTAAGAGTTTGTTAGGAAGAATACGGAGAATTTGGAAAACGGGATAAAGATACCACTCTGGCAGAATTTCTAAGGGAGTAGCGAAAGGATCGGCAGGTTCACCGATCATGGTGGGATCCATAATCGCTAAACCGGTGCAGAGTCCGATCGTACCAAAGATAACCACCGGGAAGACATAGAGCAGATCGTTAGGCCAAGCGGGTTCACCGTAGTAGTTGTGACCCATCCCTTTAGCCAACTTAGCGCGCAGAGCGGGATCGCTGAGATCGGGCTTTTTTAATGTGGACATGGATAATGTCTCCTAAAAATGATTTCGGATCGACAGAGATATTTTTCTGAATTATAGAGGCCCAGAAATGCCTTGTTTACGGATCATCAAGAAATGTAGCAACATGAAGACCGCGATCGACCAGGGTAGTACAAAAGTATGTAAGCTGTAGAAACGGGTTAAAGTTGCTTGACCGACGCTTTCGCTACCGCGCATCAGGGTGACGAGTTGATCACCGACGACGGGAATAGCAGCAGGTACACCGGAAACAATTTTAACCGCCCAGTAACCCACCTGATCCCAGGGTAAGGAGTAACCGGTGACACCGAAGCTAACGGTGATTACGGCCAGGACAACCCCAGTTACCCAGGTTAATTCGCGAGGTTTTTTGAATCCACCGGTCAGGTAAACGCGGAAAACGTGCAGGATCATCATTAAGACCATCATACTGGCGGACCAGCGATGGATAGAACGAATTAACCAGCCAAAGTTAACTTCGTTCATGATGTACTGTACGGAGGAGAGGGCCTCTGCTACAGTGGGTTTGTAGTAGAAGGTCATGGCGAAACCAGTGGCAAACTGGATCACGAAGCACACAAGGGTGATGCCACCCAGACAGTAGAAGATATTGACGTGAGGGGGAACGTATTTGGTGCTGATATCATCAGCGATCCCTTGAATTTCTAAGCGTTCCTCAAACCATTGATAGGCTTTAGAATCCGTTACTTGTTTGGTAAACATCGCGTAACCAGTAAGAAAAATGAAAGATTTAATGTGTGACCTTTAAAAAATGTAACACAGTTTTCAGGTCTAATTCTCGCTCCGGTCAGGTTTCTCCACCGGTGGGGATCGATTGGCGATCGCTAGGGACGAAAAACGGCTAACTTCCTAAAATTTCCCTTAAAATGTCTCCTAGACTACAAAAAATCAGGCCAATTGTCCGACACTGGGAATAGGTAAGGTATGAAATGAGGTCAGCGTGCTATTAAATACCTACGATCCCGAAGGCTTCTACGACGAACTATTCTTAGATGATGGTCAACCTCGTCCCCACTCGTCCCCTTTAATCAAATGGTTGCAGAATCTGCCGCCCCGAGAACTTCAACAACACCGGGAAACGGCTCAGTCGGCCCTGTTTGAATTGGGGGTGACTTTCAATGTCTATAGCGACAATCAAGGGGTGGAAAAAATCTTTCCTTTTGATATTATTCCCCGAATTGTCTCGGCTGAGGACTGGGATTATTTAGAAAGAGGACTGAAACAACGCATCAAAGCTCTCAATCTTTTTCTCTCCGATATCTACAATGACCAGTTAATCATTAAAGATGGCATTATTCCCCCCGAATTAATCGCCTCGGCGACGGGATTTCTGAAACCCTGTCTGGGACTGAAACCCGCCGGAGGTATCTGGTGTCACATCACGGGAACCGATTTAGTCCGCGATAAAGATGGTCAATGGTACGTTTTAGAGGATAATTTGCGGGTTCCTTCCGGTATTTCTTATGTCCTCGAAAATCGTCGGGTAATGAAAAGCACTTTCCCAGATATTTTCCAGACAATGAATGTTAAACCGGTGGATGATTATCCTTCCCATCTGTTGGAAACTCTCCTTAATTTAGCCCCAGCCCAATTACCTAATCCCACCGTGGTGGTTTTAACCCCCGGAACCTATAATTCTGCCTACTTTGAACATTCTTTTATTGCCCAACAAATGGGGGTAGAATTAGTGGAAGGGCGTGATTTAGTCGTCTTTGATGGTTATCTACAAATGAAAACCACCAAGGGATTAAGACGGGTAGATGTGGTCTATCGTCGCCTCGATGATGACTTTTTAGATCCGGCGGTTTTTCGTCCCGATTCGATGTTAGGTGTACCCGGATTACTAAAAGTTTTCCAGGAAGGTCGCGTCGCTTTAGCTAATGCCCCGGGTACGGGAGTCGCCGATGATAAGGTTATTTATGCTTTTGTCCCCGATATGATTCGTTATTATCTGGGAGAAGAAGCGATTTTAAATAACGTTCCTACCTATCTTTGTTGGCGAGAAAAGGACTTAGATTATGTCTTAAATAATCTCGATAAATTAGTTGTGAAAGCTGCCAATGAATCGGGAGGTTATGGGATGTTAGTCGGTTCTCAAGCTACCCCCGAACAAAGGGCAGAATTTGCCCCACGCATTGCTGCTAATCCCCGCAATTATATCGCTCAACCGGTGTTAAGTCTTTCTAGGGTTCCCACTTTAATTGACACGGAAGTTGAAGGTCGTCATGTGGATTTACGTCCCTATATTCTCCATCGGGGTGATGAAATTTATGTGCATCCCGGGGGGTTAACTCGCGTAGCTTTGAAAAAGGGTTCTTTAGTGGTTAATTCTTCTCAAGGTGGTGGCAGTAAAGATACTTGGGTTTTAACCAAGTAATCAGGACAATAATCAAAATTTTGGTGGGTTACTAACCCACCCTACCCTTTTCTTTTTCCTTTTCACTTTTTCCCAGTTAATTATGCTTAGTAGAGTTGCTGATTCAATTTATTGGTTAAATCGCTATATTGAACGGGCAGAAAATGTCGCCCGGTTTATGGATGTTAATCTTAATTTAATGTTAGATGTACCTACCAGCGTTTTGCAACAGTGGGAACCTTTGGTTTTAACCACGGGAGATTTAGAACAATTCAAGAAACGTTACGGCACAGCCACCGCAGAAAATGTGATCAATTTCTTGACATTTGACACGGAATATAGTAACTCAATTATCTCTTGTTTGCGCTGGGCCAGAGAAAATGCTCGGTCAGTTCGCGAGATTATTTCTTCGGAAATGTGGGAACAGGTTAATGGTTTTTTCTTGATGGTAAAAGACGCTTCCTCTTACCATCCTCAAACTACTTTACCGAACTTTTTTACCCAAGTTAAATTGGCTAGTCACCGTTTTGCGGGGGTAATGGATGCAACGATGACTCATAATGAAGGTTGGCATTTTGGCGTTATGGGAAGATTACAGGAACGCGCCGATAAAACCGCCAGAATTCTTGATGTTAAATACTATTATCTCTTGCCTTCCGCTCAATGGGTAGGAACTTCTCTAGACCAAATTCAATGGATTGCTTTACTGCGGTCGGTGAGTGCCTACGAAATGTATCGTAAATGTCAACGACGGATTACTCCTAGTGACGTGGCTGAATTTTTAATTCTTAATCGAGAATTTCCTCGTTCAATTCACTTTTGTCTGCGGGAATTAGACCACTGTTTGCATCAAGTTACCGGTACTCCTGTAGGAACTTGGGGCAATTCGGTAGAAAGAAGTTTAGGGCGACTTTGTGCCGAAATGAGTTATCTAACTATCGAGGATGTTATTGAAATGGGATTGCATGAATTCCTCGACCATATTCAAAAAAGAGTTAATGATGTGGGAATAAAAATGACAGAAACTTTCTTTGTTTTTAATCCCGAACTTGCCTCACCTCTGCCAGTAAATAACTTTCAATATCAATCCCAATTAACAACTTAATGCGTTATCACATTCGGCATCAAACCAACTATTTCTATAATCAACCCGTGATTTTATCGCCTCATCTGCTGCGCTTGCGGCCAAAATCCGATGGTGGGCAAACTTTGCGAGAGTTCACGCTCAAAATTAACCCAGAACCTTTAACAATAACTAATATTATCGACCTCGATGGTAATTCTTGTTTACAAATTTGGTTTAATCAACCGACGGAAGAATTATTGATTGATGTGGTCAGTGAAGTGGAAACCCATGGGGTTAATCCTTTTCAGTATTTGTTGGAACCTTGGGCGACCTGTTTACCCTTTGATTATCCTATTTCTCTCCACAGTCAATTACAACCCTACAGACAATTCTATGGGTTAAATAATGACCCTGATATGGCAGCATTAGCCCAAGAAATTATGCAGGAAACTGAGGGACAGGTGCTATCTTTCCTGTTTAATCTTAATGACAAAATTTACCGCAATTGTCAGCAAATTATTCGTCTTACTGGGGAACCCTATCTACCCGGAAACACTTGGAAAAATAAGCAGGGTTCCTGTCGCGATTTTGTGGTTTTATTTATGGATGTGTGTCGCTGTGTGGGATTAGCTTCCCGTTTTGTCAGTGGCTATCAAGAAGGAGATTTAGACCAAGAAGAAAGACATTTACACGCTTGGGTAGAGGTGTATTTGCCGGGGGGCGGCTGGAAAGGTTATGATCCTAGCCATGGATTAGCGGTGAGTGACCGTCATATTAGCCTCGTTTCTAGCCCAATTCCCCGTTATTGCGCGCCAGTAGAGGGAAATGCTCGACCGGTTAATCTCGGTCATCAAGTGATAGAATCTCAGCTATCATCGACAATTGCCATCGATAGCCCTAACTAGGGTTTGCTGAATAAATCTAAAAACCTTGTTGGGTAAGACTTTTAGACTTTTTGTCAATCAAAAAGTACCAAGTATGGGAGTGATAAGGGGGAAAATTCAGGTACTTTTTCCCTAAAAATTAGGTAATTGGCCACCTCAAAACCCGTAAAATCCCACACCCCACACCCCACACCCCACACCCCACACCCTGCCTCTACCGAAAAACTTTTTCAGCAGACCCTAACTAGAACTGCGCTAAAGCGCAACTACAAACCTATCAGAAGCCTAATATTCCCAAAATTATCGGTAAGGCTTTTTGACAGGCTTGGGCAAGTTTGCTGGCAGGTTCCAAAGCTTTAGCAATTGTTTCGAGAAAATTAACCGCTCGTTGGGCTTTCTTTTGCAGTCCGGCATCATCAGGATTTTGACTAGCTTGGGCAATCTTTTTCACTTGATTGGCGGCTTCGGCTTTTTCTTCTTCATCTAAATGGCTGTCAATTTCAATCGCCTGGGTTAGTTCTTGCAGTAAGGCTTTAAGTTGGGCATTTTCTGGGGAAGCATCGGCTGCAATTTGGTTAATGGTATTAGTTACATCGCCGATAATTTCGCCGAAATTGACGGCGGAATTATTAATATCGCGGATGGTGATATTTGGAGAACTGTCGTTACTGTTGCTCATGGCTTTTGCTTCTACATGGATGGGACGGTTGGCGAGGGTTTTGGTAATTTCCATCATATCAACACTTTGTTGGCGATAGATGGCAATTTCTGTCTCTTTGGCGGTGAGTTGTGCCTTATATTGGGCTTCAATGGCTGCGAGTTGTAGTTGATAATTTTGGTTAAATTCTTGATGAATTTTCTCTTTATCAGTATCGGGCGGTACATGGACTTTTACCACTATCACGCCATCTCCTTTATTGGCAATGCTCTGCACCTGAAGCGGCGTATTTTCATTCTGCACTTGCACTTCTTTTAAGGCAGCAATGAAAGCTTTCCAATCTACCCCATTGCGGAAAATGAGGTCAACGGTGTCGAACATTTCGGCAAATAATTTAGTAAATTCGCCCGGTTGAAATTCGCCACTACTGGGGCGGCGCTCTTTTTGCCCATTAAGCAGATAAATGTACTGGCAGTCCACCTCATCCAGTTGGGTGGTGGCATCAATATTCCAATTTTCCACGCAAGCACCCGTCAGAGTAGCATGGCGCAAATCGGCATTGACGGCGTTGACTTCGGTGAGGTTTGCCCCCGCAAGGTTGGCGTATTGCAAGCTGGCTTCACTGATATTCGCTAGGCGCAAGTTGGCAGCTTGCAGGTTTGCCCCCTCCAGATATGCCCCCCGTAAATTGGCTTGGGCAAAGTCTTTTCCGCTTCCGGTGCGGGAATCAATCAAAAATTCTCTAAACCGGGGATTGGCTAATAAGGTATTGCCGGGGCGGGCTAATTCCAATTTAATTGCTTGTTTAAAAATTGTTTTATTCAAGATTGCCTGATTAAAATTGGTACTTTTTAAGGTGGCTCCTGTAAAATCTGTTGCGGTTAAATTGGCTTGAAAAAAGGATGTGCCACCAATAGCAGCAAAGGCTATCACAATTTTACGCAACCAAGGATCGCGGCTTTCCTGTTTAAGGGTCAGCCAACCGAGCCAACAATAAAATAAGGCTACGGTTACGGATATGGCTACGGCTGCGGTTACGGTTCCGGCTCCGGCTCCGGCTACGGCTCCGGCTAGGGCTCCGGCTAGGGCTAGGGCTACGGCTACGGCTACGGCTCCGGCTAGGGCTCCGGCTAGGGCTACGGCTAGGGCTAGGGCTACGGCTACGGCTAGGGCTCCGGCTAGGGCTACGGCTCCGGCTACGGCTCCGATTCCGGCTCCGGCTACGGCTCCGGCTACGGCTAGGGCTCCGGCTACGGCTCCGGCTACGGCTCCGGCTACGGCTACGGCTACGGCTCCGGCTCCGGCTACGGCTCCGGCCAAAATATTTTTGCGCCAGGAGATGAGGCAAAAGAGGATGATAAAGATTAAGGTGGACCAACCAATAACTTGGGTTTCTGTACTGGATGAATCAAAAATTAAGCTCGTCATAAAAGCGGCTACGAGGGAGAAAAAACTCGAAACCACAATTAACACCAAAGCCAACCCCAGCAAAATCACCAGCCACCGCTTCGGCAATCCCGCCTTCGCCCCGGCAAACTTCGTCCCCGTCAAATTCGCCCGACTAAAATTTGCCCCGCGTATATCACAACCACTGAAATCCGCCCCTGTTAAGTCCGCACCGCGAAAGTTACCACCCCGCAAGGATTCCCCCCGGAAATCCCGCCGCCCGTTTTTGTACTGTTCAATAACTGCCGCTGCCTTCATCGCCTACGAAATTGCCATACTATGCCCTCAATCTTACTGCAAGTCAGAAAGCGGGTTTCCTGAGAGAATCCGATTGATACTCCCATCCCAGCGCTTCGGGATTCTTGGTTCAACGAGTCCACATTCAAAAACCTGGCATTTTTATGGGCAATCGCGTCAGGTTCCACACCTCACGTTCTAGAATATATCTGGATTTCTCCCATAGATATCTACTACAATATCCGAAAACTGGCTCTTCTGGTGTTTGTGTGGAAGGAAGAAGAATAGGGATAATTTGGGTGCATCTCAATTTGGTGGAAATATCTAGAGGACGTTTTGGGCGCACGCAACTACGTTTACCCTTCTGAGTATGAATTTTATCTGCAATCACCCCTCGATCGAGCATTGTTTAAAACAACAATTAATTAATCTTTTTCCAGAAAACAACCATAAATTAACTTTCTATCGTTGCCAAAAAACTGATAGTATCCTCTATCGTTCACCTCTGTTTTATTATTTTACACCCGCTCAATGTCAAACCATATTTAACCATTTAATCGCCCTTTTTCCACAAATTCAGCTTAGGGAAGGATGGCTAGAATTATTATTAGATCAGCAATTTTTGTCCTTTTGGTTACTGAAACTAAACGATTTAATTGATAAATTTTTCTCCGATCAGCTTCCTCTCCATCCCGAAGGAGAATTTTTCTTTTTATTTCAATATACCCACGCTCGCTATTCTAGTTTGTTACAACTGCTCAATCGGGAAAAAATTAGATTAACCGAGTCTGAACTATTATCATGGCATCATCCCGCCGAAATAGCCTTAATCCTGCAAATTTTAACCGTTTGCGATTGTTGGGAAGGCCAGAAACTCTATCCCCTAACTGCGAATTTTTGCGAAGCGATGCTCAATTTTGAGCGTAACTGTCGCATTATCGGAGAATCGGCCCCAATTCAGCAATCGAGATTAATCCTGATTAGCGTCAGTCAAAAACTACTTAACCGTCTTCTCCGTCAAAAATGGCAACTGCTGCCGATGACGGAACTATAAAAATATTAACTTTTGTGAATTTAGTGGACAAAACCATCAGCTTATGATAGATTTTAATTAGTGTGAGGAGCGAACCAGAATAGAGAGCCGAGACGAAACATGGACAGTCGCCGGCTCTCTTTCTGTTGTTCAGGAATTATCTTTTTCTTGGCGATATTTAATAAAAGTGGGCAAATCAACCCGAAAAGAGGAATATTTCGGGGAAGGAGAGATGATAGGTGCGGGCCAATCCCTGTCTTTCTTATTTAAGGATTCTACTGGCTCAATAGTCTCTAATTCCGCTACAAAATCATCGATGGGAGCCACTTCATCGTTTTCTTGATTCTCTGTCTGAGACCAAGGCTCGATCGCAGCTGCCTTGTCAACAATGGCTAAATCTGGGGAAAAATTGCGATCGCTACCGCGCTGGAAATACTGGGCCAAGGCCGCTTTATACTGGAGGGTGTAGCGTTGCTGACGTTGGAGACGGGTGCGTAATTCCTGCAATTGCTGGTCATAGTTGCACAGTTTTTGGCTTTTTTCCTGATAACTTTCCTGAATTAAGGCACATTCTCGCTCTAAACGGGCTAATTGTTGGCGCGTGCGGGTCAATTCTGCGGTCAAATTGGCAATAATCATCGGTTGTCGTTGTTCTGCTTGACGATACTGTTCGATTTCTCCTAAAGCTCGCTGTAATTGTTGCTTTTCGTATTGCAGTTCCTCGTTTTGCTGCTGGATTAGGGTATCGCAACTTTGCCAGCGACGATGTTGCTCGGCTAACCGCGATCGCAGTTCCGCCAGAGCTTGCTCCCGTCGCCAGATCTCCGCTTGTAATTCTTGATTTTGTTGACGTAAATGAGAGGATAGAGCTGCCCAATCTGTCTCATCTGTTGATTGACTCTCATGCTCGACAATTTCAGCAGTGATGACAGTATCCGCATGGGTGAGATGATCGAGGTACAGGTCGGAATTATCGTTCATAAAAGCCAAAGGATGAGGAAACCTAGAAGTTTAGAGACGTTAAAAGCCTTCTATCGTTCCAAAAAAAAAATGGGAACCGCATTGTTAGAGACTGCCGCGCGGTTCCACTGCCGATCCTTAAGAGGAGAACACTATAAATAACTATAAGCTTATTAGGAATTTTTGTCAATACTTAATGAGAAGTTTTTTCAATAAGTTGGAGAGGAGAGGGGAATCGACTAATTCCTAGATAGCTATAGTGCGGGGTATCTGGCCCGGATCCAGGGAAGAATTAGCCACAGCAAAATTGACACAAGCACTGGTCGAGCGGGTTAGCGGCTCGATATGCTTCAATAATCCTATAGTTTTTATTTTCCTTGTCGTATCATGCCACGTCCCCCGAAGAAAACCCCTAGCACCCCTGAACCTCCCGAAGAGCCAATTAAAACCACTCCTCCCCTACAACCTCTACAAATTATTAAAAAGGGTTCTAGGGCTGCAGTACCCCCCAAACCTCCAGAAACCCCTCCAGAAATAATTGAGGAAAAACCAGCCGAGGAAACGGTAAAATCAGTCAGTAGTGAGATAAAATCTCCTCTCCGTCCCCGTTTCGATTCGGCTCCTCCATTCCGAAAACCGATTCCCAAAGCAGAAATTCCCGTCATCGAAAAAGCGACGGGAGCTAATGGCGAAGTATTTAATCTGACCGATTCTGTCCTGATTACTGAACCTTTTGGTACTCGTATTCCTGCTATTATCGATAGTTTTTATGCCGATGATCAAGGCGAAATCTGGGCGCGACTCAAACCAGTGGAAGTTAATCCCGATTGTCGCTGGGAACAGGCCTGTATTCGCTCTCAGGGTTTGGTAAAGGCCGAGTAAGACAGTTATCAGTTATCAGTTATCAGTTATCAGTTATCAGTTATCAGATTTGAGTTTTAAGTGTGCAGTAAGCTGTTCGTAATTTAAATTGCGTTAACAGAATTACCCTTGTTTTTCAACTTGCGATCCCACTTAATAATTAGACCTCCTTCATTTATAAAGTTGATGTAAAAGAGATTCTAATTCTTCAACTGATTTAAAAAGTCGATGAGCGATAAATTCTTTTGTCGAGTGCCAGAGCAATTCAATGATATTTAAATCTGGGCTATATGCGGGTAAACACTCTAAAATTAAGTTGGGCATATTTTCAGCAATTTTACCAACAACATCCGTTTTTTTGTGAACACTAGCATTATCGAGAATCAGGACAATCTTTCGACCCTTTTCTCGAAAATCCTCCTCTTTATTCCCCGCTTCCACCCATTCTTTAATGATTTTTGTATAAAAAACTTTTACCACTTCATAAAAAGTTTCTCAATTTCCTTTTTTGATGAATTCTACGAATCTTTTTTTATCGGAATATCTCACTCCTCCCATCCCATTTACTCGACCACCTCTTCTTTGTCCGCTAACTTTTTTTTGCTTTTTTCCCCATGTTTTTCTTCTCATGACTCTTAAACTATAGCTTTTTTCAGTCTGCTGAGGTACAAAAGTTATGGGCTTTAGACGAAAGGAAAGAAGAATAGGTGTACCTCACTAGCTTAAGAAACGCTATATTCTGAATGAAAACTTGAAGTTTTACTCTTAACTCAAAACTCTTTAGATATGCTTTAATTTAGTTATCAAAATCTCTTTATTTAAGCGGCACAAACTGTCTCAATTTTGATAATTGAGAATAAATTCTCCTTGATTTGATTAATGTTTGGCAACTTTTAAGAAGCGGCTATACCTATCCCTAACTCAAAGTTATATAAAGGTTTTGAGATTTATTCAGCCAACCCTATTTAATGATCGCTGCCGTTTTCCTGTACCGATCCTAACTGTTGACGCACATCATCGATCGCTAGATTTAACTGGGCAATTTTATCTTCTAAACTGCGGCGGGCCATTTCCATACCTTCCTCTGGAGTCAAGCGCCCATTGCGGATCTCCTCCAAAAAAGACTGATTATCACCATCTGCTAAACCGCGACGGCTGCGATTAGCCAACACTGTCCCCAAAACACCGCCCACTAAACCACCGACAATCGCACCAGCCAAAAAACCGCCCGCAAACCCATCTCGCTGACTCATAATCCATTTTTCTCCTAATAGGTTCCAAAAGCTCGATCGCCGGCATCGCCCAACCCCGGCACGATGTAACCGCGGCTATTTAATCCTTCATCGATAATAGCCGTATAGATGTTCAAGCTGGGATAATTCTGACTCAATTTCTGTAAAGCCGGCGGGGCAGCCACCACGGAAATCAGGCGAATTAGGGCAGGATCAACGCCTCTGCTGGTAATTTCTGCCATTGCCGTTGAAATTGATCCCCCCGTGGCTAACATCGGTTCCAGAATTAACACTCTCGTGGCTGGATCAAAACTAGCCGGTAATTTATTTAAATAACAACTCACCTCCAGGGTTTCCTCATTTCTGGCTAAACCGAGATGATAGGTACTAGCTAGGGGTAAAAGACTTTGCGCCCCTTCCAACAGGGCTAATCCTGCGCGTAAAATCGGGACTACGGCGATCGGTACGCTAGGATCGATAAAAGTAGCGGGACATTCCGCTAGAGGGGTTTTAACGCTAGTTTCCAGGGTCGGCAACCATTGCCTGGCTGCTTCGTAGGTTAACCAGCGCCCTAGTTCCGTCATCGCTGTTTTAAACAGTACCGAGGGGGTATTTTGATCGCGGGCGATCGCCAGCCAATGCTTAACCAGAGGGTGTTCGGGAACATAGACGCGCAGTTGTAAAACCATGAAAACACGAGAACTCGATCGAGGGCTAAACTTTATCTTAAGCCAAAAAGCCATCAGCCCGGAATCAGTTATTAGTTTCTAAAGGCAAGGGGCGACAGGCACTCATGCACAAGAAAGAATCTGGCAATTCTCCCACCTAAAAACAAGGGTAAAAACTAAGTAGGTAGGTATTGAAAACTTTCAGATGCCCCCCTTATTAAGGGGGATCCCCCCGCCTATCGGCACCCCCCTTATCAAGGGGGGCAGGGGGGATCGGCACCCTCCTTAATAAGGGGGGGATCGAACCTAAAATCCATTTTTAATTTAATTATAACCAGCCACCTAAGTACATCAAAGCTTTGAGCCTAACCAATTAGGTTTTAGATTCGGCCTTTGGTATTAGTCATCAGTAAACCGATGACTGAAAAAAGCTCTTGTCAGAGGTCTGCCCGAATATGTAACAATTTATGGGGGAAACCCCCAGCAAATTTAACCAGAAAAACATGGCAGCTACAATTAAGAAAGGAGCTTTAGTCCGCGTGGTGACGGGAAACCTAGAAAATAGCCTCGAAGCCCTAGCCAGCGATCGCCGTTTACCCAGTTATATGTTCGACTCGACAGCAGAAGTCTTGGATGTAAAAGATGATTATGCTTTGATTAAATTCTGTGTTCCCACCCCCAGTGTGTGGCTAAAGCTCGAACAACTGGAACCCGCCTGATGAGGAATTGCCTCATCCATAAACCATGGTTGACTTCTACGATACACTCATCCCCTGTCAATCGCCCCGAGTCTCGGTTATTGGTGCTGGCAACGTCGGACGCACCCTGGCCCAACGCATCGCCGAAAAAAACCTCGCTGATGTGGTTCTCCTCGATATCGTCAATGGTTTGCCCCAGGGTATTGCCCTAGATTTGATGGAAGCTCAGGGCATAGAACTGCACGACAGCGAGATTATTGGCACTAATAACTACGAAGACACGGCAGGCTCGGATATTGTCGTGATTACGGCTGGATTAGCCAGAAAACCGGGCATGAGTCGCGATGATCTCATGAATGTCAATGCTAAAATTGTCGTCGAGGCCGCCACTAAATGCCTCCAGTATTCTCCGGAAGCCATTTTTATTGTCATCACTAATCCCCTGGATGTGATGACCTATCTAGTCTGGCAATCGACCGGTTTACCCCCCCAAAGAGTGATGGGAATGGCGGGAGTCCTCGATTCTTCCCGTTTACAAACCTTTATCGCCATGGAATTGGGGGTTAGTACCGCCGACGTTCATGCTATGGTTTTGGGTGGTCACGGTGATTTAATGTTGCCCCTACCCCGTTACTGTACCGTCAGTGGTGTGCCGATTACCGAATTAATGGACGAGATAACAATTAACCGTTTAGTGGAGAGAACTCGCAACGGTGGGGCTGAAATCGTCAAATTACTGCAAACTGGCGGCGCTTATTATGCCCCTGCTTCCTCTGCCTGTACCATGGTCGAGACGATATTGAGAAATCAATCCCGTTTACTGCCGGCGGCAGCCTATCTTAAGGGTGAATACGGTTTACAGGATGTCTATCTGGGGGTTCCCTGTCGCTTAGGCTGTCGGGGTGTGGAAAGTATTCTGGAAGTGCGTTTGACCGATGCTGAACGTCTGGATTTACACACTTCTGCTGCCTCAGTTCGTCAGAATGTTCATTTAGCCCTTGACAGTCTCAAGGTTTTGATGTAGTTAATACAACTCATATTTTAAGAGGGTACAGGGCAAAGAACCGTTATACAAGGGAGTGCGACGGGAAGAACGCAGACCGATTTGTTTAGTCAGTTCTTTGTTTCCCGATAAAATATAGGCTGTCCAACCCTTAAACCTCTGTTTTAAGACATCACCGAAGGATTTATATAAGGCCCCTAATTCTTCGGTATTGCCCAATCTTTTGCCGTAAGGGGGATTACAGAGAATAATCCCTCGATCGCTCGTCGGTTCTAAGTCGGTGATGCTTTGCAAGCTAAAATTAATATAGTCCTGCACTTGACAAAAATAGGCGTTATCCTCGGCCTGACGCAAAACCTCATAATCGGCATCACTAGCATAAATTGGCGCATTTAGCTGAAATTTTTGTTTTTCTTTAGCTTCCTGAAGCAAAGATTGCCATAAATCCGGTTGATAGTCTGGCCATTTCTGGAATCCGAACTGGGAACGGGATAAACCGGGGGCAATATTTAAAGCTTTTAACGTCGCTTCGATGACAATGGTTCCCGAACCACAGAAAGGGTCCAAAAGCACCATATCATCCTGCCATGCTGATAATTCTACCAAAGCAGCGGCAAGACTTTCTTTCAGAGGTGCGACTCCCATGGCCCGATGATACCCGCGACGATGTAAACTGTGGCCAGAACTATCTAAACTAAGCACACAGCGATTTTTCTCGATATGAGCGTTAATTTGCAGGTCGGGGTTTTCTGTATCCACAAAGGAACGGGGATTGCCCTGTTGACGCTGTTGGTCGATAATAGCGTTTTTGATGCTTAAAGCGGTGTAATGGGTGTGATTGAGGCGATCATTCGTTCCCGTACATTGTACCGCTAAAGTTTCCTCACTGCTGAGATAATCTCGCCAATCAATGGCTTGAATACCATCATACAGTTCCTTCCCATCCCCACAGGGAATTTCGGCAATGGGAACCAAAACCCGAAAAATAATTCTTGACCAAAGATTGACTCGATAGAGTAGGGAGATATCCCCCTGAAAATGGACTCCGGTGAATACTGGTTTCACTTCTTTGGCCCCTAGGAATTCTAATTCCCTAGCGGCAATTTCTTCTAGTCCCCTAGCGGTGGTAGCAAAATAGGATCGAGTCATTTCAGTTATCAGTTATCAGTTATCAGTTATCAGGTTTCAGTTTTCAGTTATCAGGTTTCAGTTTTCAGGTTTCAGTTATCAGTGACTAGCGCTGGTCGTTGGTAGCTTGAAATCAGAAAGATTTTAATTTTTATCCCCTTGTAAATTCCTATCTCATTCGTTCTTTCTTTATCTTGCAGGTAGTTGGCGATCAAATCAAGTTTTTGTTAGGAAATATTAAGGGTTTCTCTCAATCAAGACTAGACAGCATTCTCTGAGAAAATAATGTAGGCGCTCATCATCATTCTTCTCTCGAGTTGCCTGAGCTATATTTGCTAGTTCTGTTTCTCCTATCTCTATATTATCCAGCCAACGCTCAAAATCTCCTCTGTCCATGTGTTCTTTAAATTTATTGGGATTATCTATAGATAATTCGAGTAATTCTGGGATATTGTTAACGACTTTTACTTCACCATTGTCTAAGTTAAAGAGGTCATTCTGTTATTCTTACTTCCCCTCCCGACGACCGGCTACTGACTCCTGACGACCGACTCCTAACCCCACCAATAAACTTTTTGCCGTAAACCCTACTTAAGTAAGCTAAAAAGGATTTTAACCGCCTATCCTTAGATTAGCTGTCTCGGAGTCTCGGAGTCTCGACTAGGAAATTAATTTTGCACGACTACTTAACTAACACTCCATTCAGAAAAATTTCGGCAATACCTTCGGCCATTTCTTGTAAAGCTAAGGGGGAAGCATTACTATCTAAAATAGTTTCACTAGAAAAACCGGCAATTGCGAACATTCCTAGAAAAACCTGGGCTACAATTTTCGGATTCATGGGACGATAGATACCATGATCGATCGCTGTTTGAAAAAAAGCCTCAGCCACATCGGTCATTTTAGCAATTACCTCCGATTGAATCCGCTCTTTTAATTCGGGGTGAAATTGTGCCTCTATAAAACAAACTCGCAATAAATCGCTATTTTCTCGCATTCTCAACACCCTACGTCGCATCACCTGCGCTACCGCTTTATAACTGCCCATTTCGCTCAATTCCGTCAGCAAGTCGGTGAGAATGTCCACCCATCCCCTAGTGGCCACTTCGATTAAAATCGCCTTTTTGTTGGGAAAATAACGAAATAAAGTTCCTTCTGCCACATTTGCTTTTCCTGCTAGGTCTTTGGTCGTGGTTCCTTCATAACCCTTAGCGGCAAATAAACGTAAAGCGGCCTGTAGAATACGACTACGGGTATCTTCTTCCCCAGAATTGGTCTCAGTTAGGGAACGTTGAAAAAGACTTTGCATAATTATTGACAGCTAGAAAGGGATAGAGCCATTGTCATCGATCAAGTTAGGTGTTTACTCAAATGCTTCATAAAATTTTGAGTAATTGGGGAAGTGGGAAAGTGGGGAAAGTGGGGAAAGTGGGGAAATTCAACTAAAACCCCAAAACCCCAAAACCCTAAAACCCCACTTCCCCAACCCGAATGTCTTTTTTTCTTTTCTCTTGGGATAAGATTGTGATCGATCGAGTTTAGGGAATTTTTATGACCACAGAAAGTTTAGCGACTTCAGAAGCAATAGAGTCAATGACCGATGAATTTCTGGCTAGTACGAGCAGTCACCAAGAAATGATTGAAATGGTTATTTCTACTCTGCAGCAGAATGATACTGCTATGGTACAACATACAGAAAAAGGTTATCTGTGGAAGTTTCAGTATGGTAGCGTTGAGGTATTTGTGCAGTTAACTGGGGAAAGCGATGATGATTTTCTCACGGTGTGGTCTTCTGTGCTGAAATTGCCTGTTCAGGATGAATTGGGATTAACCCGCAAGTTATTAGCGATGAATTGTGCCGAAACCTTTGAATCTCATTTTGCCATTATGAATGAGCAGGTGGTGGTGATTTCTCAGCGTACTGTGGCCGATTTGTCTGCTGGGGAGATTTCGCGAGCAATTACTCTCGTGGCGACGGTAGCAGATAATAATGATGAAATGTTACGAGAATCTTTTGGTGGCAGCTAAAATTTGGCGTTATATCCCTCCAATTATCTCATCGGCAGAGCTACAAATGGCGATCGATTCTTGGTTACTAGAACAACACCGTTGTGGTCATCATCCCCCGACTCTGCGTTTTTATCAATGGTCGCCCCCAGCTATTTCCTTGGGCTATCATCAACGGCAATATCCCGATTTTTGGCGTGATTTGACTTGGCAAGGTCAAAAAATCTCCCTAGTTCGTCGTCCTACCGGTGGCCGGGCCGTACTACATCAGGGGGATTTGACTTATATGGTGGTAAATTCGGGGATGAAGGGGAATGTTAGGAAAGTTTACTGTCAAATCTGTCAATTTTTAATCACAGGCTGGCAAAATCTCGGTCTAGAATTGTCCTACGGTGCTGCCGGCCGGGGATATATCCATTCTGCTAACTGTTTCGGTACAGCTACCGGTGCGGATTTAGTCGATAATTGGGGAAATAAATTTATTGGGAGCGCCCAACTGCAACGGGGTTCCTCGGTTCTCCAACATGGTTCGATGGTGTTAGAGCAGGATAATTCGCTGTTTGAGCAAGTTTTCGCCAGTGCTGCCCCTCAAAAGCTCAATTTAGCCCCAGATTTGACCCTAGAGACAATTATCGCTACCCTGAAAACCGCCGCCGAGGAATGCTTTGATTGTCAATTGCTAGAGCAACCCCTAGAGGATTGGGAATGGCGATCAATTAAAAAAATGAATATAAATACTCATTGACAAAAAAGTTTTTGTGTGTATTAAAAATCAATTATGAGTCAAGTTGTATAGATTTGTAATTTTTTGCTAATAATAGTTAAAGGTAGATAGAGGCCGCAAGGAACCAAAGTCTTACCGAACTCGAAATTATTGTCTAGCTTGTGCTAGTTTAAGAAACGTTAATCTTTTACAGTTTGTGAGGATTAACGAGCGATCGCAGCTAGTTTAGTTAAGCTAATCCAGTCAATCGATCGCGCCATCTTATAAGACAATGGGAGTAATCCCAGACTCAAAAAAGTTAAGAAATCTTGCCCGTGATTTCAGTTAAGCAAGAGGAAAAATACCCATGACCATTGCTGTCGGACGCGCCCCAGAAAGAGGGCTGTTTGATGCTCTCGATGACTGGCTCAAAAGAGACCGTTTCGTCTTCATCGGTTGGTCTGG
>NZ_JACJSV010000021.1 GCF_014698335.1 Microcystis viridis FACHB-1342 | reverse complement strand
GAAACTATCTCATCAAATTAGTCCCCCCATAGAACCCCCTTGAGCCATCTTGCACACTTTTCTCTTTTTGTCAAATTTTATGTTAAGAAAGATGTGACTAAAGGACAGCTTATCAAGGGGGGCAGGGGGGATCGAACCGAAAATCTATTTTCACCCCTCTTGACGGATCAAGTTACCGTAAACAGAAACCCAATTCAAGGCGATTATGTCCCATAAACTGGATATTTCCAGTTTTTATTAATTACAATCTTCAGAGTATCCCCTGACCTAAAGCCAAACCTGTCACCAACATTCCTAACACTAGGAAAGGCTGGGCGCTGGCTTGATATTTGACATCATTTTTGAGCGGATCCCGCAGAAAATACATATCTTGGAAAGTCATCTGAGGGATAATTAATAACAGTAAAATAGCGGCATAAAGATTCTGATGAATACTAATCAGATAGCCCGCAATTCCCGCTTGAAAAACATCGATCATAATCACACAAATCCAAGCTGCAGTGGTAATTCCAAACATAACTGGCAAGGATTTTAAGCCTAATTTTTCGTCACCTTCCACACTTTTAAAGTCGTTGACCACAGCAATGCCTAACCCCGCCAGACTATAGATGAGGGTTAAGATCATAATTGTCCAATTTAACTGACCAAAAAGGGCGTGACCTGCCCACCAAGGTAATGCTATATAACTAGCACCGAGGGCATAATTTCCTAGCCAACCATTTTGTTTTAATTTTAAAGGCGGTGCTGAATAAATATAGGCGATAAAAGAACCAAATAGGGTTAAACAGAGCATGATTGGGAAATCATGACCAGCCCAGCGATCGAGAAGATAAGATATTCCTAACCCACCTGCTAATAAAACCAAAATCTGGCCGACTACTTGCGGAATAGAAATCACCCCCGAAGGAATCGGACGGTAGGGTTCATTAATTGCATCGATTTCTCGATCGTAAAAATCATTTAAAGTTTGGGTATAACCGGTCATCAACGGACCAGAAAGTAACATACAGGTGGCCGCTTTTAAGACATCTTCTAAAGACCAAGTATAATTACCCGATGAAGCTGCCCCACAGACAACCCCCCAAATTAGGGGAATCCAAGTGATCGGCTTCATCAATTGTAAGCGGATTTTCCAGAGGGAGGTTTCTGCCGATGAGGCCCCTTTCATGCCCAATAATTGGCGAGTTTTTGCGCCTCGATTATCCTTGTTTTCTATCTCGCTGTTCGACATAATCCCTTAAAAAGAAATAATTAAGTAACCTTCTTGGAATTTTGCCCCTTTTACCGATCTTCCGGTCAGAGGCGGTGGTACATCAATATTACGCCGTTGATCCCCGGCTTCGATGGTTAATTCTGGACCCGATTGCGTCAGTTTTACCTGTTTTTTCTCGAATCCGGGTAAATAAACCTTGACCTGACCGGCTGCCGTATCGATTATTAACGGTTTGGGCGGCTGCACCGTGAGAAAATTGGGTAACTCGGCGATTAACTCCTGCCAATCTTCTCCTTGACGGTCGGGTAAAATCGCCGCTGGCAGCGGGGCAAAATCCTCGGTGGCACTCTGACAGCGATTAAAAATCACTCCCCCCACATTTAAACCGATTTGCTGCGCCCCACCCCAAAGATATTTGGCCTCTGCGATCGCAATTGGATCATCATTGGTGACTAGATAGGCTAAAACTCGCCGAGGATCGGCTAAAGCGGAACGTCCCTCGTCTAGAATGTTATTATCGACCTTCTTCCCTAAACCGTCGGGATTAAAGGAGAAATTCAGCACGGCGGCGGCGATTGGTTGGAAAAAGGGAGAAAGGGTGCGACCAATCTCAGAATCGCTGAAAACCTGGCGAAAACGCCGTGAATACCAGCTGCCCACCTCTGGAATCGCCAACATTCGCAGACTGTTGATATCTCCGCTGCCGTCGTAGATGATGACATCGTAATTTCCGCTTTTATCCTGTTCCCGCAGGAAATTTAAGGCTAGAGCTTGGTCCATTCCGGGTAAAACGCCCAACTCTTGACCATAAACATTTTTCAAGGTGGGAGAACGCAAATACTGCTTTTCCAATTCCTTGACTTCTTCCCAACTTTTTTCTAGTAAATGCGTACTACTAAGCTGCACAACCGAGAGATTGGGGGCAATTTCCGTAATGGAGGAGCTAGGGGAGGCCTTGAGGAGTAATCCCCAAGCAGGGCTAGGATCCTGACCGACCAAGAGAACTTTTGACCCCAGACCAGCCATTTTCTTTGCCGAAGCGATCGCTATTGTACTGCAACCGCTGCCCCCCTTGCCCAAAAAGGTCAAAATTAAGGACATAATTAGTTCCTAAGCGTTATATTTAGATGAGTTTGAGTTCATCTTCAAAAAACCAAGTAGCGGTTTTATCATCGAACTGGACAACAGCACCAACACCGCTGCCATCGGTCATCTTAAAATTTTTGATGACACCCACTTTACCCAATTTACCCGCTACATCCGAGTTAACGCGGTCTCTTAAGCGACAGACCTTGACTTTTTGCCCGATTTCCATTACTTCCACAGTTTTAATAAGATGATAATTCAATAAACCAATCCTAAGTTTAATATAAATTCGTGTAAGATAAACCCCCCAATGCTCTTCAGTTATCGGTCTTTCTCAGATCATCTGCACTTAGCGATCATATATACTAAGCAATAGGACAAAATCAATCTCCTGGTTAGGATGGGCAAAAGGCAAATCAAAAAGGGGTTTTATTTGGTTTCTGGGGTAGAATTTTGCAGATTTTCCAGTTGTTCTCTTTGCTTGCGTTTAAACTCCTCGGCCGCTTGGTTGATGTTATTGCGAGTATCTTCCTGAAACTCCGATCCGTCCCGGCTACGGCGAAAATTACTATTATGAATCAAGTCTAAAGGATCAAAACCACCGAGAGCATCCCTGCCATCGGAACTACGTTCATTTTTTTGATAGTCCGGTTGACTGGGGTTCAAGCTTTGAGCTAACACTTGCGGATTAAAATCAGCCCCGACTAATAGAATAGTAGCTAGAAATAAAGACGATTTGATTAACATTTTTTGAGTATTCATAATCTAACTAACTCCTCAGAAAATTATCTTGTTTTTGGTGGTGAGAAAGTTACAAGCTTTTCAGTGAACTGATAACTGATAACTGATAACTGATTTAAGCAAAACGACGACGAAGTAAGGGCTGAATTGCTAAAAGGATTAGCAGATCAAAAGCTGAGAGCAGGGCTAAAACTGTCAAGAAATTGAGGTCAAGCCAAGGGGTTTGTAAGACTATGCTATCAAAAGACCAGTGCTGATTGAAATAAATATAACGGATCGGTTCGATCGCATAGGTAAGAGGGTTGAGACTAGCGATTACTTTTAACCAATCTGCCATAAAGTTTAAGGGAGCGAGGGCGGTACTGGCAAATAAAAGCGGTAAATTGGTGACGAAAATGACGGCGATTAATTCGATATGTCCGGGTAGGGCAAAGGTTAAACTGAGACTTAAGGCAGTCATCCCCAAAACTATTAGGAAAACAATCAAAGCGATCGCACCTAATCCAGCTAAACTGGGTAATCCGGCCCCTAAAAAGGCACTAGCGGCCACGATCGAGGCGGTTTGGATGAAACTGAGGGCGATAATATAGATGGTAGAAGCGGCCACGATCGAGTAACGAGTGGTTAAAGGTGCTACCAAGAGACGGTTAAGAAAGCCAAATTCTCGATCGAACATTACCGGCAAACCGGCATTTAAGGCCCCGGAAAAAGCGGTAAAGACAATCACTCCGGGGGCGAGAAATTTAGCATAACTGAGATCGTTGCCGAATAGTCCCTGGGGGGCATTATAAAATAAAGCTCCAAATAAAATCAGCCACATAAAGGGCTGAATTACCCCCGCGATTAGGGTTGAAGGACGACGTTTTAATTGGATGAACAGACGTTTAGTCATGGCCAGAGTTTCTTGCAGAAATTCCCCTAGCACATTTCCCCCATCGTCCACCGTTGCTGCTCTAGTCGTATTGGGGGCTAAACTAGCTTTTAAGGAAGAAGGTGTGATCGTTTGGCTCATGAAATATTTACCTCGAAAGGGAAGGGTTTAGGTAGAGATTTTGGGATTGTCACTCTCAATCCCCAGCAAGCTAACGGTTTTATTTTAAAGTGAACAGAAGGATATAGCAGTTATCTTTATTTTGAGGCGATAAGTCTCTGGTTTTAGGGGACACCAGAACTTTTGTATCAGTTAAGCGTACTTGCATTAGGGAACGCACCCGACAAAATCGCGATCGCAATACCAGCTAATGATGCATCCCACCCATTGGATTGCGATCACCAAACCAAGCCATCAACCAAGTTTGCATCTGCTGAATTTCCCGGCGCTGGCTAGTGGCAATGTTCTCAGCAAAAGGCCGGACAGCCTGATGCTTCACCAGATTATGATTCAGGAGCATTTGCGACATCATCACGGCTCCCATATGATGTTTAATCATATCTTGTAAAAAAGTTTGATCTAGGGCATCGCCCTGAATTTGACTCAGATCGCGCATCATGGGAACGTAGGAAACGCTAATATTCCTTCCGGGATACCACTCGTTGAGCCAGTTTTTCATCTGAGCAATTTCAGCAGTTTGCACTTGAATGATCTTTTGAGCAAACTGCCTCATCTCAGGACGACTAGTGCGTGTCAGAATAACCTGGACGGTATCGATTGCCTCCTGATGGTGAGGAATCATTTGGGCAAGATAGTTAAACTCGCTACTGACCTGCATATGATGCATCATACCCATGCCGTTGGGAGAAAATTGAGCAGAGGCGGAATCTGGAGAATTTCCAGATGGACGTGTCATAAGTAAAGTTGAGGTTGCAGCCAACCCAAGAGCGGCAACCGCCCCCAGTACAATAATGGCTTTATTTTTCATGGGAGAAACCATTTACAAACCTCACTACAGTATAGCACCTGCCCAAAAGTAACCGGAACTATCTTGACCAAGAAATTGGCAGTCTAACGGCTGAACTCACCCGCCGTCGTTAACTTCCGATAAGGCTCAGACAGTACCTGATGAGCCTTTCTTTGTCAACTCTTGAGGTCTTGAGGTGGGAGCATCTCATTTATGCAAGTGAGTAATTATACTTATCTCTAAAACTGTTTTCCAGCAAGGCTTTCAAAATAGCTTGACATAAAAACCTGATTTAGGGGTTACAAAGGTGAGATGCTCCCTCTTGAGGTTGATGCGTTTCATTTTTGAATTGGCGATGAAACGAGACTCGATATTTTACCGGCTTTTTCAACAATCCCCCTCCCTTCTCTTCGATTTACTGGAAAACCCGCCAGATAATGCCACCGAATACCGCTTTGACTCCGTAGCCGTCAAAGAACCCAAATTTGAGATCGATGGCGTATTCCTGCCACCCGATAATGATAGTAGCGGGGTAATCTATTTTTGCGAAGTGCAATTTCAAAAAGACGAACGACTCTATGAAAGGGTATTTGGTGAATCATTTTTGTATTTTTACCGTCAGCGAGAACGATTTGCCGATTGGCAAATTGTTGTCATCTATCCCACCCGCAGCCTAGAACAAAGTAATGCCCATCCTTACCGGGCGCTGCTCAATTGTGAGCAAGTGCATCGAATTTACCTGAAAGAATTAGGGGAAATTCAGCAGTTACCGTTAGGGGTTGCCTTGATGGTACTCACTACTGTGGAAGAAACCCAAGCACCAGAAAAAGCCCGCTATTTACTGGCACGAACCCAAGAGCAAATTGCAGATACAGAAGCCAGTCGCGCCATAATAGAAATGATTGCCACAATTATGGTCTATAAATTTACTAACTTGAGTCGGCAGGAGGTGGAAGCGATGCTAGGACTACAATTGGCAGATACAAGGGTATATCGTGAAGCCAAGGAAGAAGGACGACTGGAAGGACGACTGGAAGGAGAATCTGCCCTGATTTTGCGTCTGTTGCAACGTCGTTTTGGTGCAGTGGATGAGGTGTTGGCTGCCCAGATTCAGTCTTTAGAAATCGAGCAATTAGAGTCCTTGGCTGAGGCTTTGTTGGATTTTACGGCATTAAACGACCTAGTGCTTTGGCTAAATCGCTACTCGCAACCGCTTAACTAAACTTAGTCAAACCTAAGCCACCTGAAAGGGTGAGTTAGGAAATTTTGATGGCCAAATGTCCATCCCTGACGATGGGTGACAAGGGCAATTCTTGTCAGAGGGCAGATAAAAGTTTATGCGGATGGCGAGACTCGAACTCGCAAGGCGTAAGCCACACGCCCCTCAAACGTGCGTGTCTACCAGTTCCACCACATCCGCTTGATTTTAGCTTAACCATTATAGCACAGAAAAAAAATAATCTGCAAGCAACTTTTAAAAATTACTGCCGCACAACTTTCGCGCCACCTGAGTTAGTACGGATAAACCTTTTAGGGAACCTTGAATCAAATGGAAGGCCGGGAGAGGACGGATTAACATTTGTCGAGCTAGGGGCAATGGTAGCAGCTGACCTTGATTATCAATTGCCGGGGCTAAATCGGGTAAATCCTGTGTCACCTCGTCGCTAATCACGCGCACAATTGCCACTTTTTGCCCCGGTAAAGCCGCTAAAATCCTTGCTCCTTCCATATCTACCACCTCATAGCCCCCCTGTCCTAAACGTCGTTTTTCCTCGGATCGGCTAATCAGGCGATCGCTGGTTAAACCTTTAACGAGACTATATCCGGTTAATTGGGCGATTTCTGCGGTTATTTCTGGTTCGCACTGCCAATAACTCCCCGTTTCCGCGCCACAACCTTGATAGATTACCCCATCTCCGACCCGATAGCGATCGCTGAGACTACCCGCTAATCCCATCAGCACAATTTTTCCCGTAAACTTATTAAGAAATTCTAGAGATTGCCTAGAGACTGGGGAACTGTCGAGAAATTCTGGAGCGCCAAGGTTAATCGGGATAATTTGCGGGGCTAAATCGCCGATGTTCCTTAATCCTCGACGGATTGAGCTATGCTCGGCCCCCCGGGGAACGAGAATAATATCTTCAGGTGTGAGCATGAAATTTTTGAGAAAGTTTCCTAATTAGTCCATTGAGATGTTATAAATAATAGTAGTGAACTAATTAGGAATAATTCTTAAGTAAATAGCCCTGCCACTGACTGGGCGATTGTCTTTCTCACCATGAAAAAGTCTGTCATTCTGCGTTTATCCGAGGTTAACAAGCGTTTTCCCGCTTCTCCTACTCTAGCTGTCGATAATATCAGTTTTAGTTTAACAGAGGGCGAAATTCTCGGATTATTGGGTCCGTCGGGTTGCGGTAAAACCACTCTACTGCGGATGATTGCGGGATTTGAAAAACCATCTCAAGGAGTGATTGAATTGGGAGGGCGAATAGTTGCCGACGAAAAAACCTTTATTCCCCCAGAAAAACGCAATACGGGCATGGTTTTTCAGGATTACGCTCTTTTTCCCCATTTAACCATTGCTGACAATATCGCCTTCGGTTTAAAAAACTCTGGGGAGAAATTATCGACCAAAGCTATTAACGCTAGGGTGGCGGAAACTTTGGATTTAGTCGGACTGCAAGGACTAGAAAAACGTTATCCCCATCAGCTATCGGGAGGACAACAGCAAAGAGTCGCCCTCGCCCGCGCTTTAGCCCCAAAACCCTCTTTAATCCTCTTAGATGAACCTTTAAGTAATCTCGATGTGCAGGTCCGGCAACGCTTACGACACGAGATCCGTCATATCCTGAAAGCGACTGGTATCTCAGCCATTTTTGTCACCCACGACCGGGAGGAAGCAATGGTGATCAGTGACACAATTGCGGTCATTTGTCAAGGAAAATTAGAACAAATTAACAATCCCGAAGAAATTTATAGTCATCCGGCCTCGCGATTCGTGGCTGAGTTTGTCACCCAAGCTAACTTCCTCCCCGCTAGACGGGAGGGGGAACAATGGCAAACCGAGATAGGAGTCTGGGAAATCCCTGATGGTCAAGATTTGGACAAAGGGGAATTGATGCTGAGAGAGGAAGATGTCAAAATTAAGCCGGATGAGACGGGAGAGCTAGTTATTTGCGATCGCCAATTTTTAGGACGGGAATACCGTTATTGTCTGCTAACGGCCACCGGCAGCCAAATCCACGCTAGAACAACGATTAACACCCAATTAGACATCGGTACAAAGGTAAAACTATCGATTATTCCCGATAGCGTCCGTGTATTTGCCGACTGATCAATCACATCTGACTTGAAAGTGGGTGTAGGGTGTAGGGTGTGGGGTGTGGGGTGTGGGGAGCTTTTTTTTAGTAAAAAGGCAGCTCCGAGCTTATCGCTTAATACTATTGACTGATAACTTACCCACTGATAACTGATAACTGATAACTGATGCAAGGCTGACGGCTAATATTGATATCGATCGCGATTTAGGACTAGGGTGGCATTTTTAGCGACAAAATCAATAATTTTTTTGGCCACATCCACACCAGTGGCCGCTTCTATTCCTTCCAAACCGGGAGAGGAATTCACCTCGATAACCACAGGCCCGTGATTAGACCGCAATAAGTCCACACCCGCAACCCGTAAACCCATGGCTTTAGTGGCCCGTATAGCCGTACTGCGTTCCTCTGGGGTTAATTTTATCTTTTCTGCTTTGCCACCGCGGTGAAGATTAGAACGAAAATCCCCTTCGGCCCCCTGTCGCTTCATCGAGGCTACCACTTTTCCATCGATGACAAAACAGCGCAGATCTGCCCCACTGGCCTCTTTAATATACTCTTGTACTAGAATATTAGCCTCTAGTTGCCGAAAAGCTTCAATAACTGACTTGGCTGCTTGGTCGGTTTCCGCTAAGACTACCCCAATACCTTGGGTTCCTTCTAATAATTTAATCACTAGAGGGGTGCCGCCGACGGTTTCGATTAAACCATCGATATCTTGAGTTGCGTGAGCAATTCCCGTCACCGGTAAACCTATCCCTTCCCTGGCCAGGATTTGCAGACAACGCAATTTATCCCGCGACCGGGAAATTGCTTGCGAGTCGTTGGCAGTAAAAACATTCATCACCTCGAATTGTCGGACTACTGCGGTTCCATAGAAGGTTTTTGAGGCGGCAATACGGGGGATAATCGCATCGAAACTCTCTAAGGGTTTACCGTTATAAACAACCGTGGGTTTATGGGAGGTGATGTTCATGTAACAGCGCAAATAATTGATCACTCGTACCTCATGGCCTTGAGCTTCTCCCGCTTCTTTCAGTCGCTTGGTGGAATAAAGAGAAGTATCTTGCGATAAAATAGCGATTTTCATAAATTTTCGCTTAAATATTGCTTTTACAACTGAATAGCTCCTTATTTCCCCATATTGACTTTTTTTGCTGGCAACTCATAAAATTTCTGTTCTCGATCGAAGTCCATCGATTATTATGGCGCTGACAGTTCCCTTTGAACAGTTAGATTAAATGAAAAGTAAAAAAGTCAAGCTTAAGACTAGATTTATTTTTGTCGTCAGGCTCAGTTTAAGTAGCTGGTTATAATTAAATTAAAAATGGATTTGAGGTTCGATCCCCCCTGCCCCCCTTGATAAGGGGGGTGCCGATAGGCGGGGGTATCTGAAAACTTTTAACACCTACCTACTTAAGTTATAGTTTTAAGTATTTAATTGACTAACAAAGACTAGAGAAGGAGCAAAGGGAAAAAATGTCAATTAATCAATACAATTTTGTTACGATTTTGCTACTAGGCATGAGCGATCGGTTAGAATGATAAGGTGATCAACGATAATAATTATGACTTTACTAGCGAAATCTTTAGAGGAACTGACCGACTGGGTAAAAGACCAGGGACAACCCGCTTATCGGGGTAAACAATTACACCAATGGCTATACGAAAAAGGGGTGCATTCTTTGGCGGATATTTCCGTATTCCCCCAAGAATGGCGCAGCAAGCTGGCGGATTATCCTATCGGTCGTTCCCTTATACATTATCGCAGTGTAGCACCCGATCGCACTCGTAAATATCTGCTAAAACTGGCGGATGGTTTAATTATCGAAGCGGTAGGAATTCCTAGTGAAAAAAGATTAACAGTCTGTGTTTCTTCCCAAGTGGGTTGTCCGATGGCCTGTGATTTTTGTGCCACGGGAAAAGGGGGTTTTACTCGTAATTTAAAAGCCTATGAAATCGTTGACCAAGTATTAACAGTACAGGAGGATTTTCAACAGCGAGTTAGTCATGTGGTATTTATGGGGATGGGGGAACCTTTATTAAATATCCCCGAAGTGGTGACAGCGATTCATTCCCTGAATCAAGATGTGGGGATCGGTCAGCGTTGTTTAACGATTTCTACCGTGGGATTACCCCATAAAATCAAGCAACTAGCCGAACATAATTTACAAGTAACTTTTGCTGTTAGTCTTCATGCTTCTAATCAACAAGTTCGAGCTAAATTAATCCCCAGTGCCGACCATTATCCCCTAAGTAATCTGATCCAAGACTGTCAGGAATACGTTCAAATCACGGGACGAAGAGTGACATTTGAATACATTCTTTTAGCGGGAGTAAATGATTTACCCGAACACGCAAGGGAATTAGCCAAACTGGTGAAAGGGTTTCAATCTCACGTCAATTTAATCCCCTATAATCCCATTCAGGAGGTGGATTATCAACGGCCTGATGAAAAAAGAATTAAGGCTTTTAAAACTATTTTAGAACAGGAAAAAGTCGCCGTTACTGTCCGTTATTCGAGAGGTTTAGCGACCGATGCGGCCTGTGGACAATTGCGATCGAGCGTTATGGTAGAATAAACAGGCGTAAATCGGCCATTAACTAGGGTTGGCTGAATAAATCTAAAAACCTTGTTGGGTAAGACGTTTAGACTTTTGGAAAATCAAAAAGTGCCAGCCATTGGAGGGATCGGGGGGAAATTTCAGGGGAAAAGTACCTTAAAATAAAACCCTACACCCTACACCCTACACCCTACACCCCACACCCTGGCCCCACGAGAAACTTTTTGCCGCAAACCCTAACTAGATTGCTAGTCTCCCTGCTAGGCTAAACTAGAGAACTATAACATCAATGTAGGAGCCATTTCGATGCAAAGTCTCTCTAGTGCCAAAGAAAATCGCCTTTTTGTCTATGAAGTCGTCGGTTTGAGTCAAAATGACAATACTGATAACCTAGATTATTCTATCCGTAAGAGTGGCAGTGTCTTTTTAACCGTTCCCTATAGCCGCATGAATCAAGAAATGCGTCGGATTACCCGTTTAGGCGCTCGCATCGTCAGCATTAAACCCTTAAACGCTGCTGCGGCCGAGTAGTTCATCGGAAATTTTGGGTCTGAAACCCCGCCGTTCTGGGTTGGCTTTACGTTAGAATTAAAAGGCCAGTCTCGAAAACCAAGTGGACGGCGCAGCACCTTGAAAACTCGGCTTAGGGGGTTCCGACCAGAAAAGCTTGGCCGGGTAAAAAGTCGCGCGCAACAAGTACAAGAAGCTATAGGCGGTCAACGTACCGTGGGACACACGGAATCGGGCTTCTGAAATGGGGCGAAAGTCTGTGGACTCTGTGTAAGACAGTACATGGTTTTTTAACTGTGGTATGCGACGGTGGTGGAAGCAGAAACTTAAATCGTGAGGTTTAGGAATCGCCGCACTTTTAGGGCGGCGAGGATGTCAAAAAATAATTATTGCTAATATCTGTCCCCCGCTCTTGTCCTCATCAGGCCAACCAGGGGGATTTTTAGCATAAACGGGAAAAAGTAACATAAATCTTAATAAAAAGTAAAATGCTGCAAATGTGACAGATTTTAACCAGAGACTTAACCTATCCTATCCAAAAGGATAAAAGCGATGTCTGTGGTTTTTTTAAGATAACTCTCAATTAGGCCTAGGTGTAGTGTACCGATGGTAGGCTAAACTATGGAACGATTATCGTGACTTGAGTTGGGAGTTATATTTAATGTACAGTCCGAGTACACTAGCGGGAAACCGTTTATTTGTTTACGAAGTGGCGGGTCTCAATCAAAACGACAATACTGACAGCTTGGATTATTCAATCCGTCAGAGTGGAAGCGTGTTTTTCACGGTTCCCTACAGTCGCATGAATCAAGAAATGCGTCGGATTACCCGTTTAGGTGGTCGTATCGTCAGCATCAAACCCTTCAATGGGATTGCCCCCGTAGCAACTGTTTCTAGTGCCTCCACACCACAGCCAATCGCTCAATCATCGCCCGTCCCCGAACAGACCAAGAAAAAGGCCATGACTCAAGCGAAAGAAAAAACAGATATCCCCGTCAACATCTACCGTCCGAATCAACCCTTTATCGGCAAATGTATCGAGAATTATCCTCTCGTTGATGAGGGGGGTATCGGCATCGTACAACACGTCACCTTTGACCTTTCTGGGAGCAATTTACGCTATTTAGAAGGCCAAAGTATCGGTATTATCCCCCCGGGTACCGATGCTAATGGCAAACCTCATAAATTGAGACTCTATTCGATCGCCTCCACCCGTCATGGTGATAAATTAGACGATAAAACCGTATCCCTCTGCGTGCGTCAGTTGGAATACCAACACCCAGAAACCAAGGAAACCGTTTATGGGGTTTGTTCCACCCATCTCTGTAATGTAGGGGTGGGGGACGATGTGGCTATTACTGGTCCCGTGGGTAAGGAAATGCTGCTACCGGGTGATGAAGATGCCACTATCATTATGATGGCCACCGGGACGGGAATCGCTCCCTTCCGAGCTTTCCTCTGGCGGATGTTCAAGGAACAACACGAAGATTATAAATTCAAAGGTCTAGCTTGGTTGATTTTCGGAGTTCCCAAAACGGCCAATATTCTCTACCAAGAAGAATTAGAGAAAATCGCGGCGGAATTCCCCGATAACTTCCGTCTCACCTATGCCATCAGCCGGGAACAGCAAAATCCCCAGGGCGGCAGAATGTATATTCAACACCGGGTAGCCGAACACGCTGACGAAATCTGGAATCTACTCCAAAGTCCCAAAACCCACGCTTATATGTGCGGACTGAAAGGGATGGAAGATGGTATCGACGATGCTATCAGTGGTGCTGCTGCTAAAAATGGCGCTGATTGGTCTGTCTATCAGAAACAACTGAAAAAAGAACATCGCTGGCACGTAGAAACCTACTAAACCAGAAAGGTTCTCTGAAAATTTTTGGGGGTGGGCATTGCTCACCCTTTTTGTCTTGGCTTCGGTTAAGATCAGTTTTTTAAAAGACCTTTGAAAAGATGAAATTCTCTCGACGCTTTTTTCCCGTTTTCCTTGCCCTCTGCTTACTGTTTATTTTGCTGCCCCGGGCCTGGAGTTTTACTAATAGCCAAAAAGAAATTCTGGCCGATTTAAAAACAGCCGAGATTATTTATCTGGGAGAAAGGCACGATAGTCAAGCCGACCATCAGACCCAATTAGCTATTATCGAGTATTTACAGGCTAATAATCCCCAAATAGCGATCGCTTTCGAGATGTTTCAACGTCCTTACCAAATCTATTTGGATCAGTATTTAGCCGGCAAAATTAGCGAAAATCAGTTGAGAGAAAAAAGTGAATACGACCAACGTTGGGGATTTGATTGGGAATTTTACGCCCCGATCCTGCGCTTGGCCAAGGCGAAAAAACTACCATTGATCGCCCTAAATACACCCACGGAAATCACTAGAAAAGTGGCACGAGAGGGCTTAGAAAGCCTCTCCACCTCAGAAATGACCTACATTCCCCCTAAAAGCGAAATAAACCAGGATAACGAGGAGTACCGTCAACAGATCTTAGCCGTTTATCAGCAACACACGGGGGGCAAAAGTCAGGGATTCGATCGCTTTTTTCTGGCACAGGTCCTCTGGGATGAAACCATGGCCGATGCGATCGCTAAATTCTGGCAAGCTCATCCCCACTATCAGATCATCGTCCTAGCAGGAAAAGGTCATATTGCCTACGGTTACGGTATTCCCAGTCGAGTCCAAAGAAGATTAGGCGATCGCGTCAGCCAGCGCTCGGTTTTCTTGGGAGACGCTCCCCAATCATCACCGGAAGAAACCAAAAAACCCGCCGATTATTTTTGGCAAGGGCAAAATTAAGCCAGTCAGGAGCTAGGAAGCAAGGGATGATAAGCTAAGATGCCAGTCTTTCAATTTAGTAGATAATAGGTCTGAAAAACTGAGGCTATTTTATGATTAATTTAACCTGTCAAGATACCGAAACACTCGATCGCATTTTAGCTGTGACTCGTGCCGTGGGTTGGGGTGGTGCTAAAATTCTCCAATCCTACCACCGGGGTGAACAGGATTTAGCCGTCAACGAGGAAAAAAAAGGCGGACCGGTGACGGCGGCGGATTTAGCGGCAAATCATTATATTTTAGGGGAATTACAAACAAATTTCTCGGATATCGACTTTGGTTATCTGAGCGAGGAAACCCATCAAGGCAATGAAGCTATCCCGAAAGATTGGGTATGGATTATCGATCCTTTGGACGGAACCCGCGATTTTATCGACAAAACGGGAGAATATGCCCTACATATCGCCTTATGTTATCAGGGAAGACCGATCATCGCCGTGGTTGCCTTACCGGATCAAGAAAAACTCTATTTTGCCCAAAAAGGAAAAGGCACTTTTCTAGAAACTAGCGACGGCAATATTACACAGGTAAAAGTTGCCAATAAAGATAAAATTACCGATCTCTATCTGGTAGTTAGTCGTACCCATCGCGACCAACGTTTTGATAATCTATTAAGTCAAATACCCTTCTTCGGTAAAAATTATGTGGGCAGTGTGGGCTGTAAAATTGCCACGATCCTCGAACAAAAATCCGATGTTTATATCTCCCTATCGGGGAAATCGGCCGCTAAAGACTGGGATTTTGCCGCTCCAGAGTTGATTTTAACGGAAGCAGGCGGCAAATTCTCCTATTTTGACGGTCAACCCGTGCGCTATAATCGCGGCGATGTGCGGCAATGGGGGGGGATCATGGCCAGTAATGGCCCTTGTCATCAACAACTTTGTCAGTTGTCCACAGCAATCCTCGCCCAAATTGATGCCACTGTCTAATTTCTGACTTGAAAGAGGGTGTAGGGTGTGGGGTGTGGGGTGTAGGGAAGGAAACCTCTTTCATCTGTGGGGGTGAAAATTTTTTCATCGGGACTGACTGGAAAATAGAAGCTGAAATAACGCCAATTCGTCAATCAGAATATTTTCAGGCTTGGCGGTGCCAACTTTGGCATCAGGACTGCCCCCTAACCGACAATCAGAGATCGCTAGAATGGAAAAAAACCAGATCGAGAAATGTTACGGTTAAAAACTTGGCAAGGGTTGATTTTAGCAGTTCCGATCGCCGCCGTGGTGATTTTTCTGATCGTGGCCGCCAGTGTCCAGATCAATCAATGGGGTTTGAATTGGATTTGGGCAGTTTTTACCCTGATTTTTGTCGCTTGGCGCTTCCTGTTGGTCAAATGGACGCGCCCAGCAGTCGGGGAAATTGAAGCCGCCATCGGGGAAATTAAGGCAGAATTAACCCCTCCTGAAGGTGATTCCGGGGGCAATGTTGAGGAAATTATCGAGAGGATTATCGTCGCGGCCCGCAATGATCGCCCGGTTTGGGAAGATTGGGCGACTTTTTGGCAACGCTGTCAGGATTTGGTCAGTGCCATCGCTCATATATATTACCCCGATGTCAAGTACCCCTTATTAAATATTTACATTCCCCAGGCCTACGGTTTAATTCGGGGAACCGTGGATGATAGCGATCGCTGGATGCAGAATCTTTCCCCGGCCCTGAATCAAATCACCATCGGCCAAGCCTATCAGGCCTACGAAGTTTATCAAAAATTGCAACCCTCGGCCCAGAAACTTTGGCAGGCCTGGAATTGGGCGCAATGGGTGATCAATCCCGCTGCGGCTGTGGCTAAAGTTGCCAGTCAAAAGTACAGCGATCGAGCGGATCAGCAATTATTAGTCAATTTAGGGCAAGTTTTGCGGGAAAATGCCCTAAGAAACCTCTCTCGCCAAGCGGTGTTACTCTACAGTGGCGGCAATCTCGCCCCCACTCTCCCCACCAAGACCAAAATCGCCACCACTACTCTCAAGGAAATTCTCGCCCAAGCTGAACCGATCACGGAAATCGATCGCCAACCGGTTAACATTCTGCTGGTTGGACGCACCGGGGCCGGCAAAAGCAGTTTAATCAATACTCTCTTTCGGGCCGATTTAGCCCAAGTGGATCTCTTGCCCAGTACCGACGCGATCCAATCCTACCATTGGCAAACCCCAGAAGGGGACGAGTTAATCCTCTGGGATACTCCGGGCTATGAACAGGCAAATCGGGCTGATGATCGGCAAAAGGTTCTTAATTATGCCGAAAACGCCGATTTATTGATTCTGGTAACTCCCGCCCTCGATCCCGCCCTAGCCATGGATGAGGCTTTTCTTAAAGATTTGCAACAAACTATTGACAATTTACCAGTTATAGTGTGTGTTTCTCAAGTTGATCGCCTGCGTCCGGTGCGAGAGTGGCAACCTCCCTATAATTGGCTGACGGGAGAAAGTCCCAAAGAAGTCAATATCCGCGAATGCTTGCAGTATCGGGCGGAATTATTCGAGGATCTTTGCGATCGCATTTTGCCGATGGTCAGTCAACAGCCGGATAGAGAAGCTTGGGGGGATGAGGAGTTATCAATCGCTTTACTGGGGGCAATTTCACCCGCAAAACAGTTGCGTTTGGCCCGTTTTTTAGCGGATTTAGAAACTCGAACCTTGGCAGCGGCGAAAATAATCGATCGCTATACTTTACAGATGGCCACGGGGCAAGGTTTAACGGCCCTATTAAAAAGTCCTATTCTAGGTTTTATCTCCACTTTAGCCACGGGAAGACCGACCTTAGCCTATCTTTTAGCTGAACAAATTCCTGTGGAACAATTACCAGTAGCGATCGGTAAATTACAGATGGCCTACGAGCTTTCTTCTCTCTTGAATACGGAGAATAAAAGTTTTGATTTATTGGCACTTTGGCCAATACTATTAGAAAATTCTAGCACTGCCGACAGGGAAGCTTGGGCCTGGGGTCATGCTCTGGTAGAATATTGGACAAAGGACTTATCGATCGAACAGTTCCGTTCAAGTTATCAGGGGTATTTAGAAACGACAAAAACAGGCCTGTAGCCAGATTAATTAAGCTAAAACTTTATTCCACTTTAAAAGTATAGGAGAGTGGGGAGGAGAGGTTTCTGATGTTGAGATTTCTGGCCCTTGTACTAAAATTACCAATGGGAGAGATTTTTTCGTGTTTTTTTGAAAGTTCTATTCATTTTTTTCATTTTCAGAGTTTTCATCGTTAGTTTTCGACGAACTACCCAAACCACTAAAATAAAAGGCGGTGACTGCTGTAGCTATTGGCCCTAAAAAAGTATAAATTGTCTTAGAAGAATCATTAATTAGGGTTGCCGCTTTATCCACTCTACTTTGTACTTCTTGTTCTTCGATAGCTTTCAAATTTATATTTAAATTAAAAATTCCAAGAGAAGCAAAAGAAATGAAAAAAATAGAAACAATTTGTGAAAAAGCAGTGAATAACAATCCCAACCAAAGCCACCTTGCTAAGGAACCAGCTACTTTAGTATTAAAATTATGTCTTTGGTCTGAGGGTGATATAGCTGTAGCTGGTTTACCAAATCCAGATACTTCATTGTCTAAATGATAACCATCCTGATTCTTCTTTAGGTTATGACGCACAGAGTTCCTTTCAGTTGGAAGAGCCAAAGAAGCGCTGGGATCTTTTGGATTGTTAACTTCCCCTGTCTCATTTTTTGAATCACTGGTCATAACTAAACAATTAGTAGTGGTCTCTGTTCATTACCTTTTTGAAGTATTAATTGAGTATCTTCTTCCGTCTCAGTTTTAGCATATAAAGCCATGAGTTTTAATCCTTTACGAATGACTTCAGACTCTGTTAAGCCTAGGTCCTTAGCTATTTCTTTAAGATATTCAGAGTCCTTTTGACTAAGATTTACTCGAAATTGTCTGGTGGCCATTTTTTTTTGTTAATTTAGTGAATGGATTGTATCGATTCACTGATAACTGATCACTAAGGTCGAGAAGAGCCATTTTTACCATTGAGGGCTATAGTAGGGTCAATTCATGAATTGACCCTACAGTCTGATTTAAGGGTTGTCATCGTCCTTTCTTATAGATGTCCATAATAGTCTGCCTTTAGAAACTTAGCATCCTAACTACAGTATCCTATCTTACCCTAATTACACCAGATATGTCAAGCAATTACACCAGATATGTCAAGCAATCGCACCAGATATGTCAAATCAACATAAACGAGTCCTGACGGTACTTAATGGGTGCAATAGGTCAAATACCATCGACTTATCGACTTATTTACTATTAAAAGGCTATTTTTCGCAAATTTTAACCAAAATAATCTTAGGTTTTATTCATGATTAGGTACAACAGGGGGTATAATAGGGTATTTAGTAGGTGGTATTATATATACATATATGCAAGACCTAGCAATGGGTATATTGTGGGGTTTAATAGATACCACAGTGCTGAGTTCCTATGGTATGATAGTTCCATCAACTTTTAGATAGATAAAAGTATGGCAGACACAACTAAACAAGTGAGTATGCTAGAATTGGAGTTAGAAGATGATCTAATCAGACAAATTGAAGATGTAGCTGATTCTGGTTGTTTTTCAAAAGATGAATTATTACAAAGTATTTTAGAAGCATGGAGACATCATCAAGCCTATATACATAGACTTGAAAATATGGTTCAAATAATCAATATTAAGTAATTCGATTTGAGGATAACGTGGAATGATTACTATCAAATAATCACCTGCTTATTGTTTTGAGCTAACAAAAAATTTTATCACTATTTTCTTGAACAACAGTCTATTAAACTTTCATAACAAGTAACCCTGAGACAATTATCAGTTTTAGCAATTATTGAGATGTTAATTTGTTGTAAGCAGAAATAATCGCCGCATTTTCCCAATCATCATCAAAAGGAAGTGCATCGGGATCTGACAAAGCATTAGCCTCGATTTCTAGATCGCTCATCGATTTAACTCGCTCCCAATCGGTTAAATTATTAATATCTGGGGGATTATTTGTTATATTTATCCTTCCTAAAGCTGGTATTTCCATAGGTGGTGGCCAGTGCAGAACTACAGTGATATACTAAGGATAACTTGATCAATACTTTCTAGGGAGATTTTGCTATCAATTCCCAGAAAGTATCGGGTTTTAGGTTTTGCGTCCGAGAAAATTAATAATCTGGGGACTAATTTCTTTTGACCAATGTTCTTGGGGATAGTGTTTTGCTTCCGCGAGGGAGATTAATTCCACTCCTGATTTAGTAGCTAATTTTTCGACAGTGACAGAAGATAACCAAGGATCCGCCATTCCCCAGACAAAAAGGATAGGTTTTTCAAAGTTCTCTAAACCTGTCTCAATTTCTGCCATAGTTTTCGATAGGTTTAAATTGCGAATCGTGGCCAGTAAAGCGCGACCCACTGCCGAAGTTTTTAGATAAGGTTGACGGAAAATAGCCAGATCTGCATCACTAATCACAAAACCGCTACCAGTTTCTAAAGTACGATCGACTAATAAGGGGTCTTGAGTCGCCATATCTCCGAGGAAAGGTAGTCCCCATTGTTTCATTATCCAGGGTAATTTGACATCACTGGAGAGGGGAGTATTTAAAACGATCAAGCACTCAATTTTATCGGGATTTTCTAGGGCGTATTGTAACCCGACGGAGGCTAAAAAACCCTGGACAATGAGGGAGATTTTCGGCAATTGGAGAGCTTGAATAAAATCGGCCAAGGCTTGACAAAAAGCGCTAGGTGTGTAGGCGAAATCTCTGGCATCGGGTTTAGCGGATAAACCGGAACCGATCCAATCGGGGGCAATGGCATTAATGTTATATTCTTCTAAACTGGTCAATAATTCCCGCCAAATATAGCCATGGGCGGGTAAACCATGGAGTAGGATCACGGGGGTTGTGTCCGGTTGTTGAGCGGGGTTAACCTGTCGATAAAACCACTTGAGAGGGCCGACTTCGAGAAAACTTTCTAAAATAGCCATGGTTAATGGGGGATTAATAATCATTAACCATTGTCTAACGTCTAGGAACCGATCGCACCGGCAAATTTTCCACCCCGGCAGTTATAGGGAGCTTGCGTCGAGACTTTGTGCTTCTCCGGGGGTTAAGGGTAAATGAAGACCGCATTCTTGTTTTAAACCCTTGAAACGGGTGTCTCGTTCGTTGCTATCATCGGCGGTTAAAGGCCGACTGGAGTGCCAATCGCCGACGGAGACATAACCTAGATCAAAATAGGGATGGTAGGGAAGATCGTATTTAGTCAGATAGTCGTAGATGGTTTTGGCATTCCAGTCAAGTATCGGTAATATTTTGTAACGTTCGCCCTGTTGATTGACCCATTGGAGAGTTTTGCGGTGGTCGGTTTGGTCGCGACGTAAACCTGCTAACCAAGCGGTGGCCTTTAATTCCTTCAGGGCCCGTTGCATCGGCTCCACCTTGCGGATTTTGTCGTAGAGATTGAGGGAGTCGAGATCGTTATTTGACCACAGTTTACCGTGGATTGCTTCCATGCGGGCGGGACTGAGGGGAGATTGATAAACTTTCAGGTTTAAATGGAGGCGTTGGCTTAAGTCTTCGGCAAATTGATAGGTTTCTGGGGGAAGATAGCCGGTATCGATCCAAATGATGGGAATATCGGGGATAATTGCGGTGACGAGGTGCAACATCACCGCCGCTTGAATGCCGAAACTGGTACTCATCACCAAACCTTCCCCAAAGGTGGCCGCAGCCCAAGCGACGATTTCTGCGGCGTTAGCGGAGTCAAAACGTTGATTAATTCTGGCGAGGTCGAGGGATAGAGGGGAGGAAAAAGACCGGTCGGCAGTGGCGATGAAGGCGGTTTCTAGGGCCTGTGGATGAGAATTAAGCAAGTGTAAATCTGGCATTCTGGCTAAGATTTAAGGTGTACAGTAGCGGCGGATACTGATAGAGTCCAATCTATCCCTGTAATTGGATTATAGCATTGGGCCATCGGCCCGTTCTAGCTATTCCTTTTCCTTTCCAGAGCCTGGTTATTCGATCGAGGATAATGGAACTATCAGGCCTCAATTGTATTTTAGTCGCTGATTTCAGGATAATTGGACTCTCAGCCCCGCTACTGCTAGAAAAGTTACTATTTAGGGTCTGCTGAAAAAGTTTTTCGTGGGGACAGGGTGTGGGGTGTGGGGTGTGGGGTATGGGGTGTAGGGTGTAGGGTTTTACCGATTTTGAGGGGGTCAATTACCTAATTTTCAGGGAAAAAGTCCCTGAATTTTCCCCCCGATCACTCCCATATTTGCTACTTTTTGATTGACAAAAAGTCTAAAAGTCTTAGCCAACAAGGTTTTTAGATTTATTCAGCCAACCATATTTAGTAATTCTTTACTTTAAGTTAAGAAACTTATCTAAGGCTAGAACCATATTCGGCGGCCAACGGCGCACGCTTTTTACCCAATCGAGGTCTTGATAGCGGGTATCCATGCCGACGGCGGCTACCCAATTGCTTTCCGCTTCTCCCTGTTGTCCTTGGGTCCATAAAACGGCGCTTAAGGCGGCTCTGACATCGGGGAACATGGGGTATTTGCGGGCAATATTCCGCATTTTTTGGACTGCTTCGGGATATCTGCCCAATTCGTACAGGGCCAGGGCCAGATTAGCTTGCGCCCAGGCAAAATTCGGGGCTAGTTGAGTGGCTTGGCGATAGTCTTTGACGGCGGCTTCCCAGTCCCCTAAACCGCCCTCAGCGTTGCCGCGATTGTTATAGGCAAAGGCATCATTGGGATCTAGTTCTAAAACTTTATTATAATCGGCGATCGCTTCTTGATATTTGCCTTCTCCCTCTAAAGCGGTGCCGCGATTGAGGTAGGGATCGGGGGCATCGGGGGCAATGGCGATCGCTTGGTTGAAATCAGCGATCGCATCCTCTAATTTATTGAGACTAACTCTGGCATTGCCGCGATTACTCCAGACGGCGGGGTTAGTGGGGAATTTGGCGACTAATTCGGTCCAATAGCTTTCGGCCTGGGCGTAATCGCCTTTTTCTGTGGCTTCTAGGGCTTTTTCGGCGATAACTTCCCCTTCTCTAATCTGTTCTTCGCTAATAGTCGGGCTATCGGCATAAGCCGCTATGGGTAGGGCAAAAAAGAGCAATAGACTCAATACACAAGCGGTGATCCAACGCATAATTACTTCATAATTTGTTACTTAATCTTTTCTCAATCTACCCTACTTAGGTGAACTCTGCCCTAGATAGTCTTGATAGCCTAGTCGTTGAAGATTGCTTTGTTTTTCGAGGACGGAATCGGTGAGGGATTGACGATAGGCGATAACTTGCTCTAAAAGATCAGTATTACCAGTGGCGAGAATTTGAACCGCTAAAAGTCCGGCATTTTTGGCATTACCGATCGCCACCGTGGCCACGGGAATGCCTGCGGGCATCTGTACAATTGAATAGAGAGAGTCTAACCCTTGTAAAGTGCGCGTGACTACGGGAACTCCAATCACGGGTAAGGGGGTTAAAGATGCCACCATCCCGGGTAAATGGGCAGCACCACCCGCTCCAGCGATAATCACTTTTATTCCCCTCTTATGAGCGTTTTTGCCGTATTCAAACATTTTTTCGGGGGTACGATGGGCTGAGACGATGGCGACTTCGTGGCTAATCTGAAAAATCTCTAAAACTGCGATCGCTTCTTTCATGGTGGGTAAGTCGGAATCACTGCCCATAATTACACCCACTAGGGGCGCTGCTGTCACCATAGTTACTAGAAAATAATATTTCCCCTAAATTGTATCGGGATCAATGCCTAATTCTCGCAATTTTTGTGCCAATTTTTCCTTAGCTTGTCGTTCCCTTTCTTTCTCTAAAAGAGCCTGCTCTTTTTCTAAAATAGCCTGTTCTTTTGCCTGTCGTTGCTGTAACTCAGCTTCTTGAGGAGTGGGGACTAATTGACCATTGGCGGTAAAATAACGCAGTTTCCGGTCAAATATCCCTAAATATAATCCTAACTGTTCACTCCACAGATAACCCTGTTCATTGGGAGAAATGGCTTGATATTGTCCCCCAATTAGTCTAAATCCTTGCAATTCTAAAGTATTAGGATCGAACCAAAAATAATTAGGAGTGCGAAAGGTATTCTGATAGAGAATTTTCTTGTTATTGCGGTCAATATTGGCCGTAGAATCGGAGAGAATCTCGACAATTACATCCGGATATTTACCCTGTTCTCTCCAAACCACCCAACTTTTGCGGGGACGCTTTTCGGTATCTAAAACCACAAAAAAATCGGGACCCCAGAAATCACGTTTTTTTAGTTGTTCTTCGTTGTAGTAGATGGTTAGATTTCCCGAAGCGTAGTAATCACTCCTCTCGCGCCATAATAATTCTAGACAACTAAGGAGAATGATGATCTGTTGCAGGTGTAGATCACTTTCCAAGGGTGGTTCATCACTCCATAAATCTGTGGGGAGATAGGTGACATCTGGGATCATGTCTAGGGCTGTCATGACTTTTCCCGGTATTTTAGGATTGATTAATTGTAGCTTTTTCTCACAATTGCAGAGATAAGGCGGGCGGGATTTTAACCAATAACTTAATTCTATACCTTGACCGATCGCCGTTTCTAAACTAAAGCCTGACTGCAAATAATGATGGGAATTGGTTGCTCCTCACCTTGCAAGCGACGGCGATCTAACCAGTCCCGCATCTCATGTTGGCTGTATAATTTCTTCAGTTCGCTAAACAAAGCTTCTCCTGTCAGGCTACGGCGCTTAATCAGGTTTAACTCGCGCTTCAGTACAGTGGTAATCGGTTGGCGAAAGGCCTGTTCTAATAGGTTAACCTGCTTACGGATTTCTTCATCCTGAGTGGTTTTAAACAGCAGTCCCAATTCTCGCAAGATGTAGCGCTGTGCTTGAGTCAGAGAACGGCTGTACTCCCGTTCCGATTGGCGGTGCTGGACTTCTTGGGCAAATTTAATCTTGACTTGCATGACTGCTTGGTTGTAATTTTTGGGCAGCGGCAGTGCTGCTTCTTCTGGGTTAGTTTTGAGCATTCCTAAAATGCGGGCAGTATCTTTTGATATGATCTCTCCCTGTTCATCGAGCCAATATAATTGCTGGTAGCCCTTCCAATCTTTGCGGTTAGGGTAAGAAGCTTCACAGAAGACAATTATGCCCTTATTGAGAGAAAAGCGAGCCGTTCGGATGCCATGAGGCAGGTTAGCTATCCGTTCGTATTCAGCCGGATTTTCTCGCTGGAGTTGTCTGAGAATTTCTTCGGCTTCATTGAGGTCGAGAAATTCTCCCTCATCTTCAAACAAACTTAATTGATGGCTGCTACTTTTTTCATAAATCGCATACATAGCCTCTTCGTTAAGCTGTTCCGTTGGGTCAAGAATTGCCGCATCCTCGCCGATGGTTTCATGAATTTCTTGAATGCGGTTTTTGAGTTTTTGCCGTAATCCTAGATTCCGCTCCAATCCCGTCTCTGGGAGAAAATTAAAGCCGTAAACCACATCATTCTCGCTGCCAATCCGATCAATCCGACCAAACCTTTGAATAAGTCGGACGGGATTCCAATGCAGGTCATAATTAATAATCAGGTTGCCATCTTGTAGGTTTAAACCTTCGGCTAAAACATCGGTAGCAATTAAAGTTTTGATTTCCGACTCTCCCGGGGTCAATTTATAGTATTTGTTGGCTTTGGGGGCAAATCTTCCCACTACCCGCGCCTTATCTTTATCGCCACTGTAGATGACTTCTAGATCGTCTCGATCGCCGTTAGGATTGAGGTTTTGATATAAGTAAGAGGCGGTATCAGCATACTGAGTAAAGATGAGGCACTTGCTATCTTGCAGCGGGGGTTTATTCAACCAGCTTTTAAGGGTTTGTAATTTCGCATCTTTGTCTGGAGTAATTGGCTCAACTAAGTGCAAAATTTTCTCTAGCAATTGGATGTCATGCTCAAGATGTTTCTGTAATATTGTGGCATCAAAATCAGCTATATCATACTTCCCAGATGCCTGACTCAAGGCATCGATAATGTCTTGTTCTTCCCCATTGTTTGGCTCATAGAGAATTGCCTGAGCTTCTTCTCCGGCGGGGATAATTCCTTGGCGTAAAGCTTCTCGAAAGCGTTGATGGACTTGCAGTAATTTCTTAACAGTTTGTTGGAAGGCATAAACGCTAGATTCAAAGCGTTTGAATAACAGAACTCGCATCAGTCCTCTTAGATTTGCTCCCCCAGTTTGTAAACTGAGTAATGGTTCTTGTTTGCGCTTATTTGGTAATACATAATTTCCCAAAACATAACGAGCATAGCAAAGTTCATTTTTACGAGGGTTAGCTGGTTGCTGTTGGCGAGATTTCCCTAAATATTGGCGCAGTTCTTGGTAAAGTCCTTGATAGGTATCTTCAATACTATATTCAATGGTTTGTAGTTCTCTTTTGGGAAAAAACTGATGCTTACCACCCACAATAACGTAAGCGCGTTGATTTCCGTTTAAATAATCCTTGAAATTGTCTGCATCTACGGGTTTATGAGTCTTGGCATCAAAGCCGTACCAGCGTAAAATGTGGTTGCGGGTGCGCCGGATCAAGATGTTAGATAACAAGTCAGGTAACTGTTTTTCTCCTTTCTCTACTAATCGAAAATACTCTTTTAGATCGGGCGGATCTATGGGAAAATCTGTCTTATCATCTTGATGAAAAAGCTTAATCTGATGGTAAATATCCCAAGCACTTTTATTGCGAGGAGTTGCTGTCAGGAAACAGCATTGTCTCCCGGCTGCCAAAAAGGCTTCGACGATTTTATATCTTTGGGTTGCGGCATTCCGCAGGTTATGACTTTCATCAATTAAGATAAAATCTCGATCTTTGTATTTAAAATCTTCTAATAAAACTCTGATGCCACTGGTTTCATCTTCCCGCAGCAATCCCATCGATAAAACGCGGGCGTTAAGTTGATAAATTTCGTTGTAGCGTTCCCACATTTCCACCAGTGGCGCTGGACAAATAATTAAGGGGCGGGCTTTTTCTACTTGTTCAAAGCGTTTGACAATGGCAGCACCAATGAAGCTTTTTCCTAGTCCTACCACATCGGAAACGAAACAACCCCCATACTCGCGGATGAGTTTAACTGCTTGGTTAACTGCTACTTTTTGAAAGTCTGCTAGTTTCTCGGTAATTTCGTTATCTATCATCATTTCGCTGGCAGTTTCTTCTGTCAATCGATCGCGCACGAGCATATAGAGAGTTTTCATATAGATGTCGTAGGGACGTACTGGCATCATCGCCCAAGACTGTTTTAAAGACTGCATCAGTGTTTCATCAAATTCTGTTGCTTCCTGCCAAAGTTGGTTAAACCATTCTGTTAAACTGGCATGATTTTCATTACCGTGAACGATAACATTAAGTTCGGTATTGTGGGAAATTCCTGATAAAGTAAGGTTAGAAGAACCAACGATAGCAAGGCCTTTTTCTTGACGTTCCAAAGGTTGTCCCTGCTGGTTATAAATTGTCCCGTAGTCGAAGATATAGGCTTTAGCATGGAGTCGCCCTTGAGTATAAACTCGCACCTGAAGGCGTTTTTCTTCAATCATTTGAACCAGATTTTTTACTAAGGTTTCTGCTTCATCTGTTTGGTCCATTAGTTCGACGCTGGAACGAATATTGTCGGCGGTTTCTGTTGCCATCTGCTTGCGTTCTGTCCGTTTGGGGTATTCTTGTGCTTCCAGATGGTTTTTAATTAGTTCTAAGCGGCGGTAGCCTTCTGCTAGTTGTTCGATGGTTTCCCTGCTGCTGGTGTTGCCAATCAGGAGGCGCATTTGTTGGATGGTGGCGAGACGAGTTGCGATCGCAGTAAAGCCGGAGAGGAAGAAGTAACCGACGGCAAAATGAGCGGCTTCTGAAGAGTGAAGAATTTGGTTGATGTTATCGACTAATTTTTGCTGGCGATTGTCGATGATGTCGTGGGTAGGCATAGTTCAATTTTTTAATTTTAGGGCTGTAACCAGTTTTCTATTACTAGATTAGAAATATTTTCAAAATGACGAGTATTATCGGTTACTAAAATATCCTGCCGAGAACGAGCAACGCTTGCGATTAAAGCATCTAACTGTCCTGTTGGTTTGCCAATTTTTCTAAGTTCAGATTGAATTTTGCCAAATTCGATTGCAGCTTGTTCATCAAAAGCTATTATCGGTAACTGGTTGGCAAATCTGGTTAATGTATCTAAGTTACGTTCTAACTGAGTTGAGCAATAAACTCCTTTATATAGTTCCCCTAAGACTAAAGTGGACAGGTAAGATTCCTGATACTTAAGTCTAAAATGTGAAACGACCGTCAGATTCCCTTTGAGAATGGCAATACAGATGTTAGTATCCAGTAAATACATGAATTTTCGGCTTAATCATCGAATTTAATTTCCACACCTAGATCGGCATGGCGCTCTCGGTCAATTTCAGAAAATATATCATCGAGTTCTGGTTGATTTTTCCAGACTCCGATTGAGGTTTCAATTTGTTCCCATGATACTTTTTTAGAAATTAAATTATCGGGGATTTCTAGAGAAATTTTTACGCCATTAGGAAGAGATAAATCCTCTAATAGCTCAATAGTATTGCCTTTGATAATTCCTTGTATTTTCATAGTAGTTTAGGATAAAGCTTGCTCAACTAAGACGGCAGTTTCACGATCTAGAATAGAGAGAGGTTTCTGAATTAATTCAATCGGTAATTATAATGCTTGATAAGTTGTTTTTTCCATATTATTTTTACTCCTAATTAATGGCATATTCTGTGAATTTTCGTTTAAATGGAGAGTGAAATCCGATGACAATATCTGTTTTAGGAATTCCTAGTTCAACTAACTTTTCAGCCACCGAAATTTCTGTGTTGTTCTGTTGAATATAAACTTTGTTGTTAATAATATCTAAATGTAAAAGACATCCATAAATCCAATGATTATTATGCCAACCAACTTGTACTAATAAATAATGTTTTCTCAGATCGTCAAAGATTATTTCTAGGGAAATTTCACTAGACTGCTGAATTTTAGCTTGTTCTTCAATGAGGGATTTAACTAATTCACTGTAGTTGATTACCATTCTACGATCTCCTCTCTGTGATATCCCTAGCTGGCATATCCTGATTTTAGCAGGTTTTCCTAATTTTAGCATCTTGTAACAATCTTAAGGTTCACAATCCATACAATGCCGCTACTCTCTCATCTGACGACTGGTTTATTTACCTCTATTTTAACAGATTCGCTGTGATGATTTCAGAAACCCGACTTCTTAAAGAATTCGGGTATCTAACCCTTTACAATCCATACAATGCCGCTACTCTCTCATCTATCTCTTTCTCCCATTCTTCACAGTTAACTCCTTTGGCATCTAAGCATTTTTGTACTAATTTAATGATGGGTTCTTTTTCAGATTCAGAAGCGAGAGGGATGGGGATTTTGGCTACATATTGACGTTTTAGCCGTATTCTTCCGCGTTTCTGTGCATCTCCTAATACTGCTGCCTTTTGTTGAAGATAATTCCAAACAGATTTGGAGTTTAATAAACCTAATAAATATAAATCATTAACAGGAATGATAAGTGCGGTCATATCAACATAAGCACCGGTTGAATCAAGAGTAAATCTAGGTTCTAAAGAAATATCAGGGAAAATTATTTTATTTTGTTCAAAAGCTGAATAATACGCACAAGCTCTTAATTCCCACCAATAGTTTCCTTGATCACTGCGTTGTTTTAGATTCTCTTCCCATTGTTTTAGATAATTTAAAATAGCTGGATATTCATAAATATTAATTCCTATTTTTGTTGCGATTAGATATTTATTTTGGTACTTGATATACCATTTACAAACATCCTTACCTACTATCAGAGGTTTAATTACTTCTTGACTTCTATAGTCCAATTTTAACAATTGTTCTTTCTGAGATTCGTCAATCCAAAAAGCTTGATTAAATCCAGTTTTTAAGCCAACATATATTTTGGTATTAATATAATTTTCTAAAGTAATTCCCACTTTTTCCATTTTTTGCAAAATGTCAGCATTGTTACTATCTGTGAGCAACCAATTTGCTCCCTTAATCGCATCTTTTGGTAAATTCTGTCCAGTCTTTTTAATAATAGCTAAGACATCCGGATAAGGTTCTTCTAAGGATTTAACTTGAGTAAAAATCGGTAAATTACTAATTTTACTACTCTTTTGAGAGATAAAAATCATTGGGAAAGTGGCTGCGGTTGCAAAAACTGGCAATTCACCAAAATCGGTAATACTTTTTACCTGACAAGTATCAGCGATATGCTGTCTTAACTTCTCCCCATACTTTGCCCGAAACCACTTATTAGAAGAAATAAAAGCTAACATTCCCCCAGTTTTAAGTAATTGTAAAGCTCTCGCATAAAAGAAACAATATAAATCCGATGTTCCTGTATAAACGCCAGGGTAAACCTGCTTTAAAGTTGGTTTTAAATCCTTAATCAATTCCTGTCTCACATAGGGGGGATTTGCTACCTGAATATCAAAACCTCCCTCCGCTAATACCTCGGCAAACTCCACCACCCAATCAAACCCTTTTGAGATAGCTTCCTTATCACTCGCAATCACAGAAGCACTGCCATGAGTTAATAAAGCAATCTGTTTCTTAACCTCATTAATCTCCTGTTCAAGACTTTGTTTATCACTGCCTAAATGCGCTCTTAAATACTTCGCTTTAGCTTCCCTAAACCGATGGATAAACTCCTCGCGCACCATCCCAGAACCTTGGGGATTAGGAGCAGTTAGACTATCTCCTGTTTCGATTTTAAACTTCAAATTGGGTAGCGGTGGCGGATTGTCTCCCTCATATTCAACCGCTAAGGAAAGCCATAACCTTAAGCGAGCAATATTAACCGCAAAAGGATCGATATCAACTCCATAGATATTGGTTTCAATAATCTCTAACTTGCGCTGATAAACCGTTTTATAATCAATGCCTTTAGTAGCAAATAAACACTGACGCAAATCTAATAACTCATGCAACATTCCCAATAAATAAGCTCCACTTCCACAGGCAGGATCACAGACTTTGACCTGTTTTAAGGTTTCTAAAACTGCCTCTGGATTCTTTAAATTAATAGCATTATATTCGTCAACAAAAAGCTCAATCGCTTCTTTATTTTCAGAAGTTAATTTACTGCTTAAATATCCCTTCAAAGCCTCCCGACACATAAAAGAAACTATCGGTTTAGGTGTGTAATAACTGCCTGATTCATGTCTCCCCGTGACTAATTCCTCAAACACTTTTCCCAACATTTCTGGGTCCACTGCTACCTCCACATCAAGGGGTGTACTCTCAGTTACAGTGAAATTAAAATTACTAAAAAGGCCCTGTAAGATAACATCGATCGCCTGATCGGGTACTATTATATTAGGATTGCGGTCATCCTCATCCTGTTCAAATAATCCCCCATTAAGATAGGGAACTGTGCCGATTATTTGCCGAAGAAAACCACCGTTATTGATACCAATAATATCCGTTTGTTGGGGATTATTCAGTCCCGTAAAAAACAGATGAGTCAAGCGATTATAATAAAAGTTTTTGTCCGAGGTGCTGTTATCATTCTGATAATCCTGCCATAAGGTTTCTAGATAGTCTGTTTGTTCGTTAAACTTCAGCCAACCTTTTTTCTGGATAAAAACAATAAACATCAGGCGATTAAACAGCTTCTGAGTAAATAGTCTTCTCTGGTCAGCATTAGGGATAGTTTTAGTAATTAATTGCTCAACTTTTTCAAAGACCGAGCGATACTGTTCAAAAAATTTCTTAGTAACTTTCTCAACATCAAAAGCTTCATCATGACGTTCCTGAATCGCTAAAGGAGACTCGGAACTAATATTATCTAAATCCAGTAAACTTAGGCGTTCTGTGGCGGTTCGTAACTGTTCCCCCGGACCCACTGTAATTCGCCGCAAGACTTGCCGTTTTTCTTGTTTGACATCATATTTAACATTGATAAAATGCCACCGTTCTTGGTGGAAATCAGAGAAAACAAAGAGAGTGTAGGGATGGTTTTTTAGCAGTTGAGTAACGACAAGACGCTCTAAATTGAGCAGCAGTTGCTTAGAGTTGAGACGAGCATAAATAACCTGAAAATCTTCCCCCCCAGAAGCTAATAAAATTGGATCTTCTGCTAATGCTTCTACTGCTTTATCTGGCCAATTGCGTCGGGACAGGGTTTGATTTTCTCGCTCGTAATTTAACTCAGACCAGAATAATTTTTTGAGCGCATCTAATCCTCTCAGGGATGAAAGAAGGTCATAAACTGACTGCCGAAGTTCAATATCACTCATAAGTTTTCTCACGACCTCTCATTTAGGTTTACTTTCTCTAGGTAGCTGATTATAAATCCCCCCTTGATCCCCCCTTAATCCCCCCTTAATAAGGGGGGTGTCGATCCCCCCTTGATCCCCCCTTAATAAGGGGGGTGTCTGATTTTAACATCTGACTACTTAGGACTTTTGCCACTTCAGTTAAATTGTATCGGGATCGATGCCTAATTCTCGCAATTTTTGTGCCAATTTTTCCTTGGCTTGTCGTTCCCTTTCTTTCTCTAAAAGAGCCTGTTCTTTTGCCTGTCGTTGCTCTAATTCCGCTTCTTGAGGAGTGGGGACTAATTGACCATCGGCGGTAAAATAACGCAGTTTCCGGTCAAATATGCCTAAATATAATCCTAACTGTTCACTCCACAGATAACCCCGGTCATTGGGAGAAATGGCTTGATATTGTCCCCCAATTAGTCTAAATCCTTGCAATTCTAAAGTATTAGGATCGAACCAAAAATAATTAGGAGTGCGAAAGGTATTTTGATAGAGAATTTTCTTGTTATTGCGGTCAATATTGGCCGTAGAATCGGAGAGAATTTCGACAATTACATCGGGATATTTACCCTGTTCTCCCCAAACCACCCAACTTTTGCGGGGGCGTTTTTCGGTATCTAAAACCACAAAAAAATCAGGACCACAGAAATCACGTTTTTTTAGTTGTTCCGCGTTGTAGTAGATGGTTAGATTTCCCGAAGCGTAGTAATCACTCCTCTCGCGCCATAATAATTCTAGACAACTAAGGAGAATGATGATCTGTTGCAGGTGTAGATCACTTTCCAATGGTGGTTCATCACTCCATAAATCTGTGGGGGGATAGGCAACTTCTGGGATTATGTCTAGGGCTGTCATGACTTTTTCCCGGTATTTTAGGATTGATTAATTATAGCTTTTTTCTCACAATTGCAGAGATAAGGCGGGGGGATTTCAGCTAATAGGCTCTCTTCTTCTTTGTGTGATAAGTTTAACTTATACAGGAGTGATCAATCTCTGTGTCCTTTGTGTCTTTGTGGTTCCTTCCACTCGCTCGCCAGCAGGACTGTATCTTAGAATACATTTTACCCACCAAACCTAAGAGAGCCAACCAATAACTTAATCCTATACCTTGACCGATCGCCCTCCGCACCTTAAAACTTCTATACAATAGCCCCAATAAGTCCGATAACAACGATGACTGAAACCTTAATTCAACCTGCCACCCTAGTAGAACTCTTACGTTACCGCGCCACGGCACAACCAGAGGGCCATGCCTACACTTTTCTTATTGATGGCAAAAAAGAAACCCCACCTTTAACCTACAGTGAACTCGATCGCCAAGCAAGAGCAATCGCCGCCTATTTGCAAAAATACCAGGCGCTGGGAGAACGGGCCCTGTTACTCTATCCTCAAAGTTTAGAAGTAGTGGCCGCTTTTTGTGGTTGTCTCTACGCGGGAGTGATTGCCATTCCCGTCCCCCCACCGGAATCGGGACGACTTAAGCGCACTCTGCCCCGTTTACGCGCAATTGTCAAGGATGCTAATGCCACCTTTGCCTTAGTTACCGAAAGTATTCTGACTCTTATTGAAGGTGTTAAGGAAGAATTCCCAGAATTCGACCAAATGAAATGGATTACTACCGAAAGAATTGATATTTCCCTGGCGGACCAATGGCAAGATCCCCAGGTGGATAAATCGGCGCTTGCCTATCTGCAATATACCTCCGGTTCGACTAATATCCCCAAAGGAGTGATGTTAAGTCATTTTAACCTGATGCACCATTGCGGTTACTTGCAAAAAGCTTGTGGTTACGAACCGGATAGCGTTACCCTCACTTGGATGCCCTATTTTCACGATTACGGGTTAGTCGAGGGTATCACCGTCCCCCTCTACAACGGTACACCCTGCTATCTCATGTCTCCCTTTGCTTTTATTAAGCGTCCGATGCAGTGGTTAAAAAATATTACTAAGTACAAAGTTACTCATAGTCAAGCGCCCAACTTCGCCTATGATCTTTGTACTCGCAGGATTAAAGCTGCCGATTTAGCGGAATTAGACCTGAGCAGTTGGCAGGCCGCGGGAAATGCCGCCGAACCGATTAACCCGAAGGTCATGGCCAAATTTGTCGATACTTTTGCCGATTATGGCTTTTCTTGGCAAACTTTCGCCCCTGCCTACGGATTAGCTGAATATACCCTCTTGATTTCCAATAAACCCAAGGGAACCACCCCAATTATTACCGCTTTGGATGCAACCGCCTACGAACGCGGTAAAATTGTCCCTGTAGGCTCTGATCGAACTACGGGAGTTAGATACGTCCCCAGTTGTGGTCGTCGCGTCTGTGATACCCGTATAGCTATGGTTAATCCCGATACTTTCACCCTTTGTGCAGCCGATGAAGTGGGCGAAATTTGGGCTAGTGACCCCAGTATGGCCGCTGGATATTGGCAACGGGAAGACGCAACCAAAGAAACTTTTCAAGCTTATCTTGCTGATACAGGAGAAGGACCGTTTTTACGCACTGGAGATTTAGGTTTTCTTCTCGATGGGGAATTACATATCACGGGACGGATTAAGGATTTAATTATTGTCCGTGGTAGTAATCATTATCCCCAAGATTTAGAATGGTCAGTACAGCATCTTAATGAGGTTTTTCGTCCCGATTATGGCGCCGCTTTTTCTATTGAAGATAACGGGGAAGAACAGTTAGTTATTGTCCAGGAATTAGAGCGTCGCAGCGGGGAATTAGATACGGCCAAATTAATCGCCGATATCCGTCAGGAAATCGCCGAAGAACACGAAATTATGACCCATGCCATTGTTTTAGCTAAATCGGGAACAATTCTCAAAACTGCCAGTGGCAAAATTCAACGTCGCGCTATTAAACAGAATTTTCTCAATGGGAATATTAGTATTATCGATGCTTGGTCAGAAAATCCTCAGTTAGTTAGTAAATTCGATCGCTCTATTTCTGAAACAGAAGCATAGTTTTTCGGGTGGGCAATTCTCACCCGATCGAGGATAAAGGCTCTTCTGGGTTCTGTGTGATAAGTTTAAGCGATATAGGATAGATCAATCTTTGTGTCCTCTGTGTCTGGAGTGGTTCCTTCCACTCCCTCGCCAGCAGGACTGTATTTGGTGAATACATTTTACCCACCAAACCTAAGAGAGCCAAGGCACTACTTAGAACGAGGCGACTTGTGGGGAAAGGTAGAAATTAATAGGCAAATAATCCCGATATTAATAAAGACATCAGCCAGATTAAAAACAGGAAAATTAATCAATCTAAAATCGAGAAAATCCACCACATAACCAAACAAAAAGCGATCGATACCATTGCCGAAAGCCCCTGCTAAAATAAAACCGTAGGCTAATTGTTCCCAACGGCTTAAATGCGGTCCAAAGTAAGCAAAAGCCATTAATCCCAAACTAACTAATAAGGATAGCCATTTGAGCCAACCAACACCGCCCCGAAAAGCACTAAAAGCCGCCCCGGTATTAATCACATAGGTTAAATGAAAAACCCCCGGAATAACCGGAAAAGTATCACCGATTTGCTCAAAACTCTGCACGGTTATATACTTAGTTACTTGGTCTAAACTTAGACCAAGCACCGCCACTATCCAAAACCAGCGATTTTTTTTTAACATTGGCTCTGGCATCAATAAAATAATAATTTACGGAAGAAAAAGGCAATAATTGCCACCACACAAATTACTACTAACTGCCCTAAAAATGGCCAGACTGAATAATTCATAAATAGGGTGGGCAAACTATCGGGAAAGGTGATTTGACTGGCTTGGGGCTGAAAAATCGACAATCCCAGCATATATAATAAACCGCACAGATGAATCACTAACAAACCGGCAAAGGCACTTAAAGCCAGAGTTTCTATCTTAGCCCGCCAGCGAAAAGCCAGCCAACCACACAGCCATGCCCCCGGCATAAAGCCTAAAATATAGCCAAAACTGGCTTCTTTCAGATAACCCATTCCCCCACCCTGAGCAAACACCGGCAACCAAGTTAAACCGAGAAAAATATAGGCCACCTGGGCAAGAAGCCCGGCATTTTTGCCCCCCAGACAGCCCGTTAACAATACTGCCCCAATTTGGTAAGTTATGCCTAGTTTTTGCGAAGATAGACCCGCAGCCGACCAACTAGCTAGGCTTACTGGAACAAATGTACTAAAAATTGTCAGCAACAAGCCAATCAAGGCCCAGATTAACTCATTGGGAACCGATGCGGAAGTGCGCCGCGGCGGAGATTCTCGTCCTCGACGTGATTTAGGTTGTCTGTTGGGGTTGGTATTCACCGGGGATGGGGGCTTCTCCTCCTATTAAACTAAGATCAGCCAACATCGCCTGATCCTGTTGGGGCGGTTGTCCTAGGGTGGTCAAATAATGCCCAATCAGCATAGCATTAATTCCCGATTTTAGCCCCAGATTTTGCAATTCTCCCATCACTGCCTCTCGTCCCCCGGCATAACGGAGGATTTGTTGGGGTAAGATAAACCGGAAAATAGCGATCGCTTTTAGGGCAGTAAAAGGATCCAGTTTGGGTAAATGACCTAAAGGGGTGCCACTTCTGGGGTTTAATAGGTTAATCGGCACTGATTCCACTTCTAATTCCGCCAGAGAAAAAGCTAAATCAATGCGATCAGTCCAACTTTCCCCCATACCGATAATTCCGCCCGTACAAGCCTGAATTCCCGCCGCTTTCAGGTTTTTTACCGTTTCTACCCGATCCTGCCAACTGTGGGTGGAGACCACGTTAGGATAAAAATTCTCGGAAGCCTCCAGATTGTGATTATAACGGGTAACTCCAGCTTCTTTTAAGGCCTGGGCTTGGGGGAGGGTTAACTCTCCCAAGGCGCAACAGGGTTTAATCTTGGCGGTTTCGATGATTTCTTGAACTGTGGCCAGTATTTCCTCGAATTCCTTGGATTTGGGGCTATTGTACTTTAATCCCCGGCCTTGACTAACTAAACAGAAGCGTTTGGCCCCCGCGTCGGCTGCCGCTTTCGCATGGCTGACGATTTCCTCGCGACTTTTTAAACCGTAGATAGGCGAATCTTGACCGGGATGGTGGACGGATTGGGAACAAAAACTGCAATTTTCCGAACAACTTCCCGATTTTATGTTGATAATGCTACATAAATCCACCGTATTACCACAACAGGCCTGACGAATGCGATCGGCAGCTTCACATAAGCTGAAAATATTTTCCTGACCTTCGATCGCAGTTAAAGCTAGGGCCTCTTGCTTACTGAGTCGATCGCCGGCGATAATCTGATTAGCCCTAGTCTGTAACCAGTTTTTTAAGGCTTCTCCCTCCATGGGGATAGATTGAGTAGCGGTGTGTGTAGAGACTTGTACCACGTCGTTTATGCTCTGACTAAGTTAGGCTCATCTTATCATTATTCAGTTACCGGGGAAAGATTAATAAAAAACTTTAGAAAAAAATGCCCTTTTGTGCTAGACTACCCGCAAAAGTTATCTTGTCTCCGATTTTATGAAAGTTATTCCGACGGAAATTCCTGATGTTTTAATTATTGAACCGCAAGTTTACGGAGACGATCGAGGTTTTTTCTTGGAGAGTTTTAATCAGAAAGATTTTCGAGAGAAAACTGGGGTTAATACCACTTTTGTCCAGGATAATCACTCTATGTCCTTAAAAAATGTCCTGCGAGGATTGCACTATCAAATCCCCAATCCCCAGGGTAAACTGGTGCGAGTAGTGAGCGGTAGTGTTTTTGATGTGGCAGTGGATGCGCGTCAAAGTTCCCCCACTTTTGGGCAATGGGTAGGCTGTGTTTTAAGTGCGGAAAATAAACGGATTTTCTGGGTTCCCGAAGGTTTTGCCCATGGCTTTCTAGTTCTCTCCGATCGAGCAGAATTTCTCTACAAAACCACTAATTATTATTATCCAAAGTACGAAAAAACTATTTCATGGAATGATGCCGATTTAGGGATTGATTGGCCTCTAGAGACCCCCCCGATTCTCTCCCCTAAAGACCAAGCTGGACAACCCTTTAAATCCGTGGAAGTTTTCCCCTAAAGACGATGAAAAAAGTTTTACTAATTGGTGCTAAAGGTCAGGTAGGACAAGAGTTACAAGTAACTTTGCCATACTTGGGCGAAGTTATTAGTATCGGTCGAGAAGAACTAGATTTAAATAACTCGGAAAAAATCAGCCAGTTAATTAGGGAAATTCACCCCGATTATCTGGTTAATGCCGCCGCTTATACGGCAGTGGATAAAGCCGAAACCGAGCCAGATTTAGCCTATTCTATCAATGCTATAGCCCCGAAAATTATGGCGGAATCTGCCGAGAAAATTAAAGCTAAATTTCTCCACATTTCCACCGATTATGTCTTTGATGGTCGGAAAAATACCCCCTATCTAGAAACCGATTTAACTAATCCTTTAGGGGTTTATGGACAATCAAAGTTAAGGGGAGAAGAGGAAATTAAAACTGTTAATTCTCAGGCAATTATCCTCCGGACTGCTTGGGTTTACGGCAGTTATGGCAAAAGTAATTTTGTCAAAACTATGCTGAGATTAGGCAAGGAAAGAGAGGAGTTAAAAGTAGTTGTTGATCAGGTGGGAAGTCCCACTTGGGCAAAAGATATCGCCACGGCCATTACTCACCTTCTAATTAATGTCGATAATCCCCCAGGAATCTATAATTTTACTAATAGCGGTGTCGCCAGTTGGTTTGATTTAACTAAAGCGATTTTTGAGGAGGCAAAAATAAGCGGTATTCCCTTAAAAATTCAGAGAGTAATTCCCATTACTACTGCTGAATATCCTACCCCAGCAGTGCGTCCGGCCTATTCGGTTCTTTCTGGTCAAAAAATCTCGCAACAATTGGATTATATTCCTCCCTATTGGCGAGATTCTCTCAAAGCTATGCTCAACCAACTATTTAATCTTTAAAACTATGAAAGCACTAATTTTATCTGGTGGTAAAGGTACGAGGTTACGTCCCCTAACTTATACCGGGGCAAAACAGTTAGTTCCCGTGGCCAATAAACCGATTTTATGGTATGGAATCGAATCAATTGTGGCCGCAGGAATTACCGATATTGGCATTATTATCAGTCCCGAAACTGGGGAAGAAATTCGTCAGACCACGGGCAATGGTGAACAGTTTGGCGCTAAGATAACTTATATTCGCCAAGATCAACCGGCAGGATTAGCTCACGCGGTTAAAACTGCCCAATCTTTCCTAGGAGATTCCCCCTTTATTATGTACTTGGGTGATAACCTAATCGAGGATGATTTATCGCCCTTTTTAGACTCTTTCCAAAAACAGTCCCTTGATGCTTTAATTCTATTGCGAAAAGTCTCTAATCCTAGTGCTTTTGGGGTGGCAAAAGTAGATGAAACCGGCAAAGTTTTATACTTAGTCGAAAAACCCAAAGAACCCCCCTCAAATTTAGCTTTGGTGGGGATTTATTTTTTTGCCCCCACCATTCACCAAGCGATCGCATCTATTCAACCTTCGGGCCGGGGTGAGTTAGAAATTACCGACGCTATCCAAGAATTAATCAATCAAAATAAAGCAGTAGAAGCCAATAAACTACTGGGTTGGTGGTTAGATACCGGTAAAAAAGATGATTTATTAGAAGCAAATCGGATTATCCTCGATACCAGTCTAGAAATCGCTTTACAGGGAGAAATTGATGCTAATAGTCAGGTGATCGGACGGGTACAAATTGGTCAGGGTAGTAAAATTATTAATAGTACCATTCGCGGTCCTGTCATTATTGGAGAAAATTGTCACATTGAGAATTGTTTTATCGGTCCCTACAGCAGTATAGCTAATGGAGTAAAATTAATTGATGCCGACATAGAACACAGTGTAATTCTCAAAGATGCCACGATTATTGGCATTCATCAGCGCATAGTTGATAGTGTTATCGGACGACGGGCAAAATTAGAAATCGCCCCCCAACGTCCAAAAGCTTTACGCTTTATGATTGGGGACGATTCCCATGTGGAATTAGTCTAGTTATTGGGGATTAACTGCCCCTTTAATTAGGGTTTGCGGCAAAAAGTTTTTCCTGGGTGTAGGGTGTAGGATTTTACCGATTTTCAGGGAAAAAGTCCCGGAATTTTCCTCCCAATCACTGCAATCGCTGGCACTTTTTGATGGGAAAAAAGTCTAAAAGCCTTATCCAACAAGGTTTTTAGATTTATTCAGCCAACCCTAACTATGTTATAATCAAGAGTCTGACCTATTTTACCGTTCTAGAACTATGACGCAACAGTATCGCATTACCCTACTACCCGGCGATGGCATCGGGCCGGAAATCCTCGCTGTCACCGTAGAGATACTGAAAGTCATCGGTAAAAAATTTGACCTCCAGTTTGACTTCCAAACCGCTTTAATTGGAGGGGCAGCCATTGATGAAACCGGCAATCCTCTCCCCGAAGCAACCCTGAGCGCCTGTAAAAATAGTGATGCTGTTCTCCTGGCCGCTATTGGGGGTTATAAATGGGATAATTTGCCCCGGCAGCAAAGGCCGGAAACCGGATTATTAGGCTTAAGATCTGGTTTAGGTCTTTTTGCTAATTTACGTCCTGCCACCATTTTTCCGCAATTAATCGACGCTTCTAGTCTCAAACGGGAGATTATCGAGGGAGTGGATATCATGGTCGTCCGGGAATTGACCGGGGGTGTCTATTTCGGTCAACCGAAGGGGATTTTTGAGACAGAAACGGGAGAAAAATGCGGTGTAAATACCATGGTTTACTTAGAATCGGAGGTGGACCGCATCGCTAAGGTAGCCTTTGAAATTGCCCAAAAACGCGGCAAGAAACTCTGTTCCGTCGATAAAGCTAATGTTCTTGATGTTTCCCAACTCTGGCGCGACCGGATGACGAAAATCGCCGCTAATTATCCCGATGTGGAACTTTCCCATCTCTACGTCGATAACGCAGCCATGCAGTTAGTCCGGGCCCCCAAACAATTTGATACTATCGTCACGGGCAATTTATTCGGTGATATTCTCTCCGATGAAGCGGCCATGTTAACCGGTAGTATCGGAATGTTACCCTCCGCTAGTTTAGGGACTGCTGGGGTGGGAGTTTTTGAACCCGTCCACGGTTCGGCCCCGGATATCGCCGGCCAAGATAAAGCCAATCCGATCGCCCAGATTCTCAGTGCTGCTATGATGTTAAAATATGGGCTAAATCAGCCTTTAGCGGCAGCAGCACTGGAAAAAGCCGTAGAAAAAGTCTTAGACCTCGGTTATCGTACTGGAGATATTTTCTCAGAAGGTATGACCTTGGTGGGATGCCAAGCTATGGGCCAGGCCATCCTGAAAGTTTTAGAATCATAACAAAAGTGGCATAATTCGGAAATCGTCATATACCATTGATTTAATAAATATCTCAATTTAATCGTGGGGAGACGAGTGATATGGTGGCCCTATCCGAGAAAACAGAACAACAGCGTGTCGATATGGAAATCCCAATTTTGTTAGATCCTACTGTCTTACGGGCAGCCAGACGCATTTATCGCATCTACTGTACCCTCAATAGCCGAGTTAGTAAACGTCCTTTCGGTGTCGCTATTAACCGCGACAATCATCGCGGCCAATTGATTTTTAACAATAAACCGATTCTTCTCCCCGGAGAGTGTTTCGTCCCGATTAAGCAAATCGAATCGGAAGCCTATTAATTTTTGTGAAGATTTGCCCCGAATATCTTGCCAAACGTCAGCTAATACCCACTGACGTAATTTTTTTGTCTAATATAGGGTTTGCTGAATAAATCTAAAAACATTGTTCGATAAGACTTTTAGACCTTTTTGCAATCCAAAAGTACCGGCCATTGGAGTAATGGGGGGGAAAATTCCTGGACTTTTTCCCTGAAAATCGGTAAAACCCTACACCCCACACCCTACACCCCACACCCCACACCCAAGACAAACTTTTTGCCGCAAACCCTAATATAAAAAGATGTTCGGGAATAATCTTAACTCTACCCTAATCCAAGACCTCGATCGCCTAGAAAATCGTCTTCGGGAAATTCCCCTCGAACCGGGGGTGTACTTCCTGCGCGACCAAAATGGCGAAATTCTCTACATCGGTAAATCCAAAAAACTCCGGTCTAGAGTCCGTTCCTATTTTCGTCCCAGTCAACCCCTTAGTCCCCGCATTGCTTTGATGGTGCGACAGGTGACAGAAATTGAATTTATCGTCACCGACACGGAAGCAGAATCCTTGGCCCTGGAAGCTAATCTAATTAAACAACATCAGCCCCATTTTAATACTCTCCTCAAGGACGATAAAAAATATCCATACATTTGTATTACTTGGTCGGAAACCTACCCGCGCATTTTTATCACCCGCAAACGTAGGATAAATAACCAAAAAGACCGTTATTATGGTCCCTACGTCGATACTAGGCTGCTGCGCTACACTTTACACCTAATTAAACGCACTTTTCCCCTGCGTCAACGTCCCCAACCTCTGTTTAAAGACCGTCCCTGTTTAAATTATGATATCGGTCGTTGTCCGGGGGTTTGTCAAAAATTAATCAGTCCCCAAGATTATCGGGAAACCTTGCAGAAAGTGGCGATGATTTTTCAGGGAAGGACGGGGGAATTATTAGAGAAATTAGCGGCAAAGATGCTCGCAGCGTCGGAAAACCTAGATTTTGAACAAGCGGCCACGATTAGGGATCAAATTCGCGGATTACAGGCCCTTAATACCGATCAAAAAGTCTCTTTATCTGATGATACCGTATCCCGGGACGCGATCGCTTTAGCTAAGGACGAGCAGCATTGTTGCATACAATTATTCCAAGTGCGTTCTGGTCGTTTGGTGGGACGTTTGGGATTTTTTGCCGATAGTCAGTCAGCAAACGAGGGAGAAATCCTGCAAAAAGTCCTAGAAGAACATTATTTATCGGTGGAAGGGGTGGAAATTCCCAGCGAAATCCTGTTACCCTGCGAATTACCGGAAGGTGAGGTGTTAGCGGGGTGGTTAAGGGAAAAAAAAGGTCGCAAAGTCGAGTTAACTGTCCCCCAACGGCAAAGTAAAGCGGATTTATTAGCTATGGTCGAGAAAAACGCTCTTTATGAGTTAGAAAAGACGAAAAGAAGCGCCGACCGGGATTTACAGTCTTTGCAGGATTTAGCGGTAATTCTCGATTTACCGGCACTACCCCACCGCATCGAGGGTTATGATATTTCTCATATTCAGGGTTCTAATGCAGTCGCGTCGGGAGTGGTGTTTATCGATGGGGTGGCCGCTAATCAACATTATCGTCACTATAAAATCAAAAATCCCGAGGTTAAAATCGGCCATTCCGATGATTTTGCCAGTTTAGCAGAAGTAATTCGCCGGCGTTTCCGTCGTTATGCCGAAAATACCGATAATATTGCCGAAAGTGATGATTTTCCCGATTTGGTCATGATTGATGGGGGAAAAGGACAATTATCGGCAGTGGTGGCAGTTTTAGGGGAGATGAATTTATTAGAACAGGTAAAAGTTGTTAGTTTAGCTAAACAGAGAGAGGAGATTTTTTTACCGGGGGAATCCTCTCCTTTAGAGACAGATAAGGAACAACCCGGAGTGCAATTATTGCGTCGAGTCAGGGATGAAGCGCATCGCTTTGCTGTTAGTTTTCACCGACAACAAAGGATGCAAAAAAGTCGCCGTTCCCGTCTGGATGAGATACCGGGTTTAGGTTTTAAGCGACAAAAAGATTTATTAGCTCATTTTCATTCTCTGGATTATATTCGCGAAGCTTCCCTAGAACAATTGCAACAGGTGACAGGAATTGGGGAACAATTAGCTAAGGAAATTTATAATTATTTTCATCCTAGGTAGGGATAAGCTGTATAAAAAAGATAAGGCGGTGTGTTTTTGCGTAACAGTGCAGAAATTAGAATATTGGTATCAAGAACGAGACGCAGCACGAGTTTCTCGGATAGCCTCATTGATAGATTCTTCGATTTCTTCCTCGGAATAACGCAAGTTACGTTCTTGGACAGAATCCACGGTTTCTTCAAAGCTCGCTCTTTGTGCCGCTTCTTCAACGTATTGGGATAAGCTTCCCTTTTTTGCGCCTTTTTGTCCTAAAGCTGATTCGGTTAGTGACCAACGTACCATGATTTTTCTCCTTTAGCCCCTAAACGCATAAACATCATAACCCATTTCTAGCAACCATTAGAAGGAACCAATTTTAACCCTCAATGCAGCCGACAAGATATACAAGATGGAGAGCCGACTATAAACCCAAACGTTTATTTTCTAGTTTTCTCATCTCCGTTTGTACGCTAACACCAATTTGTAAGGCTTCATCTAAAAATCTACCATATTCTGTGGCTTTTTCGGTTGCTTGTAAGGATCTCAAGTCACTTAAATCAATATTAAATTGTTCTGGTCTAAATTGGGGATTTTCTCTCAAAATTCGTTCTGTTTGTAAAGCTCGAACTAGATTTTCCCGATTAATTCTTAATGCTTCTAAAACTTTCTCTCTTTCATTTAATTTAACGGGATTACCCACTGCTTCTAATTGATCTAAAGTATTAATGTTTAAAATAAGTTGATAATACTGATTGATTTCTTTACCAAAAACATTTGTTTTGTTATATTCGTTGCCAAGCCTTGCAAGTAGCCAAAAAAAGAACATAGAGGGTAAAGCGCATAAAATAAAAACCCAAAAGTCACCTGAATGATACAATAATCCGAAAGCACCAATTCCAAAAAATGAACCTAGCATACCCAATAAATACATTTGCAAAGACAATATTGTCCCTATTGGACTCAACAGATATACTCTTTTTGATTTTTGATATTTCTGCCAATTCAATCCAGTTAATCTTTTTAACTCTCCTAGCGTGATTTCTAGTTCTTGCAAATCTGGTCGCATTTTTAAAGTCACTCCTGACAATAATCTTTAGTCATTTATTGAGGATAGTACATGGGGACTCGTTTGGGAAAATTGAGGGAAGCTGGAAAAATTGATGGGTGATAAAAAGATATTGTAGGCTAAGAAAGTAGACGGAAACAAGGGAACAAATGAACCAAACTGAGTCCAGTTCTTGGAAAGCTAGATTAAAGAAACTCAATCGACTCAATCGCTGAATCGGTGTCGAATTCCAAACTCTCCAGCAATCTATCCGCAAGAAGCGCCCTCGACAGATAAAACTCTATGTTCTACAAGCGATCGCACTACAACTGAAAACCTAGACTAACCCTGAGTAACTTCACTCAACGCTTCTTGCAGCAGTTCATCACTCACACCATGACGCTTCAAACTAGCAACGAGAGCAGAAATTGTATCTCCCTCTAGACGCTCCAAATCCGCACGCAGCCCTTGTCCAATGTAAGCACGGATCAAAGGTTGATAACCTGAGAAACCAAGTAACGGTGCAACCCGCTTTAAATCTTCAATCACATCTTCGGGAATACGAATCGTGATTGTAGTCATAGGGCGATTTTTCTCCAGTCGTTTTTTTAATGCCTCAACTTTCATAATACTCACGTTCCTTGCGTGTGGCTTTGCGAGCCGAAATGATCCGAATGATGTCGTTTTCACGCTCAATATAGACGACGTACAGGAGATTCCACCGTCTATCTAACCCAATGATCGCATCTCGTGCCTCATCATTGCGACTTGCATCAACAACAACCAGCAGTGGATCGAAGAAGACTTCTGCTGCTTGCTGAAACGTAATACCGTCATGGTTGATCGGGTTAATCCTAGATTTCTCGTCATTCCAAACAAAAGTAATGCCACTGAGGACAAAATAGACATCCATACTTGTAGTATAGGCAGGATGTATTTACATTGTCAATACTTTATTAACACACCCTAGGAGGCTACGAGGCTTCATCTTTAGGAAAAACGCCGTAACTTGGGATATAACTGAATCTGCTAGGATGCTATCACAGAATAGAAGACCACATCTATTAATTGCTGAGGCAGAACTAAGTTTAACCGCTCTTTTTTCACTACTTCTATCGCTTTGGGTCCAAAAAATTAGGCGTTTTCGGTTTACCATGGTCAAAGTGTGCTTTCTAGGCTAATGACTTTGACTAAAACCCCCGTGAGTAGAAACCGTCGTTTTTCCCCGCGCAATCTCTTTGAGACTTGCATGGCCCTGTTGGTGTTATGTAATTATATTCTGGTTATTTTCGATTTAACCTATATTCCCCTGCGAGATTTTTGGTTACAGGGACGCTTGCAAATAACTTTATTAAGATTTAATGAACCAATAAAACTCGGTCCGATTTCCTTTCAAGAATTACAAATACCTCCCGATAAACCCCTAGAAATTCCCTTTGTTAGAGGAATCGCTAATTATGATGTGGTGAAAGGGATTAAACCCTATCGCAGTACCAGTGAATATTTAGATACAGTTAATAAACTTAATCAAATAATTAATCAAAAACTCTTTAACCCAGAGTTTAATCTGGGAGAATATCGCCAAGAGATTGAGAAAATTTTAGAAAATTTGCGCCAGAATAGTGTCAATATGGTCGATAATAATCCCTTTGCCTCGGCCGAGAAAACTGGGACTTTAGAAAAGATTAAAAATAAAATGCGCTTGCGGGTTTTTAAAACAGAAAATGTTTCCGCAAAAGCAGCCTTTCAGAAGTTTTGGACTTGGGATTATCTCAGTCAAAATGGCTGGGAAAAAGAGTTGAAATTTTTCAATCAAGAAATTCAACCTTTAATAGAAACTAATTATTTTCGTCCCCTGGGAGAAGATGGGAGACCGATAGATAACTTTGAGGCGATCGATTTTTTCTTTGGCACCATCTTTTTCTGGGAATTTATGCTGAGAACTTGGTGGATTGCTCGCACTCATAAAGGCCTGCGTTGGCGCGAGGCTATGTTATGGCGTTGGTATGATATTTTTCTGTTTATTCCTATCTGGAGATGGTTGCGATTTATTCCTACCGTTATTCGCCTAGATCAAGTTAAAATTATTAACTTAAGGTTGATTAAAGAACAGGCAGTTAAAGGCTTAGTTGCGCTAATTTCTAAAGATATTACTGAGATAATATTCCTGAGAATTATTAATCAAATACAGGAATATATCCGACGGGGACAAGTGGAGAAATTTCTCGATCAATCCCTTAGTGGTGGATATAATAATCTCAATGATACTAATGAAGTTATCGAAATTTTTCGGTTAGTAGTTAATAGCACTGTTGATAAGGTTTTACCGCAAGTTAAACCGGAAGCAGAAGCTTTAATTAAATACAATATCGAGAAAATTCTCAGTCAAACTCCTGCGTATCAGAGCTTATTGCGATTACCCGGCATGAAAGGGTTAAAAACTGACTTGAGTAATCGTCTATCTAGTCAATTGTATCAATCCTTTGTTAATATAGCTGACAAGATTACCCAGGAAGACGAAGTTTTTGAGCGTTTATTACAGCAATTAGTCCAACGTTTCGGGCAATCTCTCGCCGGGGAATTACAATCCCGTCACAGTCTAGAAAGAATCGAGATGTTATTAATTATCTTCCTAGAAGAAGTCAAATTAAACTATGTACAAGAATTCTCGGATGAAGACTTAGAAACTATCCTCGAACAAACTCGCTTACTCCACTCCAAAAGTGCAGAAATTACCCCAGGAGAAACCATGAATCCTCGTCGTCTTCCCTAAAAATTAAGTAGCTGGTTATAATTAAATTAAAAATGGATTTTAGGTTCGATCCCCCCTGCCCCCCTTGATAAGGGGGGTGCCGATAGGCGGGGGGATCTCCCCTTGATAAGGGGGGTGCCGATAGGCGGGGGGATCTCCCCTTAATAAGGGGGGCATCTGATAATTTTTAACGCCTACCTACTTAGTGATCATTGATTAGGTAATCTTGCTTGATCTTTTGATCACTTTTCTAGTAATATATATGCTGAAGACCCGATTACTCAATTAATCTAATTATCTACTCCCATGTTAACAAAAATTATTCTCGGTTTACTTTGGTTAGGCTTCGGATTATACGCTTTTTTACTAGCACCCCCCGATCAACCAGATACAATGAATTTAATTATCGATCTTTCCACTGGCAAATGGCAAAATATTAACCCGTTAATTATCTCTCTTTTCAACCTGATGGGAGTTTGGCCACTGATCTACACTAGCCTTTTAATTATCGATGGTCGTGACCAAAAAATCATCGCGTGGCCCTTTACTTTTGCCTCCTTTGCCGTGGGTGCTTTCGCTATTTTACCCTATCTAACTCTCCGTCAACCCAACAGCAATTTTACTGGCAAAAAAAATCTGGTCATTAAACTTTTAGACTCACCTTGGTTAGGAGTAATTGCCCTAATTACTGCGGCAATTTTAATCGCTTACGGATTAATTAACGGCAATTGGTCTGATTTTTGGTATCAGTGGCAAACTAGCCGTTTTATTCATGTTATGAGTTTAGATTTCTGTCTTTTAACCCTATTATGTCCAATTTTGCTGCAAGATGATCTAACCCGACGGGGATTAAAAAATCCTTTCCTGTTCCCGGTAATTTCCCTTTTGCCTCTAATCGGTCCGGCAATTTATTTAATTATTCGTCCTCGCTTAGGGGAGAATTAAGGGTAAATTGTCTTGAGCAAACTTAACTATTTCTTGACAAGAGAAGTTCATATTTAACAAAAATTATGCTGAGGTTCCCCTAAAATATGGGGAAAGAGATTAATGTCCAGATTAGAAGGAGTGTTTAACCTTGTTAGAGAGTCAAAAACCACCTCGGATTTACTGCTTTCAAGCTGATTATCTTGCCTCCCAACAATTTAACCCCCAAGAGATTCCCGCTTGGTTATCCTTAGAGGTAAACTGGCAGGGTTATAGAATTCATACCCTACCCTGGGTAGCAGACGTAGCTAGGATATTAGGATTATTAGCGATCGAAGATACTCCCCAAGGGTGGCAAGATTATTTAGAAAGCTTGGGATTAGCCAAAATTAGGTTAATGGACAGCGAGGAGTTTTTTGAGGATAAATCTTTATCGGGATGTTAGAAATGCCCTATAATTGGCAATTTAGTGATGATTCTACCAGTCAATTTATGCCCTATAAACTACTCTTTGTCTGTTTAGGAAATATCTGTCGTTCTCCCGCTGCCGAGAATATCATGACTTATCTGATTGAACAAGAAGGATTAGGCAATAAAATCCTCTGTGATTCTGCGGGGACTGCGGGTTATCATATCGGTTCTCCTCCCGATTCTCGCATGAATACGGCGGCTAAAAAACGCGGTATTCCTCTGCAAGGGACAGCTAGACAATTTACCCGCGAGGATTTCGAGAATTTTGATCTAATCCTAGCCATGGATAAAGCCAATTATCAAGATATTTTATCCCTAGATCGGACAGGAAAATATCAAGAAAAGATCAAGTTAATGTGTGACTATGCTCGTTATCACCCAGAAAAAGAAGTTCCCGATCCCTACTACGGTGGTCGTGAAGGTTTTGACCGCGTAATCGAGCTACTTTTAGACTCCTGTGGCAGTCTTTTGGAGGAAGTAAAAAACAAAATTTAAGTTTTTTCTTTCAGCTAATCGATTAATCTATGTTCAAGGGAAAAACGAACCAGTTCGGCGCGATTGTTAGTAATTGTTTTTCTGAGTAAACTACTAACATATTTTTCGATCGTGCGAGAACTAAGATGCAGTTTTTGCCCAATTTCACTATTAGAAAGTCCCCGGGCTAAATGTTCTAACACTTCCCGCTCGCGATTAGTTAACTTAAAATCGTCCTGTAAAGAAGAAGTTAAAACATCCCTAGTTTTGGGACTTTCTTCTGGTTTTAATTTCTGATATTGACGTTCACTTTGCACCATTTGCGATCGCTCTAAAAGATTGCGAATAACTGCTTTTAATTCCTCCATCTCAAAAGGTTTAGGAAGATAGATATCACAACCCACTTGATAACCGCGGATTCTTTCCTCCGTTGACCCTCTTTCGGTTAAAAAAATTACTGGTAATAACCTAAATTCTGGCTGTTGCCGCACCTTAGTCACCAAAGAATAACCGTCTAAACGCGGCATTTTGATATCCGATACCAAAAGATGGGGATGATAGGTATCCAATAAATTCAAAGCTTCCAAACCATTACTCGCCGCTACCACACTATAACCTGCTAATTCTAAATAATCTTTGACCGCTAGGCGGATACCGGGGTCATCATCGGCAATTAGAATCAAAAGAGGCATAGAAATCAACAGGACAAGGTTTTTTCGTTATTAATAGCCTAGCACCCTCCGCTCGTCACAATTGTCCATCAAGCTACAGAGGCCATTTTAACTGATATTATACTAGCAGTTAGCAATCAGCCTTTTCAGTAATCAGATGTGAGTTTTCAGCTTTTTTCTCCCCAACTCCGGCACTCCCCCACTCCCCCAACCCCTTTTTTACTTTTTACTTAAGATGACAGATTATTTAGTTTCCCTGACAATTTGGGCGGGTATTTACGCGATTTTTGCCCTCGGTTTAAATCTACAATGGGGATTTACTGGCTTAATTAACTTTGGTCACGTTGCTTTTGCCACTTTAGGGGCTTATGCCACGGTTTTATTAACTTTACAGGGTGTACCGATGATTTTTGCCGCCATTGTCGGGGCGCTCCTAGGGGCATTGTTGGGATTAGCCATCGGTTTTTCCACCCTGAGATTAAGAGCCGATTATCTAGCGATTGTCACCATCGGGGTGTCTGAGTTAATTCGTTTGCTGGTGCTTAACGAGGATTGGTTGACGAAAGGCAGTTTCGGACTACAACGTTATCCCCTACCTTTGGATATAAATCCCAGTTTTCCCGTCAAATTATTAATTATTGCCCTGTTTACCCTGCTTGCTATCTTTGCTCTCTGGCAATTGGGGCGCAATCTGCAACGACAATGGCGCGAAGCCGGGCAAATTAGCGGCAAAAGCTATCAACCGACGCAAAAGAGAGCTTTAATCTTTTGGGGGTTGTTAGGGGCGATAATCCTGCTTTTTCTGTATATAAACGGCGTAATTGCCTTGAATGATTATAATTACAAAGCGGGGCTGATGGTGGTAGTTTTAGTCCTCCTCGCTCTCGTTTATACTGGTTTAGAATTACTTTTGCGATCGCCTTGGGGACGCATCCTCAAAGCTATCCGCGAAGATGAAGAAATTCCCCGGGCCTTGGGAAAAAATGTCTTTTGGTATAAGTTACAATCTTTGATGTTAGGCGGTGCGATCGCTGGTTTAGCCGGGGCTTTTTTAGCATGGCAATTAACCACTATTTACCCGACTAATTTTGAACCGTTATTGACTTTTAACGCTTGGATTATTATTATTCTCGGTGGCTCTGGTAGCAATGCCGGCACCTTACTAGGAGCAGTAATTTTCTGGGCTTACGATTCCCTGACTCGCTTTATTCTACCCCAATTAGATATTTTTAATGATAGCCAATTAGGGGCTTTACGGATTATGATTATCGGTCTGCTGCTCATGGTTTTAATGATCTGGCGACCCCAGGGTATCCTCGGCAAAAAAGAGGAGTTAACTTTGGGAAAATAATTTCAGTTATCAGTTATCAGTTATCAGTTATCAGTTCATCGATTACTCTTCACTGAAAACACTTCCCACTTCATAATTCATAATTCATAATTCATAATTTATATATGTTACTTTCTGCCAAAGGATTATCGAAAAGTTTTGGAGGCATTCGTGCCGTCAATAATGCTTATTTGGACGTGCCGCAGGGCAGCATTACCGGGTTAATCGGTCCTAATGGAGCCGGCAAAACCACACTTTTTAACCTTTTATCTAATTTTATTCGCCCGGATAAAGGAGAAGTTTTTCTTGATGGTCAGCCGATTCATCAGCTGCCTCCCTATCAAATTGCCCTGAAAGGATGTGTGAGAACTTTTCAAGTCGCCAGGGTATTATCCCGATTAACGGTGTTAGAAAATATGCTCTTAGCTAGTCCGGGACAAACGGGAGAAAATTTTCTCAAAGTCTGGTTTCAGGGGGCAAAAATTCGCCAACAGGAACAGGAAAATCGTGCCAAAGCTTTGGACATATTAGATTCGATCGGTCTAGGGGAAAAAGCGCACGATTATGCGGGGGCTTTATCGGGAGGACAGCGTAAATTATTAGAGATTGGCCGAGCGCTAATGACCGAGCCAAAATTAATTTTATTAGATGAACCGGCCGCTGGAGTTAATCCCACTTTAATCGGTCAAATCAGCGACCATATTATCGAATGGAATCGTCAGGGAATTACCTTTTTAATTATCGAGCATAATATGGATGTGATTATGTCCCTTTGTCACCACATTTGGGTATTAGCAGAAGGGACAAATTTAGCCGATGGTATTCCCAGTGAAATCCAAAAAAACGAGCGGGTTTTAAAGGCTTATTTAGGAGACTAAAGCTAATTTTTGCACCTGCTGAACAAAGTTAGCCAGAATTTTTAAGCCATTAGTCGAGGATTTTTCCGGGTGAAACTGCACCGCTACCAAACGCTCACGAGCGATCGCTGCCGTCACCGTTTGACTGCCGTGGGTGACGGTGGCAGCAGTTAGATGACTATCAAGGGGATCAACATAATAGGAATGGACAAAATAGACGTGAGGATGCGGGGGTAATCCCTGCCAAAGAGCATGATCCGGCTGGGTGAAGTCTAATTGATTCCAACCCATGTGGGGAATGGTAATGCCCGGTTCCGAGCGAAAACGGCGCACTGTCCCCGGAATAACCCCTAAACCCGCCTCTTGTCCTTCCTCTGATGAGTCAAAGAGAATTTGTAAACCGAGACAGATACCGAGAAAGGGTTTACCGTTAGCGATCGCCGCTTTGATCGGTTTTTCAAGATGACGAGCGCGAATTTGCCGGACAGCAGGATCAAAAGAACCGACTCCGGGTAAGACAATAGCGTCAGCTTTTTCGAGATCGAGGGGAGAATCGGTAATTTTCGGCACTGCACCCACGGTTTCCAGTCCTTTACAGGCAGAGTGCAGATTTCCCATGTCATAATCGATGACAGCGATTAAGGTCATTGCTATATACTGATCAGGCGATGACCTTATTTTAGAGCAATCACACTACTAATACTAAATCCGTTGAGTATAGGCTACTTATAAGGACAGGCAAAAGGCAACAGGGGCAATAGATAATCAGTTTTTAATAACCAGATGCAGAGAGAAAAAATCCCTAACCGAGCAGTATTGACGGACCCGCCATCACCCCGGCAATTTGTCGGTCTAACTGTTCTAAATTTTCCGCCGGTTCAAGGCAGCATAACCCTTGACAAATTAACCCAAATGTGCTAGGGGGCAAACTGTCATCGACTCGATACACCGCAGTGGGCAAATAGCGACCTAACAGCCGTTCGATCGAGCTTTCCGGGGCGCGCAGACAGAACCCGTGACGATAGTGATCGAGGGCAACAAATAAACTGGGGCAAGCGGTGGGGGACTGTTCTAGGATGGTACTAAAAGATTGCAAGGCCTTTTCGGCCCGATCGAGATATTCTAGATTTTCCGTCAATCGCGACAGACGAACTAAATTAGCGATCGCAATTCCGTTGGCTGAAGGGGTGGCATTATCCGTATAACCTCGTTCCCGCACGATCAGATCGAGACTATGATCAGAAGCAGTATTAAAATATCCCCCCTCATCCTCGGACCAAAACCAGCGATCGAATTCCCCCTGTAGATCGATAGCCGCCTCTAACCAGCCAGTTTCTTGGGGTTTAGCGGTTTGCAGGTCCAGCAAAGCCTTAATAAAATAGGCAAAATCCTCCGATTGGGCCAAAACCGAGGCCTGACCCTGATAATTCAAGCGCTGAAAACGTCCATCTAACCATTGATGCTGGAGAATAAACTCGGCCGCGACCGTAGCCATTTGCCAGTACAAAGGTTCGCTAAAGACGGCAAAGGCCCGGGCTAAACCGGAAATCATCAAACTATTCCAAGCGACGATCATTTTCGTATCTGTTACCGCCGGAATGCGTCCCGGCCAAGAGACGGTTTTCGCCTCTTGATTGTCTCTGGCCGGGGGAAAAAGAGCTAATTGGGCTTGAGAACTGCCATAACGCCGAATAAATAACTTATCGAGCAGATTTTCTATCTCCTTCCCTAATTCTCCCCCTTGCCGACGTTGCAGCACATTACGACCCTCAAAATTCCCCTCGGCAGTAACGGTAAAATTAGCCTGCAGCAGCCCCAATTCCTCGGTCGAGAGATAATCCCTTAACTCTAAATCCGACCAGACATAAAAGGCCCCTTCCTCCGGTTCCCCATCCGTGGCCTTCTCAAAACTATCGGCATCTTGGGCCGCATAAAAATAACCTTCTGGGGCGGTCATTTCCCGTTTTAGCCAGTTAACCGTGCCTTTAATCCCTCTCTCAAAGGCCGCCTCTTGATCACCCGCACTCCACAAATTGGCTAAATATTCGACAATTTGCCCGTTATCGTAGAGCATTTTTTCAAAATGGGGAACTGTCCACGTCGAATCCACCGTATAACGATGGAATCCTCCCCCCACATGGTCATAGATTCCCCCCAGGGCCAGATCTTCCCCCCGTTGATAGGCTGCTTGCCGGAGGGAATCCTCAAAATCGTCACCAAAGCGACTACCCTGCAAAGCCAGATTAGCATAGGGAATCATCGGAAAACTGGGCCGACCGTAGTTATTGGGATTAACCTGAATCACCGCAGTATTTGTCTCGATTCCTGTGGCTAAAAGGGAAGGAGCGGCTAAATTGGTCTCTGCTCGGGGTAAAATAGCCGATTGACGCAGCGCGCCCAGCATTTCGGCCGTGAATTTGCTTAATTTCTCCTTTTCTTCGTCATAATAGCGACGTACCGATTGCAACACTTGCAGAAAACCGGGCCGGTTAAAGCGCGGTTGCACGGGAAAATAGGTGCCACCATAGAAGGGAATTAAACTATCCGGTGTTAGGAAGACATTCAGCGGCCAACCCCCTTGACCGACCATCATCTGCAATGCTTGCATATAGATACTATCGATGTCCGGTCTTTCCTCCCGATCAACTTTGATCGGCAAAAAATACTGATTGAGATAATCGGCAATGGCCCGATCGGAAAACGCTTCTCCTTCCATAACCGTACACCAATGACAGCTAGAATAACCGATCGACAGAAAGATCGGTTTATCTTCTCTCCCGGCAATTTCTAGGGCGCTGTCACACCAATACCACCAATCGATCGGGTTTTCGGCGTGTTTTCGCAGGTAAAGACTTTCGGATGCAGCCAGATGATTAGCCATGGGAAAAGGGGTATTTTTGCTCTTGCTGCTTATTAGTTTAAGCTAATTAGAGACTAACCGGAATCAAGCTTCTGCTCATGCTGAAAACTTCGATCGCCCTAGGATTTTTTCTCACTCAATCTTTGCCCCTTAATCCGCAAGTGCAGGGGGTGGCTAATCATTTAATTGGGGTTATGGATACCAGGGAACAAGCGCAGACTAACCCCCGCATTGCTAAGGTGCAAATGACCACCTGTGCCGTGGATTTTTCCCCCAAACAGGATAATATTTATCTTTATCAGGAACAGGCAATTATCGATCGCTTAAATCAACCCTATCGTCAAAGAATTTTAGTCATTCAACCTAGCGCTGATAATTCCACTGTGGAATCGAAAGCTTATAAGTTAAATAATGCCCCTAACTTTATTAATTTTTGTAACAAAGACTTGACAGAAAGAAAATTAAATGTATCAGATTTGGCCGAGTCGGTGTGTACTGTGTTTTTACAACCGATAGCGGGGGGGTATCGGGGAGAAACTCCCCCCCAGGGTTGTCCCACTAATGCCAGAGGTGCGGTAAAAATAACTAATACAATTATTCTAAATTCCCAGGGCATGGATACCAGCGATCGAGGTTATGATAGCAGCGGGCAGCAGGTATGGGGAGCGCAGGATAATTTCTATCAATTTCGCTGGCAAAAACCCTAAAATCGGCTTTCCTGTTTCATTAATGCCACATCGGCAGCAAAATAGGTCAAAATCAAATCGGCCCCCGCTCGTTTCATACTGATTAAAGTTTCCAAAATCAGGCTTTTTTCGTCAATCCAGCCCTGTTTTGCCGCCGCTTTAATCATTGCGTATTCACCACTGACGTTGTAAGCGGCGACGGGAAGATGGCTACTATCGCGCAGACGACGGATAATATCGAGGTAGGCCAGAGCGGGCTTAACCATAATAATATCTGCCCCTTCTATTATGTCTAAACTGGCTTCCCGTAAGGCTTCCCGACTATTAGCCCCATCCATTTGATAGGTTTTCTTATCACCAAATTTTGGTGCTGATTCTAAGGCATCTCGGAAGGGACCATAATAAGCAGAGGCATATTTAGCCGTATAAGCGAGAATTCCCACATCCAAATAGCCAGCCGCATCTAAAGCTCGACGGATCGCCCCAATCCTACCATCCATCATATCGGAAGGAGCGACGAAATTAGCCCCGGCTGCCGCTTGCGAGAGCGACATTTTCACTAAAACTTCTAGGGTTTCATCATTGAGAATTTTACCGTCCTCCACAATACCATCATGACCATAAATCGAAAAAGGATCGAGGGCAACATCGGTAATAATAATTATTTCAGGGACTTCTTTTTTGATCGCTTTCACCGCCCTTGGCACTAAGCCATCGGGATTATAACTTTCTCTGCCGAAATTATCTTTTTTATCCTCGGCAATCAGGGGGAAAAGAGCGATGGCATTAATGCCTAAGTTATAGGCATTAACCACTTCTTTGAGCAATAAATCGAGGGAATAACGATAACAATCGGGCATAGAAGGAATAGCAACCCTTTGATTTTCTCCCTCCATGATAAAGAGGGGATAAATCAAGTCATTAACGGTTAATTCAGTTTCACGAACAAGACGGCGAATCGCTGGAGTATAACGAAGACGACGGGGACGAATCAGCATGATAACAGCGAGTTAAAAATAAAAAGTAAACAGTAAATAGCTGGTTTTGCTCTGGTTTTTTACCTAGGAAAAAACTGGGGATAGGACGATAAAATAATCCCAATCCCCCTGACTAATTAGTGAAAATCGGGACTATGACGAATCAAACTCATAAACTCTTGACGAGTCTTAGCAGAATCGGCAAAAATACCGCGCACGGCACTCGTAGAAGTCCAAGAACCGGGTTTTTCAACCCCGCGCATTACCATACACATATGAGTCGCTTCAATCACCACAGCTACCCCTTGAGGTTGCAGTAATCCCTGCAAAGCATCGGCAATTTGTGCGGTTAAACGTTCCTGTACTTGCAGTCGTCTGGCGTACATTTCACAGATGCGGGCAATTTTCGATAAACCGATCACTTTCCCGTTAGGAATATAGGCAACATGAGCGCGGCCGATAATTGGTAAAATATGGTGTTCACAGGAGCTAAAAATATCGATGTCTCGGATTAAAACCATCTCGTTAGCATCCTCGTGAAAAACTGCCCCATTCAGCAATTCATCCAGGGATTGCTGATAACCAGAAGTGAGAAATTTTAGGGCTTTTACTACTCGTTTAGGAGTGTCTCGTAAACCTTCGCGATCGGGATCTTCTCCTAATCCTAACAGCAGTGTTCTTACCGCTTGCATCATCTCGGCTTCCGATACCGGCGATTTAGGTTCGGTAATCACTTCGGGAAAGTGATTGTAGTCATCATTGTCGAAAATTGCTTTGGACTTAGCTAAGGTCATAGATATTTTTATGGACTCCAATAGTTAATTGATCGGCCGAGTTTTCTGATTTTACCAATGTTAATAAATACCCTTTGCTAGAGTATTTATTTTTCTGGGCATCTAGACGATAACTAATGAAAGCTATCGGTTTATTTCCTCGTCTTTGGGGTTATCTCCGGTGCGGAAACTTGGAAAAATTGATTTTCCTAGTCACCGAAAAAGTCTTGAGTATCTCCCTAGTTAATTGAGGGCAGAGTTCTACTGCATAATTAATTTATTTTGTCAAGTAGTTCATTTGTTTGTTTGTTAGGGTAGTTCTCCTAGAATGATAATCGTTATCATTTTAACAAAAAATTTAGATTTACCAACAAAAATTTTGTCGCCAGATAAAGATAGTCCCGTTAAGCTATTTAACTTATTTTGAAGATGTAGAGATATTTTGCGATTTTATCGCTTATATTCAGCAATATTACTGATTTTTTGGTATTCTTCCTCCGAGTATAAATCCGCCGGAGAAGCAAGGCGATCGAGAAAGAGGATTCCTTCCAGATGATCGTATTCGTGTTGAAAGATAGTTAGTAAAAGTATAGTCAAATGATGAATCGGCAAAAAATGATGGCCAGTTCCGGTCTAATCCTCTTAAAACTTGTTGGGAAACTTTAGCGGGTAAAGCTTGATACTGTTCTGTCTTTTTCATCAGAGAGGCCATCTGATTATAG
>NZ_JACJSV010000020.1 GCF_014698335.1 Microcystis viridis FACHB-1342 | reverse complement strand
AGTGGACAATCTCTGGTTTGCAGCTATTAGCTAAAGGTGTGTGGGGTGTGGGGTGTGGGGTGTGGGGTGTGGGGAGAATAAAGCTGCCCTTTGCCTTTTGCCTATTGCCTTTTGCCTTTTGCCTTTTGCCTCCTGATATCTGCGATAAGCTAAAAAAAACAAGGCTATAGCTTGTCAACTATTGAAGATTTTCTGCTGACTATTTTCGGGATATTTATATGCAATTCGTCGATTTTCTGGCTCTCATTCATCCTGTCCTAGCGATAGTGGTCGTTTTCCCCATTATCGGCCTCGTAGTTAACTTTGCTTGGCAAACCCGTCAACGTCGCTTAGAAACCGCTGCAGGAAATAAAAGTAAAATTCCGCCAGTGGTCGGGCCAGAACATCTACGCTTAGGCCGCTGGTTAACGGGTACAGTGGTAGGGGTTAACCTGTTAGCACTAGCTTACTCGGTCGTTTACGGTTTTAATGGTTTTGTCGATAAACAAAAAGACGGAAAATTAGACTCCTTTCAGGCCTTTTTTGTGATTTTGATGTTTTTTGTCACCATTGCCTCTTTGGTCTGTCTCTACCGCGCTAGACAAGCTCTCTGGCGCGGAATTTTTGCCACCTTGACCGGCATCGGTTTAATTATTATCGGTTCTCAGGATGGGGTCTGGCGACTCTCGGCCCAATGGTACTGGTCCCACTACTATATCGGCATGGCCGCATCATTACTGATGATTTTCTCTCTGGCCATTGTTGAAGATATCTATAAAGACCGTTCCCATCGTTGGCGCATCGCCCATACAATTCTCAATTGTATCGCTCTGGCTCTCTTTCTGGGACAAGCCATGACCGGTTCGAGGGATTTGCTGGAAATTCCCCTCAGTTGGCAAAAACCGGCAATTTATCGCTGTGATTTCACCAATAAAACCTGTCCTGAACCGAAATCCTCAACCCCCCTCATCAACCCGATAAGTTAAACTTTTTTAGGGACTGGGAGAGGGAGAGGGTGAAGGAGTTGGGAAAGTGGGTACACACTTAGATGGCTCCGTGGGGGTATCACCATCGTCCGGTATGGGTTCCTCACACCAATTGGCAATCTTACCAAGTTGGGGCAAATACCTCGCCGCTTCATCTAAGTCACTGTCATCGGGTTTCAGGTTTGTGATTAATTCAGTCCATTCTACCCCTTGGGTTACAGCAACAGCATTGTTACCTGAGACACAGCCTGAATTTTTGCCCCAATTTTTACCCCAGGCAGCACCGACGAAAGCACCGTTACCGCTTTTACCGAGGGAATAGTCAGGAGCAAAGATAAACGCTTCTAGTCTTTGGTTTGGACCGACTCTTAGACAAACTTGCGGCGCGGTGGAACCTGAGCCATCGGCATAAATTTGTAGATTGCCCGGTTTACAAACCGTAGGTGGGATAACGCCGCTGCAGTCGTGTTCGATCGCACCATCAATATTACCTTTAACATAGAAAACTACCCGTTGCCCTGGAGTAATGGTAATCCTCTGGCTACTACCCAATTCGATCTTATCAACGATATACTCGTACACTCCGTTAGGAGATGGGGTGTCTCCCAGTCGGGGAAAAGTTTCAGAACTGGTAAGTGCCAGGTTTTGCTGACCAAGGGGAGGGGGAGGGCTGGTGGGAGGCTCCGGTAAATTGGGGAAAGGCACAATAGTGTTATCAATAAATTGCGCTTTGTAGGGGGGATTGAGTGCAGGGGTGGGCTGTTTAATGTCATTCCTCTTAACATCACATTCTAGGTTCACCACATCCCCTTGAAAGTCAGCACTATCTTCGCCACTTACCATGGCTCCCTCGCTCACCCACAAAGCGGGAACCGTGGTACGAGTGAATGCGAGGGGACGGGAAGGCAGAATCGGGATAGTTACCACCACGCGGTTACGCGAGGCGGCATTATCGCCACTATCTCTATCGATATCAGTATTAGTTAGGTCTGTTTCGGCACTGGTGCGAGAACGTCCTTCTAGGGTGAGAACTCCCCAACCCAAAATATTGGGGTCAGAGCTTGGGGTAAAATTGTATCCAACCACGCGATCCACGCGATAATAACGATTATTACCGAGATCAAACCATTGACCACTAGCCAAATCGCTTAATCCTGGATTTACTGCTCGTTGTTCTGTGGGTGCGAGGATTTTGTTCTCAATTTCGTTATTACGACTGGGATCAGCACAGGTGGTAGCAATGTCTAATTCTTTTAAATCTCTTTGTAAATTGGGACTGAGATTAGTAACCACTTCGGCCCTCTCCCAACAATCGCCGGAATCACAATTACTATCAACCGTTGCCATAACTCGAACGCTATTAAGTAAATCCTGCACCCGCGTTACCCCAGCTTCGGAACTTCTTAAAGCATCAGCCCGGGCTTTTTGGGCAATTACTTTCGATTGGTCTCCTTGGGCGCGCATCATCATAGTTATTCCTGTCACCATGAGGATAAGTCCAATCAACACGGCAAGAGGCAAGGCAAACCCTTTTTCCCTATTAGCCATCAGGTGAAGGTATAAACGATTTTTCATAAGCCAGTCCATCTAAGAATGGTTACTTTTATTATAATAACAAGTAGCTGGTTATAATTAAATTGAAGATGGACCCCCCCTGCCCCCCTTGATAAGGGGGGGGGCAGATTCTCCCTTATTAAGGGGTGTATCTGACATTTTTTAACACCTAACTACTAATCAATTTTTGGTCAAGTGACAACTGTGATAATACAGGGATAGCACTGTGATTAAAATCACAGACAAAGATCAGTTGATAGGATGGTCAGCCAATAGTTTTTTGATAATTATTTTCGACTTTTGACTTAACTAAAGGGCTGTTTTTCCATTCAAAAATGCCCGCCAAATCAAGCTTATACCCCGACAAAAGCTGATAATTAACAACCAAAGGGATTGTAATTCTCCTGCCGTATTTTTCGGTTGCCAGCGCTGGGGACGACAGAATAAAAAAGTAATTAGCTTTCTCTGCTCTGATAGGGTAAGTGGCTGGAATTTAAGGGCTGCTTGCCAGATTTTGCCTCGTTTTTCTAGATTGACTAGATGAGCATATAGGCGCAAATCTTCGCCTAAAATATCTAGGAGTAATTTTTCTGAGTAGATGGGTTCCCTTAGGTTAATTTCTGCTCCTATTTCCGAAAGTTTTTTCAGATTGCCCTGTATAATTATATCCGATTCTGTTATCAATTTAACAGGAGATTCCAACACTTGGTATTCAGTTTCTAGGGTGAGGGGAGCTTCCAATAAAGCCACCAGAGCAGTCATGATAATAACCACGTTATATATAGCCAAAATTAAGCCAAAATTTAGGGGACTTTCTTGATAATTATGATGGTGTAAATTAAAGAAAATACTAATTAAGGTAATGGTGAGAAAAAACAGCAATGGGTAGGATAAGTGCCAATTATATTGATAATTTTGGCGAGCAATTCCCTTGGGTGTCACCTGAAATCCTTTGTCAAAGGGTTTCCAAAGAACATGGAGAACTGTTAGGGATGTAGGTACACAAATAATCATCGATAGTACCTCAGAAAAAACAATTGAGCGCGAGCGAGAATTTAACCAGTGATAAGTGGCTAACTGCAGCATCATGTAGGGTAAAAAGATATATATTGTCTCATTGATGGTAATGTTCAAAGGTACGATATATCCAAAGGTATAAAGGAGAGGAATAAGCAAAGAAAATAAACGAGCTAAGGGAGAAAACCAAAATAATATTCCTTCTAAGTGTGCCAATCTTTGAGGTAGAGTTAATCCCGCAATTTTTAGGGGATTAGCTTTGATAAAAAATGCCTGTAAAGTTCCCCTTGCCCAGCGCAATCTTTGCAGTAAATAAGCTGATAAACTTTCAGCAGATAAACCAGCACTGAGTTTTTCATTTAAGTAAATAACTTCATAACCTTTGGCAGAGATAGCAATCCCAGTGAAATAGTCTTCACTAATAGATTCTATATTAAAATATCCCACTTCCTCTAAGGCTTTTCTTCTGACAATAAAAGAAGTGCCAGCACAAACAGGACTACCCACACCATCTTTAGCTGGTTGGATATGACGATAAAATAATTCTTCGTCGGGAGTAACGATATTTTCTAAACCTAAGTTATGGGCGATAGGATCGGCATTATAAAAGCTTTGGGGAGTTTGCACTAAGGCAATTTTTGGGTTTTGAAACCAGCCAACAGTTCTTTCTAGAAAGTTCTGACAAGGAATAAAATCTGCATCAAAAACCACCACTAATTCACCTTGGGTTTGTTTGAGAGCATGGTTTAAATTACCTGCTTTAGCATTTTTTCTATCCTCACGAGTCAGATAATGACAATTTAATTTTTCTGCTAATTCATAAATTTCTGACCTCTGGGTATCATCGAGAATATAAATATTTTTATGAGGATAATTAAGGGCTTGACAACCGATAATAGTTCTTTTTAAAATGAACGCTGGCTCATTATAGGTGGGAATCAAAATATCTACCGTGGGCAAATACTGTTTATTGATCACTGCTTGGCTATAAAAATCAGCTTCTTTGCGTCTATCTTTCGTGGTTAAGACTAAAACTAACTGAATTATGCTACTACTTAAAACTATCATCTCAATGCCTAAAAGTAGTAAACTAAAAAAGCCATTGAGAGCAGTAGAAAGATTTAAGGTTTCCAGAATCCTCCAGATTAGATAGCGCAGGGTAATAGCGAGGGTGATAGAAATAATGACTAATCTTGACCAAACTTGCGGATGCGGAGACAAGAACATGATTAACTGCGTAAAAATTAGCAGAATAACCGTGGGTAATAATAATTGATAGCTATGAGCAACCGTGGGAACTTTAATCCAAGCAAAGGGATTAAAAAAATCTTCTACTAAACCAAGGAGTAATCGATAAATATTGTGTTCTGGCCAAGATAATGATAAACTGATCATCATTAGTCCGCCGATCACTGCTAACATAATTAAGATAACTGATATTATCGCTAAAATCGACTTGAATGGGGAGGAATACACTGGTTTTTGAGGGAATGGAAAAATCGATTCTTGGTTAGACATGAATCCTCTTCTGATCAAATAAATCTAACTACATTTTACAATTCTTAACAAAAAACCGGGCATTTTTGGCAATGACAGGAGCGCTCTCCACCAAAATGCTAAATTTTGTATCAAACCCAAGATGAAACTAGCCAGAAAAAGTCTGGAAATAGTATAATTCGGTTAACCGTGAGGAAAAATTAGTCTATGATAGCCGTCAAAATCGCCGTTGTTAGCGCTCTCGTTTTGGTTGTGGTCAAATTCGTCGCTTCTGTTCTAGGCAAAGGCAATATACCCCTACTTAATCAGGCTGTCACTGTGATTTTAAGCCTTTTTATCGGTTTTGAGTTGATTCAACTAGGACAAACGGTGATTGAAAAGATTAACTAAGAGCTAAACGGGCCAGATAGAAGCTAGTAATAGTTTTAGCATCGATCGATTCTCCCCTGGCGATCGCTGATTCCATTTCCTCAAAACTCATAAAAACCACTTCTATATCCTCATCGGCATCTTGAGCGGGGGGCAAGCTTAATTTTTCCAGATCTTGCGCCAGAAAAGCATAGATATATTCATCGGAATAACCCGGTGCCAGGGCAAATTTACCCAAAGATTGCCAATTATGGGCCCGATAGCCCGCTTCTTCCTCTAATTCTCGTTTTACCGTCGTAGCGGGGTCTTCTCCTTCATCAATCGTTCCGGCGGGAAATTCCAGAATTCGAGCTTGCAAACTAAATCGATACTGACGTACTAAAACTAATTGACCTTCCTTGGTGATTGGAACTGCTAAAGCACCCCCTGGATGACGCACACATTCCCATTCTCCCTCGACACCGTTAGGTAAACGCAGTTTCGAGACTTCAAATTGAAAGACCCGACCTTGATAAAAAAGACGTTGTTGGAGCAATTGAGGCGATTCAGACATAGAAAATTTTCAACTAGGACTTTCAGAATTAATATCAACAAATGTCACCTTTGTCACCGGTGTTTCAGGTTATAATAGGAAATGCTGTCTTTACAGGTTAAATCTTTTTCGAGAAACCCCATGGCAAAAAAATCGATGGTAGAACGCGAGAAAAAACGCGCTCGTCTCAGACAAAAATACGAAGCTAAAAGAGCGGAACTAAAAGAACAATTCCGCACCGCCGAAGATTTTGAAGAAAAACTGGCAATTCACCAAAAATTACAGGAATTACCCCGCAATAGCGCTCCTAGTCGTCACCGTAACCGTTGTTTAACGACCGGCAGACCTAGAGGATACTATCGCGATTTTGGTTTATCCCGCAACGTTTTACGCGAATGGGCCCACCAAGGTCTTTTACCCGGTGTGGTCAAGTCTAGCTGGTAGTCAGAAACAATATCTAGGGAAAATACCGGGATAGAGGCGTGGTTTTTGCGTCTCTATTGCCGTTTTTAGGCAATTTTTTCGATAAAAAAAACTCTCGATCGAGCGATCGAGAGTTAACCATGAACAAAAAATTCACCTAGACTACAGTAGCAGCCTTACGGGCAGCAGCGGCCTCATCGGGATGAATACCGAGACGAGTGAGATTGAGACGACCTTTACTATCGATCTCGCGTACCTTGACTAACACCTCATCCCCCACGGCCACTTCATCTTCGACCTTACCGACGCGTCCCTCGGCCAATTGGGAAATATGGATCATTCCCTCTTTCCCCGGCAAAACTTCCACAAAAGCGCCGATTTGGATAATGCGAGTCACGCGACCGAGATAGACCTCACCCTCATTGAGTTTGCGGGTCATATTGTAGATCAGTCGTTTAGCTTTTTCGGCCTGTTCCCCATCGGTGGAGGAAATAGTCACAGTCCCATCGTCATCGATATCGATTTTCGTGCCGGTCTGTTCAGTAATCCCTTTAACCGTCTTACCACCTGGCCCGATGACTAACCCGATCAGATCCGGATCGATCTTGATCGTCAATAACCGGGGTGCGTGGGGAGATAATTCCGTGCGGGGTTTTTCTAGGGTCGCTAACATCTTCTCGAGGATATGTTTGCGGGCCGGTAAAGCTTGTTCGATCGCCTTGGCCACCACTTCCATGGTTAAACCGGGGATTTTCATATCCATCTGGAGAGCGGTGATGCCAGAATCAGTACCAGCCACCTTAAAGTCCATATCTCCCAGAAAATCCTCAATACCCTGAATATCGGTCAAAATCCGCACTTCTTCCCCTTCTTTAATTAAACCCATGGCCGCACCGCTAACGGGTTTTTTCAGGGGAACACCGGCATCCATCAGCGCTAGGGTGGAACCGCACACGGAACCCATGGAGGTGGAACCATTAGAAGAGAGGACTTCCGACACCACCCGCAGCACATAGGGAAATTCCTCCTGGGGGGGAAGGACAGGCACGATCGCCCTTTCCGCTAAAGCACCGTGACCGATTTCTCGACGGCCGGGAGAACGCATGGGACGGGTTTCACCGACGGAAAAGGGTGGGAAATTGTAGTGATGAAGATAGCGTTTTTCATCTTCGGGATGGAGATCGTCCCCCAAATCCTGAGCATCACCGGGGGTGCCAAGGGTGGCGATCGAAAGCACCTGGGTTAAACCGCGATTAAACAAACCGCTACCGTGAACCCGACGGGGTAAAACTCCCACCCGGCAAGAAATCGGCCGTACTTCGTCCAGTTTGCGACCATCAACCCGCACCCCATCCTCGATAATTTGGGCACGCATCAGTTTTTTGGTCAGATCCTTAAAGAGATTACCGATTAACTTCGGCTCTTCCAGAGTTGGAGCTTTTAAGGTATCTTCGTCGGGGAGAGCGGTTATAGTTTCCTTGATCCGATTTTCGATCGCCTCTAATTTCTCATCCCGTTCGGTTTTGCTGAGGGTAAACTGACAGAGAATCTGTTTAATTTCCTCTTTAGCTTGTTCTCTCAGGAAATTCTGCACGGTTTCGTTTACTACTGGTGCTTCTCGGGTGACGAGGGGAATACCCAACTGATCGATCAATTCCCGTTGAGCGGTGATCAGGTCGCGCACTGCTTCATAACCAAAATCGATCGCCTCAATAATATCCCGTTCCGGTAACTGATTGGCTCCCGCTTCGATCATCACCACCCCTTCAGGACTACCGGCCACCACTAAATCCAATTCTCCGTTATGGATTTCTTTGTAGGTGGGATTGATGATAAATTCATCCCCCAGTAAACCGACGCGCACCGCTGCCATCGGTCCTTGGAAGGGAATACCTGCCAACAAAACCGCCACAGAAGCCCCGGTAACGGCCAAAACATCCGGGGGTACCTCCTCATCCATTGAGAGGGTCGTAGCGACCACCTGAATATCATCCCGCATCCAATTGGGGAAGAGGGGCCGCAGGGGGCGATCAATCAAACGACCGGTCAGAATTGCTTTTTCCGGGGGACGACCTTCACGACGCAAAAATCCTCCCGGGATGCGCCCGGCGGCGTATAATCTTTCTTCGTAATCAACGGTTAAGGGCAGGAAATCTACTCCTTCTCTGGCTTTGGCTGTGGTTGCTGTCACTAAAACCGCCGTTTCTCCCGATTGGATCAGAACACTACCGCCAGCTTGGGGGGCTAAAAGCCCTATTTTTAGTCGAATATCCCTGCCATCAAAGGATATTGACTTGTCAAACTCTTCCATGTAAAGCTATATTCCTTTCTTTCACTTTTCTCTGTGCTGTCGCCATCCTAGCATTTTTTGTCCCCCTTTCCGACAGGTTTAGTATTCAGTGATCAGTGATCAGTGATCAGTTATCAGTTATCAGTGATCAGTTATCAGTTATCAGCTTTTTTCTCCCTGCTCCCTGCTCCCATCTCCCCACACCCCACACCCTACTCCCCACACCCCACTCCCCACTCCCCACACCCCACACCCCACTTTTAAACAGGATTTAACACTACTTGCTCAAACCTGCCAAAAAATGATAGCTTCAGATATAGGAATAATCTGGTTAAGAAAAAAATGTCTTCCCTTGCCGCTTGCTGGCCTAAAAATATTTCTAAGTATTAGCAAAACTGACTGACTGTCAGCAGTTGAGCGGGATTTTTCCTAGCTCGAAGAACTCCAGACAAAGAAAATTAAGACAATTAAAAGGATTGCGTCTCTATTATCTCTCAGACGCTTTTAATCCGGAGAATTTGCGGGTTATCTTCCAATTAACCCTGTTTAACCCTATTTATTATCGATTATGGCTGAAAGTTATTTACTCAACAAACTGCAATCTGTAGAACAGACCTACACAGAATTAACCCGTCGTCTAGCGGATCCCGATGTCACCAGTAATCCGGGTGAATTGCATCGTCTGGCCAAATCCCGCGCTTCCCTAGAGGAAACGGTCAACACCTACGAAATTTGGCAAAAAAGTCAAGAGGATTTAATCGGTGCGAAACAAATCTTCAAAGAATCCGCCAGCGATCCCGAATTACGCGAAATGGCCGCCCTAGAAGTGGCAGAATTAGAGGCAAAAATCGCCACTTTGGAAGACCAATTAACAATTCTGCTGCTGCCCCGGGATCCCCTCGATGAAAAGAATATCATGCTGGAAATTCGCGCCGGGACCGGAGGTGATGAGGCCAGTATTTGGGCGGGAGATTTAGTGCGTTTGTACTCAAAATATGCCGAAACTCAAAAATGGAAAGTTAGCCTTTTGAGTGAATCTCCGGCGGATATGGGGGGATTTAAAGAGGCAATTTTAGAGATTAAAGGCGATAACGTCTATAGTAAGCTGAAATTTGAGGCGGGAGTCCATCGGGTGCAGCGGGTTCCTCTGACGGAAGCAAGTGGTCGCGTCCACACTTCCACTGCTACCGTGGCAATTATGCCAGAAGTGGACGATGTGGAAGTGCATATCGATCCCAAGGATATTGAGTTAACCACGGCTAGATCGGGGGGTGCAGGCGGTCAAAATGTCAATAAAGTGGAAACTGCCGTCGATTTAATCCATAAACCCACGGGAATCCGGGTTTTCTGCACCGAAGAGCGCTCGCAATTGCAAAACCGGGAACGAGCTATGCAGATTCTCCGGGCGAAATTGTACGATATAAAGTTACAGGAACAACAGGAAGCAGTCAGTTCCATGCGGCGCTCTCAGGTGGGAACCGGTTCCCGTTCGGAAAAAATTCGCACCTATAACTATAAGGATAATCGTCTCACCGATCATCGCTTAAATGAGAATTTTTCCCTTGATCGCATTTTAGATGGCGATATCGAAGAGGTGATTCAATCCTGTATCGCCAAGGATCAACAGGGAAAACTGGAGGAATTAGCCGCTGCCCAAGAGACAGCTTAATCAGTGATCAGTGATCAGTTACCAGTGAACAGTAAAAAGCTCCCCACTTCCGGCACTTTCCCCACTGGTGGGGGTGAGTGCGGGTGGGGACTGATGCCGGTTCCTTCAACTCACGACTAATTCTAAGCTTCCACTAAACGAAAAGCCGCACCCAAACCGACAGCGATCTCATCGGGAGAAATTTTCCCATCATGGTTAATATCGATCGCATCGAATACCGCATCGGTTCCCGCCCATTCTTCCCGGGTGATGAAACCATCCCCATCATGATCATAGACTCGGAAAATATCTTCGGCGGCGTGTTCTAGGGTTGACTGACCTTCCAACTGGGTTAAACGTTGAATCAGCAATTGTTCCAATAATTCTAAAGCTTTGGTAAAACCTTGAATACCTTCCGTTAGTTTTTCGGAAGCCATGGCATCTTCGGCGTGCATTTTCTCAAAAGTCGCTTTATCCACGGTAATTTTGACAATATCAAGGGTTGCAGCCTGGTCTGGATCGAGCTTACGGGGTAAATCGGCTTCTGTCTCTTGCAATTGCTCGAGAAGTTTCGGGGAAATGGTTAAAAGATCACAGCCGGCTAACTCGCAAATTTCGCCGATATTGCGGAAACTTGCCCCCATAACTTCGGTTTTATAGCCAAACTTTTTATAGTAGTTATAGATCTGGGTAACGGATTGGACTCCGGGATCTTCAGCGCCAACGTAGTCTTTACCGGTTTCTTTTTTATACCAATCGAGAATCCGACCGACAAAGGGAGAAATTAAGGTTACTCCCGCTTCCGCACAGGCGATCGCCTGGTGAAAACCGAATAATAGGGTTAAATTACAGTGAATACCCTCTTTTTCGAGGACTTCTGCGGCTTTAATCCCTTCCCAAGTCGAGGCAATTTTAATTAAGACTCTTTCTCTAGAGATACCCGCTTGTTCATACTGGGAAATGAGATAACGGGCCTTGTCGATGGTAGCTTGGGTATCGTAGGAAAGACGAGCATCCACTTCGGTGGAGACGCGGCCGGGGACGATTTGCAGGATTTGCAGACCAAAACCGATCGCTAGGCGATCAAAAGCTAATTTGGCCACATCTTCTGGGGTGGCCTGCTCTCCTAATTCTTTTCTGGCCGCTTGTAGGGTTTGATCGACAATCGGCTGATATTGGGGCATTTGGGCCGCGGCCGTGATCAGGGAGGGGTTAGTGGTGGTATCTTGGGGGGTAAAAGCTTCGATCGCTTGGATATCGCCGGTATCGGCAACAACCACTGTAAATTGGCGTAATTGTTCTAGTAGGGTTTTAGCCATAACTTCTCCAGATGCGTGTTAACGCGAGACATTATCTGGATCTTAGCGATTCGATCAAGAGGCAGGGGAAAAATTCCCGATTGATTTAATTCCCAAGTACAGACCTGGCCAAAGTAAGGATGAGCCGGGGAATCTTTTGGCCACTCCTTGCCTAAAGTCCTCTATTTGTGATAGTATTATTGATTGTGTCGATTTAATAAAAGGGAGTTTATGCCCAAGCTAAAAACGCGAAAGGCGGCGGCCAAACGATTCGAGGCCACGGGAAGCGGCAAAAAAATCAAACGTCGCAAAGCCTTCAAAAATCACCTACTCGATCATAAAAGTGCCGAACGCAAGCGCCGTCGTTTGTCCCAGATTACCCTGGTAAACGAGCGCGACGAGAAGGAAGTGCGCTTAATGTTGCCCTATTTGTAAATTTTCCAGAAAAATTGTCTAAAGGATTATCATGTCTAGAGTAAAACGGGGGAATGTCGCCCGCAAGCGACGCAAAAAAGTTCTCAAATTAGCCAAAGGTTTTCGCGGTTCCCACTCGCGCTTATTCCGTACCGCTAACCAACAGGTAATGAAGGCCTTGCGGAATGCCTATAGAGACCGTCGCAAACGGAAACGCGATTTTCGTCGTCTTTGGATTACCCGCATTAACGCGGCTGCTCGTCAACAGGGCATCAGTTACAGCCAACTGACTGGACAATTAAAGAAAGCTAATATCCTCCTCAATCGGAAAATGTTGGCCCAATTAGCCGTCCTCGATCCCGTCGCTTTTGCTAAAGTGGTAGAAACAGCCAAAGGATAATTTAGCCCCAAGCATGACGGAAACTTGGCAAACGATTCAATTCCCCAGTTCAGAAAGTGCGATCGCTTTAGCGGGTCATCAAGAAGCTAACCTCAAATTGATAGCCAGGCAAACTGGGGCGAATTTAGTCCTCAGAGGCCTGGAATTGCGGATTGCGGGACAACCAACCCCGGTGGAGCGTGCCACAGCGATTGTACGCTCCTTAAGTATTTTATGGCAAGAGGCCAAGTTAATCGCCGAAGCCGATATTATGACCGCTATCCATGCCCTCGATACGGGGCGTTCTAGCGAGTATAAAGAACTACAGCAGGATATTCTCGCTCGTACCCGTCGCGGGGAGCTAATTCGGGCAAAAACCTTCCGTCAGCGTCAATATATCCAAGCGATTCAAAGTCACGATATCACCTTTTGTATTGGACCTGCTGGCACGGGGAAAACCTTTTTAGCCGCCGTTTTAGCCGTACAAGCTCTATTAGAAGATAAAGTAGAACGGATTATCCTCACCCGGCCGGCCGTGGAAGCGGGGGAAAAATTAGGTTTTCTCCCAGGTGATTTACAGCAAAAAGTCGATCCTTTTTTGCGTCCCCTCTACGATGCTTTATACGAATTTATCGAAGCGGCCAAAATTCCCGACCTGATGGAACGGGGTAAAATCGAAATCGCTCCCTTAGCTTATATGCGGGGACGAACCCTAGCTAATGCTTTTGTTATCGTTGATGAAGCCCAAAATACCACCCCAGCACAGTTAAAAATGGTCTTAACTCGCTTGGGATTCGGTTCGCGCATGGTAGTAACTGGAGATGTCACCCAAACCGATTTACCGCAACAACAGGAATCGGGGTTAATTGCCGCTCAAAAAATCCTCAAATCAGTAGAAGGGATTGCTTTTTGTTACCTATCCCGGGCCGATGTGGTGCGTCATCCCTTAGTACAAAAAATCGTCTCAGCTTACGAACAGCACGAAAGATAACAGATTGTTGAGATAGTCCCACATCTACCATTGGGTTAGAAGCTGACAGGGGGACAAGCGAGCTAGAAAACTTGCCAACAAAGGCTTCTGGCTTCTCTCGCTAGAAATAGATCTAGCGATTCTAGGCAAAAAGCTAACGAAAGAATTAGGGATAGGAGCGAGCTTACTAGGAATTATTATTAATAAGTGAGAGATGGTGCGGCGAACTTTTTCGAGCCAAAACCATGAAAAGCTTATGCTATATGGATTTCAGCCTTCTTGTCCCCCTGTCAGGGTTAGAAGTCATTATTGAGGAGACAGAATTCAGGAGTCAGCTTTTTTCTCCCCTCTCCCCACTACCCCACCCCCTGCTCATAGACAGTCTTAACAAGTAATTTAGATACACCAACAGCCGCTCAGTTATTAGTATTCTCCCCCATCATTTTTTTCCTAGTCCAAAAGATGATTATAGATCACACTTTTGAGAGATTGCCAAAAAGGAACTAATAAAATATTCAGAAGTACAAAAACAGTAATCATACCATAGGAAAACATCGCCATTTGTCGGAAAAAAAGAGGATTTTCCGCGAGCGTTTGCCAGTCCTCTACCGATTCCAAACTACTATAAAAAGAGGAAAAATTAACCCAAAAGGGAATTGAAGCCAAAGCCCCTGACAGAATATAAACTGGAATAATTAATAAACTGGCAATAAATACCACTCCCACAATTCTCCAAGCCGAGTTTTTAGTTAAATGCCAACCTCTCTTGATTGCTTGCCAACTGCCTAAATTATCTTCAATTACTAAGGGCAATTCGGCAATGTAAATGCGAGCAGATAACCAAAGGAAGAAAAAAGGAAGACAGAAAAAAGCTGCTAAAATAAGCAATACACCAAGGATGGGGATAAAACTGACTAGCATCAGAGGCAGCGTTATCGGCAAGATTATTGCCGCTCCCAACAAACCGAGCAAAACCTGCATCCACCACAAGCGCCACATTTTCGGCTTAACTTTTTTTTCCGCTTGTCCGGCAGTTTCTGGCTGATAAATGATGTCTTGAAAAGCTAATCGTGAGATAACCGCATTATTGAAAAGAGACTTAGCGGCCGAGAAAATTTGTACTGGGAAAAGAAATAAACGTAAACCAATATCGCTGCCTTGTTCGGGGGTAATTGTTTGATAAAGTAATTGACTGAGAATTAATTGCAAAACTAAGGGGAGAAGCGACCACAAACAGGCGCGGACAGCAAAGAATACATAAGTTTGGAAGCGATCACGATAAAGACGGAAGGCAGTATTAATCGTATTGCCAATATTCAAAGGCTCGATGGAATTGTTAGTCACGGCGGGACTCCTTACAGAACGCCACCACTATATTAGGTTAAGTAACTAATAACAGCTAAAAACTTCCAATTTAATCAATATTTCCAGCTAAGACAACAATTTTGCTAAAGTGGTAGAAATTGGCCAACGATTCAATTCCCCAGTGGAGAAAGTGCGATCGCATTAATGGTCTTAACTCCCTTGGAATTCGGTTCGCGCATGGTAGTAACCGGAGATGTCACCCAAACCGATTCACCGCAACAACAAGAATCGGGGTTAATTGCCGCTCAAAAAATCCTAAAATCAGTAGAAGGGATCGCTTTTTGTTACCTATCCCGGGCCGATGTGGTGCGTCATCCCTTGGTACAAAAAATCGTCTCAGCCTAGGAACAGCACGAAAAATAACAGATTATGGATATTAAACATGGTTTCGTCGATGCGGTGGGTAATACTCCCCTAATTCGTCTCAATAGTTTTAGCGAGGAAACCGGCTGCGAGATTCTCGGTAAGGCCGAATTTCTTAACCCCGGTGGTTCGGTCAAGGATCGGGCCGCTTTATATATTATTCAAGAAGCGGAAAAAGCCGGTACTCTCCAACCGGGGGGGACCGTTGTCGAAGGAACCGCCGGCAATACTGGCATCGGTTTGGCCCATATCTGCAATGCTAAAGGTTATAAATGCCTGATTATCATTCCCGATACCCAATCCCAAGAGAAAATCGACCTATTGAGAACATTGGGTGCAGAAGTGCGTACTGTTCCCGCCGTTCCTTACCGAGATGCCAATAATTACGTTAAATTATCGGGGAGATTGGCCAGTGAGATGGAAAATGCTATCTGGGCCAATCAATTCGATAATCTGGCTAATCGTCGCGCTCACTACGAAACCACCGGCCGGGAAATCTGGGAACAAACCGACGGTAAAATCGATGCTTGGGTGGCTGCCACGGGAACCGGGGGAACCTACGCGGGGGTGGCGATGTTTTTAAAAGACCAAAATCCCCAGGTGCGTTGTGTGGTGGCGGATCCGATGGGTAGCGGTTTATATAGTTATGTGAAAACCGGGACAATTACCCTGGAAGGTAGTTCAATTACGGAAGGGATTGGTAATAGTCGTATTACCGCTAATATGGAAGGCTCACCCATAGATGATGCCATTCAAATTGATGATCCCACTGCCATTAAAGTTGTTTATCAACTATTACAAAAAGATGGTTTATTTATGGGGGGTTCTGTGGGTATTAATGTTGGTGCTGCGGTAGCTTTAGGTAAACAAATGGGACCAGGCCACACCATAGTTACTGTTCTTTGTGATGGTGGGTCCCGTTATCAATCTCGTTTATATAATCCTCAATGGTTGGCTGAGAAAGGATTGGCTTAAATTGTACTGATAACTGATAACTGATAACTGAATTAATGATCCTTCCTGAATTATTTGACCTTTGGCAAGAAACCCTAGAATGGCAACCCGATGGAGCCAGACAAGCGCGATTTCAACAACTTTATGAGTTGATTTTAGAGGGTAATCAACGTTTTAATCTCACCCGAATTACCCAACCAGAGGAGTTTTGGGAAAAACATCTTTGGGATTCTTTATCGGGTTTAGCTTGGTTAGAAAAATCCCAGCCAGATCTATTGACAAAATCCCTATCAGTCATCGATTTGGGGACCGGGGCCGGGTTTCCGGGGCTGCCAATTGCGATCGCATATCCCCATTGGTCGGTGACTCTCTTAGATTCCACCCAAAAAAAGATTAATTTTCTTGAAGAAGTTATTGACAAATTAGAGTTAAATAACACGAAAACTCGTTTAGGTCGGGCGGAAATCGTCGGGAAAAACCTTAAACATAACTGTGCTTATGATATCGTCTGTTTGCGAGCGGTAGGTAATGTGGATATCTGTGTTAACTATGCTTTGCCTTTCCTGAAAAAGACCGGAATCGCTATTCTCTATCGTGGTCAGTGGTCCGCGCAGGATAGTTTGAGTTTAGAGGAGAATCTAGGGAAAGCTGGCGGTAAAATCCTCAAAATTGCCAGTTTTACCACTCCCTTAAGCCAAAGCGTCCGTCATTGTCTATATATCTGCAAGAAATAACTTTAAGCGGTGAGAGGATGGAAAAAGAAAGCCAAGGCCAGGATAGCATAGGTAGCTAAGAGTAACATTCCTTCCAACCAATTCGATCGCCCATCACTACTAATCGAATTAGCTAACCACACCGCTACAGCCACTGCCACTAACTCAAAGGGATTAAAATTTAGATCCATGGGCTGACCGATAATATAACCCATGATAACCAAAACCGGAGCCACAAACAGGGCGATCTGCATACTGGAACCGACGGCCACAGATACCGATAGATCCATTTTATTCTTAAGAGCGACGGTGACGGCCGTAGCGTGTTCGGCCGCATTACCGATAATAGGCAAAAGAATCACCCCGGTAAACAGTGCCGTTAAACCTAGCTGTTCCGTAGCCTCCTCTAGGGATGCCACCAATAACTCCGATTCTACGGCCACAGCGATGGTAACGATCAATAAAATCAAAGACCAAAACCAGATTTTCGGTTTTGCGGGGTTTTCTCCAGCGCTTTCCTCCTCAATACCAGCAATCCCGACATCGTAGAGATAGGTGTGGGTTTTCATGGAAAATAAGAGACTTAAACCATAGACGAAAATTAACACCGCTGCCACGGCCACGGATAGACGTTGCAGGACTGGTTCCCCGACTCCCGTGGAGGTAAATTGCACGGCAGTGGGTAAAAGGAGCGCCACCACCGCCAAATTCATGGCTGAGGCATTTAAACGAGCGGTTATCGGTTGAAATTCCTGTTCTTTGAAGCGTAAACCGCCTAAAAACATCGATAATCCCATAACTAAGAGTAAATTACCGATAATTGAACCAGTAATCGTCGCTTTTACCACATCGATGAACCCTTCCCGCAAAGCGACATAGGCGAGAATTAATTCTGTGGCATTGCCAAAGGTGGCATTCATCAAACCGCCAATATTTGGACCAACCACCACCGCAATCGCTTCGGTGGCTTCCCCCATGTAGGCCGCTAGGGGGATAATGGCTAGACAAGCGGTGATAAAAACTACCGTTCCGCCCCAGTGTAGCAGCGAACCGGCGATCGATATAGGCACAAAAATTAATAAGATGGCGAAAATGGTGTTTTTGCTTAACATAAAGTGGTTAATTTTGTCAAGATAATTTTATTTTGATCGGGTTGGGAACTGAGGGGGACTAGAATCGGATTCTAGCCAAAATTCCCCGGTAGAACCGGTTATTATCCATAATATTGCCCTAAAACCGTCTCTGAGGGACTTTTCTAGGGGTTCGGGGGGTGATTGGGAGGGAACAGTCACCGGTTTAATCACGATTCCGCGACTACCAAAAATAATTTCTCCCACTAATCGCGCCCTTCTCATGTGATTATCAGAAGTGACTAGATAGACGCTATCAATACCTTGGGCTTTCAGTTGATCGGCTAGGCTAGTAAAGTTAGTGACAGTATCTCGCGCATTGTAATCGAGATGGAGACGTTCTGGGGGAATTCCCGCTTTTTTAAAAATCTTTTGCACATATCGTCGCGGACTACCGGAAGATACCCAAATCGGTAGATCGGGATATTCCTTAGCTAATTTTGCCGCAAAACGTTCTCGATCGGCATGACCTCCCAAAACAAAAATCGCTTCCGGTTTTAGCCACTGCTGACGTAAATCGAGGTACAACCAGCCTAAACCCGCCAAAATTAGCGGAATAGCCAGCAATTTTAACCTAAATTTGCCTAACTTCCCTTGCGGAGAAACTCGCTTTTTTCTCTGAGAATTAGCCTTGAGAACCATATAACAGTGATCGGTGAGCGGTTGTCAACCTTCAGCTTTGTGGATTAAAGTGATCGAGGGTGAGGATCATCGAACTCACATTGACGTAGGAGATGGGGATTTTATTCCCTAACTGACCGATAATTTTCCCAGAACTCAGGTTGATTGATGCGGTCGCTTACATCCCCCACCAACGGGCCACCGCTTCGGGAAGGGGGAGCAAAATACTTAATAATAAAGCCAGGGAAAATAGACCTAATAAATCTCGTTTATTATCCAATTCGGTGACATCATTTAAAGCAGGTTGATCGCTGACTGGCATTAATAAAAGGATAATCGCCCAGAGTAAAAAATCTGGCTGCACTAGGGCTAAAATAAACATGAATAATCGAGTTAATTGACCGATAATTATGGCGGTTTTCTGCCCATACATGGCGTGAACAATATGACCACCATCCAATTGACCAACGGGCATTAAATTCAAGGCCGTAACGATAATTCCCACATAACCAGCTACCGCTAAAGGATGTAAATGGATGGCTTTTCCTGCGATTAAATTACTGCCGAGAGCTAGTTTAGCTACGATAGATAAGAGAAAAGAAAACTGCGGATTTAAGGCCTGAAAATTTAATAAACTGCTTTGATTAGTTAGGGGAACTATTTCCGAGAGGGACAATCCCCAAAACATTAGAGGAATAGCGATAATTATACCCCCCAAAGGACCGGCCACCGCCACATCAAATAAAGCTTTGCGGGTGGGTACAGGGGATCGCATTTGAATAAAAGCCCCGAAGGTGCCGAGGAAGAAAGGAATGGGGATAAAATAGGGCAAAGTAGTTTTAATTTTATATTTAACTGCTGTAAAATAATGACTGAATTCGTGCAGTCCTAAAATAGCAATTAAGCCCAAACTGTAGGGTAAACCTTGCAATAATAAACTAGAATTATTTTCTAATTGTTGGGCGTTAATGCCACTTAATCCCGCACCGACCACTGTGGTGGTTAAGATAGTTAATAACAATAAACCCAGGGCAAGAAAGGGGCGAGTAACTTTTTCAGTTTCTATGGTTTCTGTTTTTTGCTGCCAGGGATTAGCCACAAGAGCGAAAAAAGGTTGTCCCTGAAAACTTTCTTGGAAAAGCAATAAAAAGCGATCTCCAAAAACCTTTTCCACATTGCTTTTAATCACTTGATAAGCTTCTTCGGGAACTGCTCGCAATTTCCCCCGACAGAGAATTGCTTGGGGACGATAATCGATATTTTGCAGATAATAAATACCCCAAGGAAAACAATCTCGTAGGGATTTTTCCTCTTCAGCAGTGATCGGTTTTAAATCATTTTTAGGTGCAGGATTATCAATATTTTCTAGGACTAAATTCGCTTGTTTCCGTGGTGATGGGGAGCTTTCTTGGGGAGTAACCCGGCCTCTCTGTACTAACCACCAGTACAAAAAAGGGCAGATCACAAAGGGGCCGATCAGCAAAAATGCCGGCATGGGGGTATCCTGTCCATAGATTAACGTCCAGCCGGTCCAAATTAGAGCCGGAGTCATCAGGACTAACCAAATTAACCAAACTGGTGTTGTCGTGATTTTGGCCACGCTACGCTTGACCATAAAATAAGTGAAACCGCCAAGAATCCCTAATAACAACCACATTTCCATATCGGCTCTTTTCTCTTGAATAAAAAGCGGCTAATTTCAGCCGGCCCGGTCATCGATCGTGCTAAATTGTAAACCGCATTGATTGTGATTTGGATAGGCAAACCATGCGATCGGAAACCGAATCGTCTCCTTTAGAGGTTAGCAAAACCACAAAACCCCCTCGATTAATTCTAGAAGGTTTATACGCTTTCTCGCCTAATCGGGAAACCCTAGGGGGAACCTCTTATCTTATTGTAGAAAATACTGGCAATATTCTGGTGGATTGTCCTGGCTGCGACGAGAGCGAGCGGGATTTTCTCCGAGAAAAGGGTGTCCGTTACCTATTTTTTACCCATCGCGGGGGTCAGGGTAAGCAGAGCGATTCTCTGCAAAGTTTACTTAATTGTGAGATTATTCTACAGGAACAGGAAGCCTATCTGCTTCCTCACCGTCAAATTACCGTTTTTCAGCAGCAAATCCAGTTATCTCCCACTTGTAGCGGTTTTTGGACTCCTGGCCATTCTCCCGGCTCCTCCTGTCTCTACTGGCAGCGTCACGGGGGGGTTTTATTTACCGGTCGTCATCTTCTCCCCGACACCAAGGGTCAACCGCAACCCCTACAGACCGCGAAAACTTTCCACTGGCTGCGGCAATTGCGATCGCAAAGGGCTATTTTAGACCGTTTTAGCCCAGAAACCCTCTCCTATCTTTGTCCGGGGGCTAATACCGGCTTTTTGCGCGGTCGGGGAATTATCGATCGCGCCTACGAAAAAATCAGCGCCAATCCTCTTAACTAGGGTCTGCTGAATAAATCTAAAAACCTTGTTGGATAACGCTTTTAGACTTTTTTTCCCTCAAAAAGTGCCGACCATTGGAGTGATTGGGGGGAAATTTTAGGGACTTTTTCCCTGAAAATTAGGTAATTGACCACCTGAAAATGGATAAAACCCTACACCCCACACCCCACACCCCACACCCTACCCCCACGAAAAACTTTTTGCCGCAAACCTTAACTAAAGACTTTTTAGAAGCTGCATCGTTCAATTCCCAGAAATTATGAATTTAACCGTTAAAGATTTGGGTGAACAGGGATTGCTACCGATTCTGCAAAAATATTGTCCTGCGGAGATTATCGGTGATGATGGGGCGATTTTATCGATCAAAGAGGGTTACTCTCTCGTCGTCACCACTGATGTTTTAGTTAATAACGTCCACTTTAGCGATATTACCACCTCTCCGGAAGATGTGGGCTGGCGAGCGGCGGCGGCTAATTTATCCGATTTAGCGGCTATGGGGGCAGAACCCCTGGGAATTACGGTAGGATTGGCTTTAACTCCCGATCTAGCCATCGATTGGCTAGAAGGACTCTATCGGGGTCTTAGCTCTTGTCTGCAAGTATATCAGACGGCGATCGTTGGTGGCGATGTCTGTCGGGCCACGGAGATTAACATCAGCATCACTGCCCTGGGACAAGTGGCAAAAAATGAAGAAATTAGACGTTTTAACGCAAAAGTTGGCGATAGTATCGTTATTACTGGTTATCACGGTTTATCGCGGGCCGGATTAGAGTTACTCTTGCACCCTGAAACCGGGAGGAATTTAAATTCCTCCCAAAAAAAGCGATTAATCCAAGCTCATCAACGGCCGCGACCGAGACTTGATTGCATACCACATTTACAAAAAATTGTCAAGCAATTTCCCATCGCCGGCATGGATAGCAGTGACGGGTTAGCAGATGCCATCATCCAAATTTGTCGCTGTAGTGGGGTTGGTGCCGAAATCGAGCGGATTCCCCTGCATCCAACCCTGAAAGAATATGTAGGAGCCGAAAAAGCTCTAGAATGGGCTTTATACGGCGGTGAAGACTTTGAGTTAGTTTTGTGTTTACCCCCGGACAGTGCCAGAGAATTGCTGGAGAAAGTGGGGTCCGGGGGGGCGATAATCGGTCAAATCGTCCCCGGGAGAGAGATAAAATTAGCCGACGGTAGAAACCTCAGTTTAAGCTCTGGATTTCAACATTTTTAGCCTCTATAAATCGCCAAAACCTTTCTTTTTCTTGATTTTCTTCGGTTTTTTCGAGCTGCCACCTTGACCGCGGAACCCCGGTTGATTGCCACCCCCAAACATTCCGCCACCCATCCCGGGCATCCCCGGCATAGCGGGCATTTGTCCCCGTCCCATCTGTTGCATCATCGTTCGCATTCTGGTGAAATTAGCAATTAGTTTGCTAACTTCTGTTTCTGGATGTCCCGAACCTTTGGCAATGCGACGACGACGATTAGGAGACTTAGCCAATAAATCGGGGTTAGCGCGTTCCTCCGTGGTCATGGAATTAATCATCGCTTCCGTGCGTTTTAACTCTTTTTCGCCCTTTTCGATGTCTGTCCCGCTCAGTTTGCCCAGACCGGGGATTAACTTGAGGACTCCCCCCAGGGAACCCATATTTTTTAACAGCCGCATCTGTTTGAGGAAGTCATTAAAATCAAACTTAGCCTCTAAAATCTTGGCCTGCATTTTGGCCGCGTCTTCTAGGTCTAACTGTTCCTGGGCTTTTTCCACTAGCGTCAGGACATCACCCATATTGAGGATGCGACTGGCGAGGCGATCGGGATAAAATGGCTCTAAAGCTTCTACTTTTTCGCCAACCCCAACAAATTTAATCGGTTGTCCCGATATTTGCCGCACTGATAGGGCTGCCCCACCGCGAGTATCGCCATCAAGTTTGGTGAGAATTGCCCCCGTGATGCCGATTTGTTGGTGAAAAGTGTGGGTGAGATTGGCCGCTTCCTGACCGGTCATGGCATCCACCACTAATAAAGTGTCGTCGGGCTTGACAATTTTCTTGATTTGTGCTAGTTCGCCCATCATCTGGGTGTCTATCTGCAAACGACCGGCAGTGTCGATGATAACCGTATCTACGCCCAATTCTTTGGCTTTTTCCACACCTTGACGGGCGATATCGACGGGATTAGCCTGAGAACCCATCTCGAAGACGGGAACATTTATCTGTTTACCGAGGGTGATTAATTGGTCAATGGCCGCCGGACGGTAAACATCGGTAGCCACCATCAGGCAGCTTTTGGACTGTTTGCGGAGATATAGGGCTAATTTGGCGGTGGCGGTGGTTTTTCCTGTCCCTTGCAACCCGGCCATTAAAATTACGGTGGGGGGTTTATCGGCCTGAGCTAGGGGAACGTTACTTTCCCCCATAATTTTAACTAATTCATCATAGACAATTTTGATAAATTGCTGACCGGGATTGACTCCGGAAATCACTTCAGCGCCGAGGGCTTGTTTCTCGACCTCAGCAATAAATCCCTTGACTACCTGTAGGTTAACATCTGCTTCTAATAAAGCCCGCCGGACTTCTTTGAGGGTTTCTTGTATATTGGCCGAGGAGATTTTATCTTGACCTCGTAATTTTTTCCATGCGTCTTCTAAGCGGTCGGCCAGTGCGTCGAACATAGTTTCGGAATTAAATTTTTAACTAGATCGATTTTATCTCAAATGTCGGGGGAAGACCCCCGTTCTTACCCTGTCATTGGTCAGGGATCGGCGGCAAAGTTCGATCGAATGTTAAACTGAGTCTGTCTTAGCTTCGGAAGTATTCGATCGCTGCAGGAATCGATTCAAGAGAAAACCGAGGAGCAGAGCCTTAAATTCCAGGTCGTCAGTGAACTGTTTGTAGAAGCTGAAAGGTTCATCTGATTAGCTGGAAACCCTATCCGGCAAAGGATTAATTCAATTTAGCTCTGGAAAAAAACACAAAAGACTTATCTGGAAGGTGTTTCAATCCTTTAAGCTCCTGATAAACCGCCGAGAAGCATACCAAACTCAGAAGAGCCATAATTATTCTCAATTATAAAAATTGAGATAGTTTGTGCCGCTTAAATAAAGAGGTTTTGATAACCAAATTAAAGCATATCTCAAGAGTTTTGAGTTAAAAGTAAAACTTCAGGTTTTTATTTATGACAAATGTACCTATTAACTAATTTTCCCAAAAAATTAGTTAGCCTATAATCATAACATATAATTAATTTGCAAGAGTTCTAATATCCGAATTAATTATCGAAGCTGGTGGCTCTTCTAGGTTCTGTGTGATAAGTTTAACTTACATAATGATCGATCTTTGTGTCCTCTGTGTCTGGAGTGGTTTCTTCCACTCCCGCGCCAGCAGGGCTGTATCTTAGAATACATTTTACCCACCAAATCCAAGAGAGCCATCTCTCTCCCCAATCCTTTTACTGTTGCCTTTTCCAAGAGTGCGAGAGTGCCTCATCTCAACAAGCAATTTAAATTCGCAGGCAGCTTATCATCTAACCCTGACATTAGCCAATTTTGTTAGATCAGAACTTTTTTAAGAATTATGATCGGCCTATAATAGTAACTGTAGTCACCCCTATCCTTTAGGGATAATTCTTGGTTTAGGGTTGATGTCCTTCAGCGCAAGCGAGATAGGTTATGAAAATTAGCGAACTAGAAAACTACTTGGCTCAGATTAAGTCAGAGATTGGTGACATCGATATCGTCTATCAATGTCGTAACCAGCACTATAGTTGGTTGGACAAAATTAGAAGCCATCAACTGAAAGTGTTAAAAAATACCGCAGACACTAAATTATTGATTTCTCTGCAATAGCCATTTTCTCTTGCTAGATGCCAGCAATGCCATAGAATCCGCCTAATCTGCTTAACAGTTTATCTTTTCTTCCCTGTCGATAGGTTCTTAAACCAGCCGCGTCGCCAAAAGAAAATGATTAAACTGAAAGCAACGGTTAGCATCAACACCCAGACGAACACATAGCCCCAATACCATTCTAATTCGGGCATATTATAGGGGGATTTATCAGTATCAAAGTTCATGCCATAAATACCGACAATGAAGGTGAGCGGGATAAAAATCGTCGAGATTACCGTTAAAGTTTTCATAATCTCGTTCATTTTATTACTCACGGAAGACAGGTAAAAATCCATTAAACCATTGGCAAATTCCCGGTAATTTTCGATAACATCGAGGATTTGTACTACATGGTCATAACAGTCCCTTAGATAGGGTTTAATGGTTGTATCGATGACAATATATTCATCGCGTAAAAGCGCATTGAGGGTGTCCCTTTGCGGCCAAATTGCTCGTCGCAGGGAGAGTAATTCCTGACGCAGTTGGTAAATTTTTGATAAAATTTGTTCCGTGGGACTAGCTAAAATTTCGTTTTCTAACTCCTCGATTCTTTCTCCGTAGGACTCTAAAACAGGAAAATAACCGTCAATAATTGCATCCCAAATCGAGTAGGCTAAATAACCCGATTTTTGCTGCCGGATGGAACCTTTATTTAAACGGATTCTTTCCCTAACTCCTTCTAAAGAATCGTATTGTCCTTCTTCCTGCACGGTTAAAACATAATTCTTCCCGACTATTAAACTGATTTGTTCTAACAAAAAACCCTGATGATCGGTCAGGATGGCCATTGGCACTATAATTAAAAGATAATTATCGCATTCTTCCACTTTTGGTCTTTGGGGAATACTGACTATATCCTCAAGGGTTAAGGGATGCAAATGAAAAATTTCCCCCAACTCTTGCAGTTTATCTTCATTACCCAAACCGACGATATCAATCCAAGAGATGGAATCATTGGATAAATATTTAAGACAGTCTTGAGGTAAAAGATTATTAACTCTAGTGGCTTGTTGGGAGTTATAATTAACTAAAAATATCTCGGTAGCAACGGCATTTTCATCGATGGTGATTAACCCCGGCATCGTCCCGGGTTGATTATAGTGATAATCGTAAAGGTGGGGTTTTGTCTGGGAGGATTTTCGCCCTTTTTTATACCTAGTTAATCTTTTGTTATTGCTCATAGTTGAGATCGATCGCTGTTTGCCTTTTTCTTAGCATTGATCGCTTAAACATTCCTCAATTTTTAGCTAACTTTAAGATTGTCCCAGACTCTTAAAAAACGAAGATTAAACGTAAATGCCAATTATTAGCCGTTTCCCTCTCGATTTCGATGCGACGGATAAACTCACGAAAATAAAAACGGCGCTCTATTTCCGATAAATCTCGCCAAAATTGCGGAAAAGCAACGGCACGAGCGATAATAGTCAGGTTATCGGGGGGTAATTGGTCTAAACGTCCTTGAATCTGCGCGATCTCGTTTTTCAGTTTATAGGCCCGTAGATTAGCCGTTTCTTGATCTAAAATTCCCGCGGCTTCTAGGGAGGGCAATTGCGACAAAATATCGTTTTTTTGCCCTATTTCCTCGCTCATTCCCCGTTTGATCCCCTCTAAATCCGGTAAAGATATCTGAGCGATCGTCGGTGGTAGGTCTTGACAAATGCGCTCGATTGTGCTATCGAGAATTTTCTCATAAGCGATCGCCGAACATTTTTTTGTCCGGGGACATTGCAAAGGTCGCAAATAGAGGTATTCTGTGCCTTTTCCTCGCGCTGTCACTTTGGTAATCGTCATCCCCGATTGACATTGACTACAGACGACTAAACCCGCTAAGGAACGCGGGGCGCTGGCACTGCGGGGGGGTAATTTGCGATTATTTCTCAGGATGCGATCGATCTGGGCCGCTTCTTCCCGGGAGATAATCGGGGTGTGGGTATCGGGGATAATATCTTGACCGAGATAGCACAAATCGCCGCGATAAACGGGATTAGTCAGCCATTTATGGGCAGTAGCTACCGATATCTTTTTACCGTAGCGTTTTTCTAGATAGCGCACCGTGGAACGCAGGGAAGCGGAAATCAAAAAGCGATCAAAAAAGTCTTTGACGACTGGTGCGGTACTGCGATCGAGTATATAACGCTCCTTGCCACGACGATAACCGTAGGGTGCTTTTCCGGGGGGAGGTAAAGCTTGCAGACGATTGCGAGCGTGACCTGCTTTTAAACGATTACTTAGTTCGTTTTTTGATATTTCTTGCAGAATCTTGGCAAAATTCAGCTTATAATCTGGGTCTTCCAGGGCAATTATATCTATGTCGAGGGCTTCTAAGGATTGTAAAATTTTGCTAACTTCCGTGCCATTGTCTCCTAATTCTGCTAGGCGATGCAGGATCAGCAGTCGGGGGGGAGTCCCTTGACAATCGCAGAGTAGTTGCTGCCGCTGTGAGCGATCGCCAAAATCTTGATACACTTGTTCGGGAGAATAGTCCCAAATCGAGGCATCGGGAGGACTATCGATCAGGGGGTTAGTATAGGTGTAGGCGATAATTTTCATGTTTTGCCGAAATCCTCCTATAGATAAACTGTACTATATTTAAACCGCGTCCTAAAAAATTTAGTACAAATGATCGAACTTTTTCGACCCAGCCTCCTTCTCCCCGATCATAGACAGTCTTAACCAATAATTTAGATAGTCAAGAGCTTATAAGTAGTGGGACTTAAAATCTTGAAACCTGTTGTTAGTAGAAGGAAAATTCTTTCACCACTTCGCTGGTAAATAGCAGAGCGGTGGTTATCTTTTCACCCCCTTGCCTCGCGCGTCTTTAACTGGTACTTTTGGATCGGTGGCGATGATGTGAAGATCGATATTTTTCTGCCAGATCAGGCGCATGAGTTTTTGGGTGAAAGAACCTTTGATGAAATGCTTCCAGCGCGATTGACGGCTCTCCCCAATTACAATCTGGGTGATTCGTTCCCGCTCGGCTACCTCTGCGATCGCTTCAGCCACCTGATAGCTTTTAACCCGTAAGAATTTGCCCTCGAATTCCCCACATAAACGTTGGCAGGTTTCGATATGTAAAGCCTCCTCTCTGGTGAGAAAGCGATCGGGGTTATCGACGAAAATCACGAAAAATTCCGCGTTCATATACCCTGCTACCCGCGCTCCTCGACGTAATAATCGTAAAGAGTTGGGATAGGTGGAAACACAAACTAATACCCGTTCGTGAACGGGACAGGATTGACCGATAAATGTCGAATTACTCGCTTCTTCTTCTACTGTATCGGCCACTTCGCGCAGGGCGAGTTCCCGTAGGGCGATTAAATTACGCCGTTGAAAGAAATTATTTAAAGATGGTTGGATCTTTTCCGGAGCGTAGATTTTTCCTGCTAATAATCTTTCCTCTAGGGTTTCGGCGGTGACATCTACCACAATCACTTCATCAGCTTCCTCCAAAATTCGATCGGGTATTCTCTCCCGCACCACCACCCCGGTGATCCTAGCAACCAGATCGTTTAAACTCTCGATATGCTGGATATTCACGGTAGAGTAAACATCGATTCCCTGGGACAAAATTATCTCTACGTCCTGAAAGCGTTTCTCTCGCTCCGAACCGGGTACATTCGTGTGGGCCAATTCATCAATCAGACACAGCTGCGGCGAGCGGGCGATAATCGCTTCCGTATCCATTTCCGAGAGAGTGAATCCCTCTTTCTCTAGGATTTTTCTTGGTACGATTTCCAATCCCTCGGCTTTTTCGGCGGTCTCTTTTCTGCCGTGGGTTTCGAGAAGTCCAATCACCACGTCGGTTCCCTGCTTTCTGAGGCTATGTCCCTCCTCCAGCATTTTGTAGGTTTTCCCGACTCCAGGGGCCATCCCGATAAAAATTTTATGTCTTCCCCGTCGCACAATTGTCTCCTTTTTGGCAACTTACCTTACAGATTAAGATAATTCGATCGTAGCCGGGGGGATTGAGTATCATTAATCCTTTTAATAGTGACGTGGAGTATAAACCCATTGTTTTGTTTTACCTTGCCCAATAAGGCGAGTTTTACTCGATCCGACCAAAATTATAGTCCGCATATCCGCATCTTTAATAGTCATATCCTCTAGGAATTTCACCGTCACTGTTTCCCCTTTTCGCCCTAAATTACGCGCTAGTACCACGGGAGTTTGCGGCGATCGCCATTGTAATAAAATCTCTTTTGCCTTCTCCAATTGCCAAGTGCGCTCTTGAGACACAGGATTATAAAATGCGATCGCTAAATCTGCCCGGGCCGCTAACTCAATACGCTGAGAAATCACTTGCCAAGATTTGAGAATATCCGATAGGGAAATCGCACAAAAATCATGGCCTAAAGGTGCGCCAACCCTAGCAGCCGCCGCTTGCATGGCCGAAATCCCCGGACAGACCTGAATGGCCACCTGCTGCCATGCCGGTTTTGCTTTTTTTTCTAATACCTCAAACACGGCCGCGGCCATGGCATAAATGCCAGGATCTCCGGAGGAAACTAAGACAACCGATCGCCCCTTAGCCGCTAAATCTAGGGCTATTTCTGCGCGATCGAGTTCCACCCGATTATCCGATTCATGGCGGACAATTTCTGGTTTTTTCAGGAATTCTACCAAATCCAAATAGGTTTTATAACCCACCCAATCCGTGGCTTTTTCCAACACTTCTCGAACTTCCGGCGACATCCAATTTAGCGCACCCGGTCCAGTTCCGACTATGGCTAATTTACCTTGACTTTCTTGATCGAAATCCCCCGGGGACAAACCAGATTTTTCCTTAATTTGCTGGCTTTCTTCACAGAGATAAACTAAACAGTTACTGCTAGGTTTTGCCAAGTTTAAGTTATTTTTATCGATAATCTCAATGCTCAATTTTGCTGCTGATGAAATTGGTAAATTACTATTTTTTAACCAGTCCGCTTCACCGATTAATTTTACTTTTTCACCCGCCAATAAATCGGACAAAAACTTCTTAGCATCATCGGGATTAACTAACTGATAACCCGGGGGTGGCGATAATAAAGTCGTTTTAAATCTAATATCACCAGTGGTAGTAATTGCGGGGGAAATTTGCAAAACCGAGGCAATTTGACGAGCGAGATCATTAACCCCTTGTAAACCCCCCAACAAAGGCACTACGGCGCTGCCATCTTCTGCGATTGCTAATACAGGTGGTTCTTGCCATTTATTAGTTAATAAAGGTGCTAAAGTGCGAATTAAAATACCCGCCGCACAAATGCCAATAATTGGCGTTCCCGTCTGGAAAAATTCTCGCACCGTTTCGCCAAAATTATTATAGGTAAAATCAGCCGAATGGGTACGATCTATTAACCCATAAACCACTGCTTCCGGTAGGACCATTTGCACTTGACGAGCAACGGGGATACTGGTTTCTCCTAAAATGAGAATAGCTGGAGGTTTCATTTGGCTTCCCCTGACTGCGCTGCAGTTAACTTTTGGATAAATTCTTGATGTTCTACCGAGTTAATTCCAGCCTTTAAGATGTCCAACACCCGTGACATATTGCCGTTGAGCATGGCTGAAATATCTAACCACAAACCTGGAAATACTAGAGAGCAAATCACCCCTTCTTGGTTGGGTAACAAAGAAATATAATCGCCATTTTCTAAACTAAACCAATCAATCTTTTGATCAAATACCTGCCAAATAAGGTATTCTTGAATGCCACTGCGACGATAAGCACGTTTTTTATCCCCTAAATCTATGGCGGCACTACTAGCGGCAATTTCTACCACTAATTCCGGCGCTCCTTCTAGGTATCCCTCTACAGTTAGGGTTGATTTTCCCCCGCTTTCTTGACTAATTAATAACACCCCATCCGGCTGTAGTTCGTTGTCGATATCCAAGCGGACTGTTGGCTCAATACCCATTTGTACTTGGGGGGTAGCAACTTTGTATGTCCATAGCCAACCCACAAGATTGCCATGGGGTTCAGCATGAAATTTAAACCTTAATGGGGATGCCATATACACAACTCCTTCGATCAGTTCGGCTTTTTTTAATCCTGGCATAGCTTGATAACGGCGCTCGAATTCGGGACGAATTAAGCGATCCCCATTTTCTAACGGGGGTAAATGTTGAGTGGTTACAATCTGAGAAGTTAAGGATTTAACCGGAGAAGAAGTCATGGTGGCAGTCTTTGGGAACAAAACAGCATTGATTTTATTATAGATTGTTTCATCGGACTTCTTGAGGGATTTAACTTTTAACTGAAATTTCGCCAGAAGTCCTGAGCTTTTAGCGATGGGATGAATGGCAACCAACATATAGACAATTCCCCAAAACTATAGCATTTATCTTAGTGGTGAGGTACAAAGTTTTCGTTTTGGGAAGTCGGTAGTCGATACCAAATTAGGTTACACTTCATCTAGTATGAGAAACGCTGTCATAACTGATATAGCGCCCCTAAATGAAATGTAAACGTCCTCTGCTTGCCGTCAAGCGACACCCGACTTCTAGAGCCTACCCATTCACGAATCAATTAGGCACACTATAACTGATAACTGATAATCGATAACTGATAATGTTGGTTCCCCTTACCCGTCAATCGATCGAGCAAATTGTCCCGATTATCGCCACCGGCCCCCAGTACGCTCACTATTGGGGTAAATGGTCTGATTTTCTGCGCCGTTTATTCATTTCTATCATCGCTCTCACCGCAGCTTGGTTAATCGGTAATTTATTCGGCCCGGGTGGTTTAACAATTAAACTAATTTTCAACATTATCGCCGGTTTATATTGGCTCTGGGGTCCGGTTTATTGGGCCAGTGTTCGCAATAATACCTATCGTCGTCTTCCCTACGGGGGGTTTTGGCGCGGTCGCGTTTTCGATGCTTTTGTCACCGAGGAATTAATCGGGGAAGAAGAAAGGGTCAATAAACGCGGGGAATTAGAGATTATCGAAAATCGCCAACGCTGTATTAATCTAGAAATCGGTGATCAAACTGGCTTTTCGGCGATCGTTCGCGCTCCCCTCAAACGCATTCATAAATCGATCCGTCCCGGGATGGTGGCCGAAGCTTTGTTAATGTCTCGAGAACCCGATTTAGGGGATATCAATCAGCTTTCTGATGTCCATCTTCCCCAACTCGACCAGTGGATAGGGGAATATCCTGTGCTGCGACGGGATATTTTCCAGCAAGTTAGTCGCGAATTGGGAGGGGGAAAAGAACCCCGGCCAAAACCTTCTCGTTATTCTAATAATGTCATCCGAAGACGCAAAACCCGTTAATGGTTCGGCGATCTTTGAAAAGATACCAGTTTCTCAGTCATCAATGAATAATAATTTACAGATTTTGGCTAATTTAATCCTTGTTTTTGCTGTTTTTGAACCATCAAAAATTAATTATGCAAGGGGTTCAATATAATGTTAATTGAGCTTAGAAGGAGATAAATTGATGACGGCATCCTATGAGCAAGACTTTGGACTTTGGGCCGAACAAATGGCCGATTTATTAGCCTCTGGTCGGTTTTCCGAGTTGGATATTGAGAATTTAGTCGAAGAGGTGCGGGATTTGTCGAAACGGGAGCGCGATCGCTTACTCGCTAGTCTCAGATTAATTTTGCATCATTTATTAAAGTGGGACTATCAACCTCAACGGCGATCCAGGGGTTGGTTGGGAACTATTCAGGGAGAAAGAGCTAATATTAGGCTTTATTTGGACGATAGCCCCAGTTTAAGGCGATATTTAACCGATGAAAGCCTATTTAAACTCTATGCTGTTGCTTGTTGCGATGCCTTTAGAGGGACGGGATTGGAGTTTCCCCCCGTTTGTCCCTACGGTATTGAGGATATTTTAAATCGTTCTCTTCATTTGTCGGAACGATAGACGAATCCCCTCACCTAACGACTGTATCTTAGAATACATTTTGCCTACCAAAACCAGCCGAAACCCCTAGTGATTTTCTTCTTCTCTATTTTCAATATTTATTGCTGACATTTCTGAAGGCAAAGGAGTTGCTAACGAATATTGACATCAATCATCAATTGATTTTTTTCAATCTTTATATTCGCTCTTTTCACAACAATGAAAGCAGAAATAGAATCACTGGCATCGTATTCAAGAGAAAAATCTCTTTTATAACTAGCGTCCTCTAACCATTCAGCAATATTACGCCAATTCTCTACCTTGCCATTATTATTACCCACCAGTTCTTTAACGTATTGATAGAGTGTAGTACATAAATCTACCTCAACTCCTTTACGACTCTTCTTGAGTTTTTCAGCAATTTCTGTGGGACTATAACCGCAGAGTAATCCTTGTAAATGTTTTTTTTCAGTAGGAGTCAGTCGCTTTCCCTTAACAGAAGCAAGATCAAGATAAAGAGTTTCTAAGTCCCATTGACTCATAGCTCGGGAAAAAGGGTCATTATTGGTATCCATAAATTTTTGCCTAAAAATTTCCTAGTCCGATTCTAGCATAATTCCTAGTGTTGACTAATTGAATGATGTAGAACTATAACTTATTGTAAATGATTAGTAAACAACCACTTTTTAATTGAGGTAATTAAATATGCCTAGTTATACTCCTCCTACCAGTTATACTGGTACTAAAAATGGCGATAGAATCTACGGATCTGCTCAAAATGATTATATTTTTGGGGCTGGTGGGGATGATAAATTATATGGCGGTCGTGGAAATGATACTCTTGCGGGAGGTGAAGGAAATGACTATCTTGATGGAGGCGATGGTGACGATATTTTGCAAGGATCGGACACTCTTAATTATTACTACGGCATCCCCGGTCTAACTGTCCCAGAATATGATACTTTAGTTGGAGGTGCGGGTCGTGATACATTTGTAATTGGGAATAATCGAGGTAATCTTAATATGGGACCAGGTTATGCAGTAATAGCTGATTTTATCTCTTTTGTTGATCGCATTCAAGTTAAACGAAGTGGAGTATCTGCAGTAACTGGTATTACTCTTAAAAAACAAAATATGGTTGGAGGAGGTGCTTCAGATACACTTATTTATAATGGTACAGATTTGATAGCAGTTGTTCAAGATAATAGTAGTTTACAATTAAATAGTAGTTATTTTAACTTTGTTTAATGCAACTATCAGATTTTGTAGGGTGCGTGTTTGCGGCTACTAATTCTGATCAAAAACCAAAATCAATAATCCGCTCCCCACGCAGCAAATTTATTATTAAATTGGTGCATTATGCTTTCGCACTTCACACCCTAAGAGTGGTAAGAAGTTGAAGGGTGATCGTTCTTGTCGGTGGGGTGGAGTGCGATCTCTGTCATCGAATAAGATATAATTGGGAAGGTAAAAATAGTTAAAGCATTATGAGTTACCAAAACATTATTACCATTGAACCTGGAAAACGAAGCGGAAAACCCTGCATTCGAGGAATGCGTATAACTGTGTACGATATTCTAGAATATTTAGCAGGAGGAATGACAGAAGCAGAAATTCTTGAGGATTTTTCAGAATTAACTTCCGAGGATATCAAAGCTTGTTTGGCTTTTGCTGCTGATCGAGAGAAAAAATTATTTATCACCTCTTTATGAAACTGTTATTAGATGAAAATTTGTCAGATCGGATTATTGATAAAATAATTGATTTATATTCTGATTCTCAGCGCGTCAAGACTTTAGGACTGATCAATACTGATGATGCACTTATCTGGGAATTTGCCAAATTCAACGATTTTGTAATTGTCTCTAAAGATGCCGATTTTCATCAGCGCAGTCTATTATATGGTCATCCACCCAAATTTATCTATCTTCGTATTGGCAATAGTCCCACTGCAAAGATTATCGAAATTTTAAGAGTTTATTTTTTAATTATTGTTGAATTTTTTGATAGTGAAACAGAAAGTCTGTTGATATTAAGTTAAGTGCGATCGCTGATCTTGTAGGGTGCGTGTTTGCGGTTACTAATTCTGTTAAAAAACCAAAATCAATAATCTGCACCCCACGCACCAACTTTGTCATTAAATTGGTGCGTTACTACGATTAATTTTCTCACTGGATTGACCCAAGGAAACCCAACACACATTAGATAGGGTTTGCCGAAAAAGCTTTTCGTGGGGTTAGGAGTCAGTCCCGATGAAAAAATTTTCACCACCACAGATGAAAGAGGTTTCTTTCCCTACACCCTACACCCTACACCCTACACCCTCTTTCCAGTCAGTCCCGATGAAAAAATTTTCACCACCACAGATGAAAGAGGTTTCTTTCCCTACACCCCACACCCGTTCAGACCTCGGCCATCTATATATATAGGGTTTGCCGAAAAAGTGGGGTTAGGAGTGAGTATTCAGTATTCAGATGCGGGTTTTCAGTTCACTGTTCACAGCAAAATACTCCCCACTTCCCCACTTCCCCACTTCCCTATCCCTTTTAAACAGGATTTATTATTAGCCTGTATCAGCATTTCTGATTACGTTGTTAAGTTTGGCTAATAACACCTTATTTTTAGTTCCTTGTCAAGCCCCTATTATAATTTTTAATCTTTGATTCTTAGTCCGATTTAACATTGATATTAAAAATCTGGTTTTTTGTAGCGAAGAAAACAGTTTTATTAACCATTATCTGCAGCTATAGAGGGAAATCGGGGGGGGCTGATAATCCTTGAAAGCCTTGTCAATACTAGCGTTATTACCTTTCGAAATTTCACTAATTCCCTAAGTTTTCCTAACCTTGACCCCCTCTAGGAGACAAAAAATTCAAAACCTATTATCCTAACTTGGTTCTTAGCGCAAGTCAACCCTTTATTTAAATTTTTGATTCTCTTGCCCGATAACGATATAAATTCTCGTAATGACCAACCAATTTTCCGTGATAGGGTTGAACAGAACGCAACCAAGTTAGCTTTGCAAGCAAAAAGGAATGTTAGCAAATTCCTTCAGCTTTGCATTGGGAACTTGCTAACGCACAATAAGAAGGTCTATGAATAAACAACTGATCAACAAACTACAAGCTGTAACCGCCCTTACGGTAGTGGGGACTACAGCCTCGATAATTTGTTCCCAGACAGCAGGACACAGCAACAGCTTGACGAATATTAGCGTAGGTCGTCAAACTGTTATCGAGTCAACTACTCAAACCGTTCTGTCCGCTTTTTCTAATAGTCGAACATTCGATTCAGATATTAAAGTATCACGTTCGGTTCAAGATAATGCTAACGAAATTCTAAAAACTTTGGAGTCCCTAGTGGACAAAGAAAATACCGTCCCGGCAAGCGTTACACCCCGAACCCAAGAGGCCATTCCTTCGACCATACAACCCCAATCACAACCCAATCAAGTCAAACCGGCCCCGGCCAGCAATCCTGCCTCAGTGACACCAGCAGAGAAGCCAAAAACAACCCAGGGGACAAAAACCAGCAGTCGCCCCCGTAAACGGGGAATGGCCTCTTGGTATGGTCCTGGTTTCCACGGTCGTCGCACCGCTAGTGGTGAGACTTTTAACTCTGGTGGTTTAACTGCCGCTCATCGCTATCTACCTTTCGGCACTAGGGTTAGGGTAACTAATCTGCGTAATGGGCGCTCGGTGGTGGTCAGAATTAACGATCGCGGTCCGTTTACTGGTGGTCGCGTCATCGACCTCTCCAGAGGTGCTGCAGCGATTATCGGTGTCTTCCAGTCGGGAGTTGCCCCAGTGGTCTTGGAAGTTTTAGGCAGATAATCAGTTATCAGTTATCAGTAAACAGTTATCAGTAAACAGTAAGCAGTGAAAAGACAGCACTGTTAATGCTACTCAATACCCCTCACTCAATAATGCGTCTTGGAAAATTCAGTACAAATGATCGGGATTCCTCCTTATCCCTGACTTGAAAGAGGGTGTAGGGTGTAGGGTGTAGGGTGTGGGGTGTAGGGAAGGAAACCTCTTTCATCTGTGGGGGTGAAAATTTTTTCATCGGGACTGACCAAAAACTCACATCTGATCAGTGGTAACTGGTAACTGGTAACTGATCAGTGATCACTGATAACTGATCACTGATCACTGGTAACTGATCACTGATAACTGGTAACTGATCACTGCTATAGTGATCCTACTGGGATTTGACGGGGTTTATGTTAGAAATTAACGATTTATCGGTTAATTATGGCGGAATAAAGGCATTACAGCAGGTCAGCTTAAGGGTAGAAACGGGGGAAATTGTCACCCTCATTGGAGCGAACGGAGCAGGAAAAACGACGACTCTAAAGACGATATCTCGGCTTTTAACGGCAAAGACCGGGCGAATAATTTATCAGGGTCAAGATATTACCCATTTACCGCCCCATGAAATCGTTAAACGGGGAATTGCCCATAGTCCGGAAGGTAGAAGAATCTTAGCTCGTCAAACAGTCTTGACAAATTTGCAGTTAGGTGCCTATACGAGGAGCGATCGCCTAGGAGTAAAAAGCGATATCGAAGAGCAGTGGCAACTTTTTCCCCGACTATCGGAGCGCCGAGAGCAGTTAGCGGGAACCCTAAGCGGTGGGGAACAACAGATGCTGGCGATCGCCAGAGCTTTAATGAGTCGTCCCAAGTTATTGTTACTAGACGAACCCAGTTTAGGACTAGCGCCGCAGATAGTGCGAGAAATCTTCAGTATTATCCGTAAATTAAATGAATCGGGAGTAACTATCCTGTTAGTGGAACAAAACGCCAATTTAGCCCTAGAAACTGCCAATCGCGGCTATGTTTTGGAAGCGGGACGCTTGACTATGGCGGGAAAAGCTGGGGATTTACTCAGGGATGAGCGGGTCAAACAAGCTTATTTAGGTTAATCGATGATGATACGGCAACTATAGATAAAATTCTATGGTAAAGGTAGGCCAAAAAATATTCACAAAATTTTACAAAGTCGCATAAAATGAACACATAACGAAATAGGTATTTTTTCTTACTGCCATGCTAACGGCTAACTTCCCCTGGCTCACCGCCATCATTTTGCTCCCCCTGCTTGCCTCCTTCCTAATCCCTGTAATCCCCGACAAGGAAGGAAAAACCGTTCGTTGGTTCGCGCTTGGAGTCGGACTAGCAGACTTTATATTAATGTGTTACGTCTTTTTACAAAAATATGATTTAAGCAACCCCAACCTACAATTAGTAGAAAAAATCGATTGGGTTCCCCAAATTGGTTTAAGTTGGGCGGTGTCGGTGGATGGTATCTCGGCACCGTTAGTTTTATTAGCAGGATTGGTGACAACCCTTTCTATCTTGGCCGCGTGGCAAGTGGACCGTAAACCCCGTTTATTCTACTTCCTGATGCTGTTGCTCTACGCCGCTCAGATTGGTGTTTTCGTCGCCCAAGACTTATTATTATTCTTTTTAATGTGGGAAATCGAGTTAATTCCCGTTTATCTACTCGTTTCCATCTGGGGTGGTCAAAAACGTCGTTATGCCGCCACTAAATTCTTACTCTACACCGCCGCCGCTTCTATCTTCATCCTCGTTGCCGGTCTAGCCATGGCTCTTTACGGTGGTGGTACGATGACCTTTGACATGGCGGAATTAGGATTTAAAGATTATCCCCTCGCTTTAGAATTAGTCCTTTACGCTGGTTTATTAATCGCTTTCGGGGTCAAACTCGCCATCTTCCCCCTCCATACTTGGCTCCCCGATGCTCACGGTGAAGCTTCTGCACCTGTATCGATGATTCTCGCTGGTGTTCTCCTCAAAATGGGTGGTTATGGTTTAATCCGTCTTAATATGGGGCTTCTACCCGATGCACACATCTACTTTGCCCCGATTCTAGCGATTCTCGGTGTCGTCAATATTATCTACGGTGCTTTCGCTTCCTTCGGTCAACAAAACATGAAACGCCGTCTCGCTTATTCCTCGGTTTCACACATGGGATTCGTCCTTTTAGGGATTGCTTCCTTCACCGATGTGGGTATTAGCGGCGCTATGTTACAAATGCTCTCCCATGGTTTAATTGCCGCCGTCTTATTCTTCCTTGCTGGTGTCACCTATGACCGCACCCATACCTTAGCTTTAAACGAGATGGGTGGGATTGCTCAAGCGATGCCGAAAGTCTTCGCTCTCTTTACTGCTGGCGCCATGGCTTCCCTAGCGTTACCCGGAATGAGCGGTTTTGCCAGTGAAATTACTGTATTCATCGGTGTCACTAGCAGTGACGTTTATAGCCAAACCTTCCGGGTTGTGACTGTTTTCCTCGCTTCCGTTGGTTTAATCCTCACCCCGATTTATCTACTCTCCATGCTTCGTCAAGTTTTCTACGGAGATGGTTCTTCCTGCGATATTACTAACATTACCCTCAACAAAAGTAACGAACAGGCAGTTTGTTTTGGTACTAGCTGTGTCCTTCCTGACGAATCAGAATATATTGACGCTAAACCCAGAGAAATCTTTATCGCTGTCTCTTTCCTCGCTTTGATTGTCGCTATCGGTTTTTATCCCCAACTCGCTACCCGTATCTACGATGTGAAAACGGTGGCAGTTAACTCGGAAGTGCGTCAAGCTTACACAGAAATCGCCGCTACTCGTCAAAATATCTACGCTGAAACTCAACCGGACGTAAGCGCCAAAGTTGCCAGTATATTCCAATAAATTGGCAAGTCTAAAGTGAATAGGTTATCAGGAGTAGAAATTCTGCTCCTGATTTTTTTGGCGAGGAAAAAGATGCGAGCATTTATACTAAAATCTAAGGTAGCCGGTTTAATATCGTCTCTGGGATCAAAACAAAAGCTTAGAATAGAGAAAATATGTGGACTTTTATTGATTTATTTGCCGGTATAGGAGGATTTAGAATCGCCCTAGAGAATCTCGGTTGTCAATGCGTTTTTTCCTCGGAAATCGATCCTCACTCCCAAAAGGTTTACTTGGCTAACTATGGTCATTTACCCGATAATCAAGACATCAGAAAATTAGAGGTAAAAACTGTCCCCGATCATGATATACTCTGCGGCGGTTTTCCCTGTCAAGCCTTTAGTATCGCCGGCAGAAAACACGGTTTTGAAGATGCACGCGGAACCTTATTTTTTGAAGTTGCCCGGATCCTACACGAAAAGAAACCGAAAGCTTTTATCTTAGAAAATGTCCAGGGTTTAGTCCATCATGATCGAGGTAAAACTTTAAAAACTATTTTAGATATATTAGAAAAGGATTTGCATTATTTTGTCCCTAGTCCCCAGATTTTAAATGCCAGATATTTTGGGGTTCCTCAAAACCGTCCCCGAATTTTTATCGTCGGTTTTCGAGAAGATTTAAATATTTACCATTTTTCCTATCCCCAACCAACCCATCAAGAAACTTGTCTCAAAGATATTCTAGAAGAAAAGGAAGTCAGCGTTAAATATTATCTCTCTAATCAGTATTTAGAAACCTTGTTTAAACACAGGGCCAGACACCAAAATAAAGGTAATGGGTTCGGTTATGAGATTATTTCTCCCGATGGTATCGCTAATGCTATTGTGGTGGGAGGTATGGGAAAAGAAAGAAATTTAGTTATCGATCAAAGACTGACTAATTTTACTCCGGTTACTCGCATTAAGGGAGAGGTAAATAAATTATTCGTCCGCAGAATGACCCCCAGAGAATGGGCAAGATTACAGGGATTTCCCGATAGTTTTCAGATTGTTGTTAGCGATGTCCAAGCTTATAAACAGTTCGGCAATTCTGTGGCTATTCCCGTGGTAAAAGCAGTGGCAAAAGAGGTGATTAAAGCTTTAGATTTATCCAGAAATTCTCAAGAAAATATCAGGGTTAGAGACCTACAGGGAAAACAATTAGAACTATTGTCAATCTGAGGAACAATAACAATTTTTTCTAGGGGTTTGGGTATAGGACAGCGTTTCTTATCAAGATGAAGTATAACCTAATTTGCTATGGACGACCGACGACAGGCTCCCCAAAACCAAAACTTCCTATCTCACCGTTAAGATAACTGCTATAATAATGGTTAATTATTTAATCAATGCGATTGCTGTTTATGCTGAAGTCTGACTGGATTAAATTAATCAATGCTATTCGTCTCCGAAAAATTAATTATCAGGGTAAAGATGGTGAATTTAGTTATCGATTCTTTTACCAACAAATATCAGATTCTAGAAGACATTTAGAAGACGATAAAAATATCACTTTCACTCTACAAAAATCTGGACTGGAGTTTTGTGGCGAAAATAATAAATTTTCTTTGACTTGTTTTTATAACTATGAAATCGCCCCCGCACTTAATCAGCAAGAAACCTATCAGTTTGAGCAAGTGTTAAAAAAGTCAATTGATGACGTTTTTTCTGATCGTATTTGCACTGGACAAAGAGATTTTACACTGAGTTCCTCTTTCAGTAGTTCTCATAGTACAGATAACTTCTTTTACCATGCTGGTTTTTATGCCGCAGCTTTTCTATATGCTTTTGATGTCAAAGAACCAAAAATGCAGTTAATCGATCAACAATGGATAGTAATTGATGAAAAACTAGGCTACTTAGATTTTGCTACCTATTTTAGCTATCCAAAAGCTATTCCTATCAAACTGCCTATCCCTAAAATTATCGATTTAAAAACTACATCAAATTTTCAATTAGCAGAAGGGGTAGAAATAAACGATAAAGATCATACTAATTATCAGCAATCTTCCCAATACTTAGATGAGATCAGAAGGGAAATTAAAGATGGTTTACTTGACCAATAATAGAGTAAATCGGGATAATAAATGCCTCTCTTGTCCTTTGTCTAATAATTTTTACTCATTAAATATCCGTTCCTTAACGAGAGCTTGATTTTTTTCCTACAAATGAGAGATTACCTAACGCACTCTACCTAAAATTTTCTTAATAGATAGACTATAAGCAATGTTTTTTCTAACAGCAAAATAGGATTCTGACTAGACGCGGTTTTTCCTTAGAGGTGACAATAAAAGAGCAGTAGAGGTGATGGTTTCGCCGGTTGTGCTTGTTAAAGGTATCTTTCTTATACTACACTTGTAACATCAATAGGTTTTAGTATTCGGGAGAAAAAATTATGCGGACAATCACACGCACCACCACTACCGAGATGGAAGTCACCAGCATTCGTCTGGAAAGAGTCCTCAAAGACAAGCTGAAAGAGATTTCCGGCAATCAAGGTTATCAAGCACTCATTCGCGATGTCTTATGGAATTTCGTTCAGCAGAAATCAGGAGATTATCGACCGCAGTTTTGTGCTGGCGATATAAGGGCAGTATTTAACGCTACAGCTAGAAAAAATGAGATTTGCGCTCTTACAGGCAATTTAATCCCCGCTAATGCAACAATGTTGTTAGGTTTGACCATCCATGGCGATTTAGTCCCGTTGAGTATGGATAGTTATACCAATTAAATTAAAATAAGTTTGACTAGGGTGGGGCAAAATCCAGTATAGTTAGTCCTCACCCAAGGGAGATGGGAAGTGGGAATTATAAATTTAAATTATGAATTATGAATTGAGAGGTGGGGGGTTTTTTGCCGTGAACAGTGAACTGATAACCGATAACTGATAACTAATGACTGAAGCGATTTTACGAGTGGTTTTAATCAATCCGCAAATTCCGCCAAATACGGGGAATATTGCCCGTACTTGCGCTGCAACCAAGACAGAATTGCATTTAGTCGGTCCCTTGGGTTTTGAAATTAGCGATCGCTATCTGAAGCGGGCCGGCTTAGATTATTGGCCCTATGTAAAACTTATGTACCACTTGACAATAGATGATTTCTGTGCATATCAACAAAAGAGCGGCGGAAGGGCGATCGGGTTTACCGTGCGCGGCAGCAGCAGTTATGTGGAATACAGCTATCAAAGCGGAGATTGGCTACTTTTTGGCAGTGAAACCGACGGTATTCCAGCAGATTTATTAAATAAGTGCGATGACACGGTTTATATTCCCATGGCAGAACCGGGGGTGAGAAGTTTAAATCTTTCCGTTAGTGTGGCGATCGGATTATTTGAGGCCAGACGACAATTGGGATTTATTCGTTAGCGGGATATTTGGCTATATAAACAGAGCAAATAAACTTAATTGAGCAAAAAATCAGAAAATTGTTTTTATTTAGCTCATTTTTGACCATATCAGGAAAAATAGAGATCGCAGTCAATTTTGTCCGTAATAACAGCAAGAAATTATGTGGATTATCCTAGAGCAAATTAATTGTTGCTCCTTGTTAATTACATAATTTATTGAAAATAAAAAGGCAAGATGAGGCTCATGAATATCTTCGACCTTTCTCGAAAACATTTTGGCAATCTACAGCTTTTTAATCGGCAAAAATCCACCTCTGGCTTAACTCAAGTCGAGATGTTAGTTACCCTAATTTTATTAGGAATTCTCTTAACCATTGCCCTTTCTGCTTATCATCGTTTAATGGCTTGGATTCGCTTAAATATCGCCACCTTTGAAATATCACAACATTGGAAACATACCCGTTATCAAGCCACGGGAGAAGGTTCTGATCCCCTATCTTTGTGCATGGCAGAAAATGAAACCGAACAGATTAAAGTGGCAAAAGTGCAAGGAAACGAATGTGAGAATGTCACCGATTGGACTCCCATCACTCGCGGTGTTAGCATCGATACTAATAATTCTAGCCTACGCCGAGTTAGTGGACCTGTGGGTAATCAAGGTACAATTTATCGCGCTAGTTGGGCCGATACAAGGGGGGGTTTAGGAGGTTCTTGGGGACAGTTAGGCAGAATTACTTTAGTTGCTTCCGGCACACCCGACAAACGCTGTTTATTTTTATTCCATGTTGACGGTAGTTGGGATATTCGCCAAGATAATGGATGTGTGCGTTAAAGGCTGATTTAAAACTAGGGAATCAGACGATCGATTTGTTGAGCTAAATCAAAATCTAAGTTACTCAAACCTCCCACGTCATGGGTAGTGAGGGAAAGAGTAACGCGATTATAATTGATAGTAATATCAGGATGATGGCCTAGTAATTCAGCCGGAGTAACTAAGCGATTAACAAAAGCGATGGCTTCGATAAAATTGTTAAATTTAAAAGTTTTTTCAATCCGTTGATCTCGTAACTGCCAGCCGGGGATAGTCTGTAATTGTTGGGAGATTTCTCGATCGGATAAACGAGTAGCGGGTAAAGAGAGGACTAATTCCCCAGTTAACCCAATCATGAAAGCGATCGCTATTGCTAAGAATTGCTTCAACATTGAAGACGCTCCCGTAGTTGTGGTGAGCAGAAAAAGTGATCGATCGGGAGAGCATAAGCCCAAAATCTAACATAAAAATCCAACATTAAGAAACACATTACACCAAAATATCGAGAGAGCCAGGCTCAAAAATCTAGAATCCTGACTGATAGCCTTTCTGGGGGGAAACTTAAACGGTTTTCAGTCCGTCTGGGATTACACTAGAAAATACTCACTTATTCGATCAAGCCGTTCATGATTATTTCCGTCGTAGCACTGAAGGGAGGGGTCGGGAAAACCACCACATCGATTCATTTGGCCGCCTATTTTCAAGAAAAAGCGCCCACCTTATTGATTGATGCGGATAAAAATCGTTCGGCTCTCCATTGGTCCCGGGAAGATACCCTTCCTTTTATGGTAGCGTCCCAAGCTGGAGCGACGGGACTGGTAAAACAATACACTCATATTATCGTCGATACCCAAGCCCGGCCGGAGCCAGACGAGTTAAAAGATTTAGCTCAGGGCAGCGATTTATTAATCCTACCCACCACTCCCAATCATCTCGATATCGATGTCACCATTAAAGCGGCAGAATTGCTGTCCACGATGACCGATAATTATCGAGTTCTGTTAACACAAGTGGATTCACGGACAAAAACAGGACGGGAAGCGCGGAAAGCTCTAGAAGAAGCAAAATTACCGCTATTTAAGCGAGAAATTCCCCGTTTAGTCGCTTTTGAACGAGCGGCCGAAAAGGGAGTCATCGTCAAAGATTATCCCGACCCCCGGTCCAATTTCGGTTGGCTTTGTTACCAAGCGGTCGGTAAAGAAATTTTTGCCCTAATGACATAAATTGTTAAAAAAGTTAATATTAACATTTGTGTCATTTTTCCCCGAAAAGATACTTAATCTGCATGGGGACTTTTTGTAATCTTCCGTTAAGTGTTCACCCCTAAATCGGTAAAGTCTGAGACAATCAAAAAAGTCTGACTGTAGGAGAACCCTCTATGAAATTGGCCTATTGGATGTATGCGGGTCCCGCTCATATTGGCACGTTAAGGATCGCCAGTTCCTTTAAAAATGTTCATGCTATCATGCACGCTCCTCTGGGAGACGATTATTTTAACGTCATGCGCTCGATGTTGGAAAGGGAGCGTAATTTTACCCCCGTCACTGCTAGTATTGTCGATCGTAATGTTTTAGCCCGGGGTTCCCAAGAAAAAGTCGTCGATAATATTGTTCGCAAAGATCGCGAAGAAAGTCCCGATTTAATCGTTTTAACCCCCACCTGTACCTCCAGTATTCTCCAAGAGGATTTACAAAACTTTGTCGAAAGAGCGCGACAGGATGCCCAAGGAGATGTGCTGCTGGCCGATGTCAACCACTATCGCTATAATGAACTACAAGCGGCCGATAAAACCCTCTATCAAATTATCAAGTATTATCTCGATAAGGCCCAGAGAAAAGGGGAAATTATCTCCCAGAAAACTCCTAAACCTTCGGTTAATATTATTGGTATTACCACCCTCGGTTTTCATAACCAACATGATCGCACGGAATTAAAGCGGTTAATGGCAGATTTGGACATTGAAGTTAACGAAATTATCCCCGAAGCTGCCTCGGTGGACAACTTAAAAAATCTGCCCCGCGCTTGGTTTAATCTGGTTCCCTATCGAGAAGTGGGATTAATGACAGCCAAATATCTCGAAAATGAATTTGCTATGCCTTACGTTGATATTACCCCCATGGGAGTGGTGGAAACAGCACGCTGTATTCGCCAAATTCAAGAGGTAATTAATGCTCAAGGTGCGGCAGTAGATTACGAAGATTTTATCAATGAACAAACTCTGCATATCTCCCAAGCTGCTTGGTTTTCTCGTTCCATCGACTGTCAGAATTTAACCGGGAAAAAAGCGGTGGTTTTTGGTGATAATACCCACGCAGCCGCTATGACAAAAATTCTCGCCAGGGAGATGGGAATTCATGTGGTTTTAGCGGGTACTTATTGCAAGTATGATGCGGATTGGTTCCGGGAACAAGTGAGTGAATATTGCGACGAAGTGTTAATTAGTGATGATAATGGGGCGATAGGGGATGCTATTGCTCGATTAGAACCAGCGGCGATATTTGGTACTCAAATGGAACGTCATGTGGGCAAACGTTTAGATATTCCCTGTGGAGTAATTGCCGCACCTATTCATATCCAAAATTTCCCCCTCGGTTATAAACCTTTCTTAGGTTACGAAGGCACTAATCAGATCGCCGATTTGGTCTATAATTCCTTTACTTTGGGTATGGAAGATCACCTATTAGAGATATTCGGTGGTCATGATACCAAAGAGGTAATTACTAAAGGTATTTCGGCAGATTCTGACCTAAATTGGAATAAGGAAGCTACGGTAGAATTGCAGAAAATACCCGGTTTTGTGCGGGGGAAAGTCAAACGAAATACCGAAAAATTTGCCCGGGAGCGAGGTATTGGTGAAATAACTTTAGAGGTAATGTATGCCGCTAAAGAATCCGTAGGAGCTTAATCATTTCTTGGGGCTGAAAGTTAACAGCATTCAGCCCTATTTTTTAGTTATCTACTTAATCCCTTAAGTATTCTTTCTTCTACTCCTTTCCCCTGAATTAACACTCCAAATCCTCCTAAACCGGTGGGATTGATTAATTGATGTAGGGCATCTCGACGCTGAAATATAGTTAATATATCGCTCTTTCCTTGAGAAAGTTGATTTAATCTATCCCCTAATCCCAAAGCCATTAAAAATAATCCTTGCTGAGTAAAACCGAGATTTTTTAAGCCTAATTTCTCCCCTTGACGTTGTAAAGCAGTAAAATCCACATGAGTGGTAATATCTTGTTCTCCCACCCACAAATAAGGATGATCATGACGCTGGTGTTGTCGATAACATTGTAGGGTTCCTTGACTTCTTTGGGGATGATAATATTTTTCGGCAGTGTAACCGTAATCTATGGTTAAGATATAACCTCGATCGAGTTTCCGATTAACCGTTTCTAACCAGTCTAAAGCTAATAAATTTACCTCGGTTTGATAACCCTCCGGATAAAGTGGGGAGGGAATATTTATCCCCACTAAATCAAAATAGTCTTTGATTCTGTCGGTGGATAAATCGGCGATAATCTCCTGAAAAGGTTCCCCCAATCCCAGATAAATTTCTCGTAATTCTCCCGACTCGATCACAACTCGATGGACAGGAAAAGCATCGATTAACTCATTACTAAACACACAACCCACAAGGGAATTATCAGCTAAATTCGGCCAACTTTGCCAAGATACCGGGGAATATCCCGCTAAAGTTGCCCTTTGTCTTTCCCTGAGTTTCTGAGATTGTTCGATAATTATATAACTGAGATTTTGATAAAAATCAGCATAGCTATCACTCAAATAATCAAGGATATCCTTCGCTAAAATTCCCGAACCTGCTCCCACTTCCACTAAAGTAAATCCAGGCGAATTGCCCAAAAATTCCGCCATCTCGACAAATTGCTCTGCCAACAATTGGCCAAAATCTGCCCCTAGGGACGAGGAAGTAAAAAAATCTCCTTTTGAGCCAATTTCTACTTTTCCAGAGGTGTAATAGCCATAATCAGGGTGATAGAGAGCTAAATCCATCCAGCGCTCGAACCTAATTCGACCCGCTGCTGATTGTTTAATTTCCTCTAGGATGATTGTCTCTAAATTCATCTTGATCGGGGAAGTGGGTAAGATTTTTCAGTGTTGCCAAAGGCACGGCGTAGCCGTCCAGTAAACAGTAATCAGTAAACAGGTATAAAGATAAAGATAACTAATACTAAATCCGTTGAATATAGGCTACATAAAGGGAATAAATAATCAGTCTTTAATAACCAGATTTAGTATAACTAACTAATTAACTTAAAACTTAAGTAGGTAGGCGTTAAAAGTTGTCAGATGCCCCCCTTATTAAGGGGGGATTAAAGGGGGGACTAAGGGGGGATCGGCACCCCCCTTATCAAGGGGGGCAGGGGGGATCGAACCTAAAATCCATTTTTAATTTAATTATAACCAGCTACTTACATCTGATAACTGATAACTGATAACTGATCACTGATTTACTCTCCCGCATGATAGGAACTGCGGACTAGGGGGCCAGATCTAACCTGAGAAAACCCCATTTTTTGGGCAATTTCTCCCAACTCGCTAAATTCTGAGGGAGTCCAATATTTCTGTACGAGCAAATGTTCCAGAGAAGGACGCATATATTGACCAATAGTAACTCGATCGCAGTCGATCGCGCGTAAATCTGCCAAAGTCTCGATAATTTCCTCTTTTGTCTCACCGTGACCGACCATTAAGCCGGATTTCGTCGGAATTGAGCGATCGATTTCCTTAACATAACGCAAAACCGCCAAAGAGCGATCGTATTTAGCCCCGCGTCTAACCGGTCCTTGCAAACGGCGCACCGTCTCGATATTGTGATTGTAACAGGCAGGTTTTGCCCCTACCACCGTCGCCACCCGTTCCTGTTGACTTCCCTTACCTCCAGCAAAATCCGGGGTTAACACCTCAATTAAAGTGTGGGGATTGAGTTCGCGAATGGCTGTCATCGTCCGCACGAACCAACTGGCTCCGCCGTCTTCCATATCATCTCTGGCTACAGAAGTCAAGACAACGTAACTTAAATTTAACAATTGCACCGCTTCCGCCACTTTTTGCGGTTCCTCCACATCGAGAGGCATGGGTGCATGACCCTTATCCACTTGACAAAAAGCACAGGACCGGGTACAGGTGGGACCCATCAACAAAAAAGTCGCCGTACCTTGGGCATAACATTCGCCGCGATTGGGACAGCGACCCTCCTCGCAGATAGTATGAATGTTCCTTTGTTTGATAATGCGCTGAACCGTGGAAATTTCGCTAGATTTGCCGAGCGAACGCCGTAACCAAGCGGGTAAAGACGTAATTTCCTCGCGCCACTGTGGGGGTATATTGGACATGAGAAGTTAAGTAAGGTGTTGGGGATTGCAGTTATCAGTTATCACTGGGGAGAAGGGAGAAGGGAGAGGCACGACCGACTCCCCAAAACGAAAACTTTTGATCTCACCCTTAAGATAACTGTCATAAGCTGAGAAAGCGAGTCAAGATCATTGTTAATCAAAAAGGAAACTTGGGCAATGGGACGACGGCAACGGGGAAAATTTTTCAATCTAGTCCTTCAAGGATTGGCGAGCTGCCTGTTAATTAGTATATTTGTTCTTAATTCCCTGCCATCCCTAGGCCAAAATTTTCTAGTTCCATTTGTATCTCCCACGGGGACAAGGATTTTTGTAGCCGGGGATATAGAATATGCTTCCGTGCATCTAGATGGATTTGCCTTATTTCAGATTGCCTCCCAAGATTTTACCACTTCTGAGGCCCGGGAACTCTCCCCGGTAGAAAGACGGGCTAGGCGCATTGAGAGGGGCTTAAATAATATTATCAATCGGGGTTTCGATCCGACAACCCTGCAAGTAAGTACGGCGACTCTCAATAATTTAACCGTGATTGTGGCCAAGGATAACCAGAAGTTACCGCAACAGGTAATTCTGACAGTGACAGAAGTTGATGCCCTGATCGATTCTTCTTCGGTTGGCGATTTAGCGGACAGATGGGTTAAAATCATCCAAACAGCTTTGATCCAAGCTTGGCAAGAACGTCAGCCCGCCCCTCGTCGGCAACAGGTAATGACTGCCACTATAATTATTTTGGGGCTAACTTTCTTAAGCTGGGTATCAATTTGGTGGCAGAGACACCTAAGAAATCGCTTTAATCTCCTCAAAAAACAAGCTAAAAGGCAATCCGATCAAAATTTACCCATAAATTCCCCCCCCAGAAAAGATCGCTCCCAAGAGCCGATTTTAGCCGCTCTAGGAGATTCCTCTAATTTCCGTCAACAGGCTGATATTCAGCGACAACTAACGCTAAATATTCTCTGGAAAAGACTGGCTCTTATTGGACTGATACTGCTTTGGTTTGCCGGAATAGCGGCGATTTTGTATGTATTTCCCGAAACTAGGCTAGAAGGACGCGGAATAATCCGTATTCCTTTACAGATTTTTATCATCTGGTTGCTGATGACATCAGTGAGCAATATGGTTAATCTCTACGTTAATTTTCGGCTACGCGAGTGGGTAGAGGAAGGAGCGGTGTTTTCCGAAAATTTGGAAAGGAGGATTCTGCGCGCTCCCACTTTATTAGAAGTTTGGCGAGAAATTATCACATTTATCGCTATTTTTCTAGGAATTTTGATTTTTTTAGCTTGGATGGGTCTTTCTTTCGCCTTTTTACTCACGGGAGCCGGTTTAGTGGGAGCATTGCTCACCTTTGCCTTTCAGGATCTTTTAAAAGATTGGATTAACGGTTTTCTGATTGTCTTTGAAGATCAATACACCGTCGGTGATATGGTCCAGTTTCAGGAGTTTATTGGTTTGGTGGAAAATATGAGTTTGCGAGCGACTCAATTGCGGGCCGCCGACGGACGTTTAATCACTATTGCCCATAACCAAATTATCACCGCACACAACCTCAGTAAAGATTGGGCGCGGGTCGATTTTACCATCGAAGTCGCCTATCAGACCGAGCCAGATGTGGCGATCGCTTTAATGGCAGCCATCGCTGAAAATATGGCTGTAGATCCACAATGGCAAGAAGATATCATCAATCCTGTGCAGGTTGCTGGTGTCAGTCGGGTTTCTCACACGGGAATGGAAATTATGCTCAGAATTGTCGTCAAAAGATTACGACAATGGGACATAGAAAGAGAGTATCGTCGTCGTCTCAAGATTGCTTTTGAGGAGAAGGGAATTCACATCGGTATCCCCCAACAAAGTTTCCTCATAGCAAAAGATAGAGAACAATTCAAGGGACAGTTTTAAAGGGGAGCGACTCTCTCCCACTTATGGTGATAACCTATTGAAAAATGGCGTTTTGGGGTTGTTATGTCCTTAAATGTAAAGTTTTGTTAGGAGATTCAATGTTTCTGGGAAAGTGGGTTAGAATCGAGTTGTGTTAGGTCTGGGGTATTCTATCTAAAGGACGAGAACTTTTTGCCCCTATTCCTCTGTTTCCCAAAGCTCCTCAGCCTTGTTTTGTCTCTAACCTAGCCCGAGAATATTTCTAGGAACGGATTTAGTTTTCTCGCATTTGCTCTTTGACTTGCCACCCCCGATTGACCTAGACTTCACTGAGATGTGTCAGGCAGTCAGGGTTGAATGACCAACTGGTTGAGGCAAGGAGTAAGCAGGATTAGGTAGTGGGGGAATTGGTGCAGGTGATGCGGGGTGTGGTGTGAATATTTAAGTGAGTACACAAGGAAGGAGTTAACTATGTCTGACAAGAATAATGAGCCTAAAGATAGCTTGGATAAAATAAGTATAGGTGTCTCATCTTTATCGACATTTGTTTTAATGATTATTGCCATTCTCAATGGGTTTATAGGATATCAGACTTCTCAGCTGCAACAGAAAACCGAAAATATTGAGAATCAATTAGAAGGATTTAAAACCAACATTCAAACGGCAGAATTAATTCAAAAATTGATTGGAGATTTACAAAGCCCTCAATTAAAAAAAGATATCGCTTTAATTGCTTTGAATCGGACGATAGCTGACAATGATGAAAGCTCTAAGCAGATGATTGCTGAGATAGCAACGCAAATTTATAGATCAAGATTTAAAGAGTTAATGTCTAAACCCTCGAATACAGATCAAGAATTTATAGGACAAACACCAGAGTTTCAAGATACTTTTACGGCTCTTATGATTATTGGCGAAAGGGATCCGAATCAAGCTAATGGGATTATTAAAGAGCTTAGAAAACTTCAAGAAGGCTACAAAAATAGCAAGGATCCTAGAGAGAAAATTGTTGAACAAATAACTAAAAATTTTGATTTTGTTGTTGATATTTACTATAACGAGAACGAGAAAGAAGTGAATAAATTTAAGCAATATCTACAGGGCAAAAATTACACAATTAGTTTAAACCCGATTAAAAAAGAAGATGTTCAAAATACATATTCTTTAAAGAATGATCAGCCAATCAGTAGGATCAAATATTTTCATGCTGGGGATAGAGAACGAGCTAAAAATCTAGGGGAACTCACTCAAAGTTATGTGAATAATAATAAAAACATAAATTTACCTAAAGACCTACTAGAATCGGATCTACTAGAATTAGTGGACTGGAATGCTCCTAATGGGAGGATTGAAATTTGGGTTTATTTCCCTCCAACTCCATCAACTCCATCAACTCCATCAACTCCATAAACTAGACCTCTTGCATAAATCCGAAAACAAACGATAGAAACAATAATGGGAGGGACTTTCAGTTAATTATTTATTAGTAAGTAGTCGTGCAAAATAAATTTCCTAGTGAAGATAGGCAAGAGGCAATAGGCAATAGGCAAAAGCTTTATCGAAATGTGTAATTAATTTTGCTTAGGTACTTAGCTGATAATCTTCAAAAATGTTGCTGTACAAGGATCGACTTAAGACTTTTGCAAGAGGTCTACTGACTGCCGCCCTCATTTGGTCGTGTACGAAGGTACTTGGAAGTAACCGTAAAAAAACGGCTCTTCTTGTTTCTGTGTGGAAAGAAGAAGAATAGGGGTAATTTTTCGGAAATATAGTCTTCAAAGCCTTGCCTAGCAAGACTCCTACGAATGATAAGCACTGATTATCACACAGAGTCGAGAATATCCGAATGTGCAAGGCTGGCGACTGAAATTGACAGCGTAATTCGGGATTCCCCTTTTTTCTAGGTCGTTGCTTAGAGCGCGTTTTCACCGACTCACCTCTGATTTCTTCTCGTTATTTTACCGTTTTTTACTATCTTCCTTTTGGATTATCAGGTACTCTTTATAATTAAGCCTCTTGCTTAAGTTGACACCAAGATCGTGGTCAGTGAGTTTATCGAACTGCGTCGGACAAAAATGTCATATAGATATTTCTACAAAACTGAGATGTACCCAACAGTCTTAAGTAGAAAATTGCCGTCTTTTCACTGATTACTGATCACTGATTACTGTTTGGTAGATTTAAACTAGGTTAGGATAGCTAACCTAACCTAGAAAATTTTTAGGAAGCTAAGGCTACCTCGACTATTTGTTGTAGTTCCCCATTTTGATAGAGTTCGATCATAATGTCGGAACCGCCAATAAACTCACCGTTGATATAGACTTGGGGAATAGTCGGCCAATTGGAATACTCCTTAACTCCTTGTCTTAACTCCTGATCTTGGAGAATATCGACAGTTTCGTAGGAAACCCCCAGAATATTGAGAATTTGTATGACGTTATTCGAGAAACCACACTGAGGCATTAATTTATTGCCCTTCATGAACACAAGAACTTTGTTATTCTGGATTAATTGATCGATTCTGGCCTTAGTTTCGGGTGTCATAGGTCTAGTAGCTAGAATTTGAGCAAGAATAGCCAATCCTGAGACGTGGCATATCCTATCAGTTTAGCACAAGCCGTTGGGATAGCCTTAAAAAGGAAGGTCTTCGTCCTCCTCCAAACTATCTAAAATTTCGTTAACATCAGGTCTCCCGCGCACGATAGTCATATTTTCCAGAGACTTATTAACTTTAGTTTCTGCGGCCGAATTTTCTGGCAGTGAATAACCCATATTGACCAGTTCACCATCAAAAGATTTCGCTAACTTTTGAGCGGCTGCCAAAATTTCGCTAACATCGACATCTTGATCTAATGTCTCTAAAGATGAATCAAAACTTAAGATTTTTTGGGGCAGTTCTGTGCTAGGAGTTTTTGGGGGTCCCGATGCAGTGATCTTTGCTTCTTTTTTCTCGATAATTGCTTCTTTGACTGGAGGAATATCCACCGCGGTCATAACTTTATTTTCGGGAGTTATTGGTGGAGTTGCTGCGGTTTCTGGTGGTGGTAGTATCCTGGCCGCTGGGGATGGGGAAACTTCCGCAGCCATGGCAGCAGTGGCGGAACCTACCTGTAAATGAACTTTAATCCGGCGCTGAAAAACTGCCTCGAAAGCTGACTCAATATTAGTCAATCGTAGCCGGGCCATTTTTAATAATTGTTCCGAAGATATGCTTAAATAAGCACTCGATTCTTCCATATTAAAAAGACTGCCATGCTGACGTAGGAGAGTGCGAGTAGTGGGGGGTTCCATTACTTCTAAAACCTGCTGCCAAATTTGTTCATGATTGTCATCACTGGTAACAGTTTTAACCTCAGTTTTCGGCACTGCGACGCTAGTTGTCGGGGTGATAACTGGCGGTTTTATCGGTTCATTAACCGGCGCCGGCGCTGTGATCACTTCCGGCGGCCTCTCGGCGCTGGTTTGGGGACGGGAAGGCGCTACCGTGGCAACTAGCGGAATCACCTGTGCTTGCGGTAACAGTCCCAAGAGAGTGACTTCTAACCAGAGACGGGGTTGAGTGGTGTTTTTTAGTTGTGTTTCGCTGTCTTTAAGCAGTTGTTGACCGCGGAGAATTTCCTCTAAAGACCAAGTACGCGCTTCCTTACACAAATCCTGCCAAGTGGGAGCAGTGACAGCCACCATTTCTGGACGATTAGGGGCGGTTTTGGCTAAAAGTAGGTTTAAATAGAATCCCGCTAGATTTTGCAAGACGATTAAAGGTTCCTTCCCGCGATTCATCAGATGGCGACATTGTTCGATAACTTGATCGGGAATATTGCTATGAATGACTTTAAGTAGGGTTAAAAGGTCTCTTTCGGGGACTGCACCGACTAAATCCCAGACTCGCTCGGCCGTAATCGTTCCTGCGAGTAAACTTAATTGATCAAGAAGACTTTCCGCATCGCGTAAACCACCGTTAGCGATCTGAGCCACAAGGGTTAATGCTTCTAGGTTAATATCGATCGCTTCTATTTGGGCGATTTTTTGCAGGTGTGCCACCATCGCATCGAGAGCAATACGGCGATAATCAAAGCGTTGACAACGGGAGATGATGGTAGGCAAGACACGCTGAGGATCGGTGGTAGCAAGCACGAAAATCACTCGATCTGGCGGTTCTTCCAGAGTTTTCAGCAAAGCATTAAAGGCCGCCGTACTGAGCATATGGCATTCATCGATGACATAGACTTTATAACGACATTGGACGGGGGCAAATTGCGATCGCTCGATAATTTCCCGAATGTTATCCACACCGGTATTACTAGCGGCATCAATTTCGATCACGTCTAGGGCCGAACCATTGGCGATCGCTTGACAGACGGAACACTTACCGCAGGGAATCGGTGTCGGATGGTCACTAGACAGACAGTTAAGGGATTTGGCTAAAATTCGCGCCGAGGAGGTTTTCCCCGTGCCTCTGGGTCCAGTAAATAGGTATGCAGGAGCGATTCGCTCACTGATTAAGGCATTACTCAGGGTCGTGGCGATCGCTGATTGTCCCACCAAATCGGCAAAGGTTTGGGGACGATACTTATGATGTAGAGGTTCGTAGGTCATGACTGGCTGAAAACTTTTTCCGCACCCTAGAGACTACTATTATCCTATGCCGATTCTTTTTCAATACGAGAACAAGTGTATGCTTTTTATCTAGCCAGTTGTAATGCGCGATTTGCATCATAAAAATGGCAATTTGGCCAAGGCTTCTAATAAATTGTATTAATAACTACAATTTTGCCGAGAAAACCTGACGACTATCTTAGTATGCCTAAAGACAGCGCCACCAATCAGACCAACTGCTTATGACTGAATCTACAAAAACCCAATGTCCTTACTGTGGAGTAGGTTGTGGTTTGACAGTCACCCCCCCCGCGTCGGCCGGACAAGCATGGAAAGTCTTCGGGGACAAGTCCCACCCCTCCAGTCAAGGTATGGTCTGTGTTAAAGGGGCCACCGTAGCGGAATCAATCGATAAAAATCGCCTCAAAACCCCGATGATTCGCGATTCTCTCCAAGAGCAATTCCGTCCTTGTACCTGGGAAGAAGCCCTCGATCGCATCGTTAACCGTATCCAAACTCTAATCGCTCAGGGGGAAAAGGAAAGTATCTGTCTATACGGTTCGGGACAATTTCACACCGAAGATTACTACATCGCCCAAAAACTGGTCAAGGGCTGTCTGGGAGTCAATAACTTTGATGCTAATTCCCGTCTTTGTATGTCTTCGGCCGTGGCCGCTTATCGGGACAGTTTCGGGTCCGACGGTCCCCCCTGCTGTTACGATGACCTAGAATTGACCGATTGTGCCTTTCTGGTGGGGACAAATACGGCCGAATGTCACCCCATCATCTTTAACCGTCTGCACAAGTATCTCAAACGTAACCAAGAAGCGAAATTAATCGTCGTTGATCCCCGCAGGACAAAAACCGCCGAGGCCGCTAATCTCCACCTCGCCATTAACCCGGGGACTGATATTGACCTATTTAACGGTATTGCTCACCTGTTACTGAATTGGGGTGCGATCGATACCTATTTTATCGATAAATGTACCCGGGATTTCCCCAAATACGCCGAAATTATCGGCCATTATCCCCCGGAAATCGTCGCCCCTAAATGCGGTATCCCCATCGAGGATTTAGAAAAGGCTGCCCGCTACTGGGCCGAATCAAAAAGAGTGCTTTCTCTCTGGTCGATGGGTATCAATCAATCCAGCGAAGGCACGGCCAAAGCCCGCACTTTAATCAATTTACACCTAATGACGGCTAATATCGGTAAGCCCGGGGCCGGTCCTTTTTCCCTAACGGGACAACCCAACGCCATGGGAGGACGGGAAGCTGGCGGCCTCTGCCATCTTCTCCCCGGTTATCGTTCCGTCAAAAATCCCCAACACCGGGCCGAAGTGGAACAAGCTTGGGGTTTACCTGCCGGTCGGATTTCTCCGGTCCCCGGTCGCGACGCTTGGAGTATGATTACTGGTTTGGAGACGGGAGAGGTCAAACTTCTCTGGATTGCCGCCACTAATCCGGCTGTTAGTATGCCTGATCTAAAACGCACCAAGGCGGCCCTGTTAAAATCACCTTTTACTATCCATCAGGATGCCTACTATCCCACGGAAACCAGCGCCTATGCCCATTTATTACTGCCAGCAGCCCAATGGGGCGAAAAAACGGGAACAATGACCAATTCTGAGCGCATGGTGACGTTAAATAAGGCTTTTCGTCCTCCCGTTGGTCAAGCTAGGGCCGACTGGCAAATTTTTGCCGAAGTTGGTCGCCGTTTGGGGTTTCAGGCACAATTTAATTTTCAGGATTCGGCCGAGGTATATTCCGAGTTTGCCCGCTTGACATATAAACGTCCTTGTGATATGACAGGGATTAATTATGAGCGCCTGGCCGAGACTCCCCGACCGTGGCCCGATTCCATCGATGAAATTTCCGCCCCTAAAACCGGTAATTCTGGGGAATTACCGGGTAATTTAGTTAAAGATCACGATAAAAGCCAAAAAACCGCCGCAAAACGCCTTTATACCGATGGTAAATTTAATACTGCCGATGGTCGTGCTGTTTTCGCCGCCTACCACAGTAAAGGTCTAGCGGAACCCCCCGACGATGATTATCCCCTAGTGTTGACCGTGGGGCGTTTGTACGGTCACTGGCACACCCAAACCCGCACCGGCCGCATCGAGAAAATTGTCAAAATGCACCCCGCACCTTTTCTGGAAATTCATCCCCAAGATGCGGCAAAATTGGGCATAGAAGCTGGGGAATGGTTGGAGGTGCGTTCTCGTCGCGGTTCTGCCCGTTTTCCCGCTTTAATTACCAAAGCAATTGCTCCTAATTGTGTCTTTGTGCCGATGCACTGGGGGGCCCTATGGGCAGAAAATTCTGAGGCCAATAGTCTCACCCATCCGGCCGCTTGTCCGATTTCCCTGCAACCAGAATTAAAAGCTTGTGCTGTCAAATTAATCCCGTTAAAGTCTTTAGTTAATGCCGAATTATCTCCCAGTCAATTTCTAGCAACTCCCTAATCAAATTTGGCTTTCCCTTTGGTTACTTTTGTAATACCAATTCTCCACAATCTGATAGGTAGTTTGTGTTTAAAAACCTCTTGCATAATTAATTTTTCAGGGTTCAAAAACGTCAAAAATAAGAATTAAATGGCATCAAGTCTGTAAATAGACCATTTAACTGATTATTATTCATTCTTAATTCTCCTGACTACTGACTACTGGCTACTGACTCCTAACCCCAACAACAATTTTTGATTTTTACAAGATGTCTATTGCTATTAAGCCAAGACGCATTTTAACCGCCTATCCTTAGATTAGCTGAATGCACTTCTTTCATAACTTTTTTATGGTGTAATCGGTTAATACTTTTCTTTCGATTTTTAGATGGAAGTCGAAAACTGGTATCATCTGCGTCACTGCTGTCAGCCTGCTGTTGAATGTCTTGTTCGTCCCGCTGCCAGTCGGTAGCCCCTCTTGAATCACCTCACCATGACGACAACAACTCTGACTCCCGCGCCAGTTCAAGCGGCAGCAAATTCCCCAGCACCCCCTGAGTGGGTAGATTGGCAAGTCGCCCATCAAATTCCGGGACGGCTGCGAATTCGCATTCCCCGCCACAATTGGGATGACGAATTTGCCAGACGCTTGCAGCGATCGCTGCTGAGAACCACTGCTATCAGCGAGAGCCGCATCAATGCCGCAGCCTGCTCCCTGATTGTCTCCTACCGGGCGGAAATGCTGTCAGCAACGGCCATCCTAGATTACTTGCAAGCGGCCATCCTAGCGGCCGGCCGGGAAAGAGAGCCAGACCTAAACGAGAAAGTCGGGGCTAGAAATCAGGGGACTTGGCCAACTTTAGGGATGCCGGCCTTAACCCTGGCTGTGGCGATCGCTGCTGCTCCCCTAGAACTGCCCTTCTCGATTGTGGGAGGAATTGTCCTTGCGGCTTCAATTCCTCTCTGGCAGAGGGTTAGCCAAGCGCTCACCCAGCAGGGACAAGTGACAATAGACTGCCTCGATGCCCTCTGGTTGAGCTACCAACTGCTGCAAGGTAAGGGACTTCCAGAGAATAAAATACCCAACAAAAAAATAGAAAAGTGTTTTTTTGAAAAAGTAATTATTTTTGTCTAGGAAAACAAAGAGTCTCCCATTACAA
>NZ_JACJSV010000002.1 GCF_014698335.1 Microcystis viridis FACHB-1342 | reverse complement strand
GAAACTAGGAGCAGATTTTTATTTTGCTACTCCTTATCATTCGTGGGAGAGGGGATTAAACGAGCATACCAATGGACTGTTAAGACAATTTTTCCCCAAGGGAACGAATTTTAAAATCGTTAAGCCAGAGGAGGTGGAAAGAGCCGTAAACTTGATTAACAATCGTCCTCGAAAATGTCTTGACTATCGTACCCCGAATGAGGTATTCTATAAAGGTAGATCAGACAGTGATGCAATTCAGACTTGAATTGGCCTTTTTTAAGGAAACAAACTGCAAATAACATTCTGCTGCATATTTAATAAAACCTTCCCAATGGGCATAGAGAGTGGTTATTCCGGCTCTAATTAATACATCTTGCTCAGTTCCTTTTTGTGGAGGAATTTTAGTTTTTAAAATACTAAGTTCTCTGATTCGCCATGCCATATCTTCATCTAAGTTTTTCTGGAGAATTTCGATAGTTCTATTATCTTTACTCATTACTTTTTAAAATATTTTTTGCCAAATTCAATCATTTTGAGCATTCTAGTTCTAGCTCTCGATCCCGTACCGATGTTATAAATAAAGTCAGATTCTGACCACATTTCCTGAATTTTTGTTCTTAGCAGTTCAATATCTTGAGTAGAGTAATCATCAATATTTTCTCGTAATCCTGTGGTGATCGCTTCATAAGCAGAATCGAGAAATTTACCCTTAAATCTTGTTCCATCATATTTGGTAAAAGTATCTTCATTCGTCGCTTGATCAAGCAATAAAAACATTTTAGCGAATTTTTCTTGCTCTAACACACGATCAAAAGTGGTGGAATTGCATAATTCTATCAGATAGTCAGTCAAATATTCATTAACCTCTTTTTTGTTCAATGATTTTGGATCAAATGTGGGAGAAGACAGGGCAAAATATTTAAGAATTAGTTCCAAGTCGTAGCGTTCTTGTCTTAATCGCTCGGATAGGGAAATACAATTTTTAAAATTCTCATTTTCTGCCAAGTCTTCTAACCACTTATATAGGCTTTTATCTAGCATAATCAAAAGACAATTACGCACCTCTTGATAAGATAAAAAAGAGCCACCGGTATTTAAACGATCAAAAACTTCAAACTTAGCATTTTTATCCGATTCTTTTTGGATAATCTGAACCTGTATTTTCGCTCTTTTGAAATCTATTTTTAGAGATGGGGGCAAATTATACTCTCCTTCCTCTGCACCTTCCCACATAACTCCGTTTAAGCTAGGTAATAACTTAGTACCTTGAAGCACCAGTTTCGGTTTTTTCTTAGTTTCATCGTCCTCATCTCTTAAATCGCCAACAAATTCCAAAATTGTTGAAATCCTTTGTAATCCATCCACCAATTCCCAAACACTATCTTCTTCTCTCTGATAGACAAAAATAGAGGGAATAGGAATTCCTAATAGTATCGATTCTATGAATCGGCTTTTTTGGGCTATTGTCCAACGAAAATATCTTTGAAAATCTGGATTAATTGTCATTTCTTTGTTATTATAAAGACTAATAATCTCTCCGATTGACATAGGATAGTTATCGGTACGAAATTCTTTAGTTTTTGCCTTAACTTCTTCTAATAAATTCATCTTATAGCAGTTATCTTAATGGTGAAGTACAAAGTTTTCGTTTTGGGGAGCCGGTCGTCAGGATTCGATACCAAATTAGGTTACACTTCATCTTTAGAAACAAAGCTGTAATTTTTCTATACTTAGTATAATCCCTATATTCTACTTTAATACCATCCGCCAATTCAAAAATGAAACGCGTCAACCTCAAGAGTTGACAGAAAAAGGCTCATCCCCGCAATTGGCACAAACATCAATTTTCAGGTGGCTAATCTGCAAAGACGCGATTTATGTCCCGATATTGCGGTGATGTTAGCTTGGATTGAACAGGCAAAAATCCTCACCAGAGAGTTAAAATAAGCCCTATCTCCGATAATTTTGGCATAAATTAGCCAAAAGTAGTGCCATTCCATCCCCAAAGATCACCTTTCGCCTCGGCAAATTCTAGATAAATGCGATTTTTCGGTATTCCTAAATAAGCCTCAATTTCTTGACAAAAATCACTACTCATGCTTTTAGTTTGAGCGGCGGAAATAGAACCAACACTTTTAATCTCCACATAACACACCGGCTCAAAAGTGCCAGCAAAAGTCATTTTTATCCCCGATTCTAAAGCTGTCATCACATAGGATTCGGGTTTTCCCAGATGTTTAGCTAATTTAGCCGAAAGACTCTGCAAAAGTTGATTAACCGTCTCATCATCGAGGGAGGTGACAGAAGTTTGAATTTTAATTAGAGGCATAGGAAAAATCTCAGCAATATTTTTCTATAATATAGCGTTTCCTGTTCGCAAGAGGTACATTATCGATGTTAAAAAGCTTAATCAGCAAAGGTTTAAGTTTGCCAGACAGGTGTGAGAACCGCTATAAGTACCTTTTTTATCCAGAAAAGCGATCGATGATTGTTTTGATAATTTATCTCAATTAGATGACTGTGATCCCTTCTGTTTTTTAGAAAGGGTTGCCACTTCTGAGCAAGCTTTTCCACAAGCAGAACATATCAACGTTGGCGATGGTTGACGCTGGCTAAAACCGAGGAGAACAACCGATCACTATCTAGTCTCTAAAGACAGTTAAGGAGGTACAATTTGGATAGAATCTCAAGCAGGTGAAGGAGCAACTTTTTATTTTACTTGGCATAAAAATCCTCCTAGTTAAACCCCAACTAAGTTGAGAACCGTGGTTTTTCCTCCTCTGTTTTAAGATGAGTTTTGATCCATAAGCGATCAGCTAAAACCAGAGGAGAAGCAGCAATTCAGACTTTAATTGGCGTATTTTTTAGTCAGAATCAGCACAATTATCGGATAGATGTTTTAATTTCTTCCCAAGTAATTATCTGATCGGGATTTCTTTCGTGATCATCAACCTAAAAAGATTTAATTGTGTTCAAAGATTCGGTAACGTGAGCCTTAAAATCTAACATAGAATCAAAAATATGTCTGACGATTCCCTCTTTATCAATGATATAGGTAACTCGTCCGGGGAGGACAAATAAGGTAGCGGGAACACCGAATAATTTCCGCACTCGGTTATCGCTATCACTTAAAAGGGTGAAGGGAAGATTATATTTTTGGGCAAATTGTTGATGAGATTGGGGACTGTCGGCACTAATCCCAATAACTTCCGCACCCGCATCGGTAAACACTTCGTAACTATCGCGGAAAGCGCAGGATTCTGCGGTACAACCCGGGGTGTCATCTTTGGGATAGAAATAAATGACCAGGGATTTTTTACCGATTAAATCGCCGATATTAAACGTTGTCCCTGTTTGGGAGGGGAGAGAAAAATTAGGAACTCGATCGCCTACTTTTATAGCTGCCATAAGATTAATTAATTGATAGATAATCGTGGATAGGTTGATACTCTACATTCTAACCTTTTTTGGCCTTTTGTTTAGCGCGTTTAGCGGCAGATTTGGCCGCTTTTTCGGTTTCAATGCGTTTTTGTTCGGCTTTTTGTTTTTCTTCGTCTAGTTTTTCTAGATAATAGTGATAATCTCCCGCATAGACAATTAATTCACCATCCCGAATCTCGACAATTTTGTTAGCTACCTGGGAGATAAAATAACGATCATGGGAAACAATTAAAACCGTGCCTTCATAAACTTTTAAAGCCGATTCTAACATTTCCTTCGCGGGAATATCGAGGTGATTGGTGGGTTCATCGAGAATTAATAAGTTAGCGGGAGCAAGTAACATCTTGGCTAAAGCAAGACGTGCTTTTTCGCCACCACTCAAGGATTCTACTTTTTTTAATACCGTTTCCCCACTGAATAAAAATCGCCCTAAAAGACTGCGAACTTCCACATCTTTCCAATCGGGAACTTCATCATGAATGGTATTTAAAACAGTTTTAGTTAGGTCTAAAGCTTCCGCTTGGTTCTGCTCAAAATAACTAGGAATAACGTTATGTTTACCGATTTCGATCGAGCCTTCTGTGGGAGCTTCCAACCCAACAATTAAGCGTAAAAGCGTCGATTTTCCCGCACCATTGGGGCCTAAAAACGCCACTCGATCGCCTCTTTCTATTTCCAGATTTGCTCCCAAAAAGAGAATTTTATCATCGTAAATGTGAACAAGATTTTTAATCGTTACCACTTCTCGACCACTACGAACTGCTGGAGGAAACTGGAATTTTAAGGTACGCACATCGGCGATTGGTGCTTCAATTTTTTCCACCTTTTCTAATTGTTTTTCCCGGCTTTTTGCTTGGGTGCTACGGGTGGCACTGGCCCGGAACCGATCGACGAAAACTTGCTGTTTTTCTAGTTCTTTTTGTTGACGTTCGTAGGCACTTAACTGAGCGGATTGTTGTTCATATTTTTGCTGTAGGTAGGCAGAATAATTACCTAGATAAGTGGTAGAAACCCCCCTTTCAGTTTCGACAATTTTGGTACAGAGGCGATCAAGAAATTCCCGGTCGTGGGACACTATGACCATGGGAGTGGTTAAATCCTTGAGGAATTTTTCTAACCATTCAATGGTTTCTAAGTCTAAATGGTTAGTTGGTTCATCGAGGAGTAAAATGTCGGGAGTTTGCAGGAGAATTTTGCCTAAACTCATCCGCATTTGCCAACCACCACTAAAGGAGCTTACCAAGCGATCACCGTCATCAATAGTAAAGCCCATTTCTGGTAAAATCTTCTCGATGCGTGCTTCTAATCCGTAACCATCTAATGCCTCAAATTGTCTTTGTAGGCGATCTAATTGATGAATTAAGCGATCTAATTCTTCAGGATCAGCTTTTTCCATCTGCTGGGGAATTTCTATTAGTTGATGGTGGACTTGATTCGCTTCTTTAAACACCGTCCAAAATTCCTCGCGTACCGTCCGACGGGGATCCACTTCAAATTCTTGGGTAAGATAGCCGATATGGAGACTGGTAGGACGGATGATCTCCCCGGCGGTGGGTTCCACTTCCCCCATAATAATCTTCAGTTGGGTGGATTTTCCGGCCCCATTGACTCCCACCAACCCGATGCGATCGCCAGTTTTTACTTCCCAAGTGACATCTTTTAACACTTCTCCCGTCGGGTAAATCTTACTAATTTTCTCTAGTCGTAGCATCGCTGATTTTTCTCCAGTCCTAGGCAGTTGAGGCAGTCCGTCTTTATTGTAACATTTAGTTAAGCTTTATCTAGTCTTGGTCAAGTTTTCTCGATTGAGCCACCTGACAGTATTTTTTATCTGAAAGAGATAATAATGTTTAATCCCTACCCCATAAAAAAAGAAACAGCTAGTTTCATCACCAAAGATGGAATTAGTTTAGCTGCCGATATTTATCGTCCCGATAGTAGGGAATCTTTTCCCATTTTACTAATGCGACAACCCTACGGAAAAGCGATCGCTTCCACGGTGGTTTATGCCCATCCTAGCTGGTATGCAAGTCAGGGTTATATTGTAGTAATTCAGGATGTGCGGGGACGGGGAAACTCGACGGGAAATTTTAATTTATTTGCCCATGAAATTAGCGACGGATTAGAAACTATTGAATGGGTTTTAACTATTTCTAATAATACGGGTGTGGTGGGAATGTATGGTTTTTCCTATCAGGGAATGACCCAATTATATGCGGCTGCTAATGGTCACGGTTCTTTAAAAACTATTTGCCCAGCGATGATTGCTCACGATTTATATCGAGATTGGGGTTATGAAAATGAAGCATTTAATTTACAATATAATCTCGCTTGGTCAATACAATTAGCTGCGGAAACAGCTAGATTAAAAGGGGACGAAACTGCCTATCAAAAACTCTGGGTAGCTTCCCGAAATTTACCCCTTTTTGATCCTATTGCAGCCTCTCCCCAAATTTTACAGGATTTAGCCGCCGATTCTTTTTATCACGATTGGATTACTCGTTATCTTCCCGATGACTATTGGCAAAATTTATCACCGCAAAACCTTTTAAAAAATATCGATTTACCGATGTTACATATCGGGGGTTGGTTCGATCCTCATCTCCGGGGAACTTTGAGTTTATACCAAGAAATGCAAAGTCGTTCTGTCTATCCCCAACGGCTAATTATTGGTCCTTGGACTCATCTACCCTGGGGGAGAAAAGTAGGAGAGATAGATTATGGTCAAGAGGCAATTAGTCCTGTGGATAAAATGCAGCTGCAATGGTTTGATTATTTCTTAAAAGGTCAGGAAACGGAGTTATTTAAAAATCCTCCCCTGTATCTATTTCAAATGGGGTCTAATCAATGGCAATATCTGGAAAATTTTTCCACAGAAAATCAGCAAATTTATTATCTTGCTAGTCAGGGTTTAGCCAATCTGCGCGAGGATGAGGGGAAATTAAGCGCGATTTTGTTAGAACCTGCGATCGAGGATACCATCGTTCACGATCCTTGGCGACCGGTTCCATCTTTAGGAGGTCATAGCGCCCTACCGGGGGGAATATTCGACCGCACCATGCTAGACTGTCGCAGTGATGTGATTACCTATACTTCTCCCCCTCTAGAGAAGGATTTAACGATTTTGGGTAGTCCCCGTCTGGATTGTTATTGTCAAGCAGATGCGGTTAGTTTCGATATCTGCGCGGTGGTTTCTCAAGTTACCCCCGATGGTCGAGTTTTTAATATCACTCAGGGTTATAAACGGGTAAATAATCCCGAATCATCCCTAAATATGGCCATGCAGGCTACTTTTATCACTATTCCTCAAGGTCATAGCTTGCGTTTGAGTCTCAGTGCCTCTTGCTTTCCTGCACATCCCGTCAATGCGGGGACCGGCAGCTATCCCCACCAGAGTCGAGCGATCGATTTTTCTACTATCACAATTAAGGTTTTTTGTCAAGGAAATTTTCCTGCAAAATTGCTATTACCTTTAGTCGGGGAAAGCTAAACCGCTGCGGGGATCACGAATGTATAAACCTAACACCAGCGAGGAGATAACCGTATCCCAGACGGGGGTGAATTTGTCCGCATCATCGACCCAATAATCCATAGTAATTAAACATTGAACCCCGGAACCAATACCCACGGCAATGCGCGAATAAGCGGGACGATTTTCTTGGGGATCGATGAATTGAATTTCCACCCAAACAATGCGGACAGTTTGGCGTTTTTCTTGGATAACTTCGCCGATTTCGTGAGGATTGCGGCTATCTTCACGAGCTAACTTTTTGACCATTCCTTTTAGGGGTAATTCTTTCCAATCTCCGGGGGGAAGTAAATTATAGGAAACCTCTAAACGACAATCATCATCGGGGGGTTTTCTATCTAAAAAACGAAAGGAATTATCATCGGGTTCAAAATGCCAATCTTGAGGAACTTCAAAGCGCACTGCACCGCGACCAGCTACAAAAATACTGTTACCCGGACTAGATTTCCAGTTATGATCTGGATTTAAGTCGAGGGTTTCTTTAATCCATTGCAGATTCTGTTTTTTCGATTTAGCCATAGGGATAATCCTGCGGTAAGAATCGGACTATAGCCATCATTATACAGGCTTTTTCCTGAGAATTAACCAAAACTTCTATCCTCACCCTTAGGATAACTGCTGTATAACTTTTAGAAATTCCACAGCACGGGATTATCATCTAAGAAATCAGTTACCTGTTTACCAATATTATCAATTAATTTTAGGTCTTCTGGGATTAAATTAATTGTCATTGCTTGAGCGTTATTAACTGCTTGAGCGGCATTTCTTACCCCAGCAATTGCATTAGTTTGAGGTTGCTTAATTAACCAAGCAAGAGATAATTGAGCTAGGGAACAATTATAGCGGTTAGCAATCGGTTCTAATTGATTTAAAGCCGCTTGTACCCTCTGAAAGTTTTCGCCATGAAAGAGTTTATTTTTAATTCTATGATCCTCTGCTGCCAACTGATAACCGTTTCTAAATTTTCCTGTTAATAAACCTTGGGCAAGGGGAGAATAGGCCAGAATAGAAATATTATTGTCTATACAATAGGGCATAATTTCCTTTTCTACCGAGCGCCAAAAGAGAGAATAGGGAGGTTGAATACTCTCAATTCTGCCGTATTGACGAGCTTCTTCCAGTTGAGAGCGGGAGAAATTGGAAACCCCTATAGCGCGAATTTTTCCCTGTGCTTTCAGATAATTAAGAGCGGCCATAGTTTCAGAAATAGGCACTATTTCCGTGTTCCATGAGCCACTAGGCCAATGAATTTGATAAAGATCGATATAATCAGTTTGGAGGTTTTTTAAAGAGCGATCGCAAGCTGCGATAACTTGCTCATATTTAAGGTGATTAGCAAAAACTTTGGTGGCATAAATTACCTGTTCTCGCACATCGGCCAAAGCTTGAGCGACAATCGATTCCGAGTGACCTTCCCCGTAGATTTCGGCTGTATCTATAGTGGTAATTCCTGCCTCAAAAGCGGCACGAATAGCCCTAATACTTTCCTCATCTTCAATACCTGCCCACATCTTTTTTCCTGCTTGCCAAGTACCCACGAGAAGGGGAGTAATTTCTATATTAGTCTGACCGAGATAGCGTTTTTGCATAACAGTTTTTTTGATGGGTTAAGTATGCTTAGGGTTTTAGTCGAGTTTAGGGTTTAAAATCTCAGCTAAAGAGGACTAAAGTGACAAGGATAAAAACCTTTACCAGTAGGGGTGTAAAGAACAAACTTAACAAGCCACAAAAAAGGCCTAATAAGCGGGTACTGAGGCTAATTATTTCGCCGTGAACATTGTAGCTAATCGACAGGGAGATTAGGGCTAGAGTAAGGAGAAAAATCATAGTTTTCTTTCCTGAGTTTATCGAGCAGAAAAGCCGTGACCGCTCACGACTTTTCGCCGTTTCTATATCTATTATTAGCTCGATTACTTAGCTAATGACATCCGGGTAAAGTAAACTTTTTTAACGTAAAAGATTTAACAATCCGTTGAAGATACCGGTAACACCAGTAAAGGGACTTAAAACCGTACCTAGGGTATCGGTAGTGGCGGCCAGACCGCTACGATGAACCACCACCACATCATTATTGCGGAGAATCGGGTTAGTTTTCTCGTTGATACCCTGGGAAAAATCGATGTTAATTGAGGTTTTGGTGACGGTTCCGTTAGGATTGAGACGAATTAATTCCACTGTGGACTGATTAGCGCGACGCTTATCAAAGTCTCCTGCGGTTAAAATTGCCTGATTGAGAGGGGTATTGGGAGGAACTTCAATTGTTCCCGGTTTTTTCACCTCCCCGACCACTTTCACGTTAATGGTTTTAGGGGCAAAACTGGCCGATGCTAGGGTTTCTGATTCCTGGGCCGAGATTTCAGTAGCGGTAGGGATAATCACCGTATCTCCTTCTTGAAGAAAGATATCGCTGGTTATATCACCTTTTTCGAGCAAACTCCAGAGATCTACAGGAATTTTCTGCTGGGAACCGTCACGGGTATAACGCAGCACTTGCACCTGTCGGATATCAGCGAGGGGTTTGATACCTCCCGCTTCTTGGATAGCTTGGGTTAGTCGGGCTGGTTGTCGTCGAATTCCGCGATTATTCTCTGTGGTGACGGTGTTAACTTGATTGGGGACAATACGATGGGAGCCAGGACGATAAACTTCTCCCACCACAGTAACATTAATTTCTCGATCGCTATCTAGTCCAAAATTGGCATCGGCTAATTGATTGACTTCCCCGACACTAAGGGTCGTTTTAGTGGGAATAACAATGCTATCACCATCTCTAAGGCTAATATCTTGGGTTGTATCGCCTTTTTGGATTAATTGCCAGAGATTGGCTTGAATCAGCTGTTCTTGTCCCTTGAGGTTGCGTCGGATTTGAACTTGACCAATATCGGCCACCGTAGTCACTCCCCCCGCTTGCCGGATTATTTCCGTCAATAGGGGCGTTTTTTGGCTTTGTTCGGGGTTAATTGTATAAGTACCCGGACGATTGACTTCCCCCGCGATGGCGATTTGCAGAGGCCGGGGGGTGAGAACGCTAACAGTAACCACGGGACGTTTGAGATAGGTGGTGTAACGTTTGGCCAGGGTTTGGCTGGCTTCGGTGACGGTCATTCCCTCCACTTTGACGCTACCAATCAGAGGTAAAGTTAGGGTTCCATCGGGTAAGACGAGGAAATCGCCGCTTAAATCCGCGACTTGGTAGATGGTGACGCGCACTTTATCCCCTTCTCCTAGGGTGTAATCTTTGCTTTCTGCGGGGATAGGGGCAATCGCTTCTTTAGGGGGTGCAGCACTACTAGGAGGAGTAGCTTGGACTGGGCGAGCCTCTAAGGAAGTTAGAGGGGCAATAGTGCCGATAATTAATAGATAACGCAGTGATTTGCTGATTAAATGCTGTAATTGGCTGCTATTTAACATGATCAATAGGATTAATTTTATTGCTAACATTGGCGATCAGTGTAGCACAAATAGTCGATCGCCTATGGAAACCCCCTGTAATATCGCATCTATCGAGAGTTACCGCTAACTGTAAGATGGTTTTAACGATTGCCTGTATGTAAAGGGGTATATTAATTTTATGACAGCTACTAGCACAATTCCCGATTTTTGTCAAGGGATAAAATATTTTGGGGGTTCCTTACCCGAATTTGATAAATATGCAGGAAAAGCCGCTATCGCTGAGGGAAAAACTGCTATTAGTGCCGCTAATGACCCAAATGCTATCTATCAAACCCTCCTAGCCGCCGATGCTTTGCGTTACCTCACCCTACAAATCACCGCTACCAAAGAATCGGGACACCCTGGCGGTTTTGCCAGCGCTGCCGACGTAATTGCCTCTTTGATGATGTTAGGCCAGAAAAATATCTTCACCGAAGTGGGCCATCATGCCCCCGGTTTTTATAGTAACGTCTTTCTCGATCGCTCTCTCGAAGCCATGGGCATCAGCAACGTCACCGAATTGGGAGAACGTTTTCGGGAAAAACACGGACTTTTAGGGCATCTTTCTGGACAAATCCCCGGACTGCTCGGGCCGGCCGGTCCTTTGGGCCAAGGACAACATTTCGCCATGGCGGCGGCCAAATTACACCCTAATACCCTTTTCCCTGTGACTATCGGGGATGGTGGTTTAGGAGAACCCTACATTATGAGTAGTTTTGGTCATTTTCACACTGCTTATCCAGAAATTACTAATTTTTTGCCGATTTTAGTCTGGAATGGCTATTCCCAAGAACACCATAGCATGGTGTCCCTGAAAACTAACGCCGAAATGGAAGCCTATTGGCGCGGTAATGGTTTCGAGGAAGTGATTCTTATTAATGCTAAAGACTTCGATGATGCTAATCAAAATGGGGAATATGTAGATAGCACCAAATTCTCTTTTAACCAGCGTCTGGAGTTCATGAAAGCGGTGTTAATAGCCACGGATAAAGCCGCCCAATTAGCCCTAGGTGGTAAACTAACGGTGATCATTATTAAACAACTGAAAGGGGCGGGAGTTCACAAACGGGGAGCGGCTTCCCATAATCTTTATCCGGGAGATTCTCTAGAAAAAGATTATATCGTTGCTGCCTTACAAGAACGCGCTTTACTCCCTGAAGCTTGGGCAATTGTTCGTACTAATTTCGAGCGCTCTGGAGGGGGTCCGGCAGCGGAAACAGTGGTAACGGAAAAAGTCTTACCGCTGCCGGATTTAGGAACCTTACCGATGACCGAATATACTGTGGGTGGAGATAAAAAAGTGGCCACCACTGCTATGGGGGAATTAGTGGTAGCTGTGGGTAAAGCTGACCCCAATTTTGTTGTCACTAATGCTGATGGTAATGCCGCTTCGGGAATTAATAATATTAACGTCGGTTTAAAGATTATTCACCCCACCAGCGATGATACCTATTTCCAGAGTCCTAAAGGTCAAGTTTATGAGCCTTTAAGCGAGGATGCCTGTGCTGGTTTAGCCGTCGGTTTATCTCTCTTGGGAGCGCGGACTTTATGGTGTTCCTACGAGTCTTTTGCTATCAATGGTTTACCGATTTGGCAGACTGTAACCCAAGCGATGGCCGAGTTACGTCGTCCCACCCCTTCTACTATTACTTTATTCACCGCCGGAGCCTTGGAGCAAGGACGTAATGGTTGGACACACCAACGCCCAGAGATTGAAAATTATTTCGCCGCTATGATGCGAAATGGTAATATTTTCCCTCTCTTTCCCTGCGATGCTAACAGTATTCAAGTCTGCTATGAATGGGCGTTAAGAACTAGCAATAAAGGCATTACAATCACCGCTAGTAAATCGCCTTTACCGGTGCGAACCACCTTTGAGCAAACCCGTCAAGCTTTAGAAAAAGGCGGCGTAATTCTCCACGAATCGGAAGGCAGCAAAAAAGTCGTTTTTGCCGTCATTGGTGATATGACTTTATTACCCGTCTTTGAGTCTGCACAACAGTTAGAAGCAGCAGGAATCGGGGTAAAAATCGTCTCGGTAATTAATCCCCGTCGTCTCTATCGTCCTAGCGATGTGATGAGTGAAACTAGCTCGGAAGCGGATAATAATTTCCTCGATGATGCTGGTTTTGAAAGTCTCTTTGCTGGTGATGCTTTAATCGGAGTAACCGGTGGTACAAGTGCCATGTTAGAACCGATTATGTTACGCAGTAATGCGCGTCGGGATGTCTTCGCTTGGAAACGGGGAGAAACCACCGCCAGCGCCGGGGAAATTATGGCCTATAATGGTTTAACTGCCAATGCTTTAACTACCCGTGCTACCCAGTTATTAGGCTAAGTTCCCAGTCAGTTTTTTTGATTATTCCCTACTTTCTTTGATTGGAAAATAGGGATTTTTTTCTGGTCACTTTTGCCAACGGGGTAAACTTTTAATAATTTTCCATAGGCGAGGATATTGGAGGGATAGATAGCGCTTAATATGGGATTTTAAACTAACTAAATCCTGAGATTCTTTCAGTTCTCTATCTTGATAAAAACGAATTAAATCATCCCGTCTTTTCAATAAAATTTTAATTTGTTGGTAATCTTCCGAGCTTAAAACTTGATGGGGTTGAATATTTTCTGGCAGCGGGCGCGGGATGTAAAAAGTTGTATGAGATGGTGATAATTCCTCGGCTGGACGTTCTTTAGTATAGAGATAGATAGAAAGAGATTTCCGGGATAAATGCCGTTGATTTTCTGGTAAATTAATCTGAGAAAATCCATGCCATGAATGTTCATTGGTTTCAAAAATAAGACAACGATTAAAGATAGGTACAAAAGATTTAATCTTATTTTCTTCTGGTTGACGAGGATTGGAATGTAACTCTAGATTTCCTCCCCAATCTGCTTGCCATTGGGGATTTAAATAGATTAATAAATTCAAGCGGCGATGATACCAGTGACGCTCATCGAGGTTAAAATCAATGTGAGGGTCTAATTCTTGACCCTGTAAATTTTCATGGGTTCCACCCCCATAAAAACTAGGGTCTGGAATTAAATTATCAATACCGGTTAATTGGGAAATTAACTCTAAAAACTCTTGAGCTTGAACGTAGCAGCCAAACTGTTGATAAACACCCCCCAAACCGATTAAATCCTCATTAACCGCCTTCCCGCCAACTTTTCCTAACTCACTAATGGCTTTTTGCGAATTAAAACTGGGAAAATTTTCTAGCAAAATTTGCGCTTGCTCCCTCACTAAAAAATTATCGATGACCAAATGCTTAAACGGTTGCGCTGTCTCAAAATCTTGACGATAGACAGGAGATTTCTCATAAACAAGGGGATTGATAAACATTAGACAGCTTTTTTGTTGGTATGATAAATTGTAGCAATCAAACTAGCAAAATAAAGATTAACTCTCCTATTGACCTCATCGCCTATGGACTGGTGGCACAAACTCAAAGATAATCCTCTCGCCCGTTGGGGAGCAGTTTTACTGTTAATCTTCTATTTAAGCGTAATGGCGGCGGATTTTGTCGCTCCCTACTCTCCCTACTCCTCCCAACCCGGTCAGTCTCTCTTACCCCCTACCCAAATCTTTTGGCGCTCGCAGTCGGGAAGTAACAAGGGTGAGTGGATTGGCCCCCACGTCTATCCCACCACTCAAAGTGCTATTAATATAGAAACTGGTGAGCGGAAGCTAATGAGAGATTTTAACAAACCCTTGCCGCTGCGTCTCTTGGTTCAGGGTGAAACCTATAATTTTGGTCAAATTCGCCTACCTTTGCCGCCAAAATGGGATGAAGTAACTTTATTCCCCGGTATCCCTTTTGATCTCCATCTGTTCGGGGTCATCGGCGATGGTAGAATCAATATATTGGGAACTGACGAATCGGGACGCGATAGTTTTAGTCGCCTGATTTTCGGGGGCAGAATTAGTTTATTTATCGGTTTAGTCGGGATTTTAATTTCTTTCCCTATCGGTTTATTTGTCGGTGGCGTTTCTGGCTATTTTGGCGGTTGGTTAGATGGGATTTTAATGCGTTTTGTGGAAGTTTTAATGACTATCCCCGGCATATATTTACTCGTGGCCCTAGCGGCTGTTTTACCCGCAGGATTAACCAGCACCCAGCGCTTTTTATTAATCGTCTTGATTACTTCTTTTATCAGTTGGTCGGGATTAGCGCGGGTAATTCGCGGTCAAGTTTTATCCCTGAAAGAACAGGAATTTATTCAGGCCGCCAAAGCTATGGGAGCAAAACCCCTTTATATTATTCTGCGTCATGTGCTGCCCCAAACTGCCAGTTATATAATTATTTCTGCTACGTTAGCCGTGCCGGGGTTTATCGTGGCCGAATCGGTTTTAAGTTTAATTGGTTTGGGAATTCAACAGCCGGATCCTAGTTGGGGAAATATGCTTTCTCTGGCTACCAATGCCTCAATTATTGTTCTACAACCTTGGTTAATTTGGCCGCCTGCTTTGTTAATTATTCTCACCGTTTTAGCTTTTAATTTACTCGGTGATGGTTTACGCGATTCTCTAGATCCTCGCAATTTAGAGAGATAATTTAGCCATTATCAGTTATCAGTTATCAGTTATCAGTGAACTGATAACTGATAAGTCTCCCCACTCCCCCACTTCCCATTATGAATAAAATCAGTAAAACCTTTAATAATTTCGCCGATGGTTTAGTGATTTATAGTCAAAGATACGGGAAAATAAGCTGGTTAATATTTTTAATTATCTTTGCTTGTATCATGACGATAACCTTTAATTTTCCCGCACAATCCACCAATCAAACCCAAGAAAAACCAGAAATTCGTGGAGTTTGGTTAACTAATATCGATAGTGAGGTATTATTTAAACGGGAAACCCTAAAAGATGCCCTTGATAGGTTGGCCGATTTAAACTTTAACACTATTTATCCCACGGTCTGGAATTGGGGTTATACACTCTATCCTTCTAGGGTAGCAGAAAAAGTGACAGGACGAGCGATCGATCCCCATGAATCTTTAAAAAATCGCGACTTTTTAAAGGAAATAATTAGCCAAGGTCATCGGAAAAAATTAAGAATTATTCCCTGGTTTGAATTTGGTTTTATGGCTCCTGCGGATTCAGAATTAGCCAAACGACATCCCGATTGGTTAACCCAAAGACAGGATAAAAGTGTGATTTGGTGGGAAGGAAAAGTGCATCAACGGGTGTGGTTAAATCCCTTACATCCGCAAGTACAAAACTTTATTACGGATTTAGTCAGCGAGATTATTACTAACTACGATATAGAAGGAATTCAGTTTGATGATCATTTTGGTTATCCCACCGATTTTGGCTATGATGAAACCACGATTAAACTCTATCAAAGGGAACATTCTGGACAATTACCACCGCAAGATTACCAAGATAAAGCATGGATTCAATGGCGGGCCGATAAAATTACTGACTATATGAATAGTTTAGCCCAGACGATTAAAAAGCAGCAACCTAAAGCAATTATTTCCCTATCTCCTAATCCCTACACTTTCTCTCTAGAGTCCTATCTTTTAGATTGGCAAAAATGGCAGCAAAAAAACTTGATTGATGAGTTAATAATACAAGTGTATCGAACTGATATGAACGCCTTTGACTGGGAATTATCGCAACCAGAATTACAGCAAGCTAGAGAATCTATCCCCGTGGCTATTGGGATTTTATCTGGTTTAAAAGGTCGTCCGATTCCGATGGTTAATATTACTCAACAAGTGGAAAAATCGAGACAAAAAAATTTTGGTGTTTCTTTCTTTTTCTACGAAACTTTATGGAATATGAGCAATGAATCTCCTTCCTATCGACGCAGGATTTTTCGGGAAATACTCCAGTCTGCTAATCCTCGCTAAAATTAGGGAAAATTGCTGACTTTCAGCTAAATTATTGCCCTAACCCGGCTATAGTTTCTTAAGTTTATCTTTAAATTAAGAAAAAGCAGCAGGGAGAAACTAAAATCGCTAGAATGAAAGAAGACTCTCCCTTATCACTTTATTTATGCTGATCAGACATAACCGAAGCTCGATCGCTAAACCCATTTTACTGTTTCTCGGCTGCCTTGTGATCGGGGAGTTGGGGGTGTTAGTGGTGGCCAATAGCCTCTGGTTTACCGAGATGGGTTATTTAAACACTTTCCTGAAGCAATTATCTTGGCAACTAGGATTAGGTTGGGGAAGTGCGATTCTTTCTCTACTTTTTATCTTTACTAATTTACGTTTAGCCCAGCGTTTTCGTTGGCAAAAACCGAAAGAAGATAGTTATCCTCCCAGTCCTCAATCTCCCAGTATTAATTTACTCAGTCTTTTGATTATCGCAACGGGAATTGGAGCTTGGATTGGGTCAATGTTATTGTATTACAGTAAACTAGCCCTCAGTCTCTGGACACCAGATTTTAATCTCCCTAACCTTAGTTCTTCCCTAAGTTCTCCTCTGCAAATAGTTTGGATTAGGCAAGTATTAACCGATATTTCTAGTAATCTTTGGCAAGGGGTAATTATCGCTCTTTTAGTCTTGGGATTATTAATTAAAACCGAGTATTTTTTGAGAATAATATCTATAGTATTTACTGTAATGCTATCTTTTATTATTGCTGGGCAGTGGGCGAATTTTTTAAAATATTTTTATGGTGTTCCTTTCAATATTAACGATCCTCAATACGGGAATGATTTAGGTTTTTATATCTTTCAATTACCCCTGTGGCAGTTACTAGAATTATGGCTCGGTGGTGTGGGAATATATACTCTTTTTGCTGTTATTTTAACCTATCTTTTTTCGGGTAATAGTCTTTCTCTGGGAACATTTCCGGGGTTTTCCCGTCCGCAACTGCGTCATTTATACGCCCTGTGGAGTGGGTTAATGGGGCTGCTAGTATTACACCATATTATTCAGCGTTACCTGCTACTTTACTCTCCGGAAGGGGTAGTTTATGGTGCGGGTTATATCGATGTTCATGTTGGTCAATTTATTGAAATTATTCTGGGAATTATTGCAGGAATAACCTCTATATGGTTAGGAGAAAAAGCATTATTTGGTAAAAAAGACCGTCGCAAGTTATACAAAAATACTAAGAAAAAGTTGGTATTTTTCCCCTACTTAGTTCCTGTATTTCTCTATTTAATTGTTTGGATAAGTGGCACAAGTATCAGTGGACTATTGCAAAGAACTGTCGTACAACCGAATGAATTAGTGAGAGAAAGACCCTATATCGAAAGAAGTATTCAATCCACAAGAGCGGCTTTTTCCTTAGATAGAATTGATGCCCAAGTTTTCGATCCACAGGCCGAATTAAATGCCGAAGTTTTAGAGAGAAACCATCTAACTATCGATAATATTCGTCTTTGGGACACCAAACCACTGCTAGAAACTAACCGACAATTACAGCAAATTCGCTTATATTATAAATTCCCCGATGCTGATATCGATCGCTATCGGGTACGCGTAGGACTGCCTGAAAAAATCGAGGAACGTCAAATATCTGAAAAACAACAGACCATTATTGCCGCTAGAGAATTAGATTATAGTGCGGTTCCCACTTCTGCTAATACTTGGGTGAATAAACATCTCGTTTATACCCACGGTTATGGGTTCACTCTTTCCCCAGTTAATTTAGTGGCTGCCGGGGGTTTACCCTACTATTTTGTCAAAGATATCGGCACAAATAAAGACGAAGGAGCTCTACAAACCTCTAGCGAATTAATTGATTATAGTATTCCCATTGGTAAACCCCGCATTTACTACGGGGAATTAACTAATAATTATGTGATGACTCCCACCACCGCAGAAGAATTGGATTTTCCTAGCGGGGATGGAAATGTCTATAATACCTACGATGGAAAGGGAGGAATCTTAGTGGGGAAGGGGTGGAGACGTTGGCTATTTGCCCTTTATCTGCGGGATTGGCAAATGTTATTTAGCCAAGATTTTACTCCCGAAACTCGCTTATTAATGCGTCGTGATATCCAAAATCGCGTGCAAACTATCGCACCTTTTTTAAATTATGATCGCAACCCCTATTTAGTAGCGGCAGATGTGGGCGATAGTAGTAGTAAATTACATTGGATTATTGATGCTTATACTATCAGCGATCGCTATCCCTATTCTGACCCGGGTAAAGATAAATTTAACTATATTCGCAATTCGGTCAAAGTGGTAGTGGATGCCTATCATGGAACGGTGAATTTCTATGTTGCCGATGAAAATGATCCAATTATTCAGACGTGGAGTAAAATCTTTCCTCATCTCTTTAAATCTTTAGCAGAAATGCCGAAAACTCTCCGCAGTCATATCCGTTATCCCGAAGATTTATTTAGTACCCAAGCAGAAAGATTATTAACCTATCACATGACCGATCCGCAAGTATTTTATAATCGGGAGGATCAATGGGAAATTCCCCTAGAAATTTACGGCACGGAACCCCAGGCTGTATCACCCTATTATTTAATCATGAAACTGCCCGATTCCGACAAAGAAGAATTTATTCTCCTCCATCCCTATACTCCCTCTAGTCGGCAAAATTTAATCGCTTGGTTGGCAGCTCGTTCAGATGATAGAGAGTATGGTAAGTTATTGCTCTATCAATTTCCTAAACAAAGGTTAGTGTACGGACCGAATCAAATTGAGGCTTTAATTAACCAAGATCCAGATATTTCTCAACAGATTTCCCTTTGGAATCGGGACGGTTCTAAAGTTTTGCAAGGACACCTATTAATTATTCCCATTGAACAATCGCTGCTTTATGTAGAACCTTTGTATCTAGTGGCAGACCAAAATAGTGTCCCGACAATCGCTAGAGTAACAGTTGCTTATCAAAATAAAATTGTCATGGAACCAACCTTGAAGGAAGCTTTAGAAAAGCTATTCTCAGGCCATCAGAGTTAAATTGCCGCTAATTTGGCCACAAATTAGCAAGAAAGCTGAAATATCCCCGAATTTGCCCAGAAAATTGCCTGCTCTGGTTAATCAGCCAATTTTAAAATCCAGTATCATCAAAGGATTGAGTTATGCTTTTAATTGGAAAAGTGGGCAATTAATTCTGTGCGAGATGAATTAATTATTAAAGGGGTAAACTCCTCCACTGGTAATAATAAAATGCGATCAATGATCAGGGACAAATCTGGGTCTAAATTACCAAAACGAGCTTTCAATAAATTTTCTATCACCAGACGTTCTCCCTGTTGAAGACCCTGTTGAAGACCCTGTTGAAGACCCTGTTGAAGACCCTGTTGAAGACCCTGTTGAAGACCCTGTTGAAGACCCTGTTGAAGACCCTGCTGAAGACCCTGTTGAAGACCCTGTTGAAGACCCTGTTGAAGACCTTGTTGAAGACCTTGTTGACGGCCAGCATCCAGTTCTTCCTGAAGACGGGAAGTGTATAAAGGTGATAATCTCATAATTAACTCTCTGTCCTCCTGTTCAAGCTCTTGATCGTTAGTTAAAGAAGTTCTCAAGTTTAATAATAATTCTAGAGCATTTACCCGAAAAGGATGATCCTCTGGTAACGATTCTAGCTCATCGATCGCCCTTGCTTGTACTTTTCCCCGGCCTAAAATTCTTAACCAGAGAGTTGCTTCTGTTGGGGGTAATTGATGGATAACGGTGATTGCCGTGCGTAAAGAGGGAGCCAAAAAATAGATACCTTCCCCCCAATTCTCCTCATCTAATTTAGCTCCGAATCCTTCTAACAGTTGCGAGGAAGCGGTGGGAGTCAAAATCCAGAGACGGGGGATTTCTCCATCGTTAACATTCGTTTTCTGACGATTTGCTCGACGATTAATTTCTCCTTCCACTTCCAACAGTTTTAACAGACAAGTCCTAATTTCTGTAGCAGTGACAGGATTGCGAAAGGGTTCAAATAAACAGGGATTAATCGCCATTTTTCCCAGTAATCCTAGCAGTTCTCTCGGATTATTATCGAGAATCTGGGGTGAAAACCAGACATCGATTTCTCGTACTTCTCCTCGTACAACCCGTGCCGATTTTACTTCTCCCAGAGAAGATAATAATTCTTCGAGATAATCTTTAGCAAACTGGTCATGAATAAATCTAGTCATAGGTTTATCTAACGTGATTTAATAATTTATCTCGCAATTGCTTAATCCGAAATATCCCCGAATTTGCCCAGAAAATTGCCTGCTCTGGTTAATCAGCCAATTTTCAAATCCACTATCATCAAAAGATTGAGTTATGCTTTCAATTAGAAAAGTGGGCAATTAATTCTGTGCGAGATGAATTGAGTATTAAAGGGGTAAACTCCTCCACTGGTAATAATAAAATGCGATCGATGATTACGGACAAATCTGGGTCTAAATTACCAAAACGAGCTTTCAATAAATTTTCTACCACCAGACGTTCTCCTTGTTGAAGACCCTGTTGAAGACCCTGTTGAAGACCCTGTTGAAGACCCTGTTGAAGACCTTGTTGAAGACCTTGTTGAAGACCTTGTTGACGGCCAGCATCCAGTTCTTCCTGAAGACGGGAAGTGTATAAAGGTGATAATCTCATAATTAACTCTCTGTCCTCCTGTTCAAGCTCTTGATCGTTAGTTAAAGAAGTTCTCAAGTTTAATAATAATTCTAGAGCATTTACCCGAAAAGGATGATCCTCTGGTAACGATTCTAGCTCATCGATCGCCCTTGCTTGTACTTTTCCCCGGCCTAAAATTCTTAACCAGAGAGTTGCTTCTGTTGGGGGTAATTGATGGATAACGGTGATTGCCGTGCGTAAAGAGGGAGCCAAAAAATAGATACCTTCCCCCCAATTCTCCTCATCTAATTTAGCTCCGAATCCTCCTAACAGTTGCGAGGAAGCACTGGGAGTCAAAATCCAGAGACAGGGGATTTCTCCATCGTTAACATTCGTTTTCTGACGATTTGCTCGACGATTAATTTCTCCTTCCACTTCCAACAGTTTTAACAGACAAGTCCTAATTTCTGTAGCAGTGACAGGATTGCGAAAGGGTTCAAATAAACAGGGATTAATCGCCATTTTTCCCAGTAATCCTAGCAGTTCTCTCGGATTATTATCGAGAATCTGGGGTGAAAACCAGACATCGATTTCTCGTACTTCTCCTCGTACAACCCGTGCCGATTTTACTTCTCCCAGAGAAGATAATAATTCTTCGAGATAATCTTTAGCAAACTGGTCATGAATAAATCTAGTCATAGGTTTATCTAACGTGATTTAATAATTTATCTCGCAATTGCTTAATCCGATCACGATATTTAGCCGCTGCCTCGAATTCTAGATTTTTCGCCGCTTCTTTCATTTGCGCTTCTAGTTGTTGAATTAATTCGGGAATTTGTTCTAAAGAAAGTTCTTCTATATTCTCATAAACCTGATCTAATTGTTGGGAATTGAGACGACGGGAAATATCCAGAAAAGCCAAAATTGAATTACTCGACCTTTTAACAATCGGTTGCGGAATAATCCCATGTTTTTGGTTATATTCCTCTTGAATAGCTCGCCGTCTCTTAGTTTCTTCGATCGCATTAATCATACTATTAGTGAGATTATCTCCGTAAAGAATTGCCTGACCGCGAATATGACGAGCAGCCCGGCCAATAGTTTGAATTAAAGAGCGGGTAGCCCTTAAAAATCCTTCCTTATCTGCGTCTAAAATCGCTACTAGAGACACTTCCGGCAGGTCTAACCCCTCGCGAAGCAAATTCACCCCGATCAGCACGTCAAAGACCCCTTCTCGCAGGTCTTGGATAATTTCAATCCGTTGAATTGATTGAATTTCTGAATGTAGATATCTAACTTTAATTCCCCTTTCTTGCAAGTATTCGGTTAAATCTTCGGCCATGCGTTTGGTTAAAGTGGTAATCAAAACCCGTTCATTTAACCGCACTCGCTCCTTAATTTCCCCTAATAAATCATCCACTTGTCCCTCGGTTGGTCGCACAAAAATCTCTGGGTCTAAAACTCCCGTCGGTCGGATAATTTGTTCAACAATGTGATTTTCTGACTGTTCTAATTCCCAATCTCCCGGAGTGGCCGAAACAAAAATACATTGATTAACTTTCTGCCAAAATTCTTCCGACTTCAAAGGACGATTATCCGCAGCACTGGGTAAACGAAACCCGTGATCGATCAAAACTTTTTTTCGTGATTGATCGCCATTATACATCCCGCGAATCTGCGGCACACTGACATGAGATTCATCCACAACTAATAACCAATCTTGGGGAAAATAATCCACCAAACATTCCGGCGGTTCCCCCGCTAATCTACCCGCTAAATGCCGCGAATAATTTTCGACGCCATTACAATAACCCACTTCCTGCAACATTTCTAAATCATAACGAGTCCGTTGATCCAAACGTTGCGCTTCCAGTAATTTGCCCGCTTTTTCTAACTCCAATAAACGGTTATCTAACTCGGTTTTAATATCCCGACAGGCTACCTCTAAACGTTCCTCCGGGGTAACAAAGTGACGGGCCGGATAAATACTAATTCGCTCTAATTTTTGCAAAACTTCCCCCGTCAGGGGATCGAGATAACGAATACTTTCAATCTCATCGCCAAAAAAATCAATTTTAATAACCCGATCCTCGTAAGCGGGAACAATTTCCAAAATATCGCCCTTGAGACGAAAACGGCCGCGAGTTAACTCCAAATCATTGCGATTGTACTGCACTGACACCAAGGCCCGTAATAATTGCCTTTGGTCGAACTCTTGACCAACTGTTAAGGAAATCGCCGCTTTCAGGTATTCCGCCGGCATTCCCAAACCATAAATACAACTAATGGAAGCGACGACGATCACATCCCTGCGTTCAAACAGCGAGCGCGTGGCTGAATGGCGCAGCATATCGATCTCATCATTAATTGAAGAACTCTTTTCGATGTAGGTATCGCTGACAGGAATATAAGCCTCCGGTTGATAGTAGTCGTAATAGCTGATAAAGTATTCCACGGCGTTATTGGGGAAAAATTGCCGCAATTCGTTACATAATTGGGCAGCCAAGGTCTTATTATGGGCTAGGACAAGGGTAGGCCTGCCGATTTTCTCGATCACAGCGGCAATGGTGAAGGTTTTGCCGGTGCCAGTTGCCCCCAAGAGGGTTTGGAAACGATGCTGGTTTTGCAGGGAATCTACTAATTTATCGATCGCTGCCGGTTGATCCCCGGTGGGTTGAAAGGGTGCTTGTAGTTGAAAAGCGGTCATTAGCGGCTAGGTGTAGAGAACAGGCAAAATAAATTATCAATCAAATTACCAACACTGATAGGGTTTTGGGGAAAGAAAGATGTATCTTAATATTAGAGAGGATTTTAAAAAAAGATTAAAAGTCTTCGAGAATACCCTAAACTTAAATCTTATCGTTTCTCCGAAGCTATTAACGGAAAGGAGTATCAGGTTATGACGGTGGAAAATCTAGAAACGAACGGGACTCAAACCCCAGCAACTACAGAAGAAAAGACCAGCACACGCGGTAAAGCTACTACGGCTAAAACCGCCAAAGATAAAGAAGTGGTCGCCCTTTCGGTGAAAAACAACGCTGAATCGGCTTCCAAAGCCTTAAAATTCTATCAACCCGAACATCGCTTACCCGAAAATCGTCCTGTTGGTACTAGCCATCTTCACTTCACGGAAGATGAAATGTTACCCGGAGGCCGTCCCGTAGAAGTTAGCCATCTGAAAGTGGTTAGTACCTATTCTTCCGTAGGTGGATTGCGTCCTGTCGGCTCTAGTGGTATGGAAGTTAGCAGCACTCTAGCGATTTCTGGCAATCGTCCGATTGCTCTCAGTCATCTGCACATTAGCGAAACTTATACAGTCATGGGTAATCGTCCCGTTGCTTCCAATGAAATCGATGATCCCGAAACTTTAATGGGATTTTTGGATTAATTGTTTTGTTGATCAAGATAGATTTTTTCCCTGTCCCGGACGGGGAATTTATTTTTTTTAGCTCACCGTTTTTAATCCCGATGCTGTTTAAGCAAAAATTGTTCTTAATTGTCTCCTTTCTAATAGTGGTTTTTTGCGGTTTCGGATTATTAAATCTTACCTACGATGCTTCAGTTTTAGCACCGCAGCAATATTACCAGATTCGATCGCTTCATACTTTACAATACCAGAAAGTCTTAGAGAATGAACTGGGGCGAGCCGGATATCTACTGTTGTTAATGATAGTTGGAACCTTGCAAATACTAAAGCAAGCTAAGTTAGAGATATTAGCAGAAGCACTACCAATACCAATCCTGTTTGAGAGTCGGAGAAAAAAACTAAAAAGATTTTTCAAGCTGGAAATTCTGAATATTGAAAAAATCTGGTTTCCCTGCCTAAAAGAGCTGTTAAAACAGCAGCAGAGATTCACAACAAAAGGATTAGTATATATTGCCATAGACTGGACGAGTTGGGGAGCAATTAATATCTTGATGGTGAGTTTGATTTATAACAAAAAAGCCATGCCAATATATTGGTAGATATTAGATAAAAAAGGAAGTAGTAATCTCGAAGAACAGCAGCGAGTATTGGCGAAAATATTGACGGTGCTATCAGGTCATAAAATAGTGGTGTTAGGAGATAGAGAATTTTGCTCGGTCAGTCTTAGAAAGTGTCTTCAGAAAAAGAGTTTGTACTTTTGTTTAAGACAAAAACAAAGTACAAATGTCAAGACAAAAGAATGAATTTATCAAGAAATGAGAGAGTTAGGTTTAAGTCCAGGAACTAAACTATTTTTGAAGGATGTCAATATTACAAAAGAGCAGGGATTTGTCGAGTTTAACTTAGCGGGTAAGTGGAAAAAAACTACTGGGGTTTTCAAACAAAAGAACCTTGGTATATTCTGACTAACTTTGGAGATTTAGAGACGGCAATAATTGCCGATCAAAAAAGATTTGATATTGGGGATATGTTTCGAGATTTTAAGTCGGGAGGCTATAGCTTAGAAGGTTCTCAATTAGCACCGCAATACCTATCAAAGCTGATAATTGTTATAGCTATCGCCTCTACAAGTGCCACAATGCAAGGTAAAAAAATTAAGGATATGGGAATCCAAAAATATGTCACAAGACCTGAAACAAGATATAAAGGTCAACGCAGACACAGCAGTTTTTATGTGGGTCAACATCTCTATCATTGGCTCCAGCTACATCAAATGTTCCCAAAAAAATATAGAAGAGCTAATGCAAATTAGCCGCTATCGGTTGAAGGATTACATCAAAGGACAAAGAGCGATATCGCTTGCCCTATCTACCTTCTAGCTCGCTTGTCCCCCTCTCAGCTCTCAGAGTTAAATTCTAACACCTTAAAATCGGGAAAATCGACTACATACTGACTAATTGCTTCTTTTTTGGGCTGGGAGTAAGAAAAAATTACAATCGGATAAATCGGTAAGACAAATTTCTCATGAAAGCGAGCAAAATAAGTAAACATCCGCCGGTTAAACCACTTTCGAGAACTTTCCTGCGCCTCGACATAAATCAGAAAGAAAGATTCTTTTCCGCGAAACCTAACTTGTGCTACTAAGTCGCTTTCATGCCTTTCTCCTTCCGTGACATCGGTAAATACTTCTTTGTCTAAAAAAGTAATTGAGTCTGTGTCTAAATAATTCATTACTTCAGGAAAAAACAACTCAATAAATTCGACAAAAAAGGTGGAAATCAATTCCTTAAATAAGCGATCATGATCAACATTATTAGTCATGTAATATCATCTTAACTAATCTCATCGGTGAATGACTACCAGAAAATAACAACTCTTTGATTCTAACAAGTTTAAGGTTACTTGACAATACTTACGGTAAAAGTGGACATTAAATCAATAAAAGTTGACAAAAGTGTAGCGGGTTAGCTCACTCTTAGGATTATCCAGAAAACGGGTTTCTTTAAGAAACCCGTTTTCTATTATTTTAAAGAGGTTGAGAATATCCTCTCGTTGATAACCCTGTTCGTACAACCGTTTAGTGGCGTTGTCAAGTTTGAAGATGATGGCGCATCAGAGCAGACTTGAAAACGCTTTAACAGTAAGGCTCTCGTTGTGTCGCAATTCATTCTTCATATTCTGATCTGACAACGCCCGCTTCTTTGCGGGGGAGATAGGAGAATAAATAAAGGCAATCTCCTGACTCCTGACTCCTGATAACTGACTCCTGATAACTGACTCCTGATAACTGACTCCTGATAACTGACTCCTGATAACTGATAACTGAAAAGTTCCGCTAATCTTTAGATAAATTGCCAGAAACATACCAAGTAAAACCACCGCCGATGACTGCCATAACTGCTAAAGCTAATAGTACCGGTCGGAGTCCGAATTGAGTTTCGGCGATACCCGCAACAGCTAATGGTAAAGAGAGGGCAATATTAACGGCATTGTTTTCTAAACCAAAGACTTTACCGCGCATTTCGGGGGGTGTATCTGCCTGTAGGGTAGTTTGCATGGGAACCCCGACTAAAGCGGCAAAAATCCCTAATAAAGCGGTCATAGCGAAGGCTAAAATTAAACTCTTTGTTGCTAAAGATAAACCGATTAAAGCTGCCGCCATACCCAGAGAACCCCAGAGACTTAATTGGGTGTGGGAGAATTTTTGGCCCCAATAACCCAAAGTAATCGCACTAACTGCCATTCCTGCACCACAGGAGGCTAATAAAAAGCCGAATTGAGAAGCTTTTAACCCGGGTAGTTTTTCCGCCATACTGACGGCTAATACTGATAGAGCAGCAAAAATACAGAATAAGATGACTAATTGAATTAGGGCGTTACGAACTTTATGATTTTTGTTGAGGTAACGAATGCCGTCGCGGATATCTTCCCAAACATGGGGCTGTTCTGCGGTAGGAATAACATATTTTTCGCTAGTTCGCAGGATAATTAGAATTAAACCGGCAATTATATAAAAAGCACCGACAATCATCACTTTGCCAATATCAAATTGTCCGGCTCTCGTGCCGAAAATGCTATCAGCAAAAGCTAATAGAGGTTCACCGATGGCAAAACCGATAATTAATACTGCCATGGTGGTTAAAGTGTTGAGGGAATTTGCGGGCAGAAGATGACGACGTTTTACTACTAATGCCAGGGTAGATTGTTCGGCGGGGGCAAAAAATTGGGTTAAGGTGGAGACAAGAAAAGTAATGACTAACAACAGGAAAAAACCGAAGGGTAAATTAAATTCTCCTTGTAGCCGGTAATGCCAATTTCTTAAACCGTCAGGCAACCAACCGAGGGGAACCGCTAAAGTTTGCTCGCGCACTAACCATAATAATAGGGGTATGACGAGGACAAAAACCCCGCGTAAAAGGTTAGAAATAACTAAAACTTGTTTTTTTAACCATCTATCAACATATACACCCGCCACCGAACCCACTAACACCGCCGGAATTGTATTAGCAATCATTATCGCCGATACCCAGCCGCTAATCGATTGATCGGCTTCTTGGTAATGGGTGGCAATTAGGGAGATCATCAGGACTAAATAGAATTTATCCGCTAATTGGGAAAAAATTCCCCCCGCCCAGAGAATGAGAAAGCGCGGGTTTTTTAGCACTGGGGCAAAACCCTGACTAGGATTGGATTTGGGCGCACGTTTAGGCAAGCGGTTCATGGTTTCTGCGTCGGATTGCCTCGGTGAGGAATCGGAAGAATTAAAAACAGGAGTGGGGGAGGCGCTGGACGTAGCGTCGTCAGTTTCTGAGTCAAACAGTTGCATTATGATGATTTTTGCTATCTGTTTAAAATTCTAAGGGAGATAAACCCTCAACTAATGCCGAGGAGCGAAAAGTTTTTCCCAGATGATATTGAGTATAGCGACGCAGCAAACGATCGAGGTTAATCCAAGCTAGTTCTGAGGTAAGGTTTTCTTCTGGGGGAAAATCTGTTTTTCCTAGGCATTGCAGTAATTGCAGTTCTTGCCGCGTCAGTTTACTATCGATTTTGGGCGGGTTGATTGTTTCTGTTAGGGCAGCTAGATCTATTATTCCCCCTGCCTCGAAACTAAATCCTAGGCAATTGTCCCCAATTAAAGCTTTTCCCGTCAACAGGCAGTTATGGACTTGCGGCACTAAGCCGGCAATTATTAAGAAATGAAAAATTGCTTGACAAAGGTAGGGAAGTATGTATTCATTCTCGTCGAGGACTTCAATTCTGGCCAGATGGCTGCAGATTAATTCGTATAATTCCCTCTGGGGTTGTTCGCTCAGGGCGATCGCCAAAACCAGTTCACAGAGGTATTGACTAACGGTTAGTTTGGCGAGATTTTGACTTAATTTGGGATAAGATTCGATAGTTTCAGCTTGAACGACCTTATCTAGGGATTTTCCTGCGACTATCAACAGATTATTGACCACAAATAGTTCACTTCTACCCCGCAGGGAAGATTTATACTTGCGCGCACCTGGAGCGATGGCTCTAATTAAACCATACTCGGCGGTCAAAATAGTTAAGAGGCGATCGGCTTCTCCGAAGGCCATTCCTTGCAGATTGATTCCAGTAGCTTGATAGGTACGAGACATCATTTAGTAATTAGGGTTTGCCGAACAAGTTTGTTGGTGGGGACAGGGTGCGGGGTGTGGGGTGTAGGGTGTAGGGTTTTACCGATTTTGAGGGGGTCAATTACCTAATTTTCAGGGAAAAAGTCCCTGAATTTTCCCCCCGATCACTCCCATACCTGGTACTTTTTGATTGACAAAAGGTCTAAAAGTCTTACCCAACAAGGTTTTTAGATTTTTTCAGCAAACCCTAGCTAATTGTCTCCCCAAGAAGACTTGAGCTAATCACCAAGCAAAGAGGAATCAGTCATGACTATGGAGGTTAGCGGACTCGAACCGCTGACATCCTGCTTGCAAAGCAGGCGCTCTACCAACTGAGCTAAACCCCCGATCTGGTTTTTGAGACACTCTCGTTATTATAACCTATAGTGAAAAATATTACAAGTTAATTTTTCCCTTGCCTGCCATGTCTTATCTAGTCGCCACTTTTTACCAGTTTGTGGCTTTGTCAGATTATCGTCAAAAACAGCCAGAAATACAAAAATACTGCCAAGAAAGAGGAATTAAAGGAACTATTCTTCTGGCAGCCGAGGGGATTAACGCAACGATCGCCGGAAACCGTCAAGCGATCGCTGAAGTGATTAGTTGGTTAAAAACCGATACTCGTTTAGCTAATCTAGAGGTGAAAGAGTCTGTTTGTGATTATTTGCCCTTTCAACGCTTAAAAATTCGCTTAAAAAAGGAAATTGTGACTTTTGGTCAACCCAAGGCTAATCCTCTCGAAAACACAGGAATTTATCTCAAAACTGAAGAGTGGAACCAATTGCTGAAAGAGCCGGACGTGGTAGTGATCGATACTCGTAATAATTATGAAGTGGCGATCGGTACTTTTGCGGGAGCGCTTAACCCAGAAATCCAGCATTTTCGCCAATTTCCTGAGTATATTCAGGAAAATTTTGATAGTATTAACGATAAAAAAATAGCTCTTTTTTGTACGGGGGGAATTCGTTGTGAAAAGGCGGCAGCTTTTTTATTAAATCAAGGCTTTTCTCAAGTTTATCAGCTAGAGGGAGGTATTTTGAAATACTTAGAAGAAGTTAGTCCCGATCAGAGTCTTTGGCAAGGAGAATGTTTTGTTTTTGATCAAAGAGTGGCACTAACAGCTAATCTAGAGGTAGGACATTATGAAATGTGTCCCGCTTGCGGTCATCCCATCGATGAAAAAGATAAACAGTCCCCCAATTACCGAGCAGGAATATCTTGTCCCTATTGTAGTTAATCTTATCCTATTTAGTATCTGGTTACTTTTTTTTGCGGATTTGTGTACCAGAAATCATGTCATGAAGGGCGCGTTTTTTCTTTGTCCAGGCTGCCAGTAAAAAGCCCAAATATAAGGGAGCAGTGGAGAGATATTTTAGTAAGTAGCGGCGATTTGCTCTTGCAAAAGATATGCGTCGGCCTTGGCTATCGGTGACGGATAAATCAAAAAACATTTTACCAATAGTGGCTTTAAAAAGATATTCTAAGAAAACATAATATAACCATTTAATAACTATTCCTAAACCAAGAGCAGTCAGAATGGCAATATGCTCGTGAGTAAAGTTAACTTTGGCTTGAATATTATAGATAATTGCCACTATAAATAAAGCAAAACCAAAAATTGTTGTTCCGGCTGCACTTAATCCTGCTGCATAGTAAACCCAGATTTCTTTGGGAATATCAAAGTTAAGATTTAAATCTTGAAAAGTTGACCATTGTTGTAAGCGAAAACAGATATAACCACCTAATAAAGCTGCGATAATAAAAACGATAAAAGAATCAATTAAAGAAGCTTTGAAACGGAGCCAAAACCCAGCATAACTGGGAGAAATTGCGGCGAGTAAAGAAATAAGTGCAGGATTGGGAATAGGAATAATTTTAGGTTTTTCAGGAGGAGAATTTTTAGTTTTTTTAGTTTGATGGGGATTGGCTTTAATATCGGTAATAATTTTTAGCAAAGTTTTGGTATCTTTCGGTCGATCAATAGGTTTTTCTGCCATTAAATTATCGATAAAATCTGCTAATCGAGAAGGGATATTTTGTGCATATTTACGCCAGTTAAATTCATTTGTATTAATATTATAAATTTTCGGGTCACTGGGTTCTTTACCGGTTAACAAAAAGACGAAAGTTTTGCCCAAAGCATAAAAGTCTGATTGGGGGACAGAGTGACCAAGAGATTGTTCAGGAGGAGCATATCCGGGGGTATAAATTCCCGTATTTTTGCCTCCTGCTAGGACGGTTTTAGTCACCTGTCGCGCTGCCCCAAAATCAATTAAAACTAATTGACCATCGGGTTTTAAGATAATATTAGAGGGTTTGATATCACGATGATAGAATTTATGTTTATGAACTTCATGGAGAATATTAGCCAACTGACTTAACCAATCCAAAGCGAGATTATAATCAATCGGTTTAAATCCTCTTTGTTTTTGATGTTCTTCTAAGTCAATACCAGCAATTTTCTCCATGACTAAACAGTGTAAAGCAGTTTGACTCTCCCGGGGATGATAAATAAAATAGTTTTCTCCTTTGGGAATACCAGGGTGATTTAATTGTTTTAAAAGATTGGCTTCCTGTTGAAATAAATCAATAGCTTTGCTAGAATCGTAGGTAAGAACTTTTAACACTTTAGGTATTTTACGTTCATCTATCACTTCATAGGTATTACCGAATCCACCTTTGGCACTCAATAAATTTGTGACTCGATATTTACCATTTAAAAGCAAGTCGGAACCACAGGATTGACAGTAACGACTCTCCGTGATACTTTTCGGTTTGGGACAATGAGGATTAATACAAAAACTCATAGATTTTATTGGTAGAGTAAAAAATAAACTTGATGATAACAATATTCCTTGATATATTTAAGGTTTATTACCAAGAAAAAAGCCGCGCAATCCCAAAGTTACCACGGCACTTAAAAAAGCCACAACCATGGGAATAATCAGAGATTTAAACCCTTTCAAGTCCGCAATATCTTTAACTAGAATTGCATAACCATCTTCGACTTTTTCCAGTCGTTTATCCATTGTTTCAAATTTCTGATCAAGAGTTTTAATATCTCCTTTGATTTCTGTGACTTCCACCTTTAAATCATTAACATCTTTTTGGAGATTGTCGATTTTCTGATCCATATCTCTTTGGAGATTGTCGATTTTCTGATTCACATCTCTTTGGAGATTGTCGATTTTACTCTCGATCCTTGTCAGGACAGATTCAAGGGAATAGGTAACGGTTTCGCTAGTTTGTGTCATAATTAAAACCCTCTTACAGATAACTACTTTATTGAAATAAAAAATTAAGGTTTATTACCAAGAAAAAAGCCGCGCAATCCCAAAGTTACCACGGCACTTAAAAAAGCTACAACCATGGGGATAATCAGGGATTTAAACCCTTTCAAGTCCGCAATATCTTTAACTAGAATTGCATAACTAGATTCGACTTTTTCCAGTCGTTTATCCATTGTTTCGACTTTCTGATCAAGATTTTTAATATCTCCCTTGATTTCTGTGACTTCCACCTTTAAATCATTCACATCTTGTTGGAGACTGTCAAATTTTTGATTAACATCTTTTTGGAGACTGTCAAATTTTTGATCCATAGCCCTTTGGAGATTGTCGATTTTCTCATCTACATCTCTTTGAAGACTGTCAATTTTCTGATCCATATCTCTTTGGAGACTGTCAAATTTTTGATTAACATCTCTTTGGAGAGAGTCAATTTTCTGATTAACCTCTTTAATGCTATCTTTAATTTCTTTCAGGACAGATTCGAGAGAATAGGTAACGGTTTCGCCAGTTTGTGTCATAATTAACAACCTCTTACAAATAACTACTTTCTTGACATAAAAAATTAAGGTTTATTACCAAGAAAAAAGCCGCGCAATCCTAAAGTTACCACGGCACTTAAAAAAGCTACGACCATGGGGATAATCAGGGATTTAAACCCTTTTAAGTCCGCAATATCTTTAACTAGGATTGCATAACTATCTTCAACTTTTTCCAGTCGTTTATCTATTCTTTCGACTTTCTGGTCAAGAGTTTTAATATCTCCCTTGGTTTCTGTGACTTCCACCTTTAAATCATTAACGTCTTTTTGGAGACTGTCAAATTTTTGATTCATATCTTTTTGAAGACTGTCAAATTTTTGATCCATATCTCTTTGGAGACTGTCAAATTTTTGATCCATATCTCTTTGGAGACTGTCAATTTTCTGATTAACATCTCTTTGGAGATTGTCAATTTTCTGATCCATATCTCTTTGGAGACTGTCAAATTTTTGATTAACATCTCTTTGGAGATTGTCGATTTTACTCTCGATCCTTGTTAGGACAGATTCGAGAGAATAGGTAACGGTTTCGCTAGTTTGTGTCATAATTAACAACCTCTGGTCGATAAGGCCAAATATAATTAGGTTATACTGAAAAAGTTTGGCGTTGGTGTGGGGTTTTACCCATTTTCAGGGAAAAAGTCCCTGAATTTTCCCTCTGATCACTCCAATGGCCGGCACTGTTTGATTTGAAAAAAGCCTAAAGATATTATCCAACAAAGTTTTTAGATTTATTCAGCCAGCCCTAAGTATTCCCCTATTGCCTATTGCTAGGGACTAAGGACGATTACGCTACCGAAAAAATTCCATTGTGGCCAGAGATCGATCATGGTAATTTAAGAAAGCGATCGGGGAACTCTAACAGGGAAGATCCCGACCCTAACCAGGGAGTGACTGTTTAACCGTCTGTCCTATGTACAAGTCTATTACTGTTTTAACGCTGCTGACGGGAATTATCGCCGTTGACGTGGTTTTTGCTCAATCCACTGTTAATCTTCCCATCACAGTTCAACAGGGAGAATCCTACGAAGCATTATTGACTAGAGCATCGCAATTAGCCGAGAAAACTATCATCAGTCGTTTTAATCAACAACAGGGTATTAATAAAATTGATTTATTGATAACGGCCGAAAAATCAGGGGCGATCGCACCTCTCCTCTCGGTGAAGGTATCCCGTCAAGATTGGTTTGGTCATCCCAATATTCAACGCTGGAGAAATGTTTTTCCCTTTGGCAAAGCTCTCCTCGGTTTTAGCTCTCCCGCACCCGTCGTCACTCCGAAAAGTCCCCCCGTTGCCGTTAATCCCAGTCCATCTCCAGCAGCATCTCCCGGCGCTACCACTCCTCCTCCTCCCCCTACTTTACTCTTCGAGGATGAGCCGAATAATGCTCCCCCAATCCCCATTCCTAACCAAAGATTAACCACTCCAGCTAATCGTTAATTGATAGGAAAAGGACGGGCTTTCGGAAGATATATTGACTTTTAAGTAGCAAAACGGGGCTGAAACCAGTCTAGGGGAAAAATATCATCTTCTTGGGCGGTTTCTGTCCAACCAGTGACACTCTCAAAACAAGTCCCCGTCAAGTTAGCACCCCTCAAGTCCGCTCCCTGTAGATTTACCTGTTGTAAACGCGCTCCCGCTAGATTAGCACCCGCTAAATTGGCCCCGTGTAAATCACTACCCGTCAGACGTGCCTCACTAAAATTAGCCCTTTCTAAATTGGCCCCTTGAAAGTCCACCTCTTTCAGAAAAGAGCCCCTAAAATTGGCTTCCCTTGCGGAAATCTGACGACATTTAGCCCCACTTAACCGCGCTTCCTGCAAATTGGCCCAATTGAGATTGACTTTATCTAGGGTTGCCTCCAAGAGATTAACTAAGTATAAATTCGCCCCGCATAAATTCGCCCCGCATAAATTCGCTCCCCGGAGATTAGCATGGGAAAGATCCGCCCCACTTAAGCGCGAGTTACGCAGGTTTGCCTGTACCATAAAGGCCCCGGTGAGATTGGCTTTGGTTAAGTCCGCTTCCACTAATTGCGCTTGACTTAATTTGGCATAGGTTAAATTCGCCCAATTCAAACTCGCTCCCCGCAGATTTGATTTAGTCAAAAAAGAGCGACTCAAATTAGTTCCGCGCAAATTGGCCGCAGCAAAATTGACAGCGATTAGAGTCACTTGTTGTAGATCTAGACTCATCAAGTCAATGGCTAAAAAATCCCGCTCTCCTTGTTCGTAGAGTCTTAGTAACTGATTAACTTTCATCTCCCTTCTTCTACTTATAAGATGGTGGTTAAGAAGTAATCAACAAAAGCACCTAAAAACTTTGTCCGATAACTCACTCTGCTTTTAGATGAGCAATTTACGATGCCCTCCTTTGAGTTTATGTAAAGTTTTTTTTCGATTTTTTAAGAGAAGATAACGCGAACAGCAAGTTAATTTTCATCATAGTTAAGTAGCTTGGCTAAAACAGTTGGACTGGTTTTTCCAATTCTACCCCAGTGCATCGGGTAATTAGTATCTAAAACTACTCTTGTTAAAAAACTTATCTATTGTTTAAATAGGAGACTCCGAGACAGGAGACAGGAGATTATTTTTATTTATTCTTTCCACACCCTACACCCCACACCCTACACCCCACACCCCACACCCCACACCCCACACCCTGCTAACCCGCTAATTCCCTACTCTAAAGCGTAGATACGACCATCCATGAGCAGACGGGTGATCCCTTTAGCTTCCAGTTGAGCGTGAGCTTTTTCGATCAGGCGACCGTCGGGAACTTTAATCACTTTTTCCTTGCGCTTGGAGAAACGACGAGCGATGCGATGACTTTCAAAGATGGGGAGAGTGCGCTGCTGGATTTCCTGAGGGGGAACCTTACCCAATTCGGCAAAATCCTTGAGGGGACGGGTGATTAATTCGGCAGCACGATCGATGACCAAGTAACAGGTTTTGGGAAAAGCCGCCGCCGAGAGGGGTAAGATCTGTAATTGGGCGGTTTTAACGATAGTCGGGCCTAAATAGCTGTCCGCTAGTTCCCCCTCCTCCTCATCTTCATCCTCATCCTCCTCTTCATCCCAATCCTCGTCAAGCTCATCTTCTTCCTCCTCTTCCTCGATAGCTTCGACGAAAAACTCGCTTAAATTAGCGGTTTCTAGAGTCTTATCGCCATTAATTTCTGTATCTTCTGGATTATCTGCTTCTGGCGGGTAAACGGTATCCATTAACAGGGTTAATTGTTCCACAGAAGCGATCGGTGGCTCAAAAGCCTGCTCATCCTTAGCTGCGATTTGGGCTGCCCGAACACTAATCACCTCGATCGCTTTTTCTGGTAGATCCGCTGCTGGCTCCTCCTCCTCAAGGCCGCGACCATTGCGGGCCAAGCGTTTTTTCTGGATTAACTGCTCGTATTCCTCGCCAGAAAAAGAATTTTTGAGAAAACGACTGACCGTAGAACTACTCACTCCATAACGCTCGGCTAAGGTGGAAGTGGTGGCCTCCGTTTCCCGATAAAGCTTAAGAATTTCTTTTTTCGTGGCATCAGTCAGTTTTCTTGGACTCATATTACTTATATAGTTATTTTTTAAGCGATAGGATTTTGCCGATGGCTAGTCAGGGGAGGCTGTTGTCCTTGAGCGGATGTACTCTTAATCATAAAACGCTCTAGCCAATTAAAACTAAGCAATTCGTTTTCTAGTCCCTGTTCTAGTCTATCCTTGACTTCTGTTTCTCACCACTACTCAAGATTAAAAAATTGACGATGATATCCAGTGCTGCTAGTCAAAAAGCCTTATTAGTTCTGGCCGATGGTACAGTTTACGAGGGTTATTCCTTCGGCTCCAAGGGAACCACCGTCGGCGAAGTTGTCTTTAACACGGGGATGACCGGTTATCAGGAAGTCCTCACCGATCCCAGTTATGCTGGTCAAATCGTCACTTTTACCTATCCAGAATTGGGAAATACGGGGGTTAACCCCGAGGATGAGGAGTCAATTCGTCCCCAGGTGAAAGGAGCGATCGCCAAAAACATCTGCCACCGGCCCAGTAATTGGCGTTCTAGCCAATCTCTACCGGATTATCTGGCCGCTCATCATGTTATTGGCATCTATGGCATCGATACCCGGTCCCTGACCCGCAAAATTCGCTCGGTTGGGGCGATGAATGGGGCAATTTCCACGGAAATACTCGATTATCACGATTTACTGCGGCTGGTGCAGGCGGCCCCCAGTATGGCGGGATTAAATCTCGTCAAAGAAGTAACCACCAAGGAAGTGTACGAATGGACGACTCCCACTCCGTCCGCCTGGGAATTTGCGCCAATTGATAGCGATCAAGAACCGTTAACGGTGGTGGCGATCGATTTTGGCATCAAACGCAATATTCTCCGGCGTTTAGCCAGCTACGGTTGTCGGGTGATCGTGGTTCCCGCTGACACTCCCCCGGAAAAAATCGCCGCCTATAATCCCGATGGTATTTTCTTTTCTAACGGACCGGGAGATCCAGCGGCTGTCACCGAAGGTATTGCCCTAGCCAAGCAACTTTTGCAAGGGGAAAAACCCACTTTTGGCATCTGTATGGGTCATCAAATTTTAGGCCTATCCCTAGGGGCAGAAACCTTTAAACTGAAATTTGGCCATCGCGGGTTAAATCAACCCTGTGGACTGCAGCAACAGGTGGAAATTACCAGTCAGAATCACGGTTTTGCCGTGCAGGAAGCCTCTTTAAATCCGCAAGTGGAGATTACCCATCTCAACCTCAATGATCGCACCGTAGCGGGTTTAAAACACAAGTCCTTGCCCTTTTTCTCGGTGCAATACCACCCCGAAGCCAGTCCTGGCCCCCACGATGCCGATTATCTGTTTGGCAAATTTGTTGATTTAATGCGGCAAGCAAAAAAGGATCGGGCGTAAATTTTTAGGATATACTAGGGTTTTGATTTTTACGGCTCTAGAGCTAGGAGGCGATTATTCCAGAAGCAATTAACTTGACTGTCAGCTTGCGAGGCACCCGCGAGGTCAGAGATAAGTACCAAATTTTCCGTTTGACGGGTCTTTTAGATGCCTTTTCCGAACCGACTTTTTGTAAGGTGATCGAAGGCTATGTGGAGCAGGGTCCTAAGGATGTGATTATTAGCCTGGCTCAGATTGATTTTATCGATAGCTCCGGTTTAGGGGCTTTGGTAAAATTGGTGAAAAAGGCCAAAACCGAAGGGGGCAGTTTACAAATTGTTACCAATGCGCGGGTAACTCAAACCGTAAAACTGGTGCGATTGGAGAAGTTTTTTTCCCTGCGATCCACCCTGGAAGCGGCGATCGAATATCTAGAAAAAGCGTAAATCGTGGAATCTCCTCTCGAAAAACTTCGCTTACAGGTCAGTGGCCAGGGTTCACCAATCCTAGAGGGTCTTGACCGATTATCGCCCGCTTCTCTGGCCTATCTGGGGGATGCTGTTTATGAATTATACATCCGCACCTATTATTTACTGCCGCCCCAGCGTCTGGGAGACTATCACGCTCAGGTGGTGGGCAAAGTCAGGGCCGAACAACAGGCTTTAGATTTAGCGCAACTGCAGCCCTATCTGACGGACCAAGAAAAAGAAATTCTGCGCCGGGGACGCAATGCGGTCACGGGAAAACGTCGTCGTCTGACAGCCCAAGTCTATCAGCAGGCCAGCAGTTTAGAAACCCTGTTCGGCTATCTTTATCTACAAGACCCCTCAAGATTACATCAACTATTAGAAAAACTAGAATTATAGCCCTCAGGTATTTTACGAAAAGCATTCCCAAATGCGTTTAACTGCTATGGGATAGAGAGGTGCGTAGTTCACCCAAGGAGAATTAATCTCTCGAAGTAAAAGTGAAGGGAATTTCTGCAATGGAATTGAGTCTGTCTATATTTGACTATACTTTTACTAACTATTATTCCCGACCCCCTTTTATTAATCCATGCAATCATGAGCGATCGACCATTTCGTAGCAAGTCCGATAATAGTAATTTTCGCCGGCCCTCGCGGTCAAAAACTGGGCCAATTCTGGCTAAATCCCCGACAGTAACTCCAGAAAACCAAGAAGCTGATGATCTGCTCTACGGTCGCCGGGTGGTTTTAACGGCCATGGAGGAGGAGCGCCAACTGAATCGGATTTGGGTAGTCAATCGACTCCGTTACGATCCCCGTTATCATACCCTTTTGGAAAAAGCCAAAGCCAACGGCACGGTAATTGATGAGGTGGACGATCTCCGTCTCGATCAGATTACCAGTAAGGCCAATCATCAGGGGATCGCCGCCCAAATGTCTCCCTATGAGTATATCGAATTAGCCGATCTGATCGAAAAAGCTAAGGGCAAAAGTCGCCACCCCGTCATCGTCATCGCTGAAGGTATTACGGATCCCCATAACCTTGGGGCAATCATTCGCACCGCCGAAGCTATGGGTTGTCAGGGGGTAGTTATTCCCCAACGTCGCGCCGCTGGGGTGACATCGACGGTGATGAAAGTGGCGGCGGGGGCCCTGGAATATTTACCCGTCGCTAGGGTGGTTAATCTCAATCGTGCTTTAGAGGAATTAAAAGCGGCCGGTTTTTGGCTCTACGGCACGGCGGCAAAAACTGGTAAATCTTTACACACAATCAATTTAACGGGTGCGATAGGATTGGTGGTAGGTTCGGAGGGAGAGGGTTTGAGTCTGTTGGCCCAAAAGTCCTGCGATGAGTTGGTATCTATCCCCTTGGCAGGCAAAACCCCCAGTCTCAATGCTTCGGTGGCGGCGGCTATGGCTCTTTACGAGGTTTACCGGCAACGCTGGCAAAATTCCCCCGACTGAAAATCTGTATTTTTCGACACTCCCAATAGCCAAAAGGAGAAAGTATAAATAGAATAGGAAGGAAGTTTGCGAAATGTAAACAAACGTAACAAAACCACCAGAGTAGATTTAGATGGGGAACGAAATGAAAGAATTTTTGATTAGCTTACTCGAAAGGTTCGGATTAGCCTACTGGGTCGAGATTAAAACCGACTATCCCAGATGTACTTATTATTTTGGTCCTTTTCTCGCTAAAGACGAGGCTGAAGTCGCTCAAGCTGGTTACGAAGAAGATTTGAAAACAGAAGGAGCGCAGGGGATTAAATTGCATATAAAACGTTGTAAACCCGAAGATTTAACTATTTTTGAGGAAAAGGAAGAAGGTAAGCTCCTCAATCCCTTAAAGGTCTTACGCAGTCAAGTTTCTTAACAATTTCCAGTGATCGGTAATCAGTGATCAGCTTCTGAAGGCAACAGGCAACAGGCAAAAGGCAAAAGGCTCCAAGAAAGGATTCGGCGATTCTCCTACCGAAAAAGAAGGCTAGAAACTAAGTAGAGCTTGCTGAATAAATGTGAAATATAGACGAGGTAAGGGTTTTAGGGTTCTGTTTCGCTCCCACAGGTGCAAGATTTTGAGAGAATCGTGGTTCAAAACCTGGCCTCTTCATCGGCCCGCGTCCTGTAGGGGCGAAGCATTCGGGCAATAACCTATCGGTGAAACCCTAGATATTCTATCCGAATGCTTCGCCCCTACTTTTTGCCGCAAACCCTAAATATCAATGGGAGCGATTTAAAAAACAGCTATATTCTGCTTCTGTCAGTCTTCCCGCTTCGTAGAGAGTATCGGTAATTTCTGCTAGGGTTAAAACCGAATAAGGTTGATAACCATGGCTACGAAGTTTATCTTTAACAGGGCCACCATGGTCGATAAAAACCACAATATCATTAACTAATAATCCCGCCGATTTAATCTTTTCTGCCCCCTCGATCGCACTTTTGCCAGAAATTAAAATATCGTCCACTACTACCACGGTTTCCCCCACTTGAAAATTACCTTCAATTACTCTTCTTGTGCCGTGAGCTTTTACTTCTTTGCGGGGGAAAATCATCGGATGATTTAATAATAAAGATAAACCCGTAGCTGTAGGTAAAGAACCGTAGGGGATACCAGAAATGCGGTCAAATGTCAAGGTTTTTAATATTTCTCCATAGGCTTCAATTACCTGCTGAAAAATATTAGGATTAGAGATAATTTTTCTCAGATCGATATAATAGGAAAAAGTTTCTCCCGATGCTTGCACATAGTCGCCAAACATCAAGCAGCCAATATCAAATAATTGTAGAATTAAATCCTGATGAGGATGTTGTTTTAAAAGACAAACGTTAGCAGTCCAAGTATCATCTTGGCTCGATTCTTGCTGGTGATTTTGTTGAATTTTGTTGACTTCCTCTCGTAAATCCTTGACTTTTGCCCCCAAATCGGGTTGAGATAAAAAGTCTTGGGGTACAGGAATTAATAAACCCTCGCCATGACTATTTAAACCCACAGTAATTAACTCGGAGAATTGACTTTTTTCTTCCCAAATACTGCGTAATAAAATCAATCTTTCGGGAGCAAAATTGCGAATCCTTTTCAATATCTCTGGTTGAGTAGTTCCCACTTCTAAAAATACTTGTTCGGGAGTTCCCCAAGTGCAAGCTTCTTTGACAACTTGCAGATAAAAAGGATTATCGCGACTGGGGAATTCTTGCAGATTAATCGCGCCTTGATTGGAAGTATGACAGAGGATAAAAGCACCATGCTCGGGGTAAACTAAAAAAGGAGCAACGTGATCCTGTCCGGAGTAGGGATTGAGAGTAACCGCGTCCACCTGCCAAGTTTTAAAGATAGTCTCGGCTAAAATACTGCTAGTATTAATATCGCCGTGTTTAGCATCCAAAATGACCGGGATATGAGGGGGAATTGCCGTTAAAATTCGCTGTAATAATTCTAACCCTGCCGCTCCCAAAGCTTGATAAAAGCCTAAAGTTGGTTTGTAGGCACAGACAAAAGGGGCAGTTTCATCGATAATAAACTTGAGCCACTGTTCTAAATTAACGATTAATTCTCCCGGGGTGGAGGGCATCATTTCGGGGTTAGCATCTAAACCGAGGACAAGTAGAGTCTGGTTTTGACTAATGGCGTGGTTTAACTTTTGAAAAAAATTCATCGGTTCTAATCTCAGGATTCTGGATTAGTTTCTAATTTTACACTATTTGGCCGAAAAATAGGCTGTAAAATTGTCTTGTGCAGACTTTTTCTGGTGTCAGCGTCAAGGAATTTCTTTTGTAAGGGTTGCCATTCTTGCCATTTTTGGTGACGGATATTTCGGAAAATTTCGAGTAAGGTGGGCATTTCCTTGGCGAGACAATTGGGGAAAATTTGGCTAAGAAAATCCGAGAGAACACAACAATCCTGCATTTCTCCGAGAATACTTTGAAGGTTTTTAATATCTTCTAGGTACTCTTGATATTTGTCGCCATAAAACTGAGTGAATAACTCCATATTATAGCGGGAACGCTTGGCTTCTTTGCGAAGATCATGCAGTAATAATCCTTCCTTTTCCAATAAGTCATCAATTTCTTGACTAGAAAACTCTCTTACTTTTTGATCTTCCTCTAAATTTACCCCAACTAACCAGCCTTCGTGCAGTAAAAAGCGACTCGCTTGCGGTAATAATAAGTCTGGTAAAACCGTGGCAATATCTAATTTTCCTATCGGTTGATAGGTGGGATTATCCAACCAACTGGCAAAATCTGCCTTAAAATTGAGAAATTTATCGGACTTTAACAGCTTTTCTACCTTAGCAAATGCCTTTTTTCTTTGTTGTTCGAGAACTTGTAAAACTTTCTTTAGTAAATCCTGTTCTTTCGGGGGCAAAATTGGCTGATAATGACCGATAAAAGCCTCTTTTAACACATCTAAATCCCGCAATTCTCCTAAAATTCTGCCCAGATTACCCACCCGTTTTTGATCGGCAGATTTCGGCATGGTTAAAGCGGGTGCAAAACCAGTTAAAGTACTGCGAAGACGGCGCATTCCCACACGAATTTGATGTAATTCTTCCGTATCCTGATCGAGTAAAACCCCAGCTTCGTGTCTAAGAACTTTATGAAAATGTTTATCAATACCGATATAGGCCCAATCGGCAACAGTTTTAGCCCGAGGATTAAATTTGTTAGTCATTGGTCTTTAGGGAGGAAATAATGTCAAGATGGTGATAGAATCTTTAAATCAAGACTGGAACTAATAGATACTATTTATTCTATACAATAGGATGAAGCAGCCGCTTTAAGGGAAGTTTATGGATAGTTTTTGGCTAGATTATGGGGGGGAAATCGCTTTTCGCACAGGAGAGCATCTTTTCTTGACGGGAATAGCCATGGCTATGGGTAGCTTAATCGGGATTCCTCTAGGTATTTTAATTAGTCGTCAAGCTATTCTCGCCCCACCGATTATAGCGATCGTTAACACCCTACAGACTATCCCCAGTTTAGCCCTATTTGGTTTTTTAATTTCCGTGCCTTTTTTGGGAGGAATCGGCAAAATTCCCGCTATTGTTGCCCTAACTCTCTATACTTTACTGCCAATTGTTTTAAATACCTATCTGGGCATCAAAAAAGTTGATCCCGAATTAAAATTAGCCGGGTTATCCCTAGGCATGACCGACGGTCAAATCCTGCGCTATATCGAATTACCCTTGGCAGGGGCGACAATTTTGGCAGGAGTGAGAATTGCCACGGTGATTGCTATCGGTGTAGCTACGATCGCAGCCGCCATTGGTGGCGGTGGTTTGGGAGTGTTTATTTTTCGCGGTATTGCCACGGTCAACAATCAGTTAATTTTGGCGGGGGCAATTCCTGCCGCTTTTTTAGCCCTTGTTGCCGATTGGAGTCTCGGTCGGCTAGAAAAGACCTTTTCCCCTTCGCAACGTCCGAAAAAGCCCTCTAAATGGCAATGGGGCTTAGGTTTAATTGGGTTGGCCTTGCTATCTTTCCTCTTGACTCAAATTTTCCATTCATCCCCCGGCACAGTGGTGATCGGTTCCAAAAATTTTACCGAACAGGTGATTTTAGGGGAAATTTTGGCACAGGAAATCGAAAAAGAGACGAATTTACGGGTTGAACGTCAATTTAATCTCGGTGGTACTCTGATCTGTCATGAAGCGGTGAAAGCGGGTAAAATCGACGGTTATGTGGAGTATTCTGGCACGGCTTTCACGGGAATTTTACAGGAAAAACCCCTGAACGATGCCCGATTAGTCTTTGAAAAGCTGCAAAAGATTTATCCAGAAAAATTTAATCTAGAAGTCTTTCCCAGTCTAGGATTTGAGAATACTTTCGCCATTGTTATCCGGGGAGAAACCGCCAGTCAATACAATCTTAAAACTCTCTCGCAGGTGGCTAAATATACCCCCAATTGGCAAGCGGGTTTTGGTTATGAATTTTTGGAAAGGGAAGACGGTTACAAGGGATTAGCAAAGACCTACGGCCTAACTTTTGCCCAACCCCCGAAAGTGATGGATTTAGGGTTAATGTACCGCGCTTTAGCCGAAAAACAGGTGGATTTAGTGGCGGGAAATTCCACCGATGGCTTAATTCCCGTGCTAGATTTAGTCATCCTAGAAGATGATCAACGCTATTTTCCTCCCTACGAAGCGGTACCGATTTTTAACCGGGATAGTTTGCAAAAATATCCGCAATTGCGACAGGTTTTAGCCAAACTCACTGGCAAAATTACCTCCAGCACTATGCAGAAATTAAACTATCAGGTGGATGGCCGCAATCGCAAAGTAGAGGAAGTGGTTAAAGAATTTCTAGTCTCCCTCTCTTAACCATTTAGTCACTCCCCCGGGTTGGTCGATTAAACTAATGCCTTGGGCTTTTAATTCTGCACGAATGCGATCGCTTTCGGCGTAATTTTTCGCTTTTTTTGCCTCTGTCCGTTGTTGGATGAGATTTTCGATATCCGCTGCACTAATTCCCTCAGAAACAGGGGTTTCTCCCTGGTCAGCGGCAATTTCTAAGCCCAAAACCCTAGACAATTTCACCAAAGTATGCCATTTTACCGCTAATTGGGCCAGATTGCTGTCTGTCTTACCCGCATGGGTTAAATTATTACCCTCCTTGCGTAATTCCTTAGCGATTTCAAATAACACTGCTAAACCACCGGCAAAGTTAAAATCGTGATTTACCGCCTCTTGAAAGCGATTTTCTAGCTCTTGGTCGGTAATTCTGGGATTATCGGGCGGAAGATGCTTATAACCAAAGGATAAACCCTCTTGTAAAGTATGCCAGCCATTAGTGGCCGCCTGCAATCCCTCATCGGAAAAATCGATCGGTTTGCGGTATTGGGCGCCTAAAATTAATAATCTCACGGCTAAGGGGTCATATTTTGCCAATAACTCGCGAATAGTGATGAAATTACCGAGGGATTTCGACATTTTTTCCCCGGCCACCTTAACCATGCCATTATGTAACCAATAGTGGGCTAGAGGTTTACCCGTAGCCGCTTCACTTTGGGCAATTTCGTTTTCGTGGTGGGGAAAAATCAGATCACTTCCCCCCACATGAATATCGATAGTTTCTCCCAATTGTTCTTTAACCATGGCCGAACATTCAATATGCCAGCCCGGACGACCTTGGCCCCAGGGAGAATCCCAACTAGGTTCCCCCGGTTTTGCCCCCTTCCAGAGGGCAAAATCAAAGGGGTCTTGTTTTTTAATTGCTTCCGGGTCGTCGGTTTCTACCCGGCCGCTGGCGCCAGCTTGCAGATCATCCAGTTTTCGCCCCGATAGTTTGCCATAATCAGAAAAACGACGGACGGAGTAGTAAACATCGCCATCGCTGGGGTAAGCATAGCCTTTTTGTTCTAATTCATAGACTAGGCGCTTGATACCGTCGAGGGTATGAGTGGCCCGGGGATAAGCGTCCGCCGGTCTGACTCCTAATTTTGCCATATCCTCAAAGTAGGCCTGGATAAATTTCTCGGCTACGGCTGCCATGGTGGTATGTTCATTTTTAGCCCGATTGAGAATTTTATCGTCAATATCGGTGAAATTCTGAATATAGCGCACTTTATAACCGAGATACTCCAAATAACGCCGCACCACATCCCAAACCACACAGGTACGCGCATGACCCAAATGGCAATAATCATAGACGGTAATGCCGCAGCAATACATGGAGACAATGCCGGGGATGAGGGGGGTAAAGGGTTCTTCGCGACGACTGAGGGTGTTGTAGAGGATTAAGGTCATGGAGGGGGAATTTTTTTTCTGGGGAAAAAGGCTAGTCCAATTTTATAGCAGTTATCAGTGATCAGTTATCAGTTACCGCTAACCACTTTCCCCGTTCCCTGAATTTCGTTACTATACTTTGTGTTTTTTGTCAAGAGGTTTTTAGGGTTTTAGTAAAGATATGACGGTAAGATTCGAGGAGATAGGACTGTTTTGATGACAACTATTATTGATAGAATCGATAGAATAACGAGAGGAAAGCTTGATTGTTTGCCTTAACCGACAATTTTTATTGTTAATCAACTTTGACCAGACCATCATCATGAATGAACCACCTAATAGCGCTGGCGATGAAATCCAATTACCCCGGGGAGAAAGAGTTGACCAGCTAAGACATCTGATCGAAACCCTACGCATTGCCGATGAAGTGGCCAATCGCGGTTATTTGATTACCAGCGCCGAAGTGGCCGATTTAATGGATATTAATCCAGGGGCCGTTACCAGTCGCGGCGACCATTGGCCGTGGCGAAATTGGGTAATCTCCCGGGTCAGACGCGAGGGAAACCAAATTCTTTGGCAATTGGAAAAAGTCGATTAGGGTTAATGGCAACCATCAGTTAATTTCTCTCTTAACTTTTGTCAATTAGCAATTAGGGTTTGCTAAATAAATCTAAAAACCTTGTTGGGTAAGACTTTTAGACTTTTGGTCAATCAAAAAGTCCCAGAGCTGGGAGGGATCGGGGGGAAAATTCTGGGACTTTTTCCCTGAAAATTAGGTAATTTACCAGATGAAAATGGGTAAAAACCTACACCCCACACCCCACACCCCACACCCTGTCCCCACGAAAAACTTTTTCAGCAAACCCTAATTATTTCGTCATTTTCCCCCAGCAGATGACGCGCGAAACGTCGGGCTAGGGGCGGAGCCGATACAAGTGTACTGGTAAAACCAGAAAATACCTGCAATCCCACTTTATCGGCGATCGCTCCCACTAGAGGCCGTCCCGAGGGGGCAAAGGCCACTAGGCAATGATGACAGCTGCCGGGGAGAGAGGCTAAAGAGGGCAGCAATGTCCCCACGGCGGTGCGGATTGCTTTTTCTCCAGCCAGAGGGTTTAAAATCGCGCCTGGATCGGTGATAATGGCGCTAATTTGCCCTAGATAAAGACTTTGATCCCGGAATTGTACCGCCCCCGTTTCTAAAACACTGGCAATTATTTCTGGGGTTTCTCTCTGCCAAATGCCCTGCTTTTCTAGTTGGGTGATTTTTTGCTCTAATAGCAATCTAGCAGGAATTGCGGGCATAACTAGGGTGTTTAATTTGATCTCAGTGGGGGGAATTTTGATCACCTGGGCATGGGTAAAATAGACGGGAGCAGTAATACCAGATTTTTGCAGTAAAGACCGGGTTAATCCCCCCGCACAGACGATAGTTTCCCCAGCAGAATAATTATTTTTAGGAGTTTTTACGCCGGTAATTCTCGATGCAGTTTCAATTAATTCGATGACAGCTTCCCGAATAATCGTGCCTCCCAGACGCAGAAAAGCTTGTTGATAGGCAAGATTAGTTTTTTCGGCGTTGATGTGACCGTGGGGCAGTCGTAAAGCTCCGGAGATAGCAGCGGGATTTAATAGGGGTTCTAAAGCGATCGCTGCTTGCGGATCGAGAATTTCGGGAGTAATAGCAAAGATAGCAAATTTTTCGGCCACAGTGACCGGATCATCTTCGGGGTTAACGGTGAGAATTAACTCTATGTCCCGGTATTCGTTATCTATGCCCAGTTCCTGGGATAAATTGCGCTGAATTTCTCGACCTTCTTGATATAATTTTCTCTGGATTTCTGTGGTGGCCGACCAATAGGCTAAACCCCCGTAACTGTAGAAAGTGGCATTGAGGGGATGGGTTTCTTTTTCTAATAAAAGGACTCGACTGCCTAGGTTAGCTAGTTCGTAGCTTAAAACGGAACCGGTGATACCACCACCGATAATTATGTAATCATAAGTTGTGGTCATAATTGGGCTAATTTTTTCTCAATTAATCTATTCTATCATTATACTTGCTCAGTTCCCTAGTTCTGATTTGATCAATAATTGCTATAATTAGAGAAAAAGTTCAAAGCGAGACAGGATAACTATGCAACAGCTAGAAACTAGGGGGATAACTGACTCATGGATTAAAGGTAGTTGGGAAGAATACTTAGAAGCAATTAAAAACTTCCCAGAGAATCAAGGAAAAAGTTATTATTACAATGGCTATTATCGATTAGAAATGACTCCTATTGGATTTGAACACGCTAGAGATCATCATGTTGTCTTTTTGGGGGTGAGTCTCTACGCTATCCTCAAAGAAATTCCTTTTCAAGGACTCCCTACTTGTTCCTATCGCAAAAGAGGAATTAGAGAAGTGCAGCCAGATATATCTTACTATCTAGGAGAGAAAGCGAATCTGATACCAAATGGGACTTCGATTATTGATTTAAATCAGTATCCTCCACCAGATTTAGTCATTGAAATCTCAAAATCTACCCTCAATGATGACTTAGGTAATAAACGCTTACTCTACGAAGAATTAGGGGTTAGTGAATACTGGAGTGTTAAGGTAGATGACCCTCAAATATTTGCTTTTGAAATAATCGATCGAGGTAGTAAAAGAATTGATATATCAAAGGTTTTACCTAATTTAAAACTTGCGGTTTTAGAGTCAGCTTTACAACAGGCACGCACCAGAGATCAAAGTCAGGTGGGACGTTGGTTAATCACTCAATTTCAAGGTTAACCCCATAAAATCGAGGCTAATATTATGCAACAGCTAGAAACTACTATCTCGACAGATTTATGGATGAAAGCTAGTTGGGAAGAATACTTAGAAGCAATTAAAAACTTCCCAGAAAATCAAGGAAAAAGTTATTATCACAATGGCTATTATCGATTAGAAATGACTCCTATTGGTAACGATCATGCCAGCGATCATGCTATTTTGATCTTCGCTGTTAGTCTCTATGCCACCCTAAAAAATCTGACCTTTAATGCCAAAGATAATTGCAGTTTTCGCAGGTCTGGTTATCGAGAAGTTCAACCGGATATATCTTATTATTTTGCCGAGAAAGCTAATCTGATTCCCTACGGTACTTTGATTATTGATTTGAATCAGTATCCCCCACCAGATTTAGTCATTGAAATCTCAAAATCTACCCTTAATGATGACTTAGGTAATAAACGCTTACTCTATGAAGAATTAGGAGTTAGTGAATACTGGAGTGTTAACGTCGATTATCCCCAAATATTCGCTTTTAAAATAATCGATCGAGGTAGTAAAAGAATTGATATATCAAAGGTTTTACCTAATTTAAGACTTGCGGTTTTAGAGTCAGCTTTACAACAGGCACGCACCAGAGATCAAAGTCAGGTAGGACGTTGGTTAATCAGTCAATTTCAAGGTTAAATCCTGCTGTTTTTTGGCAGCCGCTTTCTCCAATAAAGACTCGGCAAAAGCGATGGCAGCCGCTGCCGAATTTCCTCCCGTTAATTGTGCCAATTCTTCCCTTCTCGTCTGACGATTATCGAGAGAAGTAACCCGGACAACCGTGCGAATTTCCGAGAGATTAGTGGAATCATCTTCGGCAATCATTTGTTTATAAACGCGAAAATGGTGATCAGCTAAAGCAGCCACTAAGGGTTGATGAGTAACGCACAAAACTTGATATTGTTGACCTAATTGATCTAATTTATCGGCAATTGCCTGGGCAACTTTTCCCGATACTCCCGCATCAATTTCGTCAAAAATTAGGGTTGTCGCTGCCGATTGGGATTGGGAAAAACAGGACTTTAACGCTAGGAGAAAACGACTCATTTCTCCTCCGGAAGCGGTACTGGATAAAGGTTGGATTTTTTCCCCTGGATTGGGACTAAAATAAAATCCCACTTGATCGACTCCCAGACTGCTAGGATTACCCGGGTTAATCCGACAGACAAAAATCACCTTTTCCATGGCTAAAGGTTTTAATTCCTGTACCAATTGTTTTTCTAGTTGACTAGCGGTTTCTTGTCGCAAAAAGGTCAACTGAGTGCTAGTTTCTCGATAGATTTTTTCCTGTTGCTGACAAATTTTTTCTAATTCCTCAATCGATTGTCCTTCTCCCGTCAACTCCGCTAATTCCTGCTGTAATTTCTGATAATAATCGATCGCTTCGGCTAAACTTGGGCCATATTTGCGACAAATGCGCTTAAGTTGGACAATTCTCTCTTCTATCTCGTTCAATCTCTCCGGATCTGCCTCTAGACTATCCCCATAAACGTTGATTTCCTGTCCCGCTTCCACCACCTGATTTAATGCCGATCGCACCATCTCTAAAATTGGCTCTAAACTGCTATCATAAACCATCATATTTGTCAAGATATTTTCAGCTTTTCCTAACAAATCAGCGACGGCGGGTTGATCGCGATCATTTTGGTAGAGTAGTTGATAGACTTGATAGCTGGAATTTTGTAAATCGACACCGTGGGAGAGTCGGTTTCTTTCCTGTTCTAACTGTTCCAACTCGTTAGCGTCAGTTAAATTAGCTGATTCTAGTTCTTTTAGTTGATATTCTAATAAATCTAATCTCTGTAGGCGATTTTGTTCCGATTGCAATCTATTATTGAAAATATTCTTGCTTTCTTGCCAGTTAGCGTAGGCTGTGGCTACTTTTTCCCGCTGCAGCAGCAGGGATTCACCCCCGTAGAGATCTAATAATTCCCTCTGTCGATTAGCGTCCATTAACTGAACTGTTTGACCTTGAGCGGTGATTTCTACCAAAAAATCTCTTATTTGCGCCATTTGTTGGCGATTAGCGACGACTCCGTTAATCCGAGAACGAGAACGCAAGGAATTATTAGTAATCACTAATTCCCGGCTGATGGTCAGACTATTATCCTCTAATAGGTCAATTTCCTGACTTTCTAGCCAAGCAATTAATTCTGGAGTCAGAGAAAAAGTCGCTTCTAGGGTTGATTGTTGGCTTCCCTGACGGATGACGCGATGATTGACTTTACCACCGAGAACAATATCGATCGCATCTAATATAATCGATTTTCCTGCCCCCGTCTCACCGGTCAGTACATTTAATCCGCTGCCGAAAGTTAATTCTAAGCGATCGATGAGGGTAAAATTTTCAATTTGTAGGCAGGATAACATATATCAGTAATCAGTAATCAGTTGCTAAGTAGGTAGGCGTTAAAAATTATCAGATGCCCCCTTATTAAGGGGGGATACCCCCTTAATCCCCCCTTATCAAGGGGGGCAGGGGGGATCGAACCTAAAATCCATTTTTAATTTAATTATAACCAGCTACTTATTCTCATTATCCTTCAGCATTCCCTAATTTTCCCCGAAACGGTAGCCCTTCCCATAGACAGTATTAATTAGAGGTGTTTCTCCAGGCGCTTCGATTTTACGACGCAGTAAGCGCATCAGGGCAGGAACCACATTACTATTAGGTTGCTCCCCTTCTGACCAGAGATGCTGATAAATTTGTTCATGGGTGAGAAGTTGCCCCGGATGGGTCATAAATAAAGTTAACAATTGTATTTCTTTTGCTGATAAACTGATCGTGCGACCGTGACGATAGGCCACTTGATTTTCGCTATCGAGTTCTAAATCAGCACATTTTAGTTTACTGCTATTACTAGCTTCAAAATTGGGAGAACGACGCAATAAAGCACGGACTCTCGCTAATAATTCTCGCAGTTGAAAGGGTTTGACTAAATAATCATCGGCACCGGCATCTAATCCCGCCACTCGATCGTCTATGGTATCCTTAGCGGTTAGAAATAAAACGGGAGTGGTGTCCCCCTGATCCCGTAAATATTGACAGATTTGTAATCCGGATTGCTGGGGTAACATCCAATCGAGAATTAAGAGGTCATAATTATTCTCTTGTGCCAATTCTAACCCCGTCCGACCATTATCAGCAATATCAACTTCATAGCCTTCTTGAGCAAGAATTTGTTCTAAGGGTTCGGTTAATTCTTTTTCATCGTCAACGATAAGTATTCGCATAGAAGGAAGATTATCAGTTATCAGTTATCAGTGATCAGTTATCAGTGATCAGTTATCAGATGTGAGTTATCAGTTCACTGTTTACTGATTACTGTTTACTGATCACTGAAAAACCATTTCTCCTAATTATCTATCTTTGGGTAATAAATTGCGCCATTCGAGAGGGATATAACTTTCAATAAATCTAGCTAGGGTGGGGTAATGACGCTGATACAAAACTCCCATATAGATAATACCAAGTCCCAGGGCGGTTAGGGCAAAGGGAAAGAAAATTGAATCGGCAAAGAGACGATAGGAGAGATAGGAAAGATAGGCAAATACTCCGATACCTCCAAAAACCACAAATAATCTTCTTTTTAGCAGGACGGATAATAACATCAATCCCAAGTTAATTAGACAGTACAAAAATCGTTGCGCTTCATTATCATCGATGAGGAGAGATAAACTAAACCAAAACATAATTAATCCGAATAAGTACAGCCAAAAAGCAAAATCACCCCGACTACGGCGCTGACGTACATCAATTAAATAGGCAGTTATTAAACAGGCAATTCCAAACCAAAAGGATACCCACAGTCGCAGTCTCCATGTATATTCGTTCTCTCCAAATAGTAAAGAGGTTAAGTCCATTGACATATACCACAGACTAAAGGCGATCGGTGCAGTTAAAAAAGGAAATTTAACAAATCGCAAAGTTATTAATCCTGCGATAATCGTGCCTAATTCCATTAAAAACCAACTGCCTTTAGTCCAGGTATGGAAATCTCGATAGATAGCTGGATATCCGGCTTGCCAGTATCCTGTCCAGCGTTGTAAACCATAGATTGCTAAGGGAGTCATTGCCACTGCCATGGTAAATAAAAGGCCGCCGGGGATTTTGAGATTTTGCTGAAAATAGAGATTTTTCCCCGCAAAAATAAAACAAATTGCATAAAACAGGGCGATAAAAAATAGTCCTGCACCACCGAAACTCTCCCAAGCTTCGTTCATCAACCACCCCAGGGCAGAGATAACAATTAATGCCCCAAAATAATAGGCTACATTAGCAAAATTAAAGCGAGGGCGATTAACTTCATCTTCTTGGGGATAACGGGATATAAAAGCCGTCCATAAATTTTCAGCTTGGCTGGCAGTAATTAGGTTTTGTTGTACCGCCCAATCAAAATCTTCTCTTTCTAGTCTCATAATATTCTCTAGTCCTTAAGCTAAGATGTATTTTAACCGCTTATCCTAAGGATAAGGGAATAGGGCATAGGCGCAGATGTTAAATCCTGTAGTAAAACTTAACATTTACCGATTGCAACATCCGAAATCTGCAAAATAGAGTACAATTCAATCTATATTAACTATTATCGAAGCAATTATGATAACTAAATCAGAACTCTATGAACAAGATTTTCAATTATGGCTGATAACAACAATAGGTCAGTTAGAACAAGGAGATTTTCAGGCATTAGATGTATCTCATTTGGTTGAGGAGTTGAAAGAATTGGGTAAATCAGATAAAAATGCCTTGGAAGGAAATTTAATGATTTTGCTGGCTCATTTACTGAAATTAAAAGTACAATCCTCCGCCCCTGAAAGCATGAAATCTAGCTGGTATAGCTCCATTGTCGAACACAGGGAACGAGTTGTCGCCTTACTAGAAAACACCCCTTCTTTGAAATCTCATCTAGCAATCGCCATCGATAAAACCTATCCTAAAGGTCGCAAAATTGCCATCAAGGAAAGTAAATTGGCTGACTTTGGAATTGCGATTCCTCCAGAGGAAGCATATCCCTTAGACTGCCCTTTTTCTTTAGAACAGATTCTTGATGAAGATTTTTATGGCTGATAATTCATATTTAATCCATCAGCTAAGACACTTTCAAAATGCTTCTAAAAAGTCTTCAAATCTCAAAAACTGGGAAGCTATACAAGTCACATCTGTCTCCCGATACTAAGCGACTCGACTGACTTTAAATAGAGCTTACAAGCTTTTTTGCCCAACCCTAGTTAATCAGCCTTCAAGAATAAGTAAAAATTATAAATTTAAGGTAAATAATTAAAATATTTAAATATTTGGGGCGATTAGTTCAATGTAACAAGTAAGTTACAAGATTTTGATTTTCCCAGAATTTGCCAAAATTTAGCTGTAAATCGGGGTTGCCTAGATTTAATAATATGGTATGATCGTGGTATGCTGTGGGCTTAGTTTAAGCATTAAACTTTAAATCAAGGCAAAACCAAGGCAATCAGGGGACTGTGTTGATTCTCTTGCCCAAAAAAAGCCGCCAGTGATGAAATTTTTTTATGCTGCAATTTTTGAAGTTTTGTAAAGGCTATTGACTTAAAGCCAGAATTGTGTAAGTTGAGATTTTTAGTACAAATGCTCAGACTTTTCCTTCCTACTCTGGCGCTCTTGTCTCCCTACAACGAAAATTTTTTATCTCACCATTGAGATAACTGCTCTGAGATGGGCTAAAAACTGGGGCAATGTGGACATCGATCGAAAGACTAAGCTAAACTGGTAATGACTATGTATTAGGGCGGAGGTCAACGGATACAACTATGGACAATTTGGAGGTAAAACAAAAACCGATCCGGTGTTTAGAAGATGCGATCGAAAGGTGTCAAACTTTAGGAATGCGGGTTAGTCGTCAGCGTCGCTATATTTTAGAATTGCTGTGGCAAGCGCAGGAACACCTATCAGCGCGAGAAATTTATGATCGTCTCAATCTGCAAGGAAAAAACATCGGTCATACCTCAGTGTACCAAAACCTAGAGGCTCTATCGGGTCAAGGCATTATCGAATCTGTGGAACGCTGGGACGGCAGACTCTACGGCAACATCAGCGATTCCCACAGTCACATCAATTGTCTGGACAGTCAAGAAATCATCGATGTGCATATCCAACTTCCCCCGGAATTAATTAAACAGATCGAGGCATCGACGGGGGTAAAAATTACCGATTATCGCATCGATTTCTATGGCTATAAACAAAACAAATGAGCCAGATCACTGTATAATTGACCCTGTGAATAGTATCCGTTGACAGGCTGCAACTCTTGTGATTGATCGCCCTCTCACCCTAATTATCATCGATAATGACCCGATTTTCCGCTTGGGTCTGGTGCAGGCCTTGTCGCAGATAGAAAATATTAGTATCGTCACCGAAGGGGATTTAGAAACAATTTTCGCCTTGACTCTTAATCCGGCCCCCGAAATTATTATTATTGATCCTCTCTTTGATTGGTCTTACTGTGAAATTCTCCACTCTCGCTATCCCGAAAGTAAAATTGTTCTATTAACCTTTCCTCTCGACTCCCGACAGCAACTAATCGCCAGAGAATTAGGCATCGCCGGTTATATTCCCAAAGGCACAAACCTAGAGCAATTTATCACTATTTTAGGGCAAATTTCCCGGGATGAATCCCACGATGTTGTCCCTTCCCCTCTCACCATTGCTAACCGTCCAAGTTTAGCCCCTAGCCATTGGTTAATCACTGCCGGAAGAACGGGATTAAATCGCATCGAAAGTGAATTACATTTAATTGATCTCCACCTCAATCAACAGTCTTTATCCGGCTTTGATCGCTTTTATTGGCAGGGAAGAAAACGAGAACTTTTAGCAGCCCTATGGCTAGTGAGAAAACTAATTCCCCTGGAAGGGAGCTATTACAATTCAGCTTCAGCGACACCTCCGATAATAATTAACAATATCGATCGGGAATTACCAATTTTAAGCCGCGAGCGTCCCCTCTGTGTTTCGGCAGTTTTTGAGTCCACTTTAGCAGTTATTCGATCGCCTTTAATTAATAGAACAAAGATTAGTTTTGAAATTGATGTTTTACAGGATAATCGGCAACGGGAATTATTATATTTAGTTCTCGATGAAATTCGTAAAAATGTCGATGAAATGAGATATTTACAGGTTAGCAGCGGGGAATTAACCAGTCGCTTAAATCTGATTATTTACGATATCTGGGAGAAAGTTACGCGTAAATTTTTAGAAATTAATGCCTCGGTTTATGACGAAATTAGTAAAGGCAAACTTAATGAAATTATTCTGGAAGAAAGAGAGGCAATTCAAATAGAAATCCTCAATAAAATTCCTTTTACTCTTGACTTATTTTCCTATTTAGTGTACGAAAATAGTTTAACTATTGACGGAGTAGAATACCGAGCTAATGCTCCTGAAACTATCGCCAGAGCCGAAATTATCCTGCAAAATCTCATTCATAATATTGCCAATGCGGTGACGGTAATTATTCTCAATAACTTCTCGGAATCGGAAAGAATCAAACAAAAACTTTACCGGTCAGAATTTCTCATCGCCAGAAAATTAGCTAAAATCCGCAATGAATTATCTTGGAAATACCGACGGCAACAATATTGGCAAGAACCTAAAGATATCTTTGAAAGTCAATATCAATTATTTCACTATAGCGATGGAGAAATTCAATCTCTAGCCATTTATTCCCCCCGACAGGAAGAATTAAACAGTTTAACAGGCATACCCTGGTTAGTTTCGATCGCCTTAGAATTAAGAGACTCTTTATCCCCTCGTTTACGCGCTTTTTTTCGGGTGGTGGGTAATGGAGTAGTCTATATCCTTATCCAAGTTATCGGTAGGGGTATTGGTTTAGTAATTCGTGGGGTTTTACAGGGAGTCGGTAACACTTGGCAGGAAGTCAAAGGTAAAAAGGGATCATGAATTAAGTAGTCGTGCAAAATTAATTTCCTAGTCGAGACAGGAGACGGGATACAGCTATTAGGGATCGGATTTGAGTTTTCAGTTCACTGTTTACTCACAGCAGAAGTCTGACGGAGTAGTGGCTTAGATGTGTAATTAATTGTGCTTAGATACTTAACAGTAATTATCGTCCCATTTCTCGCTTTAATTTTTTCAATTCTTCTTCCATTTCCCATTCTTTAAATTTTAGATCGAGATTATCGTAGTTCGAGCGCTGATAGTCGGATTCTTGGGGTTGATCCCAAAAAGTGGTTTCCCAGTCACGCGACTGATTTTTAGGGGCTTTTTCGGCTTTAATTTGCACTTCTTGACGACGTTGTTGGATCTGTTGCAGTAACTCTTGAGATTGAGTCAGACGTTTTTTCACCCCTTCCATCCGTCCCCAAAGTTGATTACCCTGACGAAATAGAGCCGCCTCGCGTTCACTGGCAGCCTTAACCAAGTCCTGCCGTCCAGCGGCCTTAGCCTTATCAATTCTAGCGTGCCAAGTTTGGATATCTTGGGCAGTGGCCAAAATTTGCTGTTCGAGACGTTGACGCTCATTTTCTAGAGCGCTAATCAGTTTAGCCGTATCGCGCTCCTGTTCGCGCAGTTGTTCCACCAGCGCCTGTAATTCTAATTGGGGATGACTTTTGAGAAATTCTTCCAGTTGGGTTTCAAGAAAGCGACTAACATCATCAAATAGATTGCCCATCTGTGCAGTATCCTAAATTTGCAATTAAAGTCTAGGAGCGATTTTAATCCCCCTCTTTTTAGCATAGGCTAGATCAACCCTAGGTTTAAATATATTTGGGAAAAGTAGTACAAAAATGTTATTCGGCTGCCGGTTAGGGACGGGGAAACCAGTATAATAAAACTAAGTAGCTGGTTATAATTAAATTAAAAATGGATTTTAGGTTCGATCCCCCCTAGCCCCCCTTGATAAGGGGGGAAGCCGAAGGCGGGGGGATCCCCCTTGATAAGGGGGGTGCCGATCCCCCCTTAGTCCCCCCTTAATAAGGGGGGCATCTGATAATTTTTAACGCCTACCTACTTAGAGTAATATTTCCTGAAAACCTCTTAATTGTTTGACTTAAGTGACAATTTCACCAGCTTGGACAGAACGCATCGGTTATCAACGGGATTGGGTGTGGCGCGGTTGGCAAATTCGTTATAGTTTTATGCCGGCAAAAAACCGCCAAGATGCCGATAAACCCCCTTTAATTTTACTGCACGGATTTGGAGCGGCGATCGAACATTGGCGCCATAATATTCCTATTCTCAGCCAAAATCATCGAGTTTACGCAGTAGATTTATTAGGTTTCGGTGGTTCGCGTAAAGTGCAGGTTCCCTATACCGTTAATCTCTGGGTGGAACAGATACACGATTTCTGGCAAACTTTTATCAATAGACCGGTGGTATTAGTGGGAAATTCGATCGGTTCTTTAGTTAGTATGGCCCTAGCGGGTAAATACCCGGAAATGGTAGCCAGATTAGTTATGCTCAGTTTACCCGATGTCAGCCGTCGGCGGGAAATGATCGCCGATTGGTTATTAAATATCGTCACTCCCATCGAAAACTTTTTCACTTCTCCTTGGCTATTAAAACCGATATTTTACTATCTGCGTCGTCCGCAAGTCTTGAAAAAATGGACAGGAATCGCCTACGAAGACAAGAAAGCAGTCAGCGACGAATTAGTACAAATTATCGCCGCCCCAACCCTAGATGAGGGGGCAGCGGAGTCCTTTATTTCCCTAGCACAAGCTGTCAATCATCCCGAATATTGTCCACCAGCAAAGCTAATTTTACCACGTTTACAAATCCCGATTTTATTGTGTTGGGGCAAACAAGATCGCATGGTTCCCGTCCAGTTAGCTCCGGGTTTTGTCTCCCTTAATCCTAGGATTAAATATGTAGAATTTGAACAGGCTGGTCATTGTTTGCAGGATGAATGTCCTGACCGTTTTAACCCAATTTTATTAGAGTGGCTAGAATCTGTTGCTGTTCTTTGAGAGAATAGGGAGAGTGATTGTTGGTGATAGTCCTATGCAAACCTTGGAATCGACGCTCAACCCCCCCGCAACTGCCTCCGAATTCGACACCACGATTCACCGACGCAAAACCCGTCCCGTCCGGGTAGGTAGCGTTACCATCGGTGGTGGTCATCCCGTGGTCGTGCAGTCGATGATTAACGAGGATACCCTTGATATAGACGGTTCCGTGGCCGGTATCCGTCGCCTCCATGAAATCGGCTGTGAAATTGTCCGCGTCACCGTGCCGAGTCTGTCCCACGCCACCGCTTTAGCTAAAATTAGGGAAAAACTGCTCGCCACCTATCAACCTGTGCCGTTAGTAGCCGATGTACATCACAACGGCATGAAAATCGCCCTAGAAGTGGCCAAGCACGTCGATAAAGTGCGGATTAACCCCGGTTTGTACGTTTTCGAGAAACCGAAAGCCGACCGCAGCGAGTACAGTCAAGCAGAATTTGATGAAATTGGCGAAAAAATAGCCGAAACTCTGAAACCTTTAGTAGTTTCCCTGCGAGATCAAGATAAAGCGATGCGAATCGGCGTTAACCACGGTTCTCTGGCCGAAAGAATGCTCTTTACCTACGGCGACACCCCCGAAGGAATGGTACAGTCGGCTTTAGAATTCATCCGCATCTGCGAATCCCTCGATTTTCGCAATCTAGTGGTTTCCCTGAAAGCTTCCCGCGTGCCGGTGATGGTGGCCGCCTATCGTCTCATGGTTAAGCGCATGGACGAGTTAGGTATGGATTATCCCCTACATTTGGGGGTTACTGAGGCAGGAGATGGGGAATACGGACGAATTAAATCCACTGCCGGGATTGCCACTCTCTTAGCGGACGGTATTGGTGATACGATTCGCGTTTCTCTGACGGAAGCTCCCGAAAAGGAAATTCCCGTCTGTTACAGCATTCTCCAGGCCCTGGGACTGCGGAAAACCATGGTCGAATACGTTGCCTGTCCTTCCTGTGGTCGCACTCTTTTTAATTTAGAAGATGTCCTGCAGCAAGTGCGCGCAGCGACTAAACACCTCACCGGACTCGATATCGCCGTTATGGGTTGTATTGTCAATGGACCGGGAGAAATGGCCGACGCAGACTATGGTTATGTGGGGAAACAGGCCGGTTATATCTCCCTTTATCGCGGTCGCGAGGAAATTAAACGCGTCCCCGAAAGTGAAGGTGTAACCGAGTTGATTAATTTAATTAAAGCCGATGGCCGTTGGGTAGAACCTTAATTAGTTTTACCAGTAGGGGTTGACATCGATTCAACCCCCGATCATCGGCGAGAATTTGTTACAATGGAAAGCTTGCTAGAAATTGCCGCCCCAGAGAGTCCATGCTACCTACACGCGATTGTGTTCGTCAAACCCCCGCTTACACTCCGGGAGAACAGCCCCAAAGCGCGGGATTTACCAAACTTAACACCAATGAGAATCCCTATCCCCCACCGGCGGAAATTTTTGCCCACCTGCCAGAGCAATTAGAGAAAGTCCGACTCTATCCCGATCCTATCTCCAAAGAGTTACGGCAAACGGCGGCGGAATTATACGGCATAGCAGCCGATCAGATAATCGCGGGTAATGGCTCCGATGATATACTTAATATCGCCCTGCGAACTTTTGTTAACCCTTGCGAAAGTGTCGCTTTTTTGGATTTAACCTATTCCCTTTACGAGACAATTGCCCGGGTACACGGGGCAAATATTATCGAATTTCCCACTAATGATAAATTTGAATTAGCCGGACCGATTATTTGTCCGGAAGCGAAATTAATTTTTCTAGCTTCTCCTAATCCTCCCGTCGGGAAACATCTTGAGCGCGACTATTTAGAGGCAACCTGTGCTAATGCATCGGGATTGGTATTAATTGATGAAGCTTATGTGGATTTTAGTGATGACAATCATCTCGATTTTCTCTCCCGTTACGATAATGTCATCATTAGTCGTACCATGTCGAAAAGTTATAGTTTAGCGGGGTTAAGAGTCGGTTTCGGTTTTGCTTCCGGGGCCATTATCGAACAGATGGATAAGGTGCGTGATTCCTATAATTTAGATCGCATCGCTCAAACTTTAGCCACAGCAGCTTTAAAACACCATAATTATTTTGAGCAAGTTTGGCAAAAAGTCCGTCAAACCCGCAGCCGTTTAATTACTTCTTTGCGGGAGTTGGGATTTATTGTTTTTGACTCGGAAGCTAATTTTATCCTCGCTTCTCCCCCCCAGATTAGTGCCAGTGAGTTATATAATCAACTCAAAGACCGTCAGATATTAGTGCGATATTTTAAACATCCTCGCATTCAGAATTATGTGCGGATTTCTATCGGCACTGATGAGGAGATTGATCGCCTTTTATCTGCTATTCAAGAGATTATGGGAACAAATTAATCTCTATTTTCGTCAGAGTTTTATTAGCATTTTAAACCCTAATAACTTCTCGAAAAAAAGGCTAGATTGATCGGAACAAAGCAGCGACAAACAAGGGTCTAATGGCCTGTCGTTTCTCCCGATTACTAGCCTTGGCTATCAAGATTATTAGTCCGACAAAAGGATTAAATACTAGCGCACAAATTTTTGAACTTATGCAATTTTATCCCCAAGGAATCACAGTTCAAGAATTGAGTGAGCGCTTAAATCGTCCCGTTTCTATGCTCAATCTTTGTCTAAAATCTTTGGTTGCTTCTAAAAAAATCGTGGCCAGAAAAAATGATAATCAGTGGGTTTATACTGTTGATAAAAAAGCTTAGTTTGTCCAGATAAGAATACTTAAGATGTAGAAAAAGTATTTATTAAGTACCCAGAGAGAATCAATTATACATATTTTTCCCTTTCCTGTTGCCTCTTTCCGGAGGGCGAATGCAATTCGCCCCTACAATAGGGTGAATGCAATTCGCCCCTACAATAATATTATTACGCCAATGGCCTGCGCTCAAAATGTAATATAGACATTTCTACAAAACTGAGATATACCCATATATTACCCCTATTGCTGAATAACTATTTTAGGCTGTAGATAGTATTCATCTTCTGCGACAACTATCTCACCAATGCCGAGAAATTGAGCCTCTAAAGACTCCACAGCAACCAGAGAACTGATTATAACATTTGCATCGGTGAGATTAATTTTTCTGCCGTGAAACCAATCGATAACTCTTTCTGATGTCAAAGAAATCCAGTCTAGATGTGCCAAGGCAATGCGAGGCGAAATTAAAGCCTCGGAATTAGCCATTAAAGCTTCCAGATTAATACTATCGGCTAATTGAAAACCACAGCTTTCCGTGCGAGTTAAACTGGCTAAAGTGCCACCCACAGCTAACACCTTGCCCAAATCTCTGGCCAGGGAACGGATATAAGTCCCCGATCCACAGTGAATATCTAGCTCTATTTGTGGAAATTCGCCCTCTAACCAGTCTAAAACTGTAATTTGGTCAATTTTGACATGACGAGGCTCCACTGCGATTATTTCCCCTTTGCGTGCCAATTCGTAAAGACGGCGACCATCCTGGTGAATAGCACTATACATCGGTGGAATCTGGGCAATATTGCCAATAAATTCCGCTAAATGCGGCTTAACTGCCTCTAAAGTTAAATCGGGCCAGGGACAAGTAGCGATCGCTTTTCCGGTAATATCATCGGTATCGGTGCTGAGTCCTAACTGGATTTTTGCCCGATAAGCCTTATTTTCGGGTAAATAGGGCAGTAATCGGGTGGCAGCCCCGACGGCGATCGGTAAAACTCCCGTGGCCATAGGATCTAAAGTTCCGCCATGGCCGACTCGTTTTGTCTTAAGAATTTTTCGGACTTTGGCCACACAATCGTGAGAAGTCCAATCGGGGGGTTTATTGAGATTTAAAAAGCCAAACATTATAAATTATCAATTATGAATTATGAAGTGGGGTGGGGAGACAGGGAGAATAGATAAAAGCAATCTCCTCAATTCTGAATACTGAATACTGAATACTGACGGCTGATATCTAAAAATCTGACGTATTAAGTAGGGAGGCGCAATTATTTATAGGATGGGTTAGCGGTAGCGTAACATGATCGGGCGTTGGGCTTCATGCTGAAAATAGTTAAAACCCTACACCCTACACCCTACACCCTACACCCTACACCCTACACCCTGCCCCCACCGAAAACCTTTTTGCCGCAAACCCTACTTATATAATTGCATAACTTCGCTTAAAGGTAAACGGGAACGAACACCGATAGAAAGGTCAGAAAAATGACCAAGATCATAATGATCAACAGCAGCGCGAGCAATCATAGCGGCGTTATCTGTACAGAGTTTAAGTGGCGGAAAATAGACGGTTAAATCATGATTTTTGGCGGCAGTTTCCAGATGATTTCTTAAGGCACTATTAGCAGCTACTCCTCCCCCGATCGCAATAGTTTTTAAGCCATAATCTAAGGCACAATTGATGGTCCGACGGGTTAAACTTCTGGCCACCGTATCTTGAAAACTAGCGGCTATATCAGCTACAGGTAAATTATCTGGCTCGAATTTCTCTACTAAGCGCAAAACAGCAGTTTTTAAACCGCTAAAACTGGAATCATAGGCATGAAAACCGCCGGTTGGTAAAGATATTTTACCTTCGGGTAAGGGAAAAGCTTGGGGATTACCATCTTTAGCAATGCGATCAATGATCGGACCTCCGGGATAACTTAAGTTTAATAATCGTGCCACTTTATCAAAAGCTTCTCCAGCTGCATCATCTCTAGTAGTTCCTAATTGTTGATATTTACCGCAGGCCTGCACATGGATTAAACTGGTATGACCCCCGGAGACTAAAAGAGATAAAAAAGGAGGTTTAAGATCAGATTCAGCGAGATAGGAAGCATAGATATGACCTTCGAGATGATGAATGCCGATAAAGGGTTTATCGTGGATAATAGCCAGGGTTTTGGCTGCCGTCATTCCCACCATTAAAGCACCTACTAAACCGGGAGCAACTGTGGCGGCTATCCCATCAATTTCTGACCAAGTTAACCCCGTTTCTTGCCAAGCTTTTTCTAGACAAAAATTAATGGTTTCTAGGTGTTGTCGGGAGGCCATTTCTGGCACAACACCGCCATAGGGACGATGGAGATCAATTTGAGAAGAAACCACACTACTCAACACCTGGTTATTGTTAACAATAGCCACAGCCGTTTCATCGCAACTGGTTTCGATCGCTAAGATAATTGTCATGATTTAATCAGTAAATCGTCAGACACCCCCCTTATTAAGGGGGGATTAAGGGGGTATCCATCTTTAATTTAATTATAACCACTTACTTAATTTTGCTTAGGTACTTAATTAAAATTAAAGTTATCGTTCAGCAATTTCCATAGCCACCACCGCCGGGGGTTTCAATAATAAAAATATCACCGGGGTTCATTTCTACAGTCGCAGTACCGGGCAATTCTTCGATAGTTCCATCGTTTCTTTCCACGGCATTACGTCCTATTTTACCAGCTTTTCCTCCCGCCAGTCCAAAGGGGGGAATCTGGCGATTACCCGATAAAATATTAGCAGTCATGGACTCTTGAAATTTAATTCTTCTAATGACACCATCACCTCCAGAATATTGTCCCTTACCGCCACTATCGGGGCGAATGCTAAAACTTTCCACTAATACAGGATAACGCATTTCTAATACTTCTGGATCGGTGAGACGGGAATTAGTCATCTGGGTTTGTACGGCAGCAGTTCCCGCAAAATTTGCCCCCGCACCAGAACCGCCACAAATAGTCTCATAATATTGGTACTTTTGATTGCCAAAAGTGAAATTATTCATCGTTCCTTGACTGGCTGCCTGAATGCCTAAAGCACCGTATAAAGCATTAACTATGGCCTGGGAAGTTTCCACATTTCCAGCTACTACGGCCGCTGGATAAACGGGATTAAGAAAACAGCCAGATGGGATAATTAAATGGAGGGGTTTGAAACAGCCAGCATTTAAAGGAATTGCCTCCTCCACAAGGGTACGAAAAACGTATAAAACCGCCGCTCTTGTCACTGCTAGGGGTGCATTAAAATTATTATTTAACTGGTCAGATGTGCCAGTAAAATCGATGGTTGCTTGACAATTATCAATATCTATGGTGATCTTGACCTTGATGACAGCACCGTTATCCAGATAATAAGTAAATTCACCATCTTTTAAGACAGATATAGCTTTTCTCACCGCTAATTCCGCATTATCTTGAACGAACTGTTGATAGGCTTTAACCATAGCTAATCCGTAGCGCTCAACCATATTATGTAATTCTCTTTCCCCCTTGGCATTAGCGGCTATTTGTGCCTGAAAATCGGCAATATTTTGGGCGATATTGCGTGCAGGAAAAGGACTATTAGTTAAGTGATTAATTAATTCTTGTTCCCGAAACTGTCCCGCTGCTACCAGCAAAAAATTATCGAATAAAATTCCTTCTTCGCTAATATGGACAGAATGGGGAGGCATAGAACCGGGGGTAATGCCACCGATATCAGCTTGATGTCCCCGGGAGGCAAGATAAAATAATATTTCCTGATTTTGGCGGTCAAAAATAGGACTAATTACTGTGACATCTGGCAGGTGAGTACCGCCATTATAAGGATTATTAGCCAGATAAACATTCCCCGGACGAATCGTCTCACCTTTATCCTGAATTAAGCTTTTAACGCTATCGGACATAGAGCCTAAATGGACGGGAATATGAGGAGCATTAGCGATTAAATTTCCCACCTCATCAAAAATAGCACAGGAGAAGTCTAGGCGCTCTTTAATATTGACACTTGCTGCCGTATTTTGCAGAGTAATCCCCATTTCTTCGGCAATAAATTGATAGAGATTTTTAAAGATTTCTAGATAAATAGGATCGGCAACGGTAGTTATTTCTGTGCGGTGAAAATCTACAGGGAACATAGGAAAATCAGTTATCAGTTATCAGTTATCAGTTATCAGTTAGCTGTCTCTTGTCTTTTTTATCCTCCTCTGTCGGAGTGGCTCTCTTATTCTTTGTGTGATCAGTTTAACTTGCATAGGAGCGATCTTTGTGTCCTTTGTGTCTCTGTGGTTCATTCCACTTGCTCGCCAGACTATATCTTAGAACACATTTTACCCACCAAACCCAAGAGAGCCTGGGAACCTCCTGTCTCCTCACCCAAGAGAAGATTTTTGATTTTTGCAGGAGAGCCACTGATAGGGGCTGACTGAGATATAATCGCAGTCAGTACCAGAGGGTGAATTATGGATAAAACCAGCTTGATCGATAAAGTGAAACAAATGGCTAATAAACGCGATTATTTACTGCAATTGCGCGATAAACCCGACATTGGCGGCCTGAGATTGGATGTTAATCAAGCTCTTGAGGAGTTAGATGAATTGCTCGATGAGTTTCAAGCAACTTTTCCTGAAGAAAAACTTAGTTAACTATCCGACTCGACGGGATTGATGTTTGTCCGATTGTGCTAATTTTCCCAAGTCATCGATCGCTTTGATCAGAGCTTGGGAAGATATATCTTTAGGGTAGTATAGGTCAAAAGCTATACTTTGATTATTTTTTTCCATTGGAAGCTTTGGCAAGGAACTATAGGCGATAATGCGAATATAAGGGTCGAATTGTTTGATTTGAATAGCGGCGCTGTGTCCATCTAAGACAGGCATCTGTATATCTAAAATAATTACATCTGGTTGACAACTTTTCGCCAAGTCGATCGCCTAAAAAACAACTATCTCCCGATAGCGATCGCTAAAGGTCGAATAATTATAAATTTTTGTCAAGGGGTGTGGTCAGACAGAGGAATTATCGCTAGAATGAGCCTAATTGTCAGGAATTTAGTTAAACAAGGTTTTTGGCAATATGCTAATCTGGCTAACACGCTTTTGGGGGTGATATGGGGAAAAGTTCTGGCAATCGCACCTAAATGGGGTGATATACCGAAAGTTGACCCACAATGTGTAGTTAGACAGGCATAGTTCTGAATCAGATAGAGGATCAGGCTGGCCCATGAAAATGTCCGCACTAAGATTCGTAGAAACGACAACCTAGAGGAGCAAGTCTATTAAGATATGTTCCAGCTAATCTTGGAGACATTGCGTTCAGGTACACCAATGGCCTTAACCTTTAATAGCTATAATTTCTGTCACTCGTATTTCCTCCGCTCATAATTATGACATTAAAAGTTTTTGTATCTTATAGTTGGGATTTGCTGAATGTGAGAGCCGCGATTCAAGAGAGGCTAAGGCTTTTAGATGTGATTCCAGTTGTTGATAGGGAGATAGTTAGCCATGAGAATCGTAGCATCCACGAAAATATTCGGAAACACTTACTAGAGAGTGACCTAGTAGTTGTTGTTTTCGCGCAAGAGACTCTCAAGTCTGTGGAAGTAAGAGAAGAGCTAACTTTGGCTCATACCTGGGGAATACCTGTGATTTGTTTTGTAGACAAGAATCTAGACTCGAATGATCGAGATAAGATACCATGGTTTCTGCGTGACAAACTCGAATGCCGATACAATTCGCAAAGCAAATCGTCAACCGACGAGATATTGGAGCAACTTAATGGAGTAATTAATCGCAAACTTACCGAAAAAACAAAGCCTGACTCAAATAACACCTTTTCCAAGCTTGAAATCCATCGCATCATAAGAGCAAGCAATGAACGATTAATGGATATAAACGATCAAGAACATTTTCGCCTAAGCATAGCGCAGAATGTCGTTCGGGCACTAAATCAAGAGCTTGAGAATCTAAGCCGAAGCGACTACACAGTTGATTTATCACTTGACCAGAACTTCTTACTAAGAGCTAGTGGCTTATTTGCTAATGCAACTAGAATATATGCAACAAGCATTGACTCACTGTCGAGTTTCTGGATAGCCAATAATCCTGAGAATGCAATTGGATATACTCGTATCCAGCCATCCAATACCATGAGACTATTTGTTTTTTCATCGGCATTAAGTATGCACCAGTACCGATATGTCCTTACCGAGCAGCACAAACAATACGGGAGTGATGGTGCAGTATTCATGTGCTCGATAGATAGTTATAATCTTCTAGTTGGGTCCCTGCTTAATGCAAATCTGAGACGCCGGCTTGCTGGCAAAGACTTTGCCTTTCTGGAGTTTGGAGATCAAGCAAAACCTTATCTTGCAACACTATCTAGTGATACACTACATTGTAAGCAGCTGGACAGCGCTAGCGTTTACTCATCTCTAAAAGATGCTTTTGATAATTTTGCCTGCCTTCAGAAGCTTGAGCGAGACGATCAGTATAAAGTCTTAAAATGGGTTCCTTCATTCGCAAATCATGACCCTGATTGGAAGCTGGCACTTGAAGCACTTTTCAGTCCTGAAGCGAGAAGTCTAAGCCGCCGACAAGTTTTTCATCATATCTTTTTCCATAGTAGAGTAGTTACGGGAAACAATGCAAAAGCTCTTGAATCGGCAATAGTAAAGGCCATATCAGTCCTGCGTCAAATACCAAAGCGAAGAGATGACTCTGAAATGCTTATTAAAAATATTACATTTGGCCAGATGATCCCATCTGAATCAATCAACAACCTTAAGGTACTAGACGGCAGATTTAAGGGGCAAATTATCATCGGCAATCATCATCTGGAGACTTTTCCTTACTGTTTGTCAATGGCCTTGGATAGCATTGAAGACCTTGAGTACTATTACTCTCATCCCTTGCATTCCGAAGCAAGAGAGGAGATATTCTCGGCTTGTGACGATCGAATTCGTAAGTTGTATAAAATGATTCACAATGAGTCAAGTCCACAGATTAAAGCCGACCTTTACCATGCCATTGAAGGAATTGCCAACGGAATAGTGGTTCGTGCTGATTATTTTGATGTTGACAGACTGGACTATGTGTTGAAGACTGAACCCGTAAAGTTTGCCTGATCAATGCTGTCTGACATCAAGATGCAGAAGACGGGAGCAGATGGTTCCAGCATCGCAGGGATCCCTGCACGCTTCTGATCTTAACCGTTATACTGAATCGGTTTTTAATAGCATGATTAACTCCCAATCCAACTTGAAAAACCCGCTCCCCCCCACTGTTGACTTAAAACCCCCACTGATCACTGATCACTGAAAAAGGCCTAACTTTGGGCAAAAATCTGGTTTGTGTCCCCTCTTAGCGATAAAATTTCTACATCTGGACTGTCGAAAAGTATAAGTTTTGTAAAGTAAAATTAAGAAGGGAGACAAATTTAAGATAACCAACGTATGGAAGTAACTTTTACCGCTGCCGAATCCCTAGAAATTGTTGTTGCTGAACAAACCATCCCGATTCAGCATTATCTGCGCCAACCGCAAAGATTAGTACAGGCTATCGTTGAGACTAGCCTAACAGAACACCTATCTGAGAATCGGTTTCGCCTAAAAATGCGTCCCCTAAACTTCTTGAATATGTACTATTTTCAGCCCACGGTTATTCTTAATGTCTGGGCTACCTCTGAGGGGACGATATTTTTGCAATCAGAAGACTGTCAGATCAAAGGTATTGATTATATCAACGATCGCTTTAGCCTCAATGTTCAAGGCAAACTCGCTCCTGTGGAAAAAAATAATCAAACCTATCTAGCGGGGAAAGCCAATCTTGAGGTGAAAGTCACCTTACCACCACCATTATGGTTAACCCCGCGTCCGCTGTTAGAAATCGCCGGTAATAGTCTCTTAAAAGGGGTTTTATTGCGGATTAAACAGCGTTTAATGAGTCAATTGTTGCAAGATTACCAACAATGGGCTAAACAGGATATTATTGCCCAAAATTACCCCGAAACCATTCTCGATCTCTCCCTTAGTTAAATAAAAATATGAGTTGGACAAAAGTATTATCTGTAGATTCCCTTGCCCCCGGCGCCCGTCAAGTGGTAAAAGTGGGGGAAAATTCCATTCTGTTGATTAACAATAACGGTCAATTCCACGCCGTCGGTAATCGTTGTCCTCATTTAAAATTATCGATGACGAAGGGCAAAATTACCGAAGACGGCGCGATCGTTTGTCCCTGGCATCGTAGTTCTTTTGATCTCTGTAGTGGTGCTGTCAAAGACTGGATTACCTGGCCCCCTGTGGTTAACAAAGCGATGGCGGCAGTTTCTCAACCCCAAGCTTTACCCGTTTATCCCCTTCGCATCGAAGACGGCAGCATCTGGATAGACGCATAACCGCTCACCGAGGGGGGGTTTTGGGCAACCTAAAGAGCAGTTCACTCGACAATGGGGTAATCTTGGAGAATGCCAAACCCTACCTCGCTCGCTTCCGTAAAAACCCAGTTATGGATTGTTCCCCCCGCTCCGGTGATCCCCACTCTCCTGTATATTTTTTAAACAGGATTTAGTATAAAATACCGTCATGTCAGCCTAGGAGCGGAAGGCTTTGCAGTAGAAATAATAAGCCAGAGCTTATTTAATAAGTAGTCATGCAAAATAAATTTCCTAGTGAAGACAGGCAAGAGGCAATAGGCAAGAGGCAAAAGCTTTATCGAAATGTGTAATTAATTTTGCTTAGGTACTTACAAGTGTTTGCCTATTTTAGCCAAAAATTATTAACTTTAATTGGTTTCGTTTAAAAGTTGAGAACGAAGCAAATCGATCGCATCTAAATAACTTGGCATTGGTTCATTACCTAACAGGCAAGCACTGCGATCCACGCTAATCATATCATCACCCCAAAACACTTGACCGAGAGGAATAGATTTTCCTCGATCTGGGCGCCAATTGCTACTAAAATATTTGAGATTAGCGTCCACCACTGCCCCATCAAAAAGATGACCAATACAAAAATAAACATCCTGTAAAATTAGCGGTACGGAAGGGCGATGTAATTGCCCCCGGGAGTTAGGACTACGCGCTTTATAATGACTACGGGGAAAGAGTCCATAGAGATTTTTTAAAGAAGCAGAAATCAAGGGTTTATCCTTTAAATGGGTGCGTTTTAGGGTTCCAATCGTGATCCGACAATCCACTTCTTCGATAATTTTAGGGGCAAACATCGAGGGAAACCGGACAGGAAAAGGGTAAAGATTCGGATATTCTTGCTGGGGTAAACTATCAGCATCAAGAATAGTTATTCCAGGATCGAGAATAGATTTTACACCCAAAATATCGATAATTTCTCTTAAAGAAGTAGCCGAACAAACTCCCTCTAATAAGATAATTTCTGCCCCGGGATTTACCCCCCTCAATCCTCGCAAAACTTGACTTAATACCGGCAGACTAACCGTTACTGGTGGTGGCACAGGATAACCTAAATTAGGTTTAATTAAAATACGTTTAGCTGTGATAGCTGCCGGGGGAGGTTGATAAACAAAATCCGCCATAGCTGAATTTTTTACCCCAGCAGTAATTGAGGATTGGGTAATCATAGAAAAGAAAATAAATTAATGGGAATTGGCCAGATCATTTAGGGAGTTTACCTGCTGTAAAGCTTGCCAGATTAGCCCAGAATCGGCCCCAGGAAAATGGCTATTTTCACTAATATAACGCTTCCAGGCCTTAGTTCCGGGCTGACCGGCAAAAAGCTGTAAAAGATGTTTGCTGATCTGGTGTAATTTATAACCTTTACTCACCCATTCATCGATGTAGGGAAGCATTTTTTTGATTACTTCTTCCCGGGTAGGAGGAGTAACCGATTCCCCATAAAAATCTCGATCGACTGTGGCAAATAAATAGGGATTATCGTAGGCTGCCCGACCGATCATAACTGCATCTACTAATTGTAAATGTTGTCTAGCCTGTTCTAAATTAATGATACCGCCATTAATTTCAATAAACAAATGGGGAAACTGATTTTTTAGGCGATAAACATCATCGTAACGTAAGGGGGGGACGGTGCGATTTTCCTTGGGACTTAATCCCTGTAACCAAGCTTTCCGCGCATGGATGGTAAAACGTTGACAACCCGCATCCGCGACAATACGGACAAAATTCGCCATATTTTCGTAACTATCCTGATCATCAATACCAATTCTCTGTTTTACAGTCACGGGAATCGATACAGCTTGATTCATTGCCGATATTCCCCTCGCAACTAATTCCGGGTTAGCCATCAAACAAGCGCCGAAATTGCCCTCTTTTACCCTAGAACTAGGACAACCCACATTGAGATTTACCTCGTCATAACCCATATCTTCGGCTATTTTGGCACATTCTGCCAAAAGATAGGGATTATCACCCCCTAACTGCAAAGCTAGAGGTTTTTCTGCTAGGGAGAACCCCAGCAACTTATAGCGATCGCCGTGTTTAATCGCCATCGTCGTGATCATTTCCGTGTAGAGAAGGGGACGACGGCTAATTTGTCGCAAAAAATAGCGAAAATGGCGATCGGTATAATCCATCATCGGCGCCACACTTAAAATACTGCCCATCTTTCCCTTGATTTTTTCGCTGATCGGGACATTCTCTGGGTTTCCCCAGAGAATAACCAGTCTTCCTGCCAAGATATTTTAAAGCTTTTTGGTAAGTTGACTATCTAATATTACTGGTTAAGTAGTAGTGCAAAATAAATTTCCTAGTGGCTGGTGATTCGGTAGTAGTGATGGCGGTTTAATCCTTTGCTTTGCTGTGCATTGTAGTCATGGATAAAATACCAAAGGGTTCCTCAAGGTGATTCTCCATTTTTTTAGAGAAAGATAGACTCTCTCTCACCAGCCGAGAAATCCTTTGTCGAAAGGTATTATTTAATCTTTCAATAGGATTAGTTTGACCAGTTTCTTTCCCGACCAGTCGATGACGTTATCTATTGGCTAAAAAACCGGTACACTGATAACTGATAATTGACAACTGGTCACTGCTTATGCCTCCTCGTTGGCCCCGTCAACCCGATCGCAAAAACGATCCCGCTTTCCGACGTTTAGATGATCGCATGAATTTCGCCGTTCATGTGGCGGCTTTTTTAGCGATTAATTCAGGGTTGTGGTTTTTTCATATCATTAAATTTTCCGATTGGACTTGGTTGAATCTGTTCACGGGAATTTGGGCTATTCTATTGGTGGGACATTTGATTTATATAGCGGCGATCGCTAACTACTCGGTAACACCCCATGGCTAACACAACTCAGGACATCGAAAATCTGGCCGCCCAAATCGGCGACAATATCTACATTGACGTGGCTAAATGGCATCTCTATCTCCGGGAGGCCCATTTACACAGCGTCGTTGCCGAAAAAGTCTTCCCTTTGCTCGAAAACGACAGTTTAAGTGAGAATGCAGTCATGTCTCTCCTGCGGGAGATAAAAGTCACCCTCGGAGGTGGTCATCTGCAAGTTTCTCTAGCGGATTTGTTACCCACCAAATGTCAGGTGGATTTAATCGATTTGCTGGAAGAATACCAAAAAAGTCGCTAAAATTCCCAAATAGTATGCCTGATTACTCGCAACTATAGGGTTGGCTGAATAAATCTAAAAACATTGTTCGATAAGTACTGGCCTTTGGAGTGATCCGGGGGGAAATTCCGGGACTTTTCCCCTGAAAATGGCTAAAACCCTACACCCTACACCCCACACCCTACCCCCACCGAAAAACTTTTTCAGCATACCCTAGTTAGAAATAGTCCCCCAGAAGCAAACCATGGAAATAGGTGTTCCCAAAGAGATTAAAGATCAAGAGTTTCGCGTCGGTTTAAGTCCCAGTAGTGTGCGTGTACTCAATGATCGCGGTCATAGGGTATTCGTGGAAACGGCCGCCGGATTGGGTGCTGGATTCAGCGATGAGGATTACCAAAAAGCCGGGGCCAAAATTGTGGAAAAAGCGGCACAAGTTTGGGATAAACCGCTAATTATCAAGGTAAAAGAGCCGCTTAAGGCAGAATACGGCTTTTTAAACAAGGAAGCTCTCCTATTCACCTATTTACACCTAGCGGCCGAGCGCTATTTAACGGAAGCATTAATCGAGTCGGGAACAACTGCGATCGCTTATGAAACGGTCGAGCTTGCTGATGGTCGCTTGCCTCTCTTGACTCCCATGAGTGTTATTGCCGGTCGTCTTTCGGTACAATTTGGGGCCCGCTATCTGGAAAAACAACAGGGAGGTAGGGGAGTTTTACTGGGGGGTTTCCCCGGGGTGAGTCCTGGACAAGTGGTTATCCTTGGCGGGGGTGTGGTGGGTACGGAAGCGGCCAGAATTGCCATCGGTATGGGGGCAAAAGTAACTATTTTAGATATTAACGTCGATCGCTTGGCCTATTTAGAGACTTTATTCGGTTCCAGGGTAGAATTGCTTTATAGTAGCCCGGCACAATTAGAAAATGTGGTTCCTAGGGCTGATTTATTGATTGGGGCAGTGCTAGTCTTAGGAAAACGAGCGCCGACGCTGGTTTCTCGCTCTTTAGTCGCCAAAATGAACCCTGGTTCTGTAATTGTCGATGTGGCAGTAGACCAAGGGGGCTGCGTGGAAACTCTGCGGGCCACTTCCCACAGTCAACCGACTTACTTGGAGTCGGGAGTAGTACATTATGGTGTCCCTAATATGCCAGGAGCAGTACCCTGGACGGCAACTCAAGCTTTAAATAATAGTACCCTACCCTACGTTATTAAATTAGCCGACCATGGAGTAAAAGCCTTGGATCAAGATGTTTCCCTCGCTAAGGGGTTAAATGTCGCCAATCATCGGTTAATTCATCCAGCAGTGCGCGAAGTTTTTCCCGATTTGATTTGAATGTCAAAAAGGTGCGACTGAATTATTTTGGGCTGCTAGGAAAATCAGTCGTATCTATCTTAACAATTAAAACAGGATTAAGATGGTTAATTCACTTGTACTTTAGCTATCTTGTTGGTTATAATCAGGGAATATCATCCCTAGGAAAATATTAAGGTAAAATGGTCAAATTTATCGATTTATTTGCCGGCATTGGAGGCTTTAGAATAGCTTTTGAAAATCTGGGTTGTCAGTGTGTTTTTTCATCGGAGTGGAATAAATTTTCTCGAAAAACCTACGAAGCCAATTTTAACGATAGTCCCGAAGGAGATATTACTTTAATTCCCGCTTTAACAATACCAGATCATGATATATTGACGGCTGGGTTTCCCTGTCAGCCTTTTAGCATAGCTGGAGTAACTAAACACAATGCGTTAGGTACTCGCCATGGATTTGATCATCCCACTCAAGGAACACTTTTTTTCGAGGTTGTCAGAATTATTCGAGAAAAAAGACCGAAAGCATTTATTTTGGAAAATGTCAAAAATTTACAGAGTCATGACAAGGGTAAAACATTTGAAGTGATTAGAAATGCCCTATCAGATGATTTAAATTATCATATTTATTATCAGGTCATAGATGCTCGTTCTCTTGTTCCCCAGAACAGAAAAAGAATTTTTATAGTGGGGTTTGAGAAACCTAGCCGATTTATGTTTCCAGAAATACCAGATATTCATCCTAAAATTAAAGATATTCTTGAAGGGGAAGTTGATAGTAAATATACTTTAACAGATCATCTCTGGGATTACTTACAGAAGTATGCTGATAAACATAAAGAAAAAGGGAATGGTTTCGGTTATGGATTGGTTAATTTAGAGGGAATTGCCAGAACTTTGAGTGCTAGATATTATAAAGATGGTTCCGAAATTTTGATCCCTCAACAGGGAAAAAATCCCCGTCGTCTAACACCAAGAGAATGTGCAAGATTGATGGGATTTCCTGAAAAATTTATTATTCCTGTATCTGATAATCAAGCTTATAAACAGTTTGGTAATGCGGTTGTACCTCCTGTAGTAGAGGCAATAGGAAGGGAGATATTGCTAAGTCTGAATAATCCTATTTTAGATCAGAAAAATTTGCTTGATTCATCTCGCAAAAATGCAATTATCAAACAATTAGAACTTGCCCTAGTTTTTTAGTCCTAAAGATTTATGAGTGATATCTATAGCTTTAATGTTCAGGAAAATGAATTAATCGAGACAATTAAGAATGCTTATTATATGCAACCGGTGATCTCGAAAATAGACGCTATTTTAGCAATTCAAGATGTAGAGATATATCAAAATGCTTTCAATTATCTCTATGAAGTTATTCAAGGCTCAAAAGATGAAGTAGAAAAAATTATTAAACAAAGAAAGCTTCGGGGATTGATTAAAGATGAAAAACAAACTGCCAAAGCTGTGGTAGGAAACATATTTCCCTATGCGGTTATCTATATTTTTCTCAAAAATAAGGAGATCAAGAATATTGATCAACATATTTATATAACTAATAAAAAATCTGCTGTTCGAGGATTTGAAAATATATCCACTATTAAATTGGGTGATGGAGAACAACAAAAACCAGATTGTGATTTGATCATTTATTCTTACCATACTTCTGCAAATATAAGTGATGGTAATAATCAAGAAATACCCTATCCTAAATGTATAATTTTATCGTTAAAAACTTCTTTGCGAGAAAGAGCATCGCAAACCTATAAATGGAAACTTTTGTTAGAAATAGCTAATGAGCATGGTTCTAAAATTAAGGAAAAATACGGCATTAACTATAATGTTCCAGAAATTCCTCTTATCTGTTTTGTTACAGTTAATTTTTACAACGAAATTAACAATCCTCAACAACGAGGAATGTTAAAATTTTTTGATAAAGCATTTTTGGCCAAAAAATTAGATAATGAAAAAGAGACAGATTTAAATAGACAAAAATCCCAAGATTTTATTAGTCCCTTATCAGAATTAGTAGATTTTGTTAGAGACTTTTTTAAACTGTAAAGTCAGGAAAAATTACACGTTATTTTAGGAGTTATAAACGAGCAGCAAGAGGATTTTACTAGACTTGATTTTTCGGAAAATATCAAAACAGAAACCGAGGCAATCAGAAAAGTTAGAATCGGACAAAACTTTTTTAGAAAGACAATTTTAGCCCTATATAACTATCGTTGCTGTATTACAGGAAATCCCATTCCTCTGTTACTAACAGCTAGTCATATATTACCCTGGAGTCAATTTCCCGAACAGCGTTTAAACCCTCATAATGGCCTGTGCCTAGCTCGTACTCATGATACTGCTTTCGATCGAGGTTTAATTAGTTTCGATGAGGATTTAAGATTAATTATTGGCCATGAGATCGAAAAAAAGGCTCGGGATCAAGGTAGCGAGACGTTAGAACTAAATTTTATCAACTATCGCGGTAAAACTTTAAATGTTCCCGATCGCTTCTCACCGGATTTGGATTTTTTAAACTATCATCGCTATCATATATTTCAGGGCTAAAAATAGGATAAGATAAGTTAAATTCTCAATTGCACTACTTTGTTTATAATTGAGTTTGTCTAAAACACTTTTGCAATTTCAGCTTGTGTATAAAGTTTTATCTAAGGATTCAACATTTCTGACCTATGCGGTTATCTATATTTTTCTCAAAAATAAGGAGATCAAGAATATTGATCAACATATTTATATAACTAATAAAAAATCTGCTATTCGAGGATTTGAAAATATATCTGGACTTCCCCCATACATAAATACTAAAAAATCAACAAAACCCTTACTGCAGGTCGCTTCTCAGAAAAAATTGAAAAGAGGCTACTGAGTACATTGTTCGCTTAAAAATGGCTGTACCGTTGACTATATCTGGAGTAGAGCGATTCCGTAGAGTTGGCTGTATAGTGATCGCTAACCTGATGGTAACAGATAGTGTCATTAATCTCTAGAGTAAGCGATTCCCTCTGTAGCCATGTTTTTGCTGGTTTTCTGCCCTGAAACAAGGTATAACGGTCCAAAGGTCAAATTTGAAAGTTTTTGCCTCAAACCCTATCCGCGTAAAGACTTCAGGATTTTGTGTCCAGTAGTCCATTAGTATTGTGTTGATTTAACTCAGGCTCTGTAAGACTTTTAGCCATAGTTAGTATGTTTATACGGGGGAAGTCGAGGAATATTAAAGATATCTTGTCTTGAGGTTAAATGGCACAAAGAAGACGATCCCCTGAACCCACGCTAAAGATTTACACCTCATCTCGACCTACTCCAGATAACTCACTATGTCAAGTGTTAGATATTCCTTTAGAATGTAAAATGTAAAGACTGTAGATAGATAAGGTTAATTCATGTTTTGGGCCGACAAAATTGCTGCGGATGCACAAGGAAACCAAGTTGTCAACGATTCAAAAACCCCATCTGGAAGAGTTCATGTTGGATCGTTGAGAGGGGTTGTGATCCATGATGTGATTTATCGAGCCTTGAAACATTCTGGTAAATCATCGAAATTCCTCTATGGTGTTGATGATTATGATGCACTTGATACTGTTCCCCATTATCTCGATCGAGAGAAGTTTGCACCTTACTTAGGGTTTCCCCTTTGCAATGTCCCTTCACCGGACAATAGTGCCAGCGATTATGCAAAGTACTTCATGGGGGAGTTTCTAGAGGTTTTCGAGCATTTGGGGGTTAGACCAGAGGTTTACTATTTGCGTGATCTATACCGCTCAGGTCGATTAAATTCCTACATTGATACCTTCCTCAAAAACGCTCATTTGGTCAGAGAAGCCTATCTAGAGGTGAGCAAAGCGCGTCGGCCAGATAACTGGTATCCCTTTCAGATCGCTTGTGAAAATTGCGGCAAGATTGCAACAACGGTGGTGTCAGATTACAACGGGTCAGAAGTTTTCTACACTTGCAAACCTGATGCAACGGATTGGGTTCAAGGTTGTGGTCATTCAGGCTGGGTTTCTCCTTTTGATGGCAATGGTAAATTACCTTGGAAAGTTGAGTGGGTGGCAAAGTGGGATTTATTGGGAATCACCATTGAGCTTGCGGGTAAAGATCACTCCCAGAAAGGAGGATCTAGAGATGTTGCGAATGCAATTTGTCGAAAAGTGCTACGAAAACAGCCACCTTTCCATTCACCCTACGAATTCATTTTGGTCAATGGCACGAAGATGAGTTCATCAAAGGGGGTTGGTTCAAGCGCCAAAGAAATCGCTGAGTTACTTCCTCCTGAGCTACTTCGATTTTTAATGCTACGAACTCAGCCTAAGACGGTTATTAACTTTGCGCCCAATTATGAAACGACAACCAGGCTATTTAGAGACTACGATTCTCTAGCTGATAAGTATCAAGCTTTATCAGCAGATGCCCAGCAAGAATCTGCTTTGCCTGAAGAGTTAATGCCATTGTTTTACTCTCAACTTGATGGAGCAATTAAGCCTTACCATCCTGTTGATCTCAGCACGCTGATTTCTTTACTGCAAGTGCCTCACCTCGATATTCGTCAAGAGATTGAAAAACGTAGTACTCAGCCTTTAAGCGAATATGATTGGCAAATTGCCAATCAAAGGATTTCAGTTGCCCAAAAATGGTTGGCGGACTATGCTGACGAAGAAGAGAAATTGGTTCTTTATCTTGACAGGGTTCCTGAGAAAGTTAGGGACTTGACTCAGGAGCAGGTTGCTTATCTCAGACAGCTAACTCATAGCTTGACAGATGTTAAGGTTTGGGAAGCTGACGAATTGCAAACAACTTTATTTGCAACAGCAAAAGAGTTAGAAATGCAGCAACCCCTTGCATTTAAAGCTGTTTATTTATCGTTCTTAGGTAAAGAGCGTGGGCCAAAAGCTGGAGCTTTGCTGTCATATTTAGAGCGTGATTTTGTGATTGATAGAATAAAAAATGTAGTAGGTTTTCTTGAAAAAATGCCAACGATTTCGAGGTAATTATTGATGTTCAACAACTTTAGAGAGTACTTACACCAGTTTGCATTATCAGTTGATATTGTAGATCGAGATATTCTTGTAAGTATTCGTTAAATCCTCTGGCAATACTTACACAAATCTCTTAGTTTACAGTTTGCGGAGGAATTACATCCAACACAAGTGAACAACAAACCAGGAGAGATCAAATAGGCTATTCCAACGAATTACAGATATTATCGGAATAGCCATCTGATTGTTAACGGTGATTATAATCCTAGAGAAGATTCTTTTTTTCCTATCACTGCATAGAAGGGATCAGCAACCATAATTCCTAACATTTGCAGGAAACTGGGGGTAGTAGCAGGACGAACGATCGCCTGTACTTCCCTAAATCCCGCCACCGATTTAAAATAGGATTTCACTAACGCTACCCGGCCTAAATCGCTATTATCGCGCCAAGCAGCGATCGCTTTTTGATAAAACATTCGATTGGAAAAACTGACCACCACCAGACCATTAGGCTTTAAAATGCGATACAGTTCCGCAAAAATCGCCTCTGGATACTGCAAATACTGCACCGACACCGTGATTAACACCGCATCAAAAGAACTATCCCCTAGGGGCAATTTTGGCTGTGCATTGAGGTCTTGGACAAAATAACTATGCAAGCGGGGATTTTTGGCTAACTCCTCCCCATTCATCCCGTGACCTTCGATATGCTCAAATTCCATCTCCTCCGGTAAATGGGACACCCAGCTGCTCATCAGGTCTAAAATGCGCGTATTCGGCGATAATATCTCTCGATAGAGAGCGGTTAATCGATCGATAAAACCCTCATCCACGTGGGTGACAAAGCGGGGAAAAGCATAAAAATCGCTGTCTTTGGTCGGATCGAGTTTAGTTCTTTCTTCGGGTCGGAGCATTTTTGTCAAGTTAATTTTACTATTCTTAACATACCCCACAGACAGAAAAAAGGGTTAACCGAACTGGTCAACCCCTAGGCTTGGGAACGCGCTGTAAATCTTAGCTTTGAACGACTAGCTTAACGTTAGCGTTTTGCAGACCGCGCTGTTTCACTTCGGATAGGGTTTTGTTCACAGCGTATTTTTGGTTGATCGAGTTGATCAATTCGGTTTGATTGTGTTTTTTGGCCACACCCCAGAGGTCAGCGATTAAATCAAAACTGCCGTCGGTATTGCGGGACCAACCGAGATCATATTCGCCATCGAGAACAGCAACGATGTCAGAGCGAACCCGTTGACCGTTGTAACCACGAACATCGGCTTCGGTTTTCACGCTAATGCCGAGGTCGCGGAGAGAAGCTTTGAGGATTTCGGCATCGGTGATTTTGGTCCGGAGAGTGCTGAAATGAGACATTGGAATTTCCTCTTTGTAGATTAAGAATTAACAACAACAGATTGAGAGTTAAAGAGTGCCGCCAAGCGGCTTTTCGAGGCATTGCTAGTCCCTGAGAACTAGCCTTTCATCCCGTTGGGAGCGGGCGAAAGTCTGTTAGAACTCCAATCGCTGGTACTCAGCGACGGAGGCCGAAGCAGGTCGGGCGCGTTGTCTGGCCCAATCACGCAGGGCAGTTACCTGTTCGGTCATGGTGCGAGATAGGGGCAGAGTCGCCTTAATCGCCGCAATAATGTCTAATTGCGTGAATTCGCGATCTTGGGCGAAGGCCTCATACATGGCGGCAATGAGCGCCTGTTCTATTTCCGCACCGGAAAACCCATCGGATACCTTGGCTAACTGCTCCAAATCGAAGCGAGAAATGTCGGAGCGTCGTTTAGTCAGGTGAATATTAAAGATATCTTGTCTTTCTTCGGAATTGGGCAAATCGACAAAGAAGATTTCATCGAAGCGCCCCTTGCGGAGAAATTCCCCGGGTAGCCGTTCAATCCGGTTAGCTGTGGCCATAACGAAGACGGGCGAGGTTTTTTCCTGCATCCAAGTCAGGAAGGAGCCGAAGATGCGGCTAGAGGTTCCCCCATCGGAATCGGCGGATCCTGTACCACCGGCAAAAGCTTTATCTAATTCATCGATGAAAAGAATGGCCGGAGAGATGGATTCGGCAGTTTTTAAGGCATTACGCAGGTTGGCCTCGGACCGTCCCACCATGGAACCATCGTAAACCCGTCCCATATCTAAGCGCAGGAGCGGTAAACTCCAGAGGCGCGAGGTGGTCTTGGCAATTAAGGACTTACCACAGCCCGGTACTCCTAAAATTAGCATTCCTTTCGGTTGGGGGAGTCCGTAACCTCTGGCTCTTTCTGTAAAGGCGTTCGAGCGCTGTTTTAACCATCTTTTTAATTCTTCCAGACCGCCGACGGCATTGATGGTCTCGTCCTCTTCAATGTATTCTAAAATTCCGTTGCGGCGAATCAGTTGTTTTTTCTCGGAAAGGACGATTTCTACCTCGTCTTCCGTTAATTTGTTGGCTTTTACATAGGCCTTGCGGTAAACTTTTTCGGCTTCATCTTTGGTTAAACCCAAGGCCGCTTTCAGCAGTTTTTCCCGCACCTCTGTGGTGGTACGACGATTTTGATTTTTGCCTAGATGTTGAGAGAGAACCGTATCCAACTCTCCCATGTCCGGCAGAGGAAAATCTAGAACTACCACGTCTTTCTCTAGTTCTATAGGGACTTCTTGCAGGGGAGACATTAAAATAATGATTTTTTCGGTTCCTTTAAAGCTGGCGATCGCATCTCTTAACCAGCGAGTCACCGGAGCAGAAGTGATGAACGGATGCAGGTCTTTAAAGATGTAGATACCCCCTTCCCGTTGACGCACTACCCATTCGATCGCCGCTTCTGGCGACACGGTATTATGTTGACTGGTTTGGCGCGGTTGACCCAGTTCGATCATGCCGTGGGTGACAGTCCAGACAAACACCCGTCGATGTTGTGTATTTAGTTGGGCTATTTTGCTGATGGCTTCTTCCGCCCTTTCCTCCTCGGAGGTGACGAGGTAAATCAGGGGATACTGAGCCTTGACGAGAATTCCTAGCTCTTCTTTCATAACATCGACCCTATTTGTGGTAACGGTTTTGACCTTGGGCGGCTGATGGCTGTAGATGCCTTGTTCGGCTACTGAGAGTTTAGCAGGGAACTAAGGCTGCTTCTCCTTCTGTGGTTCCTTGAACGCCAACGGGTTCGGGAACTTCGAGCGGGAACTCGTCGCCCACTATTGCGGGCTGGCGTTTGATCGACCTTAGCCGATCTTCTTTCATCACTAACGCGGCATCACACTCGGGACAGACATGAACCTGATAGGTTTTGCCGTAGGCGGCGGCTTCGATTTCTTCTACCTTTTCGGGGTATTTTAGGTAGAAAGCGATCGCTTTTTCCACCAGCCCTGACATCGATTCTTCATCGATCGCGGCTTTGATTTTCAGTTGACGATGGACTCCAGGGGGAAGGTACAGTGTGACTTTTTGCTTGTCTTGCATATCACTAAATTGGTTTACCCGGGTATGTGTCTCTACTATAACCACTGTCTTTCTCTCCTGTCAAGATGGTAAGCTGTTATAACGGCATAATTGTAACATTTCTTTACAATTGTTGGGGAAGTGGGGTGTGGGGTGTGGGGTGTAGGGTGTGGGGTGTAGGGTGTGGGGTGTAGGGTGTGGGGTGTAGGGTGTGGGGAGAATAAAGCTGCCTTTTGCCTTTTGCCTTTTGCCTTTTGCCTTTTGCCTTTTGCCTTTTGCCTTTTGCCTTTTGCCTTTTGCCTCCTGTCTCCTGTCTCCTGTCTTTTGCCTCCTGAATTCAGCCAACCCTAATTACTATTGATGCGACTTAAAAAGGCTTGTAAGCGCTCGCTGTGGGGATTATTAAAAAAGGTGTCGGGATCGCCTGCTTCTTCGATGACACCTTGATTAAAGAACAAAACCTTGTTAGAGACTTCCTTAGCGAACTGCATTTCGTGGGTGACGACTACCATAGTCATACCGTCATCGGCCAATTGACGCATGACGTTTAACACTTCCCCGACTAATTCCGGATCTAGGGCCGAAGTGGGTTCATCAAATAAAATCACCTCTGGTTTCATGCAGAGACTGCGAGCGATCGCCACCCGTTGTTTTTGGCCTCCCGATAATTGGTCGGGATAAACATCGGCTTTTGGTGCTAATCCCACCTTTTCCAGATAATGAATTGCCGTATCCTTAGCCTCATTTTCCGAGTGGTGTAACACTTGCTTGGGGGCCAACATCAAGTTTTGTAAAACGGTGAGATGGGGAAAAAGATTAAAGTGTTGAAACACCATACTTACCCGGCTGCGTAAGTTGCGGAGGACCGATTGATTTAACTTCGGGGAAGAGATGTCAATCCCCATCACCTCCAAGCGGCCGCCGTTAATTGTTTCCAAACGATTGAGACAGCGTAAAAAGGTACTTTTGCCGCAGCCAGAGGGACCGATTACCGATACCACATCCCCTTGATAAAGAGTGCCTGTAACTCCTTTAAGTACCTCTAAAGAGCCGTAACTTTTGCGTAAACCTTCACTAACAATCACAGGGGTGGTAGTGGTCATGATGTCCTCTCGTAAAAAATTTTAGATTCTGTATAAAAGTATCCAGATTAGTTTCTGCTAAATTGTATCCTTGACGACATTTTATCAAGAGGAATAATCATAATACTCAAATAGTCTCTCTACATCTGTCTTAGGTGAGGAGTAGGACAAAATCCTTAACTTAATTGAGTAAAAAAATCAAGGAGAAACAATTAAAAAATGATTAAATTTTGGCGAGGGCGGGCGGTGCAGAGAGTCATCTTTGCCTTGTTAGGATTAGTTTTGGCGATCGGATTAACTGTTATTCCCGCTTTTTCTCAGACTCCTCCTAATCCTTTTCGAGTCGCCACAGAAGCGACTTTTCCACCCTTTGAATTTCAACAAGGGGGACAATTAACCGGGTTTGATATCGATTTAATGCGGGCAATTGGCAAGGAAGCCGATCTCAACATTGACTTTAGAAATTTACCCTTTGATGGCATTATTCCGGCTCTACAAGCGAGAACAGTGGAAGCCGCTATTAGTGGCATGACCATCACCGCCGAACGCGCTCAAGCGATTTCTTTTTCTCGACCTTATTTTAGGGCTGGTTTAGCGATCGCTGTTCGGGAAGATAATAAGACGATTAAAAATTTTGAAGACTTAAAAGGCAAAAGAATTGCCGTCCAAATTGGCACAACAGGAGCCTTAGAAGCGGCGAAAATACCGGGGGCAACAGTTAGTCAATTTGACTCGGCGGCTTTAGCTTTGCAGGAATTAATTAATGGTCGAGTTGAGGCGGTAGTTAACGATAAACCCGTGACTTTGTATGCAATTAAACAAGCGGGTTTAAGGGGAGTAAAGGTGGTCGGAGAATTATTAACGGAGGAATTCTACGGCATTGCTTTACCCAAAAATTCCCCCTATCTCCAGTTAATTAATGATGCTCTCGGTCGAGTTATAGAAAGTGGTCAGTACGATGTTATTTTTAGGCAATGGTTTGGAGAAAAACCGCCAGAATTACCCTTAGTTGCCCCAGCTTTAAAGAATTTACAGGAATCGAGGTTTAACTGGGGAGAATTATTCTATAACCTGATTGTGAAAGGGGTTCCCTGGACAATTCTGTTAACAGTTCTGTCTTTTCTGTTCGGGTTAATCGGCGGAACTTTAGTGGCTATTGCCCTGATTTCTCCCTACAAATGGTTAAAAATAATTTGCCGCATCTATGTGGATTTCTTTCGGGGAACACCGATGCTGGTGCAATTATTCTTGATCTATTTTGGTTTGCCTGGGTTGTTCCGAGAAATTGGCTTAAATATCGACTTAGATCGTTTACCGGCGGCCCTATTTGCCCTAAGTTTAAATGTAGCGGCCTATTTAGCTGAAATTATGCGCGGCGGTATTCAATCGATCGATAATGGTCAATGGGAAGCTTGTTCTAGTTTAGGGATGTCCCCAGTGCAAACCATGCACGAGGTGATTTTTCCCCAAGCTTTTCGCCGGATGTTGCCGCCCTTGGGGAATGAATTTATCACCCTAATTAAAGATACCAGTTTAGCGGCAGTAATCGGTTTTGAAGAATTATTCCGGCAAGGTCAATTAATGGTGGCCACTACCTATAAAGCTTTCGAGATTTATATCGCTGTTGCTGTAGTTTATTTGGTTTTAACTACCCTTTCCTCTGTGGTATTTAAGCGCTTAGAGATTTATATGGATCCCCTACATAAATCTAAACAGGAACAGAAAGCTTAGACGCAACAGATGGGAACTGATAAGTAATAGGGCAAAATTAATTTCTTGGTTAGGATAGGCAAGAGGCAAGAGGTAGTTAGATAGGGTTTGCTGAATAAATGTGAAATATAGACGAGGTAAGTTGATAATTTTTAACGCCTACCTACTTAACATTGCACTGGAGAAAGGAGAAGGGAACTTTTTTGACTTATCTCCGTGGCATATTTGCCCCTTTAATCGTGTCGCGGATGACGATTTTTTGTTCTTTGGAATAACCGGCAAAAGAACGAGTAGCAAGTAACTCGATTTCTACCCCCGTACCCGATCGCAAGGATTCCACAGGTAAGGGTAATTGACCGATATCCAGAATAAATTGATTGCCCTCCTGTCGGATTAAATTAGCAGGCATATCTCCTTCATAGCGAGTGACAAAATCAGTTCTGGGACTGGTTTGCAGGTCGTCTGCTTGCCAACGAGTGACGCGATAACGCAGTTTAAATTTAGTGCCAATTAAATTCGATTGGGAAGCTTTATCTTCGAGAAAAAGCCTTAAATCAGTACCATTTCCTGTAATACCTTTTGCTTCTAATTGGGTGACATCTCGTTCAAAAACAGCATTATAAACGACAAATTCCGTAACATTATTGCGTTTTTGAGTGGTTCCCTCGATCCACAATTCACTGGGGACAGTTACCTTCATTTCCTTTTGAGCATCAAGGGTTAAAGTAAAACGCTGATTAGCAAACCGGTTAAACTCTTGGGGGGCATTCCAAATTAAAATAAAAGAACGTTCCGATCGATCTAATAAAATCCGATATTGATCATCGATCAGGGAACCGGGAGAAAATAAAGACATTGCCCCAGTACGAGTTTCCCAACTATTTTTAGATAGAATATAACCCCGTTCTTTTAACTCCGAAAGGGGAACAGTTGCGCTCGGTTGATCGGCAGTTAAAGGGCGATCAATTTGAATTAAAGTTAACTGTCCTAAACGTCCCTCGCGACCGTTACGACCACTATTACCCGTCGCCCCATCCAGACCATCCTGACAGCTAAATTCTCTGGTGGTACAGCTATAATTGGCATCACCCGGCCTACCGCTGCAGGTTTGAATTGTCCAGAAAGGTTGGGAACAGCGACAACCCTTGCCTCCTTGGCCTCCCTGACCCCCAAAACCCCCGGCACCTCCGGCCGCATTGACCGTTACTTGTCTTAAAAAATCTAAATTAGTGGCATAGAGGGTTAAAGCGCCGCCATTGCCCCCATCACCACCATTACCCCCATTGCCACCGTTGCCACCACCGGCCGCCTGGAGATTTCGTGTGACGTTGCTAGGTTGACCGCTACAGTTGCCATCGCTGCCGTTGCCGCCATTTTCACCATCGATTCCTTTTTGTCCTGAAATATCGAGTTTTAGGGGAGAACCATCGAGAAAAAGGGTTAAACTGTCACTATTTTTGCCTTGGCTGCCGATCTTGCCAGCTTTTCCGCTTTGGCCCTGTTTACCGAAAGTCTGTACATCGGAACCTTGGGCTAACCAAGAACAGCGATCGCCAGTCACCGTGGTGGGCATTAGGTAAGGTAAAGGAAGAAAAAAGGTGAATATTAATGATTTAGCCCAAAAATTCATGATTTTAGCGAATTTATCCGCAAAGACTCCGATCAATTCCCTCTTGATGACTTTTGGATCTAGATTTTTGTTTCCCCTCTATCAATAAGGTGCGCTATCATCCTACACTTACTTTGAGAAGGAAACAGCCAATCGCGAGGGTTACGCGCGTGAAAAAAGTATTAGCTATTATTTTGGGTGGCGGGGCCGGAACTCGCCTTTATCCGTTAACGAAACTGCGGGCAAAACCTGCCGTCCCCCTAGCGGGAAAATATCGCTTAATCGATATTCCCGTCAGCAATTGTATTAACTCCCAGATTGACAAAATCTATGTGTTGACGCAATTTAATTCCGCTTCCCTCAATCGTCACCTCAATCGTACCTATAATTTTACGGGTTTTAGCGATGGTTTCGTGGAAGTTTTGGCGGCTCAACAAACCATGGAGAATCCTCAATGGTTCCAAGGCACGGCCGACGCAGTACGACAATATATCTGGACGATGAAGGATTGGGATATCGATGAATATCTAATTCTCTCCGGAGATCATCTCTATCGCATGGACTACGGTAAGTTCATCGAACGCCATCGGGAAACCAACGCCGATATCACTTTATCGGTGGTTCCCATCGATGAACGTCGGGCCTCCGCTTTTGGGGTGATGAAAATTAATGATTCGGGGCGAATTGTCGATTTTTATGAGAAACCCAAAGGGCCAGAATTGGAAAGAATGCGGGTAGATACGACGATTTTAGGCTTAAGTCCCGACCAAGCTCGTCAAAGTCCCTACATCGCTTCCATGGGAATTTATGTCTTTAAAAAGAATGTTTTAATCGATCTGCTCGATGCCAATAAAGAACAGACCGATTTCGGCAAGGAAATTATTCCCTCGGCGGCTAAAGACTACAATCTTCAGGCTTATTTATTTAAGGGTTACTGGGAAGATATCGGGACGATTGAGGCCTTTTATGAGTCTAATCTCGCCTTGACCCAACAACCAAATCCCGCCTTTAGTTTCTACGACGAAAAAGCCCCCATCTATACCCGTTCTCGCTATCTGCCACCCACAAAAATGCTCAATTGTACGGTGACAGAATCGATGATTTCTGAAGGTTGTATTCTCAAAGAATGTCGCATCCATCACTCGATTTTAGGTATTCGTAGTCGAGTCGGCAAAGACTGCACGATCGAGGATACAATGCTGATGGGAGCCGACTTTTATGAGTCTTTCCCCGAACGGGAAAGTCTGATCGGAAATGCCAAAATTCCCGTGGGTATTGGCCCTGGTTCCACTATTCGTCGGGCAATTGTGGACAAAAATGCTCGCATTGGTTCCAATGTTTTAATTGTTAACAAGGATCGTGTGGAAGAAGCTAATCGCGAAGATTTAGGTTTCTATGTTCGCAGCGGCATCGTGGTTATTTTCAAAAATGCCACTATTCCCGACGGCACGGTGATTTAATCTATCAGTTATCAGTTATCAGTTATCAGTTATCAGTTTTTCCATTTTTCTAGTTATTATCGCTTGGATATAGCCGCAGGCTGATGGCTTCAGCTAATTACCTAGACAATTCTCTTGAAATCCTAAGTAGCTGGTTATAATTAAATTAACAATGGATTTTAGGTTCGATCCCCCCTGCCCCCTTGATAAGGGGGGTGCCGATCCCCCCTTAGTCCCCCCTTTAATCCCCCCTTAATAAGGGGGGCATCTGAAAGTTTTTAATACCTACCTACTTATCCTTTCCTAGAAGTGATAGCAAAATCTCCCGAGCAGCTCTTCTGAAAATCAGAAAAATTTCTATATTTTTGCATCCGATTTTAAGTTTATCAATTAACCTTAAATTAAAGCCCTAGGGCTTAGATAGAAGCCATTCAAAGGATATTTATGAAAGCCAAAATCGCGATCGCTTGTCAGGGAGGCGGCAGTCAAACTGCTTTTACTGCCGGTGCATTAAAAGCATTATTTGACAATAAAGTGCAAGATTACTTTAATATTGTCAGTCTCAGTGGTACTTCTGGCGGTGCTATCTGTGCCTTTTTCACCTGGTATGCTCTCAAAAAAGGTGATAGCGTCGTTTGGAAAAGAATGATTGATTTTTGGGAAGATAATAGCGCTCGAACTCCCCAAGAACAACTATTTAATGACTCAGCTATTAAAGCTCTAGAATTGGCCAGCAAAGGATTAATTCCCCAGTATAATCTCAGTCCTTCCTCTCCGATTACTAAAACCTTATTTTCTATAGCTACCTACGGTTTACGCAGTCGCTTTACCAACTTTGATCAGTTACTAAGAGCGCATATTGACTTTTCGGAATTAGCCACTTGGGGAGCTAAACCAGAACCCCCAGTTTTATTAATTGGGGCCTGTAATATCCTGACAGGAAAGTTAAGTAAATTTAACTCGCGCCAGGAAGCAGTTAAAATTGAACATATCCTAGCTTCTGCTTGTGTTCCTAACATTTTTCCTGCTGTCACCATTGAAACTATGGCCTACTGGGATGGACTATTTTCCGATAATCCCCCCATCCGTTCTTTAATTCGCCGTGAATTTGTTGGAATCGAAAATATTCCCGATGAAATTTGGGTAATTAAAATTAATCCCACCTCTAGAGATAAGATCCCCGTGCAATCCGATGATATTGCTGATCGCCGTAATGAATTAGAAGGCAATGTTTCCCTATTTCAAGGTCTCGATCAGATTGACTTTCTCAATCAATTATTTCTCAAAGGAGCCTTTAAAGAGGAATTTTTGAGCGAGATCGGATTAACAGAACCATTAAAAATTCCTAAATCTTTCCCAGAAGATCCCGATCAAGATTACCATATCCCGATGATCGAAATGTCTGCGGAATTAGCCAATAGTCTCAACTATGAAAGTAAACTTGATCGCTCTCCTGCCAATATCCAGCGTCTGATCGCTGACGGCGAAAAACAGGGAAAACAATTTCTAGAACATCGACTAAAAGCTATGGGTTTAGGATAATTTTTGAGGTTTCAAAAACGGCAAAAATAAGGATTAAATAGCATGAAATCTGTCAATAGACTATTTAATTGATTATTATTCATTCTTAATTCTCCTGACTACTGAATACTGGCTACTGACTCCTAACCCTAACAACAATTTTTGATTTTTACAAGAGGTCTAATGATCACTGATTTTCATTGACTAATACCCGTCCAGATAGATCGTAAATCATAACATCCCATTGCCCATTTTTTGCCGCTTCAAAAGCCACTTTAGAACCATCGGCACTGATGATCGGATTGCGTACTTCCGCGAGCAGATCGGGAGCAATTTCCCTTCTCTGTTGAGTTTGTCGATCATACAGATAAATAGCCGTTTTTCCCTGACGACTAGCAGTAAAAACGATATAACGACCATCTTCACTAATGGAAGGACTAGAAGCGATCTGATCGAGAGAATTTAGTCCGGGTAAAGACAATAAACGGCGATCAATAGCATCAAAAAGATAGATAGCTTGGGAACCATTGCGATCGGAAGCAAAAATGAGATAGCGAGAGGCAAGATAGGGAGTTAATTCACTAGCAGCACTATTTAAACTTCTCCCCCCTCGATCGAAAGGAAAAGACAATAAACTGGGATAACCCGCACATCCAGTTAACAAACTAATTACAGCAACAAGACTAATAAAAAAATGACGTTTCACGGTTTGGGACTTTCAACGGGACTGCCATCGGCAATATCTAACTCGATATTCGGACCGCGATCGAGAACCTCCACATCCCATTGTCCCCGACGAGCGGACTCAAAGACAAGATAACGACCATCGGGACTAAGACGGGGATTTCGCAACCAACCGCGATAATTTTGACTCAATAACTCAGAACGATCGGTAATGCGATCATATAAAGCGATGACGGGACGACCCTCAATAATCACCACATAAGCCAGATAACGCCCCGTTTGGCTTAAACTAGGGCTATCGGTAATTTCTTGACCCGTATATAATCCCCCTAGGGTCTGGTATTGTTTTGTCTGCAAGTCATACAGCAGTATCTGATTACTACCGCGACGATTAGACAGCAAAGCCAGCCAACGACCATCACCACTCAGGGCAGGTTTTTCGTCATTATAGCGACTATTGAGGGTTCCTGTAGATAAACCGGGGTTATTGAGATTACAACCGCCTATAACCCCTAAAAACAAGCAGATAAACAGGAAAAAGGGAGCTTTGGTCATCGGACCTACTCCTTAATAATCAAACCTAGTCGGATGATCATTACTCGACTCCCGTTCACTATTATCCGGTCTCTGCCAATCTTCTCGATCGCCGGTATCGCTAGAATCGATCGGTTGATAATCGACGTATTCCCCTTTAAATGGCGGATCATCCTCAATTATTGGGCGAGGACGACGTTTTTGGCTAGTGCGGGGCGGTTTACTGCTCGTCTCTTCACTAGCGGGACGACGACGGGGACGGGAACTGGTTTCTTCCCAATCATCACCGCTACGGCGCTGATCATAAACATCTCGATCGCTAGTGGGGGAACTATTGCGGGGACGACGATTAGCGGTTTTGCGACTGCCGGTATCGGCCGGCCGACGGGTGCGGGTGCTGCGGGGTTCCTCGTCCTGATAACTAGAAGTGCGGGAAGAGCGGGGATCATCGTAACCGCGTAAACGGGGATTATCTTCGTAACGTTCCTCCGGTTCGTAGGTGTCGAGGGGTTCCAATTCGGCCCGATATTCCCGACTCACAGGACGTTCATCCACAAAAGACGTGCCGCGGCGGGCCTGTTCCGTGGTTAAACCCCTTAATTTTACCGTCTCGAAGGCAAAAAACACCGCTGCCCCAGTCAGCAGAAATTGTCCGAATTGCAAAATTGGATCCAGTCGCCACCCTTGAAAAAGTAGAATTAAACCGCACAATAACCCAACGGCGGCAAAAAATATATCATGATCGCGGGAAAGTTCCGGCCGCACCGAGCGCAGGAAGTATAACCCGGCTCCGGCCACTGCCAGAAAAATTCCTAAGATACTGGCCGAATTCAGCCCAAAATTGACCATCTTTATCTCCCTTCTCGGTGCTTAAATTTAAGAATCGAGTCTTTATCTCTAGCCCTCAGCTTTCAGAAGCAATCCTGCTGTTTTTAACTCTAGGCATCGAGCTATATTCTAACCCCAAAGTCCAGCAATATATTAACCACCCTCGTTCACACAACTATTGTTAGGGGAGTGCGGAGATTTTATCAGTGATCAGTAAACAGTAAACAGTAATCAGTGAACTGAAAACTCACATCTGATAACTGATCACTGATAACTGAAAAGGCTGAGATTTTAACAAAATCTTTAGAAGTTACCCATTGACAGGATTGACTAAATGTGATAGATGGGTTTCGGGCATTTTAACGTGATTTCTTGATCACTTTTCAGCGATCGCTATCTTTGGGAAGTTAATCGCCGCAAGTCTGAAAGGAGGGATTTTCCTTGATGCACATCATGGTTAATTTGTCAAGTACCTAAGTCCTAATCTTAATAAGATTCAGACAGAAATTTTTCTGTCATATCATAAAATTAACTTAACCCAGCCAAGGGGGAATTAGCATAGAATATGATCATAATTCAGGCTGAACATATAGTCTGTTTGTATTCATAGTCCATTCAATCCATAGAATAAGGTGTGAGGATTGACCCATGTCAAAACTATTCAAGAATATAGCAAAGGTAACTCCTTTAGTATTAGGTGCTTCCGTGGCAGCTGCTGGCAGCGCAGTGGCTCAAACTATGTCGGGGACACCTCAACTGAAAATTGATCCGGCTGCGCAGCAGCAACTCGATCGTATTCAGAGTGCCCAAAATAGTCAGCAGATTAATACGAGTGTCTATCAAGGTTCCATGTCCCAGGTGACTAGCGTTAACCAACTGCGGGACGTATCTCCCACCGCTTGGGCCTACGAGGCATTAAGAAGCCTTGTGGAACGTTACGGTTGTATCGTTGGTTATCCTGACCGTACCTTCCGTGGTGATCGCGCTACCACTCGTTGGGAATTTGCCGCCGGTTTAAACGCTTGTTTAAACGTCATGGAACGTTTAATTCAAGATGGTGTGGGTGTACTCAGAGAAGACATCGATAAATTAAAACGTCTTGTTCAAGAATTTGAAAGCGAACTAGCGGCTTTAGGGGCGAGAGTAGATAACCTCGAACAGCGCGTTTCTTTCTTGGAAAATAATCAATTTTCTACCACCACCAAACTCAGAGGTGAGGTAATCTTCAGTGTCGCCGATAGCTTCGGTGGTCAGGCTCTCCTTAGAAATACCGACGGTACGGTGACTAGAGGTACCAATCAAGATCAGACCCAAACAGTATTTAATAACCGGGTTCGTCTCAACTTTGAAACCAGCTTCACCGGTAAAGATTTGTTAAGAACCCGTTTACAAGCGGGTAACTTTAACAACACTTTTAACCAAAGTGGTCCGACGAGAACCAACATGACCCGTCTGGCATACGATGACGGTCGTGACAACGATGTAACCATCGATGACTTGTTCTACCGCACTCCCATCGATACTCCCTTCGGTAAAATCACCGTTTGGGTTGGTGCTAACCAGTTAAGCCTTGATGACGTTTTCATCACTGCTAACCCCTTCCTCGCCGATAGCGGCACGGGTGCTTTATCTCGCGGTCAACGCTACAATAACATCGTCTTCCGCGGTCCCGATGGTGTTGGTGCGGCGGTCAGATTTAATGTCGGGGATGTTTTCCAAGTCACAGGAACCTACCTAGCTAGTGGTGGCACTAATGGAGCCAGCAATCCTAACCCTGGTAGCGGTTTATTTAACGGTTCCTACAGTGCTGGCGCTCAGGTTGGTTTCTCCTTCATCAAATTTGCCGATATTAACTTTGTCTATGTTCGCAGTTATCAAACTGCGGCTAGTATGAGTTCTGGTTTATTCGGTAACGTCAGCAGCCCTCTGACTGAGCGTCCCTTCGGTAACGTTGCTACAGTAGCCGACCGTTTCGGTCTTCAAGCGAGCGCCCAGGTTATCCCTGGAGTCTTAAATCTAGGGGCATGGGGGGGTTATGCTAATGCCTCGGCCACGGGAGTTAATGATGCGATCGGAGACGATAACACTGGTATCTGGTCTTGGAACCTGAATCTTTCCGTCCTCGACCTCTTTGCCGAAGGTGCGGCCTTCTCTTTAGGTGGTGGTCAAGTACCCCGTTCCGATAAAGAAAGCAGCACCGCTTACATGGTAGAAGCCCAGTATAAGTTCCCAGTCACCAAAAACATCCTGATTACCCCCGGTGCCTATGCGGTCTTCAACGCTAACAACGAAGGTAACTCCATTTTGGTCGGTGTCATCCGGACAACTTTCCGCTTCTAAGCTAAGTTGATTGATTAAACAATCTAAAACGGTGGGATTTGTAGATCTCACCGTTTTTTTACTTTTAACTTTTCACTGGATATAGCCATTTATGAGAAGATGATCGGAGCGTCCCAAACGCTGCTATATTTACTTCGCCTATTTAGTTGCTTATCTATGCACTCTCTGTCTTTCCCCCGTCGCACTAAAATTGTGGCCACGATTGGCCCGGCCTCGCAAAATAAGGAAACATTACGTCAGATGATCAAGGCGGGGGCGACGACATTTAGATTAAACTTTTCCCATGGCGATCACGATTACCATCGTCACAGCATTAACCTGATCCGTCAGTTAGCCTTTGAACTCAATCAACCGATTGGCATCCTTCAGGATCTACAGGGACCAAAAATTCGTTTAGGTAAATTTGCCTGTGGGTCGATTACCCTGAAACCGGGGGAACCCTTTATCCTTACTTCTAGGGATGTGGAATGTAATCAGGAAATCAGTTCCATTAGCTATCCCTCTCTGGCCCAAGAAGTCCCAGAAGGTTCGAGAATTCTGCTCGATGATGGTAAAGTCGAAATGCGGGTGGAATCAGTGGATCGTTTGAAAGGCGACCTGTCCTGTCGCGTGGTGGTTGGGGGTGTCTTATCCAGTAATAAAGGGGTAAATTTTCCCAACGTCTATCTGTCGGTGAAAGCTTTAACCGATAAGGACAAAAAGGATTTAATGTTCGGACTGCTGTGGGATGTGGATTGGATCGCCCTTAGTTTTGTGCGTAATCCCCAAGATATCCTCGAAATTAAAGAATTAATCGCCAGTGCGGGGAAATCTATCCCCGTGATCGCTAAAATTGAAAAACACGAAGCGATCGAGGAAATGGAGGCAATTTTATCCCTCTGTGATGGTGTTATGGTGGCTAGGGGGGATTTAGGAGTAGAATTACCAGCCGAAGACGTGCCAATCCTGCAAAAACGCCTGATTAACACCGCTAATCAGCTAGGCATCCCGATTATCACCGCCACTCAAATGCTTGACAGTATGGCCAGTAATCCTCGTCCCACCCGTGCCGAGGTTTCGGACGTGGCCAATGCGATTTTAGATGGCACTGATGCGGTCATGCTTTCCAATGAAACGGCTGTGGGTCATTATCCCATCGAAGCGGTGGCAACCATGGCCCGCATTGCCGAAAGGATCGAACGGGAACAGATCAACAGTACCGCTCGCTCTAACAATAAACAATCGATTCCTAACGCTATTTCCTCGGCAGTTAGTCAAATTGCCGAACAATTGGGGGCAGCGGCAATTATTACCCTGACAAAAACCGGCTCTACTGCCCGTAATGTCTCCCGATTTCGCCCCAAAACCCCGATTTTAGCCGTTACTCCCCATCGGGAAGTGGCACAGCAGTTACAGCTAGTTTGGGGGGTAAAACCGATGTTATTGCTCGATTTACCCTCCACTAGCCAAACTTTTCAAGTGGCGATGAATCTTGCCCAGGAAAATAACCTCCTCGCGGATGGTGATTTAGTGGTGATGACGGCGGGAACTCTGCAAGGGGTGGCCGGTTCCACGGATTTAATTAAGGTGGAAGTGGTAAAATCCCTTTTGGGCAAGGGTACGGGTATCGGCCAGGGTGTGGCCAGTGGCCGGGCGCGAGTAGCCCATAATGCCCGAGAAGTGGGTAGTTTTAGTAGTGGGGAGATTTTAGTCGTTCCCACCACCAGCGCCGAATATGTGGATATGATGCGGAAAGCTGGCGGAATTATCACCGAAGATACCGCGATGAATAATCACGCCGCTACTATCGGTTTAAAATTGGGTATTCCTGTGATTGTCGGGGTTAAAGATGCCACGAAAATTATCCGCGAAGGGGTGATCATTAGTCTCGATGCTCAACGGGGTTTAATTTATTCTGGTATTGGCAAGGGTGCGGCAACTATGAAAAACTGAGTCAGTCATCAGTATTCTCCGAGTCAGGAGTCAGGAGTCAGGAGACGCGAGACAGGAGACAGGTTTTATTTATTCTCCCCATCCCCCCACACCCCACACCCCACACCCCACACCCTACACCCCACACCCATTTTCACTTGTCTATGAGCGATTCTTACTCTGCTGCCGTCGATAATCCGGCCTATACCGTTGAACAAGCGATCGCTAATATCCAGCAAAGAGAAGACCTAGGCGCGCGTTATTATGCTGCTTGGTGGTTGGGTAGATTTCGTGTTCGTCAACCGGAGGCGATTTCGGCCTTAATTGCCGCTTTAGAGGACGAAAGCGATCGCACTCCCGATGGCGGTTATCCCCTGCGACGCAATGCTGCCAGCGCTTTAGGGAAATTAGATGATCTCAGTTGTGTTCCCGCTTTGATTGCCTGTCTCGACTGTGAAGATTATTATGTGCGCGAATCGGCTGCCCAGGCATTGGAAATGCTTCAGGATCGAAGCGCGATCGCACCTTTAAAGAAACTATTAGAGGGTGGCATCGAAGTGGCTGTTTTAGTGGCGGGAAAACCCCATTTAGTCCAACCCTACGAGGCGATTATCGAGGCATTGGGAACCCTGCAAGCGACGGCAGCGATTCCCCTCATTGAACCGTTTTTAAAGCATTTCGTCGAAAAAGTCCGTTATGCGGCTGCCCGCGCCCTCTATCAACTCACAGCTAACTCCCACTATGGCGATATTCTGATTAATGCCTTGCAAGGGGAAGAATTACAACTGCGTCGTTCTGCTTTAATGGATTTAGGTGCTACGGGTTATCTGCCAGCTGCCCCTGCGATCGCTAATACTTTGGCGGAAAATAGTCTGAAACTGGTTGCTCTCAAGGAACTTTTAGAAAACCATCTAAAAACTAATTCTAGGGGCGAAAATATCTCGGAAATTCTCACTTTAATGGATAGTTTATTGTAATTAATCATTGGTTATTTTGTATCTAAATTAAAACCGATGCAATCCAGAGGTTTTTATGCTAATTCAAACTGATTATGTCGGCTGGCTGAACGAGACAATCACTCTGTTAAGACAAAAAAACTTTGATCAAGTTGACTGGGAAAACTTGATCGAGGAGATAGAAAGTTTGGGCAGAAGTCAAAAACGTGAACTCCGCAACCGGTTAACCACCATCTTAGAACAATGCCTCAAACTTTGCTATACTGATTACGTTGAGGATTATCGAGGTTGGCAAGAAACTATTAGGCGCAGTCAACGGGAACTAGGGGAACTTTTGAGAGATTCTCCTAGTTTAAAACCCTACTGGGATCAAGTATTTTTAGATTGCTATGCCACGGCTTTAAAAAGCTTGCGAGATAACCACGATTATCAATCTTTTAACTTTCCCGATGATTGTCCTTTTTCCCAAGAAATTAGTCAGATTTTACAGAAAAAAGTTTGGCGATAAAATTATCTTTAAAAGTTTCTTGGTGGGGTTAGGAGATGGGAGTTAGGGGTCAGTAGCCGGTCGTCAGGAGACAGGAGATTATTTTATTTGTTCTCCCCACTTCCCCACTTCCCCACTTCCCCACTTCCCCACACCCCCACACCCCAACCCCCAACTCCTCATCCCCTCCACTGATAACCAATGCTTCCTACCGTTGAGACTTTAATTATTGCCGTCGAAAAAGCAGACTCAGCTAATCAGTTACTAACCGCCGTGGAAAACCTAGCTGCCGCCAAAAGTGAGGCGGCAATACCTACCCTCACCGATGTCCTGAGATATAATAACCCCGGTGCCTCCGTCGCAGCCGTGGATGGTTTAATCGCCATCGGCAAAGCGGCGGTTCCCTATTTACTGGCCAACCTAGACGGTTATAATTATGGGGCGAGAGCTTGGGCAACCCGCGCCCTAGCAGGAATTGGCGATGTGCGAGGATTGGACTTATTACTTGAGGCGGCGGTGAGTGATTTTTCCTTTAGTGTGCGGCGAGGGGCGGCTAGGGGCTTAGGAAATATAATTTGGTCTGATTTGGAGAAAAGTCGGGTTTCTGAGGCTCAGAAGGCTGTTTTTGCGGCACTGGAGAAACTTTTGCAAGGGGATCCAGAGTGGGTGGTTAGATATGCGGCGATCGTCGGATTGGAGGGATTAGGAACTGCGGCGGCGGCATTTCGCAGGGCGATTCGGGAACTTTTAGTACAGATTGGGGAGACAGAAGCGGAAATAGTGGTAAGATTGCGTGCCGATCAAGCTCTGGAACACTTACAATAAGCCTAAGTCACAAAGTAGAAAAACTCATTTCTCTACAGGGAGAAACAATTACACTAACATTCTATGAAATATTGGCAGGAAATTTTAGCGATCGCTCAACGAATTTTAGTAGAATTAATCCGGCGCGGGCGTAGCTTAATCCTCTGGGGCATTTTCCCGATCCTTGTCCTGCTCTTAAATGGCTATATTATGGCAGAAAAAGGCAAAATTGAGCTTGCTGAGGCAATGGCTCTGGCTACTCCTCCCACCCTCGTCGGGGCGGCACTTTTCTTTAGTTGTTTGGGGGGAACCGTGGCGACGGTAGTAGCAGAAAGGGAACAACAAACGATTAAACGGTTATTTTTATCGCCTTTAAGCGGTGTTTCCTATTTTATCGGCATTTTTCTCGCCCATTGTGTGATTGCTGCCTGTCAGACAGTTTTAGTTTATTCTATTGCTAAACAGTATGGAGCCACTTTTAAAGGCTCAATTCCTCTAGAATTATTAATTATTTTCCTTAGTATCACCGCCTATGTGGGTTTAGGATTTATCCTCGGTACTCAACTGGCGAAAAGAACAGAAGATGTTAATGCTTTGGTGGGAACTTTTGGGGTTCCTTTATTAATTTTAGGCGGCGTTTTTCTTCCGACTGCTTTATTCCCCGACAATATTCTATCTCTGGCTAAATATAACCCGATCTACCACATGAATGAAGCTTTAATTGCTGTTTGGGCAAAGGGCGAAAATCTAGAAGATATTAGCTCTCATTTTCGCTTTCTCTGTCTTTTTGCTCTAGCTATGGTAGCAGGTGGTTGGCTTACCTATCGACAAATGTTAAACCTTGAACGCCGATTGTAAATCAGTGATCAGTGATCAGTTATCAGTTATCAGTTATCAGTTAGAAAAGGCAAGAGTATTTATTGATTTGTCTTCCCATATCTTACACTCCCTAATCCTGCTTCCTGACTTCTGACTATCCTTATTACTTTATTAAAAATGCTGACTATTAGTAATGTCAAAAAAAATTACGGAAGACGCTTAGTATTAGATCAATTAAACTTTCATATTGAAGCGGGGGAAATTTACGGTTTACTTGGTCCAAATGGTGCGGGAAAAACCACCACTATTAACTTAATTTGTAATTTATTAAAACCCTCATCGGGAGAAATTACCTTTAATTATTTGCCAATTTCGAGAGTTACTAAAGAATTAATTGGGGTTGCCCCACAAGAAAATTTATTGTACAAATCCCTTACTTGTGAGGAAAATCTCAACTTTTTTGCTCAGATTTATGGACTCGATCGCCCCCAGCGTCGTCATCGGATTAAAAGCAGTTTATCCGCAGTAAATTTGCTCGATCGCGCCCGTAGTCCGGTGGAAACTTTAAGCGGTGGAATGCAGCGCCGGATGAATATTGCCGTGGCTATTGTTCATCAGCCAAAATTATTAATTCTCGATGAACCAACTACTGGTTTAGACATCGAATCTCGCTATGAAATTTGGGATTTAATCGGAGAATTACGGCGACAGGGAATGACAATTTTATTAACTACCCATCTCCTCGATGAAGCACAGCGTCTCTGTCAACGTATCGGCATTTTAAAACAAGGTCGTATTATTGCCGAAGGTAATTTAAATCAGCTGCGTCAGCATATTCCTGCTAAGGAAATTATTATCATGGATACCCAGGATCAAGAAGCGGCAATTAATCGAGGGAAACAATTAGGATTTACTCCCAAATTTTACGGTAAAGATTTAGCTTTTTGGTTAGATGAACATCTAGAATTAAGCGAGATTATTCAGGCATTCGATGGCATTAATATTGATTCTCTCGCCCGTCAGACGGTACAGTTAGAACATATTTATATGGAAATTATGAATCAATTTTAACACCGTTTTTGAGAATTCAGGTTGATGATCAGCATTTTTTCGGAATTTAGCTCAATTAAGCTAAATCACCGTTTTTTTACCGTCATGATCATCTATAATTTTTGGATAGGTTCTATTAATTGGAGACAAAATCAATGATGAAATTAACCTCTATCACTGGGTTATTGGGTCTATCGGCGGTATTATTAAGCTTACATCTACCGGCAGCGGCGCAAAATTGTCGGCCACTTTCTTTATTAGGGGGTGAAGGTAGTGAAGTTACCAAAAGCGTCTCACAACCCACTGTTCCAGGGCCTTTCGGTGTCACGATAACTCGTAATAATTGGAATACCGATTGGGCAGTTCCGGGGGGGAGACGTTTTCAGAGGTTTATCGTTACGGTTTCTGTCCCCCGGGCTGCCTCCTTCGATATCCGGCTGTTTCTCAAGTATAGCGATCAAACTAACGAGGAATTTTTTAATACTAATGGAGTACGAATCGAACCCGATAAACCCTTAACAATTACTGCCACAGTCCGGGCAAATGATCAACCTTTTCTAGTCAATCTTTTTGTCAATGGTATTCAGCACATCGGTAATACCTACACCGCTTCTGTTGTCGGTTGTGAACGATAAAATATATAGGGTGTGCTGAAAAAGTTTTTTGGTGGGGGCAGGGTGTGGGGTTTTAAGCTAAGAGGCATTTTAATCGCCTATCCGATTAGCTGAATCTCTCCCAATCCCTTTACTGTTGCCTCTTGTTTCATCTCAACAGGCAATTTATACTAAATCCAGTTATTAAAGACTGATTATCTATTCCTCCTTTTGCCTCTTGCCTCTTGCCTATCCTCCTAAGTAGCCTATACTCAACGGATTTAGTATTAAATGCGCGGGCAGCCCCGGACTTTACTCTCTACCCCGATTGACCTTCAGTGGGACAATTAGAGCAATGCACAATTAAGGATTTTTGTCAAGAAAATAATATTAAACTTATTATTGATGTCTGCCATCCTCACGCCCAAATTATCTGGCAATTAGCGATTAATTGCGCTACCCTAACTAATATCCCCCCATTTGCCTCGATTTAGAACTGGCTTTTATCTGTCCCCACCTCAATCATCGATTTTTTTCCAGAATCTTATGTCTGAAACTATCACTCCCGCCATTAGCGATCGCATCTGTAAACACATGAATAAAGATCACGGTGATGCCGTGCTTTTCTACGCTCAAGTTTACGGCAATATTACCGATGCAGAAACCGCTCAAATGCTATCCATCGATCCCGAAGGTATGGATTTAGCCATAGAAAAATTAGGGGAGAGTCAAACAATTAGAATACCGTTTGAGCGCACCCTAGAATCAGCCAAGGATGCCCATAATATCCTCGTTGAGATGCTAAAAGTTAATCAAACCACCCCTTGACAAAGCTCGATTTTGCGCCATAAATCTAACAACCCTGTTGGATAAAACTTTTAGACTTTTTCGCCATTAAAAAGTGTCAGCCATGGGGGTAATCCGGGGGAAATTGAGCTACTTTTTCCCTGAAAATATGTAAAACCCCACACCCTACCCCCCGGAAAAACTTTTTCAGCAGACCCTAGTTATAGCTTGAATTGCTTTTCTATCAAAGACACGATCCAACTTCTGGGTAAAAAACGGGGCAGATTGACGATAATTTTATTAGCAAATTTACCTGCTACCACGTTGGGGCGTTTGTTTGCCAAGGCAGTTAAAGCCTCTTGTACCACCACTTCCGCCGAATCTAACCGGCCGTTTTTGCCCATAAAAGCCCTGGGAAATCGGGCTACCTCAAAAAAATTAGATTCCGTCGGACCGGGGCAAAGAGCGAGGATTTCAACGCCTTTGTCTTTATTTTCTGCCCAGAGAGACTCGCTAAAGCTGAGGACAAAGGCTTTTGTCGCCGCATAGACGGAAAGATAGGGCAGCGGTTGAAACCCGGCAATGGAAGCAACATTGATAATTGCCCCCCCAGTGCCGGCAAGCATGGGACGGAGAAAATAGTGGCTTAATTCCACCAATACCAGATTATTTAACTGGATCATTTCTAACTGTCGGGCTAAATCCCGCTCGCTAAAAGCGCCATAATCACCAAAACCAGCATTATTTACCAGTAAATCGACGTTGATTCCTTTTTGGTTCACCGTATCATATACTAGCTTTCCCGCCCCGGCAACGGTCAGATCTTGAACGATAACTGTCACTTTTACCCCGTATTGTTCCCCCAATTCCGCCGCTAATTGTTCTAGTTTATCTCTGGATCTAGCGACTAAAATTAGCTCCATTTGCCGTTGGGCAAGTTGACGAGCAAAGACGACACCGATACCGGTGGAAGCGCCAGTAATGAGGGCTGTTTTCATAGAAGATCAACTAAAAATAGCTCTTTTGCTGGAATCTTACCACAATTACCCATCCATTTACAGTTCTTAACTTGGCGGGGAAGGCATTTTTTCAACTCAGAATATATGTTAGGCTAGAAAAAGAACAAAGGTCGAGGGAGGTGCAGAAATGACAGTTATAAGCTTCACTGATCAAGATATTGCCAAGTATAACGCCGCTGATATTGCTTCTTTAGCCGAACGACTAGAAAAAGATGAGTATAGTAACCCCTTCGAGGCTTTGCGGGATTGGCACCTGTTGCGAGCGATCGCTTTTCAAAGGCAGGAATTAGCCGAACCTTATCTTTATCTGTTGGATCTAGAAGCCTACGATGAGGCTTAAAGTGGCTTCGTTAAACAAAACTTAACACAAATTACTGGGGGTGTGAGACTAGCACACCCATTATTTTTGATTATGGTATTCTCTGGCTGAAAAAAGCCCCTAGCTTTTTGCCCCTTCTTTCCCTACTATCAATAACAAAGTATTTTTAGGCGATCGACTAAATTATGGGCAAACAATACAACGTTTATGGGATCGGTAACGCGCTCGTTGATATGGAATTTCAAGTCTCTCCTGAATTACTGCAAGAATTAGGCATCGATAAAGGAGTGATGACGCTGGTGGACGAAAATCGTCAAACCCAGTTGATGGAAAAATTGGCTCTTGATTGTAAACGCAGCGGTGGCGGATCGGCGGCGAATACCCTAGTAGCGATCGCTCAGTTGGGGGGTAGAGGTTTCTATTCCTGTAAAGTGGGTAATGACGAATTAGGTAAGTTTTATCTGCAAGATCTGCGGGCCTGTGGTTTGCATACCAATGAACACGGCGGCGAAAAAGAGGTGGGAATCACGGGAAAATGTCTAGTTTTCGTCACTCCCGATGCCGATCGCACCATGAATACTTTTCTCGGCATCACTGGGGAAATTTCCGAACGAGAATTAGTCCCCTCAGCGATCGCTAATGCCGATTATCTCTATCTCGAAGGTTATCTCGTCACCTCTCCCACTGCCAAAGCTGCCGCTATTAAAGGGCGAGAAATTGCTCAGGCGGCTGGAGTCAAAACCGCTTTATCCCTGTCGGATCCCAATATGGCGATTTTCTTCCGGGAGGGATTACTGGAAATGATCGGAACGGGGTTAGATTTCGTTTTCGCTAATGAGTCGGAAGCTTTGACTATTTCCGGCAGCGAGGAAATCGAGTCAGCGATCGCCTATTTTAAAACCATTGCCAAAGGATTCGCTATCACCCGGGGTGCTAGTGGTTCTTTGATCTATGATGGCGAAAATCTCCTGGAAATTGACTCCCATCCCGTACAGGCGATCGATACCGTCGGTGCAGGGGATATGTATGCAGGTGCGTTTCTCTACGGTATTACCCACGGTATGGGTTACAAAGGAGCAGGAAATCTCGCTTCTCTAGCGGCTGCCCGGGTGGTTTCTACTTTTGGAGCGCGTTTACAAACCGAGGAAATTCAATCCCTGCGCGATTCGATCGTTTTGGGATAGGTTTTGTCAGTGATCAGCTTTCAGTCATCGGGAGTCAGGTTTTTTCTCCCTGCTCCCTGCTCATAGTCTTAACGAGTAATTTAGATAGGGTTTGCTGAATAAATTTGAAATGTAGGCAAAGTAAGGGTTTTGGGGCTTTTCTCGCGAAACAGGTGCAAGATTTTGAGAGAATCGTCGTTCAAAACCTTGCGTCTTCATCGGCCCGCGTCCTGTAGGGGCGAAGCATTCGGGCAATAACCTATCGGTGAAAACGTAGATTTTCTATCCGAATGCTTCGCCCGTACTTATTCAGCAAACCCTAGATAGTCATACTAAATCCTGTTTAAAAGTTATAGGAGAGTGGGGAGAAGGGAGCGGGTTTTTCAAGTTGGATTGGGGGTTAATCATGCTATTAAAAACCGATTCAGTATAACGGTAAAGTTAGACCGTCTTCACCGATAACTTTGGCTGAGTCATAGCGCCTCAATTGTAACGCGCCCACCTTCCACTGCCTCAATCTGAAGTTTAAAGCCATACAAAAGACCCATCCCCACACATCATACGGGCTTTCTCTGGCTGCGACTGCCAAAACGGAAGACGGCTCTATGTCCAATCCGAATCACCCAAGGTTGAGCATCAGGGACACGCTCATAGAGATGATCGGTAGCAGTAATCGTATCGTCGGCAAGCTCAAACGCTCCAGTTTCGATGTCGATCGCCACAATTCTCCCCTGATTTCCCTCCTCCACTTGAGAACGTACCTGAGATTCATAAATCTCATTACCACGTCGAGCGAATTCTTCTTTGCTGTAGCGGGGTTGACGAACTGTCATTGGCTTGACCCTGTGGCAACTTTTGCCCTCTATTTTAACCCAAACATTGGGAATTTTCGCTAACATTCCCCAACTGAGCCCACAAGAGCGGCATCGCACTTTAACCCACAGCTTCAATCAATGGGCATGGTGCGTTCCCCAAAATCGATCGCTGGAGCAGTAGCACTTGCATTAGGGAACGCACCCTACCAGATCGGCGATCGCGCTTTGCATCCATCATAACCGATAGTGGATACCTCAGTTCCTTGTGCAAGCGGATTGTGATACAGCGATTTGCACTACTCACTGAGCAAACTGAATCTGAACCAAAAATGCTCCAGAGTTATCATCAAAATATGCTTCAAAATAGCTATCATCTACAATTCGTTTCCACTCATCTTCCCTCTGTTTTACTGTAACCTTGCCTGAACCATAAGTTTCATCAAGTTCTTTTTGAGAGAGTATGTAAGCACTTTCCGCATCCTTGTTAAGCACAGCATCGTTGACAACTAGCCAGAGTTTTCCTCCTTTTTCGCTCTTGATTGAAGCATTTCTTCCTATTACGCTAATATTTTTAGGTTTAGGGTTAGTCTTGCTCAGGTCCTCTGTAGTGATACAGGCAAGTAAAACACCATAGTTGTTATCTGGTGAAATTAGGTACTGCTTTATTCGTAAATCTTTATAACCTAAAGGCTGCCCGCCTTCAGGTTCCATCCATCCCAATCTTGGGTATTTATGGGTATAGGCAGCCTCAACCAGTCGATGAATAGCAAGATTAATTGAACCAGTTGCTGTAATTTTTACTTCTTGACCAGGCTTAATTTCTAAACCAGTATTTAGCCACAGTTTATTTGCCGGTAAAAGCACAGTCTCTTTTCTACTGGACAAATAACTTTGAATTGAAGGGAAACTAGATAAGAAGAGCAGTGGAATAATCATCCACAGTGGTAGTTTTAAATTAATGATTTTCTGAAGGCTTTCACTGACTTCAGATAACTTGGATAAGTTTTCAATTAGAATTTTAAGCATTTCATTCCCCATATCACGACCAAAAGCGTGTTAGCCAGATTAGCATATTGCCAAAAACCTTGTTTAACTAAATTCCTGACAATTAGGCTCATTCTAGCGATGATTCCTATGTCTGACCGCACCCCTTGACAAAAACTTACAATTATTAGACCTTTAGCGATCGCTATCGGCAGATAGTTGTTTTTTGTTAGAGCAGTGGGGAGAAGGGAGCGGGTTTTTCAAGTTGGATTGGGGGTTAATCATACTATTAAAAACCGATTCAGTATAACGTTTCCGTTAGACATCAGACACTAATGGTAAACGACGAATACGAATACGGCTTGGCTCAACCGTAATGGCTGATCCTTGTTCTAAATCCTCCTCGCACTCAGCGATTACTGTCAACAAAAGATTCGTAAGTGCTTGGGCGCGTAATCTTTCAACCCGAATGCGAATGACTGAAGGAGTATTCGCCACGTCAAGTGCCAGCAATGTATGGAAATCTGCATCGAGAGTAGCAACAACCCGTCCCTCGTCTCTAGCCCTTTGGATAATGTCTGAGTCTTCAGCTTCAGACATCCCTATTTGGCCAACATGAATAGTGTCGATCCCAGCATCACATAATAAAGTTGCCGCAGAAAGCGGTAGTCCCTGATCAAGCAACAGCTTCATAGCGATTAGGAAGTTCAATGATGCGATCATCCAAGTAAGAAGAGGCAAAAATTAGGGCTTGTCGAATATCTTCATCCTCCAGTTCCGGAAACTCTTGATGTAATTCTGCTCGATCGGGATAAGTTGCCAGTAGCTCAATCACTCGACGAACCGTAAGGCGAAGATTACGGATGCAGGGTTGCCCATTCATACGGTTTGGATTGCTCGTAATACGATCTAGTTTCATTAGAGTAATTCTATTGCTTCATGATCACTTTAACCTTTAGCGGGAGTAAGGGACTTGCGCTTTGATAATGTACCATTTAGGGCTGGTCTTATTCTTCTAGAGAGCGATTTTCTGGCTGGGATATTATTCCCACGCAAGTCCCTAACTACTGGTTTAAGGTAAATCCGTCGCCCCCATCAAAAAGCGATCGCATTCCCTGGCGGCCCCGCGACCTTCATTAATCGCCCAAACCACCAAACTTTGACCACGACGACAATCTCCCGCTGCAAAGACTTTCGGTAAGCTAGTGGCAAATTGACCATGTTCGGCCTTGATATTGCTGCGGGCATCCTTTTCTAAGCCTAAATCATCGAGTAAAGGCTGTTCTGGTCCCAAAAATCCCATGGCCAATAGAACCAATTGCGTCGGGATGACTTTTTCTGTTCCTGCCACCGGTTGGGGGATAAACTGCCCTTTTTCGTTGCGTTGCCATTCCACCTGTACCGTGTGAATCCCTGTGACGTTACCCTCGCTATCCCCCTCGAATTTAGTCGCTGTGGTGGTATAAACCCGGGGGTCATCGCCAAAACGTGCGGCTGCTTCCTCTTGTCCATAGTCCAGACGGTAGATTTTTGGCCATTCGGGCCAGGGATTATCGGCGGCCCGTTCTCGGGGCGGTTGCGGCATAATCTCTAATTGGGTGACGCTACGGCAGTTATGACGCAGGGAAGTCCCCACACAGTCGGTTCCCGTGTCACCACCGCCGATAATTACTACGTCTTTACCCGCAGCCGAGATAAAATCCTCCCCCGGCTGTCCGTCTAGTAGTGCTTTTGTATTAGCAGTGAGAAACTCCATGGCGAAGTGAATGCCCTTTAATTGGCGACCTTCGATGTTTAAATCCCGGGGTTTGGTGGCTCCGGTACAGATAACCACGGCATCATATTCGTTTAATAGGTCTTGGCTGCTGATATCCTTGCCCACTTCCGTGTTACAGACCATTTTTACCCCTTCCTGTTCCAGCATCTGGAGACGACGCAGAACCACTTCTTCCTTATCTAACTTCATGTTAGGGATACCGTACATCAACAGGCCTCCGGGTCGGTCGGCCCGTTCGTAAACCGTCACCCAGTGACCAGCTTTATTTAACTGGTCGGCAGCCGCTAATCCCGCAGGTCCGGAACCAATCACAGCCACTTTTTTGCCGGTACGGATTGCGGGGGGATTGGCAGTAATCCAACCGGATTCCCAACCTTTGTCGATAATCGAACATTCAATATTTTTGATCGTAACGGGGGGATTATGAATACCGAGAACACAGGAACCCTCACAGGGAGCGGGGCAGACTCTACCGGTAAATTCGGGGAAATTATTGGTTTTATGGAGGCGATCAAGGGCTTCTCGCCACAATCCTCGATAGATTAAATCATTCCATTCGGGAATCAGGTTATTAATCGGGCAACCACTGGCCATGCCACTAATTAGGGTTCCCGTGTGACAAAATGGTGTACCACAATCCATACAACGGGCGGCCTGATTGCGGAGTTTATCTTCTGGCATGGGAAGATGAAACTCATCCCAATTATGAAGGCGATCGAGGGGGGTAAGTTCGGAAGGAAGTTCACGCAGGAATTCGATAAAGCCAGTCGGTTTGCCCATAGTCTTTGTTATCTCTGTCGTTTATTCCCTATCTTCCTTCACAGTTCGATCGATCCCCGCAACTTTACCGATTTCTTTAATCTTATCGGCAGCTCAGTGGACTAACAGGCGGTAATTTTGACAAATTGGTTAATTAACTATTGAGTTAAAAATAGGCGATTTCAAGAGGAAGGGGGCAATTCTAAGGGGATAGCCCCGATTATTCCCTTACGAAAATCATTGAGTAACTGCATGGCTGCCCTTTCTTTATCTTCTTGATATTTGAGATTGGCCAATTTTTCGATAAAATCCTCCCCGGTTATGTCTAGAGTATTCAACCCATAACGAGATTGTAAAAGTCCTTCATACTGTAATTCTATTAATAAATCGACAAAAGCCGCCGCTATCCTTTGGTTATCATAACCAGCATCCCCAATATCCTCACAGATAGCTAATTTCACCGCATCCTTTTGATTTTCTAAACGGGAAGGAATCACCCCCGGCGCGTCTAATAATTCTAAGGTGTCGGAAATTCGTACCCATTGTAATTGTCGCGTTACTCCGGCCCTGCGGGCGCTGGCAACGACTTTTCGCCCCAATAAACGGTTAATCAGGGCAGATTTACCCACATTGGGAAACCCAATCACCACGGCCCGCACTGGACGCGGTAACATTCCTCTTAGTTGACGTTTTTGGTTAATTTCATCGCCAATTTTTTCCGCCGCTTTGATAATTGCTTTAACTCTTTCTCCCTGTTTAGCGTTAGTAAAATAGACGGTTTCTCCTTGACTTTTAAACCATGTTACCCATTGTTGCTGGGCAGATTCGGGAATCATATCGAGACGATTTAAGATTAATAAGCGCGGTTTATTGCCAATCCAATCGTCCACCTGGGGATGATGAGAAGCTAAGGGAATGCGAGCATCGCGCACTTCTAGGACCACATCCACGAGTTTAAGATGTTCCTTTAGTTTTCTTTCCGCTTTGGCAATATGACCGGGATACCATTGAATTAACGACATGGGAGATGGGAGTATAAAATTAGATCTTATCAGGAATAGTCCCTAGATAGCTAAGTGGGTAGGTGTTAAAAATTATCAGATTCCTCCTTATTAAGCTATTCATTCGTTACATCTTTCTTAACATAAAATTTGACAAAAAGAGAAAAGTGTGCAAGATGGCTCAAGGGAGTTCTATGGCGGAACTAAGTAGCTGGTTATAATTAGGGTTTGCGGCAAAAAGTACGGGCGAAGCATTCGGATAGAAAATCTGATGAAGACGCAAGGTTTGGAAGCACGATTCTCTCAAAATCTTGCAGCTGTTTCGCGAGAAAAACCACAAAACCCTTACCTTGCCTAAATTTCACATTTATTCAGCAAGCCCTAATTAAATTAAAGATAGATTTTAGGTTCGATCCCCTTAATCAGGGGGGTTGACAATTGTTAACACCTACCTACTTATTTTTTGCCTCTTGCCTGACTGGGAGTCGCAAGTCTAAGCTAAGGATAGCCGGCCAACCCGTACCGACCACCGGATAACTGATAGAATGAACGATTCTAACGCTAATGCTCCCGCTCAATCCTCAGAAGAGACAATAGATGAAACCAATTGGGTAGATCTCGGGGAAGAAGGGAAACCCCTAGATAAACCCACTGCTAAACCTATCCAACCATCTCCCCTCAAGTCTATCTCTACCCTGATCACGGTGGAGACGGCTTTTTTGGCCAGTGCTACCAGTTTAATCTGGTTAATTGATTATTATTTTCCCCTCGGACCGTTATTAAGGGTTTTCTTCCCGATTCCTATCGCTTTAGCCTATTTACGTTGGGGCGCTCGCTGTGCTTGGATGACAGCATTAGTTTCTAGTTTACTTTTGTCGGTGTTGATGGGACCGACTCGCAGTATTGTCTTTTTGATTCCCCACGGCTTGATGGGGGTACAATTGGGGCTATGCTGGCGCCGGGGTGCGCGCTGGGAATTTTCTATCTTGACTGGGGGACTGTTGGGGGCTTTTGGTTTATTCTTTCGTTTTTGGCTGTTTTCAATTCTTTTAGGCGAAAATCTCTGGTTATATGTGATTACCCAAGCGACTAATTTTATTGATTGGATTTTCACCCAGTTAGGGATTCTCGCTAAACCGACGCTGCTGCAAGTGCAATCGATAGCAGTTGTGGGCATATTTGTCAATAGTTTATTATACTTATTTGCCGTGCATTTAGTGGCGTTATTAGTTCTTGATCGCCTCGGTAATCCGATTCCTCGTCCGCCCAAATGGGTGCAGGTCATACTAGATTATGAGTAATTATTTAGGGACTTGCGCTTTGATAATCTACCTTTTGGGCGAACGCAGTTCGCCCCTACATTGTGGACAAAATCCGTTACTGTAGGGGCGCAATGCTTGCGCCCTCCGAGCGTTCAGGTTTGCTGATCACTCTAAGTAGGGGGAGAGCCTTCGAGCGCCTCCGCAGCTAAGGGACTTGCGCTTTGATAATATGCCATCTGGCCGGTCTGATTCTTCTACAGAGCGATTTTCTGGCTGGGATATTATTCCCACGCAAGTCCCTTAGTGCTTTATGGTCAGTATCTCCAGTCAACTGTTAATCGATCATTTTTCCCCGATTATCGTCTTGTCAGAGAGTGACCGAGTGAGTTATAGTCGTCTATAAGACTCGATTAAAGCATTTCTTAAAAGAATCGTGGTTTTTGGAAAATCGAAAAGTGCGCTATTTTCCCTTCCACAGAAACCTGTTGCCGAGGGGAGTAACTCAAAAACTCCTTTTTTCCTAGATTCTGATAGACAGAACCGGCGGAAACGGATAAAAAATGCTGTTATCGAGCAAGACTCAGGGATTAATTGAAAATCTCGTCTCCTAGCTGTGCTTGTCCAATTGTGGGTCAAGCCGGCACTTGCCAAACAGACTTAACAACTGAAACCAAGACTCAGTTCCCACGTCTGGGGGGCAGATGAATATCAAGATGAGGCTTTAACGATGCGGACTCATCTTCTTAGAACTTTCTTAACAAGACCAGATTTCCGGAAGTAGCCTCAAAGCATAGACAAATAGCCCATGGTCCGTCGCTTTTGAAACCGAAAGATTGAGGAAATTGAATGCCAAAACAAATAATCATAGCCGAACAACACCATATAGCGGCTGTTTTTTGGGAAGATCAAATTCAGGAATTAGTTGTAGCCACAGGTAATCAACAGGTGGCCGACATCTATCTAGGATTAGTAGAAAACGTCATCCCCGGGATAGATGCAGCCTTCGTCAATATTGGCGATGCGGAACGCAATGGCTTTATCCATGTCACCGACCTGGGTCCCCTAAGACTGAAAAAAACCGCCGGTGCTATCACGGAATTACTGGCCCCCCAGCAAAAAGTGCTGGTACAGGTAATGAAAGAACCCACTGGCAATAAAGGACCGCGACTAACGGGAAATGTCACTCTCCCCGGTCGTTATCTGGTATTGATGCCCAATGGTCGCGGGGTGAATCTTTCCCGTCGCATCCGCAGTGAAGACGAGCGCTCCCGTTTACGAGCTTTAGGGATTTTGGTCAAACCGGCGGGGATGGGGTTGCTGGTACGCACCGAGGCCGAAGGTAAAGCGGAAGAGGCGATTATCGAGGATTTGGAATTTCTGCAAAAACAGTGGGAGAGCATCCAACAGATGGCCGTCAGCAGCCGCGCCCCGGCCCTGCTGAACCGCGATGATGACTTTATTCAAAGGGTTTTGCGGGATATGTACAGTGCCGATGTCAATCGCATTGTTGTGGATAACCCGATGGCGGTAAAACGAGTTAAACAGCAATTGACGAACTGGGGCGGCGGCAAAGCTCTCGAAGGGGTTTATATCGACTCCCATCGGGAAACCCAGCCAATTCTCGACTATTTCCGGGTTAACGCCGCCATTCGCGAGGCCCTGAAACCCCGGGTTGATTTACCCTCCGGCGGCTACATTATCATCGAACCGACGGAAGCTTTAACGGTAATTGATGTTAACTCCGGTTCCTTTACCCGTTCGGCCACGGCCCGGGAAACCGTACTCTGGACTAATAGCGAGGCTGCCACAGAAATCGCTCGACAACTGCGCTTGAGAAATATCGGCGGTGTGGTGGTGGTGGACTTCATCGATATGGATTCCCGTCGCGACCAGTTGAAACTGCTGGAATTGTTTAATAAAGCCCTGAAAAGCGATAAAGCCCGGCCCCAGATTGCCCAATTATCGGAATTGGGGTTAGTGGAATTAACTCGTAAGCGTCAGGGGAAAAACATTTATGAATTATTCGGCAAAACCTGTGACCATTGCGGCGGACTGGGCCATTTAGCCCATCTACCCGGAGAAGGCAACGCCATCGCCCTGGAAACCCCCACCCTTAGCCGCGCGGAAAAAGAAACCCTTGTCATCGCTACGACTAATACAAAAGTTCTACCCGATAAGAGCGCTCCTAGCGTTGCGGCGGCCGAACCCTATCTAGAAGTTTTCTCCGAATTTGAGGCCGAAGAAAACGCCCAAGATATAGATCTTTCCTTCCATCCCAACTACCAAGAACAGGTTAATAATTCTCGCCGTCGCCGTCGTCGTCGTCCCTCGGAACTGTTACTCAAAGAGGAACGGGGCGAAAAAGCCTCTACTAACGGTGTTAACAACGAAATCGAGCCGGAATCAGAACCCCAACGCCTTGAGGAAAAACGAGAACGCCCCGCCCGTCTCTCGAAACGAGGAGAAGATGCCAGTGCTGGCAAAAATATCCCCGTCACCGAACGGGAGCGGGTTTCCGTGGAAATGACCCCCGTAGAACAGGAAGTTTATTCTTTAATGGGCATTTCTCCCCTGATTCTCGTGGATAAGGAGTTTAAAGACCCGAAATCGGTGATTGTTTCCGTGAAACTGCCAGGGGAAAGGGAAGCGGAAAACCCAGAAACGGCTGCCACTCCTGAAATATCCTTGACTCCTACCCTAGAGGCCGAGGACACAGCCGCCACCGCCCCCATAGAGGCGACGGAAACTGGCGAGGAAGCCGAAAATCGTTCCTTGGTGCGCCGTCGTCGTCGTCCCACCACTAGCGAAGTTAGTCAGGAAATCAACCAAGAAGCTAGTGCGCCAGCGAGTTTTACGCCCGAACCGATTGCGCCCGAAACTCCAGTTTTTCTCGGCGAAGTCATTCCTTTAGAAACCCCGGTGAGCGCCGAGGTGACGGAGGAGCCACAAGTAGAGGCTGAAACTGCGGTGCTGCGTCGTCGTCGTCGTCGTTCCTCCGCCACTGTCGATGAGTCATGAGCGCAGAACCCTTAATTGCTGGTGTCGATGAAGTGGGGCGCGGGGCTTTATTTGGCCCCGTGGTGGCGGCGGTAGTGGTCACTGTCCCCTCTGGTTTTCCGCAGCTGTGGGAGTTGGGGGTGAAGGATAGTAAGCAACTTAGCCCCCAAAAACGGCAAAAATTGAGCCCGCAAATACAACGGGATTTTGTTTGTCGCATCGGTTATGCTACGGTGAAAGAGATCGATCGCTTGAATATTCTTCATGCCTCTCTACTGGCAATGAGCAGAGCTATCGGGAAATTACCCCTTTCCCCCAGTCTCTGTTTGATCGATGGCAAGCACATTATTAAAGATTTGTCAATCCCCCAAAAGGCGGTAATTCAGGGAGACCAACAATCGCCGGTAATTGCGGCGGCTAGTATCGTGGCCAAAGTCTGGCGCGATGACTTAATTGCTCGTTGGCACGGACGCTATCCCGATTATGGACTCCCTCGTCACAAGGGTTATGGCACTGCTCAACACCTAGAAGCGATTGGCAACCATGGACTTACTTCTCAGCACCGGCTCTCTTTTAGTCCCTGTCAACAAATCCGCGTCAGTCCCCACCCAAGGACGGAGTGGGGTGGGGATGGCGATTGAGGGGTTTACTCACTGAGAACTGATGCCAGGGCCTGACGGGCAATTTTTGTGACGTAGAGGGTGACGGCAACGGTAGCGATAAAACCAATAAGGCGAATAGTCCATAGTAAAACTGGGTTAGTGGCTGGTGCCGAGGTCCCGATAGTGGCAAGACTGCCCGCTAAAGAGCCAATATAGACATACATTATTGTCCCCGGAATCATGCCCGCGCAACCTATTAGATAATCTTTCAGAGAAACCCCGGTGACACCATAGGCATAATTGAGCAGAGTAAAGGGAAATATGGGAGATAAACGGGTTAAAAGCACTATTTTTAAACCTTCTTTCCCCACAGCTTCATCGATAGCTTGAAATTTATTATTACCTTGAATTTTTTCCGCCACCCACCCCCTAGCCAGATAACGTCCCACCAAAAAAGCGGCAGTAGCGCCGATAGTTGCCCCGATAAAGACGTAAAAAGAGCCTAAAACCACGCCAAAAACTACACCAGCCCCTAAAGTCAGGATTGAACCGGGAAAAAAGGCCACAGTAGCTAGAATATAGATAATTATAAACGCGATCGCTCCCACAGCCCCCAAACTATCCACCCAAGTCAAGGCATTGAAAAGAATAGTTTGAGGATTAAAACCAGTGGAGGCACTGGATTCAACAGCAAAAGCGGGGGGAGTAGTCAGGAGAAAAACAAGGCTAAATGTAGTTAATAACAGCAAATGCCTGATAATCACAGTTTTTTCCGAGGGCAAAAACTTGGAAATAATCATAAAAAGTCCCTATAAGGAATGAAAAAAAAGAGATTGAACTACAGAAGCGAATTAAATAGAACTGGGGCTATTCTACCCCGATTATCATTGTTTAGACCAGAAAGCCAATCCTAAAAATTCCCAGAAAATCCCAGTCTTTCTGAGAAGATAAGACAAGCAACAGCCGGGTAATTTTTGCCGTTTACTTGATATTACACCTTGCCGTCTCTGGGGAAAAAATGTCACAATTAGAAATAATTAGCATTGGATATAGCAATCAATCTATGAAAATCCTCCCCGAAGTCAAAGTCCCCACCTTCCTGCAAATGGCACAATGGATCATTAATCCCGTAGCTTTTATGGAAAATGCCGCCCGCAAGCATGGCGATATTTTTAGCGCAAAAGTGGGTTTAACTGTAGATAATTTTATCTTTGTCAGTAGTCCTTCAGCCCTACAACAAATTTTAACTAATGACCGTAAAAAATTTTCGGCACCGGGGGAAACCAATCGGATTATTGCCCCGATTATTGGTGATTATTCCGTCATCATGTTAGACGGAGACATCCACAAAAAACGCCGTCAGCTTTTATTGCCACCTTTTCACGGGGAAAGAATGCGTTTCTACGGCGATTTAATCCGCGATATTACCCTAAGAGTAATGGCAGAATTGCCCGAAAATCAACCTTTTAAGGCCCGTTCAGCGACCACAGCGATTGCTTTACAAGTAATTATGGAGGCAGTTTTTGGAATTAGTCAAGGGGAACGTTATCAAACCCTGAAAAAAATTCTGGCTGAAATGCTCGATATTTTTAACTCTCCGGTGATGGTTTCTTTGTTATTTTTCCCAATTTTGCAGTCTGATTTGGGTGCTTGGAGTCCCTGGGGAAAATACCAGCGTTCCCAAGCAAAAATTGATGATATTATCTATACAGAAATTGCCGAAAGAAAAGCTAATCCTAACCCCAATCGTAGCGATATTTTATCACTACTGATGTCGGCCCGGGATGAAGAAGGCAACCCGATGAGCGATAAGGAATTGCGCGATGAATTAATGACCTTATTATTCGCAGGTCATGAAACCACCGCCACCGCTATATCTTGGGTGCTCTACTGGACTCATCGCTATCCAGAAATTCAAGCAAAAATTCTCCAAGAAATAGCCACTTTAGGAGATAATCCTAACCCCATTGATATAACTCGATTACCCTATCTTTCGGCGGTTTGTTCGGAAACTTTACGCATTCATCCCGTGGCAATGTTAACTTTTCCGCGAGTAGTGCAAGAACCGGTAGAACTAGATGGTTATCCTTTAGAAAAAGGGACAATTCTTATGGGTTGTATTTATCTAGCTCACCACCGTGAGCAAACTTTCCCCGATTCCCATACTTTTAAACCAGAACGCTTTTTAGAAAAACAATTCACCCCCTACGAATATATGCCTTTTGGTGGTGGAGCGCGTCGTTGTATTGGGGAAGTTTTAGCTATCTACGAGATGAAAATCGCTATCGCCACAATTTTGGCCAATTATCAGTTAACTCTAGTTAATAATACCCCTGAAAAACCCAGTCGCCGCGGTGTCACCCTTGCTCCCTCGCGAGGAGTTCCCATGGTCTTAAAAGGACGACGGGAACCTCTGGTGACTGCCCCCATGCTCGCCGAAATTTCTTAAAAAAACTGACAAACTATTGTACAATCAGAGTTGTGGTATCCCATATCATAACTCTGCTTTTTTGTCAATAAAATTGGGGATAATTATGGTCTTAATTCGTTTAGCTAAATCCTGGCAAATTTCCGAAAATGAAGTTACTTCCGAAAGTGTTTATTTTAACCGTCGTCGCTTTTTACAGGGGTTAATCGGGGCAGGAATTGCGGGAAGTTCCCTATTATTAACTTCTTGTGGTAAATCCTCCTCCTCGGAAGCTTTAGAAAAAAGTTTGCAATTACCTAAAATTGAAGGGTTCAGCAAAAATCCGCAGTTTTTAACGGTAAATCGTCCCGTAGTTGCCGAAACTGTAGCGGGGAAATATAACAATTTTTATGAGTTCGGAGGGGGGAAAAATATCTGGTTAAAAGCGCAGAAACTACCGACGAATCCCTGGATGGTAGAAGTGGGAGGATTGGTAAAAAATCCCCAGACCTACGATATAGATACTATTAAAAAAACCTTTCCTCTCGAAGAAAGAATCTATCGTTTTCGTTGTGTGGAAGCTTGGTCAATGGTCTTACCTTGGCTTGGTTTTCCCATGGCTGCTTTAATTGCGGCAGTGGAACCAAAACCAGAAGCAAAATTCGTCCGTTTTACCTCCTTTTATGATCCAGAAATTACCCAGGGGCCAGGATTACATTTAGGAGCCTTACCCTGGCCCTATACAGAAGGTTTAAGAATTGAGGAAATGGCCAACGAATTAGCTTTCTTTGCTGTGGGAATTTTCGGACATGATTTACCAAAACAACACGGCGCACCCTTGCGAATGGTTATTCCTTGGAAATACGGTTTTAAAGGGGCAAAATCGATAGTAAAAATTGAATTTACCGCCAAACAACCCGCCACCTACTGGAACACAATTGACGCTCACGAATACGATTTTGAGGCTAATGTCAACCCCAGTAAACCCCATCCCCGTTGGTCGCAAGCAACGGAGAAATTTATCGGCAGTAGAAGTGATTTATCTTGGGAAATTATCGAAACTCTGCCCTATAATGGCTACGGTGAATATGTGGCTAGTTTGTATAGTTGATTTTGATGATTACCCTCGTTTTATTCAGTTTAACTAAGTATCTATGGACAATAAAACTCTGTACGAACAAGACTTTTATCTCTGGATTAGAACTACTATTAATCAACTGCAAGCGAGACAGTTTGAGCGGGTAGATTTAGAGAATTTACTGGAGGAATTAGCAAGTATGGGGAGGAGTGAAAAACGCAAAATTGAAAATCCTTTGATTCAATTGCTGGTACATTTGCTGAAACTAACCTACTGGACAGGAGAAAAATCTAGAAATGAGGGTCACTGGAAGGGAGAAATTCTCAACTTTCGCCGACAAATAATCGAAGAAATTAAAGATAGCCCTAGTTTGAAACCCTATATTCTGGAAATCTTTGAGGAATGCTATCAATTTGCTAGAAAAGAGGCTCAAGTTAGAACTCAATTACCTCTTGATACTTTCCCCCCTATTCCCATTGGTTCCCTTGAACAAATTCTCGATGAAGATTGGTTTCCCACTAATAACCACGAGTAATATATAGAGGTAAATTATGGATAATAAAACCCAGTACGAAGAAGACTTTTATCTCTGGATTAGAACTACTATTAATCAACTGCAAGCCAGGCAGTTTGAGCGGGTAGATTTAGAGAATTTACTGGAGGAATTAGCAAGTATGGGGAGGAGTGAAAAACGCAAAATTGAAAATCTTTTGATTCAATTGCTGGTACATTTGCTGAAACTAACCTACTGGACAGGAGAAAAATCTAGAAATGAGGGTCACTGGAAGGGAGAAATTCTCAACTTTCGCCGACAAATAATCGAAGAAATTAAAGATAGCCCTAGTTTGAAACCCTATATTCTGGAAATCTTTGAGGAATGCTATCAATTTGCTAGAAAAGAGGCTCAAGTTAGAACTCAATTACCTCTTGATACTTTCCCCCCTATTCCCATTGGTTCCCTTGAACAAATTCTCGATGAAGATTGGTTTCCTACTAATGACCACGAGTAATATATAGAGGTAAATTATGGATAATAAAACCATGTACGAAGAAGACTTTTATCTCTGGATTAGAACTACTATTAATCAACTGCAAGCCAGACAGTTTGAGCGGGTAGATTTAGAGAATTTACTGGAGGAATTAGCAAGTATGGGAAGGAGTGAAAAGCGCACAATTAAAAATCTGTTAACCCGATTATTAGAACATTTACTTAAGCTCAAATATTGGGCGGCAGAAAGAGAGAGAAACGAAGGTCACTGGAAGGGAGAGATTAGAACTTTTCGTCTCGATATATTAGATGAACTTAAAGATAGTCCTAGTCTGAAACCCTATCTTTTAGAAATTTTCGATGAATGTTATCTTTCAGCCCGAAAAAATGCCAGTGACCGCTCTCAATTACCCCTCGATACTTTCCCCGCTATTCCCATTGGTTCCCTTGAACAAATTCTCGATGAAGATTGGTTTCCTGCGGGCGATAATCTGGAAATGTAGCCATCAGTTAGACTGCTCCATACTGCTCTAACAAAAAACAACTATCCCCCGATAGCGATCGCTAAAGGTCGAATAATTGTAAGTTTTTGTCAAGGGGTGCGGTCAGATCGAAGAATCATCGCTAGAATGAGCCTAATTGTCAGTGCGATGCCGAAGGCACTGCATAGCAGATCGCCGATCTTGTAGGGTGCGTTCCCTAATATGGCTCCCACTGCTCCAGCGATCAATTTTGGGGAACGCACCATGCCCATTGATTGAAGCTGTGGTCTAAATTTGATCGCCGATCGTGTAGTACGGGGCCTGGTGATGCTCACACAAATGATACTGAATTGCCAGATATTGGAGTTCACTACTGGCTAGATGCAGGAACGAGGCTGAAATACATTTTGAAAGTCTGGGTTGAGGATTAAAGAGCTTGCGAATTAGTAGTCAGGGTGGGCGTTTGCTCACCTTACTTTTTCATGCGGTAATATGGAATGAGATGGTGAAAGACTGAGACTATAGCTATGACGCTCGCATCAAATGAACAAACCGCTATCATTCGTACAGAGCGAGGACTGACAATCGCAGGAACCCGCATCACCCTCTACGATGTGATGGATTATGTGACTGCTCAATATCCACCTAAGTTCATTCAGGGATTATTTGATCTGACGGAAGAGCAAATTAACGCTGCCCTGGCTTATATTGAGGCTCATCGTGCGGATGTAGAGGCTGAGTACCAGCAAGTTCTCAAAGAAGCTGAAGAACTCCGACTATACTATGAAGAGCAAAATCGTGAGCGAGTTGCCCGTATTGCTGCTAAGCCGCCAAAACCTGGCACAGAAGCCATTCGAGCAAAACTTGAAGCGGAAAAAGCCAAGTTGGCATCACGGGCAGGAATTTTCTAGTTGATCATAACTTACGAGGGCATTCTCTTGTCCTCGCCGGAGTCCTTGCTGCGAGTGGTTGGCTTGACTTGATCTCGATTCGTTTTATTCTGTTTGAAGAAGTTGGGTTAGCTGTCACGAGCGATGATCGTGTTGTTTGGCGGTATGCCCAAGCCAATCAGATGATCCTGATCACCGCTAACCGAAGTATGAAAGGCAAAGATTCCCTGGAGCAAGTGATGCGGGAGGAAAATACCCCCACATCATTACCCGTCGTGACAATCGGTAATATTGAGCGACTACTTGCCGAGCCAGATTATCGAGATCGTTGCGTTAACCGTTTGGTTGATATTGTAGTTAATATTGAAGATTATCAAGGCGCAAGACGCATTTTCATTCCGTGACGCGGCGAATGCTAGGGCCGTTGAAGTCTATCTGTAGGGACACGGCATAACGGGGTCTTTATACTGAATCGGTTTTTAATAGTATGATTAACTGCCAATCCAACTTGAAAAACCCGCTCCCTTCTCCCCACTGCTGTGACAAAAAACAACTATCTCCCGATAGCGATCGCTAAAAGTCGAATAATTATAAATTTTTGTCAAGGGGTGCGGTCAGATCGAAGAATCATCGCTAGAATGAGCCTAATTGTCAGGAATTTAGTTAAACAAGATTTTTGGCAATATGCTAATCTGGCTAACAGGCTTTTGGGCGTTATATAGGGAAAACTTCTGGCGATTGCGCCTAAATGGAGTGATATACGGAAAGTTTCCACATATTGTTACTTTCAAGAGTGTTATACGGAAAGTTGACCTATAATATGTAGTTGGGCTGCTTCGTTTTTTGGTTGTGGCTGTCCTTGAAGGTGATTTGTTAGAATCACAAAGTTTTCGTTATTGAGATTTTTTATGCAATCCGGTCTCCGCAGTGGAAAGCTTACAAAATGGAAAGATGAGCGTGGATTTGGTTTTATTCAACCCGTTGATGGGAGTCAGGAAGTTTTTTTGCATATTTCTGAAATTAAAGATGCAACCCGTCGTCCACAAGAAAACGACACGATTTATTACCACTGCATAGTTGACTCAGATGGCAAAGTTCGAGCTTACAACGCATTTATTCTGGGAGCAAGAAACAAGTCAGAACCTTCAAGTAGTCGAACTAAACCCTCTGATGCCATCATTTCAAGCTTTCCGATAGTTGAGTTAGTTCTGTTATCGCTTCTGCCTTTGTTTGGAGCTATTCGTTTTACATGGACGACACGCAATCCCATTCCACTGATTCTTTATCCCGTAATGAGCTTAGTGACTTACGCTCTATACGCAGATGATAAATCTCGTGCTAAACGAAAGGATTGGCGAACTTCTGAACAAACGCTACATCTGTGTGAACTTGCAGGTGGATGGTTGGGCGGGTTTATTGCCCAGCGAATATTGCGCCATAAAGGTCAGAAAAAGTCTTATCAAGTCACTTTTTGGGCGATCGTGATCATTCATTATGTTGTATGGCTGTTTTGGCTGTTTTCGGGAGGAACGCTATGACGTATTGCGATTCTAAAAGCAGCAGTGCGATGCCGAAGGCACTGCGTAGCAGTACGCCAATCTTGTAGGGTGCGTTCCCTAATGTGACTCCCACTGCTCCAGCGATCGATTTTGGGGAACGCACCATGCCCATGGATTGAAGCTGTGGGTTTAAGTGCGGTGTGGGCTAATCTGGCTAACACGCTTTTGGGCGTGATATAAAGATAGTATGGGTGATGGTTTATCTGATGACAAAGAATGGATATGTGGGGGATGTCTTTCAGGCATTGCTTACGGCGTTGTCAGATCAGAATATGAAGAATGAATTGCGACACAACGAGAGCCTTACTGTTAAAGCGTTTTCAAGTCTGCTCTGATGCGCCATCATCTTCAAACTTGACAACGCCTGGCAAGCATTCAAGCCTGGATGTCTGTCATGGATTTAGAAATTTGGTATCAAGGGGGGAATTCTGGTTTTTTCCTATTTTGTCAAGACCTCGGTAGTTAGGGTATTTTCCGAAAAATAGGGCAGTTTTCAGGCTACCCTAACCAGAAAATTAATCGCCAAAATGGGAGATAATCGCGTCGGCAAATTCGGAACATTTCAGGGGAGGATTAACGGGGGGTTCCATCAGACGCGCTAAATCGTAGGTAACTTGTCGATTAGCGATCGCAGCTGCGATGCCTTTTTTAATCAAATCGGCCGCTTCTTGCCATCCGATGTATTCCAACATCATCACCCCGGAAAGAATCACCGAACCGGGGTTAATTCGGTCTAAACCGGCGTGTTTAGGGGCTGTGCCGTGGGTTGCCTCAAAAATAGCGCAAGTATCGCCAATATTCGCCCCGGGTCCCATCCCTAAACCACCGACGATCGCCGCTGCTGCGTCGGAGAGATAATCGCCATTCAGGTTCATAGTAGCGAGGATCGAGTATTCATCGGGACGGGTTTGGATCTGTTGGAAGATACTATCGGCAATGCGATCGTTAACCATAATTTTATCTTTCCATTGCCCATTGCCGTGGGTTTCCCAGATAGCATCGAGAACACTGGTCACTTCTTGGCAGATTTTGGCTTTTTTCTCGTCGGTGAGGGCATCATAACCCGGTTCTACCATGCGGGCGTTATCTTCGATGCTCAGATCATGGTTTTTCTCCTTATTACTCAGGATCCATGATTCCATCTCGGTAACGCACACATCCCGGAATTCACTCTTAGCTAATTCATAACCCCAATCCCGGAACGCCCCTTCCGTATATTTCATAATGTTACCCTTGTGGACGAGAGTAACTTGATTTTTCGGTTTCGGTAAAGTCAGCGCTCGTTCGATCGCCCGGCGGACTAATCTTTGGGAACCCGTCTTACTAATCGGTTTGATCCCGATACCCGCATCGAGGGGAATTTGTTTTTTACCGTGTTCGGGAGTGGCGGGAATTAGTTCTGTATTGAGATAATTAATCAGTTTATCGGCGATTTCCGTGCCTTGTTTCCATTCGATGCCGAGATAGATATCCTCGGTATTTTCCCGATAGACGATGACATCGAGTTTTTCCGGGGTTTTATGGGGGGAAGGGGTTCCCGCATAGTAACGACAGGGACGAACACAGGCATAAAGGTCAAAAATTTGCCGCAGAGCCACATTCAGGGAACGAATGCCGCCACCGATGGGAGTGGTCAAGGGACCCTTGATGGCTATACCATATTCTTTAATCGCTGTCAATGTATCTTGGGGTAGATATTGATAAGTCCCGTAGATTTCGCAAGCTTCATCACCAGCATAGACTTTAAACCAATGGATTTTCCTTTGACCACCGTAGGCTGTGGCGATCGCTGCATCGATAACTTTTGCGGTTGCGGGCCAGATATCGACTCCCGTACCGTCACCGCGAATGAAGGGAATGATGGGATCGTCGGGAACTAGAGGTTTTCCGTCAGAAAAAGTAATTTTCGAGCCTGTTGTCGGTGGGGTAATTTTTTCGTAGCTGACAGTCATGGGCTTCCAGAAACAGTATTTATCTATACGTTGGCAGTCTAGCGCCGTCAATATCTATACTCAGGCATTTTGGCTAATTTCTTAAAGATTCCCTTGCTGGCATCAACTTCGTACCTCACCATTAAGATAACTGCCATAGTTAAGACTTTTTTAAGCTGCCCACGTATTTAAATTGCTTGTTGAGATGAGGCAAGAGACTTCGCAGGAATTTGATGACACTTTACCTAAAATTGGGCTTTTCTAGGTTCTGTGTGAGCATGGTATAATGGTGACACAGAACAGGAGGTGGGTTATGTGGATAAATTTTGATCAACTCCTCGATTTACCGAATGTAACAGGGGTCAATTATCAAAAAACTGCTCAGACAATTTTCTTAAAGCTCGCTCTTTTAAATGAAACAATTGAATGTCCGAATTGCCATCAAATATATATACTACAAGAGCCGAAACCCCTTATCCATTAATGGATACACCCATTAACTTTTCTGAATGTACCCGTGGAATGGTAGTCATGTATATAATACGAGTCTCAACTTAGTTGGGGTTTAACAACCTTTCTAGGTTTTGTTCACAGTTCTCTTTATGGGAGAGAATATTTAATTTTTCAGAAAGATGTAAGGCGCGTTGCCAGTGATTAATAGCTGATTTAAGATCATGGGTTTTTTCTTCAAATTCTGCCAAAACAATTAAAGTCTCTAGTTCTATATATCTTTCTCCAATATCGAGGGCAATATCTAAAGCTTGATTAAGATATTGATAGGCTAGATCATCCTTTCGAGTGATACTATAAATTTCTCCTAATCCAGCACAAGCATGGGCAACACTCGCCACATCTGAAATAGCTAAAGCTTTTTTCTTTTGTTGCTTAAAGTATTTTTCAGACTCCTCAAAATTTGCTTGTTGCCAATAAATTGCGGCTAAATTTCCCAAAGAAAAAATAATTCCTGCTTCATCGGTTATTTGCTCGGATAAATCAAGACTTCTTTGAGTGTAATCCATAGCTTGATTCAAATCATTGATTCGCTGGTATGCTTCTCCTAAATTTCGTAAAGCCATTGCTTGATAAATAAGATTTTTAATTTTTTCTGCCCATTTTAAGTATTTTGCTAAACAAGCAATAGTCTGGTCAATTTTTCCCTGATAACCATAACAATTACCCAGATTTAAATAAGCAACATTAATAATCTCAAATTTTTCGTCACAATCGGGAATAATCTCGGCTAGATTTAAAACTTCATTCAGTCCTATTTCAGCGCTTAAATATTCACCTTGTATTCCATCAATTGTTGCTATATTTCCTTTTCCTCTTGCTTTCCAAAGAGGATTATTTAATTGCTCGGCTAAGGATAAGAGTTTCTCCGCATAATTTTTTGCTTGGTCTAATTGTCCTAATTCTCGATACATATAACCAAGTTCACTTAAACAGAGAAAATCGGTTTCATTGTCAAGATTTCCTAATAATTCTTTACACAGTTTTATGCCCTCTTCATACTGTCACCAGATGAGTAATTGTTTGTGCAAAGGTAAAGAAGTTGGATCATGAATTTCTAAGGGTAAAGAAAACAAAGATTTAGCTTCTTTATACCAACCTAATCGACATAGACAGAGAAATGCTTCCACATAACGACTTGCCCGTTCTTGAATAGAGAGCTGCTGTCCCATTTTATCCTTAATATGGCGTTCATAACCAATTAAATGCCAGATAAATGCGCCAAAATGTGCTTTTTCAAAATGACTTCCTGTCGCTCCTAAAATTTCCCCTTTTTGTTTAACTTGAGCTAGTTCTCCAAAAACAGTAAAATCGATACTTGTGAGACGTTCTTTGACTCTTAATTGAGGAGATTTAAAATCATTCTCGGAAAAACAGCGATCGCCCTTCTTAACCTCAGCTAAAAACGCGATCGCCTTCTCCTATCTACACAGTAAAACAGCGATCGCCCCTGATTAAGCAATAGCAAATTCTGTTAATTTACGACTTGCAGGATCATGAAATGCTAAAACAATATCTTCTTTGGGAATCCCTGCTTCTAATAATTGAGAGGTGATTCCTATTTCTGTCCAATCCTGTTCAATATAAACTCTTTCATTTTTAATACGAATATGAATCTGAATATTGTTGATTTTCTTTTTGTTTATCCAACCAATAGACATCCATAGATAATGATCATGATTTTCATCAAAAATTAAACAGGTTTCTAGTTTTTTTTTGGATGAGCTATTCGCAATTGTGTCTAGCTTTGTTAAGGTATTTTGAATAATTTGGCGATAGTTAGTTAGTTTATCCATTGGACAATCTCCTCTTTTTCGATGTTGACAACTAATAAATCTAATTGGTGTCTTTTAATAACGGCTTGAATAGATTTTCGTTGGAAAAAAGTCTCATAAATTTCATCTTTGATAGCCAGATAGATTTCTTGGTATTCATCTTGCCCTAATTGAATAAGATCACGATAAAAAATATATTGTCCCAAAGCCATTTCAAAGTCTTTGATCATTGAAGGGCCAAGAAAGCTTTTAATTTCAATGATAATTTTACGTTGTCTTTGTTCTTCGGAAATATATTTCTCGATCGCCAGGTCTGGATACAATTCAGCGTCTTCATCGGAAATTTTGGGTCTGAAACCCCGCCGTTCTAGGTTGGCTTTACGTTAGAATTAAAAGGCCAGTCTCGAAAACCAAGTGGACGGCGCAGCACCTTGAAAACTCGGCTTAGGGGGTTCCGACCAGAAAAGCTTGGCCGGGTAAAAAGTCGCGCGCAACAAGTACAAGAAGCTATAGGCGGTCAACGTACCGTGGGACACACGGAATCGGGCTTCTGAAATGGGGCGAAAGTCTGTGGACTCTGTGTAAGACAGTACATGGTTTTTTAACTGTGGTATGCGACGGTGGTGGAAGCAGAAACTTAAATCGTGAGGTTTAGGAATCGCCGCACTTTTAGGGCGGCGAGGATGTCAAATTCAATAGGATAAGGATCAGCCGTAATTGTCCAGCCGTCTTTAATTAAGGCATTTTTAACGGCTTCGTGATAGAGGTCTTTTGCTGGCATTTGCCTCCTTCTATTTTGATCACTGGATTTATTATAAGCGATCGCCCTCCTCTTCTCACAGTAAAATAGCGATCGCCTCTTCCAAATTTTCATTAAAAACGCGATCGCCTATCGGTAGATGTCCTTTCGATGTCCAATATCTAAAATAATCACCTTTTTTGCGGAATCATCTATCGCGTAAATAACGCGATAAACTCCAATCCGAATCCGCCAGCCTTCTCGTCCTGTCAGTTTGAGACACCCTGCTGGTCTTGGATTGTCAGCTAATGCTCTAATCCCGTCTCGAACTTTCTGATAACTATCTTGGGGAAGATTAGCTAGAGCCTTAGAAGCTTGTTTTTTAATCGCAATAGTGTAATTCATTGACGACTATTTTCAATTTCGGCGATCGCCTCTTTAAAAGGAATTTCTTCCTCTTCCGAAATAGCTAAATCATAGGCTCTAATAGCATTCAATTCTTCAGAATCTTCTAGGAGTTTTCGATATTCCTCTATATCTAAAAGAATACCGATTTGATTACCCTGTTCATCAGTAATATACTTTTGCTTTAATGGCATTGATAATTACCTTGTTTGTTAATTTTATCCCCTATTATAGCTCAAATTTCTCCTTCATCCTCAACTCAACAGCGATCGCCACTCTCGCCTTTACAGAAAAACAGCGATCGCCCTTCTCAAACTTAAAAAACAGCGATCGCTCCAATTAAAGTTAAGATGAGAAACTATACCTCAACTTATCGGCTCTTCTAGGTTCTGTGTGACAAGTTTAATTGACATAGGATCGATCGATCTTTGTGTCCTTTGTGTCTTTGTGGTTCGTTCCACCCCCTCGCTCTTGAGAAATGTATCTTAGAATACATTTTACCCACCAAAGCTGGGAGAGCCCCTTATCCTAAGAATTAAAGATTAAAAAGTATTTCCTATTCTACAAACTAATGGTATTAATTTAGCTAGAGTTGAGGGTTTGACTTTAGAAAATTGGAATGCTATAATAATGCCTAAATACCAATATTCGGAATAAGTAATTATGCCATCTTTAGACTTCTTAATTAAAGAATTGAATAATAATGGTAGCGAAGTAATAGATATAATTAAAATTTATTCCCCAAACACCATTAAGCAAAAAGTTATCGGAAATCCGACAGAGGGCAATTTCGGCTGGATTGCAACTGCTCAATGAAGACGAAATAGAACAAGAACTTGCTGCACGTCGAGGAGGATGCAGTGAGTCATGAAATTGCTGGCACTTACGGTTTAGCGGCGATGGATGCACTTCATGTTGCTGCTGCGCTGGAAATTCAAGCTGATGAACTAATCACCACCGAAAAGCAAACCAAACCAAACCAATGCACCGAGTCAGGGAAATTCAGATTGTTTCAATCTAATGTGACCGCTGAAGGGGTGACAACGAGTTGCTTGTCATACTAAATCCAGTTATTAAAAACTGATTATGTATTCCCCCTTTTGCATGAGCAGCAAAAATAAATTCAGAACGATTTTGCGCCGTTTCAGCGATCACTAAAATTGTTAAGAATTGTACAACCCTCTTGTTATAAGGCTTTTTATGTCATGAAACCTTAAAATGAGAATTGCTGTTTTCTGTGCGTTACTCAGTCTCAACTTAGTTGGGGTTTAACAACCTTTCTAGATTTTGTTCACAGTTCTCTTTATGGGAGAGAATATTTAATTTTTCAGAAAGATGTAAGGCTTGTTGCCAGTGATTAATAGCTGATTTAAGATCATGGTTTTTTTCTTCAAATTCTGCCAAAATAATTAAAGTCTCTAGTTCTATATATCTTTCTCCAATATCGAGGGCAATATCTAAAGCTTGATTAAGATATTGATAGGCTAGATCATCCTTTCGAGTGATACTATAAATTTCTCCTAATCCAGCGCAAGCATGGGCAACACTCGCCACAATGGTAAACAGTTTACATCATTATCATCTACATCGGTGCGGCTACTGTCGTCGGATGGAGTTGATGTCAATCACTTATTTAGCGGTCAAATACCAGAGCGTCACTATGAGCAACTTTCTTGTTGGCTTAATTTAAAACCAAACGAGGAAAAGGACTTAACGGCACAAACATTTGCAACGCTAAAGACCACAAATTACACCCAAAAAGATCCCCTATTCACTTTAAGGACTGTCCGAAGAATGTTACAGGATAACGGTCTTCTCTTTGTCTATGATATATCCCAAACCCCTGATATTGAGCAATATGTGAAGATTCTGTTTTCTTGTGCTGGATTTATTGTATTAAATAACATTGGCAACTGCTGGATTCTTTGCAAAAGAGCCTTACTTTCTTTTGATGTGCCAAAGGTCAAAGGCTATCTGGTCAAGGAAGCGGAAACACCAGCAGAAATTGAATCCTATTTCTTATTTCTCAAGAATCGCTATCCTGAGTCACAAAATTATTGCAAAGAAATCGACGATTTATTTACTCACCAATCGGTTATTTTTCTAGCCTATCCTGAACAGAATCCCTCTCAGGTAATCGGTGTTGCACGCTATACCTATTCTCTGCCTGAATATGGCTACTATTTGCCTTGTCAACTGGCAACACTTTGTGAAGGAAACCACACAGGAAAGCATTTGATGTTACCCAAAAATGTAACAAGCATCGGAGAAAGTCTCTCTCTCTATGATGAAAAGGGAACTGGCAAAAAAGGAACAAGTTATCTTGTTTATCAGCAATTGATTCGAGCTATCTTGACTTACAAACATGATATTGCTCACACTGAAATTTCCTACACGACTTATCCAAAAGGGGACGAAACCATTGAAGCACTCTATAAAGAACGTTTTGGATTTAAGCACACTCTACACGATAATGAAAAAGTTTGCTTAAAATATGGAACATTTGCCGGTCAATGGTATCTCATTGAACTGGAGCAGTGGATGATTAAGCATCAGTACCACAACGCTGACCAGATTTTTCATAAACATAAGGAAGCGTTTGCGGTGTGAAGTCTAGCTCAATAGTTTGCCGATAAATACTAGATTTTGGGAACTTAAGGTAAATTATCCTGAAAATTGGCTATATCCTTAAGTGTCCCGAAGTCAATCTCAGCTTTAGATGTCATATTCCTTACTCTATAAGGGTTTGAGGCTATTTTAAAATTGATACCAGTTTGGGTAGATTCCCAAATTATTCTCAAGCTATACTGGCATACCAGATGCGGCCTGTTCAGCCGAAACTTAGAAATAAGTGGATGATTGGCTTTTGTCGAATAACCGATAGGTTAGAATTCGCACTTTACCTGAATAAATTGTATGGTTTTGGTGTATTATGTATCAACAACAAGTTCAACTTTTGGGAAATCCTTTAACGCTTAAAGTCAGCAATCCAGATGTTAATCAGTCCTGTAATATTATTGGAATTGATAACAATGGAGAAGGGAAATCTTTATACGTCTATAATGTCGTAGCGGATGCGTTAGAATCTAATAAACGCAATATTGAAGACTTAATCAAGGAATATGAAAGACAGACAAATATTGCTTTTAAAGTTTTGATTGCGCTATCCGATGGCGTTATTTGGGTACTAACCACTGTTATGAGTATCTTTACCTCTATCTTCGGAGGAGTTGGTGGTGCTGGAATTTATGGCATTATGTTTGTCTTAATTATCCTTGCTTTGTTGGCGATAGCATGGATTTATGCCTTAATGGTAATTCTACCTCTTATGGCAATTTCTTATGGTACTAGACTGTGGTTAGAACAAGTTTCTAAAAAAGCCATAGAACAATTAAGCAGAGACGCAAGAGAGGTGGCGCGTAAATCTTTAAAAGGAACTCAAGATTCCTTACAATTACCTGAAAATAATTCGTAATCTACCTCAAAAATTATCTTTTTTCTAAGCCAATAAGAGGGTTTAATGAACAGTTTCTGGCAAGACTTTTTTACCTTTCGGAAAATGGTTAGCATTACCATTATCAAGTTTCTCTATATCTTAGGCTTGTTTATGATTACCCTAGGAGGTTTAAGTGGACTATTTGTGGAACCTTTAGCAGGAATCGCTACTTTAATTATTGGTAATTTATTCTGGCGAATTTTCTGTGAATCATTGATTCTAGTTTTTAGTATTCACCAAGAATTAGTCAAGCTTAACAGTAAGTAATGTTTTCAGCAATTGACCATCTTGCGAATTGAAAATCATGAAAAAAATTAACTTCATCTTATCTATTTTTATCCTGAGTCAGCTAGGGTTTAGCTTACCACTTAAAGCTCAATCTCGCTGTCAAGCAACCATTAATTCTATTGTCAATGAAATAGAATCTAAAGGAGTTAGAAGGGTGATACTTACAAAAAGGACTGTGACTAATAGGAGAAATCCCACTAATAGAAAAGATGAAATTAGTTTCGTATTAAGCCCTTATAATGAAAGCTATACATCTCTTGATACAAGAAGTGATAGGATTGTTGATAACATCATGAGGTCTCCTGTTTTAATGAAAAGTTATGCCGATAGAATAGTTTCTAATTGTCAAGATATTGCTGCTGTAAAATTTATTGCCCATGGCTCAGATTACATTCAAGAATTTGCTATTCAATCTGATGGAAAACCTCGCCTACGAGATTGCATTGATTCTGATACTAGATTAACTCCTAATTGGAATGAAATGTATTGTTATTAAGCTTCTAAAAGTCTTAATTAACCTCAAATATTTCTTTCATTAATTTAGCAAAAAATATGAAAATTACTCATTTATTTTTTATCACCTGTCTTGTCAGTTTAACCAGCTTAGTCTTACCAGTAAACGCTCAAACATGGCGTCGTCATCAAGAAAATAACTATCGTAATGTGGTAGCTATTGTTAAACCTCATCGGAGTGGATATTGTAGCAATCATTTTATTCGACAAGATGGCAGGGTTTATGACGCAAGAAAGGGGACTCGTGGAAGTTATTTAATTGTTGATCAAGTCGTCTCATTAACAGGTGTTATTAACACCAATAATAGAGGTGATAAAATTTGGCAAGTTTTCTATCAACCCTCACGCACAACCATGTGGTTACATGACTGTGATTTATCTATTCCTCAACTCGTTGATTAATTAACAATAACCCAGAGGTTTAAACATGAAAACAATTCAAAATTCAATTGCTCGTATGATTGCTAATAGAGAGCAAATTTGGCAACAATATGATCGGGCTGATTCTAATCGAAAAGACCTAAGTAAACGCTTTGCTAAATATTATAGTAATACAAGTAAAGTTACGACTATTTCCCCTTTAACTTCTCAACAATTAGCCCCTGCTGAAATTGAAGCTTGTCTGGATAAATTAGAAGAAACAGACCGTAAAATTAACCAAGAAAAGTCTAACATAGAATCTCATAAAAATGAGATAAAGTCTTTAAAAATTAAGGCTCGTAACCTAATCATTGGGCTAAGTGTAGGAGGTGCTTTCCTGTTGTTTACTTTATTTGTTTTTATTAAAGGTAACTCCTCTGATGACTCTAATTCTTCTCAACTGTATCAGTTAAATACTCAAAAAAATGTTTTAAAATTATCTAAACAAGGAGAATAATGCTTATGTTTTGGCAACAACAAATTGAAGGGTTAAACCAAAAAATTGAACAAAGTAGTCAACGCATAACCGACTATTTAGGGTTTTGTGCTTCTTTGTTCAATCATGGTAAATTAAACGGCGAACAATTACCTAATTATTTTGGAAAATTTCTCCAAGATAGCTATCTATCGACTCAATCTTATTTAGAACAGCAACCATTAGAAATAATAGGAAGTTGGCAAGATTATCGTTGGGAAAATTGGAACATTAACGATAATTTATTATCCTCATTAGAGCCTACAGAATTAATTCGTATTGGTCAATTAGTTGAACAAAGATCGAGTAATAATACTTTTTGTGTTCCCGAATTTGCTCCCTTTATTGGTGGGAATAAAACTATTATTATTCGCTGTAGCAATAATACCCGTAATACGGGACTAGAATTACTGCAATCTCTTGTGATTCGTACCGCTATTTTACTTCCTTATCAAATACGTTATACCTTCTGCGATCCCGTTAATAATGGGGGTGCATTTTTAATGCGTCGTTCCCTTCCTGAGGCTTTGATTAGAGAAAATAGTGGCGAAGTTTATCGAGATTTATTAGAAGTAACTCAAGATATTCGTCGCGTCAAAGAAACCTATTTAGATCCTCAGTCTCCTGCCTTACATTTACTCCCCCCAGATATTCGAGTCAATGAAAGATTTGAGGGGATTTTTGTCGCAGATTTTCCTAAAAGATATGACCGTAGAGATATTGAAGAATTACAAAAAATTGGTAATAGTGGACCAGAAGCTGGAAGATATGTGTTTATTCACTATAATCAAGATATTGATCTCCCTAGAGATATTAATATGAGTGGGTTTGAAAATGCCTTTTATATTGATCTCAGTAAACAGTCAAAGACAGCAACATCTTGTCAACTTCAATTTAAAGCGGATAGTATTCCCGACGCGGATTTACAAAAACAATTACTTGATAAAGTTAAACAAGCTAAACCCCCCGAACGAAAATTAGATTGGGATGATATAGTAGGAATTGATCCGCAAAATTGGTGGAATTATAGTAGTGAAGAATGGATAACCACACCTATCGGTGGAAGAGGAAGTTCTGATCAATTAAATATTTGGTTTGGTAAAGATAGCGAAGGTCATCAATGCGCTCATGGTATGCTAGGAGCAATGACTGGATCAGGAAAATCTACCCTGTATCATGGGCTTATTTTAGGCTTGGCAACTCGTTATAGTCCCTCAGAATTAAGATTTTATCTCATTGATGGCAAATATGGCGTAGAATTAGCCCCCTATCGCAATTTGCCCCATACCGAAGTAGTTTCCTTACATTCCTCCCCTGAATTATCGCGTAGTGTTTTAACTGAATTAATCGCCGAAAAAGAACGACGTAACGCCTTATTTAAAAGATTAGGGGTGTCAGAATTGGCAGGTTATCGCCGCCTAGGACAACCAGAGGGCAAAATGCCCCGTATTCTTCTAATTATTGATGAATATCAGGAGTTATTTTTTAACGACAAAGAGGATACTGCTTCCAGTCAACTACTGATTTTAGCCCAACAGGGGCGAAGTGCGGGTATTCATATGTTACTCGCTTCCCAAAGGTTTGGGGCTGAAGGAATGCGGAATCAAACGGGAATTTTGGGTAATATTCACCTGAGAATGGGAATGCAGATGTCAAAAACAGAAATTCAAGCCCTGACAGAATTTGGAAAACGAGGAAAACAATTATTAATGACCTGTGATTTGCCGGGGAAAATTGTTATTAATGACCGTAGTGGCGATGATAACTCTAATTATTTTGGGAAAGTGGCATTTATCGAAAAATCTCGCCGAGATATGATCATTAACGCTTTATCTCAAAAAGCTCATCAACTCTCCCCAGAAGATTACACGGAAACAGTGGTCTTTGATGGAGATTCTCAGCCTAATTTAGCAGATAATCCTCAATTACGCCATATTTTAGATTACGGTAAATGGTTAACCTCAGAAGATTGGGAAAAAATCGCCCGTTTACCTTTCTACAAAGGAGGATTAGGCATTTCTGACTGGTTTAGTGCAGAATACCCGGTCTTAACATGGCTAGGACAAGAATTTAGTGTAAGGCAACAGGCAAGGCTGATATTACGCCGTCGTCCAAGTGAAAACCTTCTAGTTATCGGTGGAGACTATAATACAGCCCGTTATGGAATTCTATCGGCTATTTTGACCAGTCTTGCTATTAATGGCAATCTTCAACAATCTCGTTTTGTTGTGGTAGATCGCAGTGTATCCGGTACACAATGGCATTTAGCATTGGAAGAAGTATGTCAGATTATTCTAAGACCTTTGGGCTTTACGACGGCATTTAACCGAGAAAATCGAATTATTACGGCAATTTTGAACAATTTAATTGTTCAACTTGACGAAAGAAACCAACTCAGTGAAGCAGACTTGATGACTCAACCTTCTATTTTCGTCATCATGACGGAATTAGATAGAGTAGATGACTTAAGACGGAGCAATGAGCAGTCTTATAGCCCAGAAAGTCACTTAACTACTCAAATTAAGCGATTATTGAAGGAAGGACCGAGTAAAGGTATTCATCTCATCCTCAGTTTTTCAGGGATCAAGGCTTTCTCTAATGTCCTTGATATTCGGCGAAATTTAGCTTATTTTCGCCATAGAGTCGCTTTACAGATGTCAGAAGATGATTCTTTCACCTTTGTTAGTGATCGCCAAGCCTCACGTTTACAAGCAGATGGAGATGTCCCAATTAAAGCCCTTTATCGGGATACGGATAGCGATCGCACTACTCTTTTTAAACCTTATAGTACGGAATCTACCCCCGAATTTAAGCAACAAATAGAGAAAATTGCTAATAGTTTGATCAAAAGAGCTTAAAGCTTAATTTAACCATGGATGACTCATTTTTACAACTCAAACACTTTCAACAGACCCTCGAACAATTCCATGATCGCGTTCAATCGGCGTGGCGAGAAGTGGAAACCACCTATGAGGATCTTTCTCCCCATTGGCAAGACCAAAAACGACAAAAACATGACGAAATGTGGCTTGATTTGCAAGAAAAGACTAATAATTATTATAGTCGCCAAATTCCCACCTATAATGATTTTTTAAACCATAAGTTACAAGTATTAGAGAGGTATTTAAACGGTGGATAATTCCCGAAAAACAGCCCTTTTAGCCTATCAAACTGCACTCAATCAATATTATTTGATTTTAAGCGAAGAATTGGAATTTCTCGATACGGCATGGCGATCGCTTGATGAAGTTTTTCAAGGATCAGCCGCCGAAGAATTTACAGGTTTTTGGACAAGAACCTTGGCAGAAATGGAAGATTCAAGGCTAGAAGTTCAGAAAATCCTCAATTTTATCCAAGAAATCCCCGATAAATCTTAATCATTATGACTATTCAAGATCCCCGTATTCTCATTAACCTTCTCAATGACTTAATTGAAGAACTTAGATACTGGAAAATAACCGCCCGTGATACCCTGGATCAAATGTCATGGCATCAAAGGCAAAGTGAAGAAAAAGTCAGTCAAGCTCTGTATCATGCTTCAATTATTCAAGATCAGGCTAAAAATGATCAAAAATTAGTTGATCAGGCTAATGATGAAGTTGCTCAATTGTTATCTAATTGTCATCAAGTCTTAGAAAAAGCTCAACAAAATTTGGCAGCAGCTCAAAATACCCAAAATCAGGCGCAATCAACCTTAAATCATTGGCAAACTCAGCTAAGTCTTGCGTTAGCTTGGTTAGAAAGGGCAGAAGACCGATTACAACGTGCCATAAACGAAAGACAGCAAGCAGAATTTACTTTACGCAGTGCAGAATCTGAATTACAAAGCGCACAATCCGCCCTCACCAGTTGCCAAAATTCAGGCTATACTGACAAGGATGGACGATATCATGCGCCCAATTGTTCTGGTCAGCAAGCTAAGGTTAGTCAAGCCCAAAATGCGGTTCAAGCTGCAATCCAACGCTTAAATAAAGCCATTGAAGAAGAAAAAGCAGCAAGAGAAGAAGTCGCACGAGCGCAAGCTAGGGTTAATTGTTGTCGAAATGCCATCGGATATGCTCAAACAGCCGTCTATCAGGCGAATATTACTTTAAATTATGCCCATAATGCCCTGAGTTTTGCCGAACGTAGTTTAGAAAACGCAGATGCAGCTAGACGGGAAGTTGATAGAGCGCAATTAGAGGCAAGCAATGAGCAGGAAATGGCAGATTTAATGTCTTTAGCCGTAAATAATGCCCGCAATTTCACCGAAGAAGCCCGAAATGATTTCAAAGGAGCGGAAAAGCAAGGAAACTCCGCTCAATGTTTAGAAATTGGGGTAACAAGAGAAATAGAATATCGAGTAGAAAGTCTGATTGAATTCAACCGTCCTTTTCAATTTTAGTGATTTTTGGAGGATAAAAAATGATGGAAGATATTGTTTGGAAGATGCAGCAGCGATCTCGCACTCTGCAAGACTATCGTAAAGATATTCGAGGCCTATGGCAAGATGAGGCTGCCAAAACTCTTAACCGTCGTTATCTTGACCCCCATGAAGATGACGATCAGAAAATGATAGAATTTTTGCAGAAACAGGTACAAGGCTTAGAAAAAACTAATGAGGAGTTGGTTAAAGCCAAAGATTATGCTTTAGAGGCTGAACGCTATTCCCAACAAGTTGAACATTTCTTAGAACGAGAAAAACAGGAAGTTAAACAAGCTTATTATTCTTATGATCGATCTATCGAATATTACGGCTTAACTCAAGCAGAATTACCTAATATTCACAGATTAATTCAACAAGCTAATCGCAGTTGTAACTAAAAAAGATATTTATATTACGAAATTTTATTAAAAATAAATGTTTGATAAATATCTATCTTAGACAGAAAAAAAGATGAATAACTAAGAGAATAAAAACAATGTTAAGTTACCAGAATATCAAAACTATTTTTTCCCAGAAATCATTTTTAGCGATTGCAGCTGAAACCTATGAAAGCTATAAAACAGAAACAGGTGGCATTTTTTTAGGAATTAGAAACCCTAATAAATGGTATATTTTAGAAACCTTAGATTCGGGTCTAAATCCTATCTTTCGCCCCGGCTATTTTGAGTATGATAATGCTTATATCAACCACCTGTCTAACAAAATTGCCAGATTTTATCGAGAACCCATAGAAGTTCTTGGACTATGGCATAGACATCCGGGCAGTTTTGATTACTTTTCCTTAACTGATGATACAATTAATAAAAAATATGCTTCTCAACATTCTGAGGGAGCTATTTCAGCCTTAGTTAATTTTGACCCATTTTTTCGATTGACTATGTATCACGTTTCCCTCCCTTCTCAATCTGATTCACGACCCGAATATACTAAGCTTTCTATAGAAATTGGAGATCAATTAATTCCCAAAAATTTGCTAACTATTAAATCTTTATCTGATTATTTGTCAATAGTTAATGATTAATTTTATTCAATCTAGTTACACAAGTATTAACTTTTTTCATACTTAACTTAATTGACGGTGAATAGATTATCAGGCTATAATCCTAAAAAGTGAAATTTCAGACTATGCCCAATCTCAATACCAGTGCTAACGTCAAAAAAAGAATTCTGATCTTCTTAGAAAGACTATTAACTCATGTTAATAAGGAATCACGAGATCATCAGTATTGGTCGAATCACCTATCTTTCAGGTGGCTTGCAGAAGGTGCATCACATCCTAAGCTAATTGTCTATACAACTTTAAAAATATTAACAGATTTTTGTCATGGAATTACTAAGCAAAAGTTAGGGGCTGCCATTACTGTTGAACAGATGAGAAATGACCTTAAGGTTTTACAAGAATGGGAAATACTAACAGATAATAGATACAAACAAGCTAAAGGCGTAGCAAATTTGCACTTTACCCTAAATCTTTGGCATTCATCAACAGAAGAAAATTTGAAAAAATTTGAGGAAGAATGGGATAAGCGTAAATCTCCCGGTCTTGAAAACTCATCAATTAAAACAGAAATAAATTATGATAATTTCGGATTAATTCCTGATATTTCTCAGATTTATGGGAGAGAAAAAGAACTAGAATTATTAAAACAAAAGTTTTTTCAAAATAGTCCCCCGTGTAAAATTATCGGAATTTTCGGAATAGCAGGAATCGGAAAAACATCTCTTGTCTGTAAACTGATTGAGCAAATTCAAGAGGAATTTTATCGTGTTATCTATTGGTCTTTTTTGAATCCCCCTTTACCCCTAGAATTTCTGGAAAATACAAGTAATATTATTTCACAGAATATTAGTTTTAAGACAGAAGATAAATTTAAAATAAAACTGATAAAATTTATCAAGATACTAGCCAAATATCGTTGTTTATTGTTTTTAGATAATATTGATGCGATTATTGAGCATGAAAACTATCGAGAATATAGTGAAATTTTACAAGCAATTGGTCAGTCAAAGCACAACAGCTGTTTAATTATAACCAGTCGAAAAATTCCTCAAAAACTTGAATCGTTAGTGGGAAATAAAACTTCAACTTATTTCCGAGAGTTACAAGGACTTGACTATCAAACTGGACGGCAAATTTTGAGAGATATTGACACCTTTCATGGTACAGAGGATGAATGGCAATTTTTAATTCAACAAGTCTGTCACGGCAATCCTTTATTCATCAAATCTATCGCTCATCATATTCAAGAAGTTCATCATAATAACCTCTCGGATTTTCTTTTAAAAGGGAATCTTCTGATAGAAAAAGTCGAGTCTATTTTAAATTCTTACTTTCAGCAACTATCTAATTTAGAAAAAGCGATTATTTTTGAGTTAGCGATTAATCGAAATCCAGTTTCTTTGTCGGAACTAGAACATAATATTATCATTGAACCTGACGGTAAAAGTATCCAAGAAGGGATCAGATCATTATCTAGCAAAATTCTGTTAGATAAAAAAGATGACTACTTTACCATACATCCTCTACTGATTGAATATTTCACTCAAAAAATTATTACCATAGCAACCGAAGAAATCAAAACTCAAAAATTCCAATTATTAAGAAGTAACTCCTTGACTAAAACTACTGTTCCTGATTATCTAAGAAAGATTCAAATTAATGTTATTTTACACCCAATAATTAAGAACTTAATCCATAATTTTCAAGAAAATAATCTAGAAAGAAAACTAATCGATTGTTTAAAGACATTAAAAAATGAACCTTCTGGACAAATTGGGGGCATTGCTGGCAATATTATTAACTTACTTAATATACTGAAAAATGGTCACTTAATCGGCTACGATTTTTCCCATATCCCTATTCGACAAGTCGATTTTTCAAACATTAGACTCAATCAAGTAGATTTTTCATACTCACAGTTTTTTGACTGTATTTTTCCTCAAACTTGTGGCAGTATTTTATCAATTTCTTGCAGTCAGTTTAATCGCTCTTTTCCAAGAGAAGAGCTTTTAGCAACTGGTGACAGTCATGGGATGATTTACCTCTGGAAAGTCAAACAAGACGGAAAATTAGAATTAAGCAAAAGTTTTCCTGCTCACGGAAGCTGGGTGTGGTCAGTAGCCTTAAATTCCGAGGGACAGTTACTAGCAAGTGGGGGACAAGATGGAATTGTTAAAATTTGGTCTATTACAACAGATCTATCTATAAATTGTCATTCTTTGCCCCACCCTTCTCAAAAACATTATGCTCCTATTAGAGCAGTTACTTTTAGTGCTGATAGTAAGTTTTTAGCCACAGGAAGTGAGGACAAAACTATTAAAATATGGTCAGTTGAAACAGGAGAATGTCTCCACACCCTTGAAGGACATCAAGAACGAGTAGGTGGTGTTACTTTTAGTCCAAATGGTCAACTTTTAGCCAGTGGCAGCGCTGATAAAACCATCAAAATATGGTCAGTTGACACAGGAAAATGTCTCCATACTCTTACAGGACACCAAGATTGGGTTTGGCAAGTTGCCTTTAGTTCTGATGGTCAACTTCTAGCCAGTGGAAGTGGGGATAAAACCATTAAAATATGGTCTATTATAGAAGGAGAATATCAAAATATTGATACTTTAACAGGACACGAAAGCTGGATTTGGTCAATTGCTTTTAGTCCGGACGGTCAATATATAGCCAGTGGAAGTGAAGATTTTACACTGCGATTATGGTCAGTAAAAACCAGAGAATGTCTTCAATGTTTTAGGGGATATGGCAATCGATTATCATCGATTACTTTCAGTCCCGATAGTCAATATATTTTGAGTGGGTCTATAGATCGATCGATCCGATTATGGTCTATCAAAAACCATAAATGTCTTCAACAGATTAATGGTCATACTGACTGGATCTGTTCAGTAGCTTTTAGTCCCGATGGAAAAACATTGATAAGTGGAAGTGGAGATCAAACGATTAGATTATGGTCAGGGGAAAGTGGCAAAGTAATTAAAATTTTACAAGAAAAAGATTATTGGGTTTTATTGTATCAAGTCGCGGTTAGTGCGAATGGTCAACTGATTGCTAGTACCAGTCACGATAACACCATCAAACTTTGGGATATTAGGACAGATGAAAAGTACACTTTTTCCCCAGAACATCAAAAGCGCGTATGGTCGATCGCTTTTAGTCCTAATAGTCAAATGCTGGTAAGTGGTAGTGGAGATAATTCTGTTAAGCTTTGGTCAGTTCCGAGAGGATTTTGTCTTAAAACTTTTGAGGAACATCAGGCCTGGGTATTATCAGTAAATTTTAGTCTTGATGGAAAATTAATAGCAACTGGTAGTGAAGATCGAACTATTAAACTCTGGTCTATTGAAGATAATATGACTCAATCTTTGCGGACTTTTAAAGGTCATCAAGGAAGAATTTGGTCTGTTGTCTTTAGCTCTGACGGTCAGCGATTAGCCAGTTCAAGTGATGATCAAACGGTCAAAGTTTGGCAAGTCAAAGATGGTAGATTAATTAATAGTTTTGAAGGTCATAAGTCTTGGGTATGGTCAGTAGCTTTTAGTCCCGATGGGAAGTTACTAGCAAGTGGGGGGGATGACGCAACAATCCGAATTTGGGATGTTGAAACAGGCCAACTTCATCAACTCCTGTGTGAACATACTAAAAGTGTCAGGTCAGTGTGTTTTAGTCCCAACGGTAACACATTGGCCAGCGCAGGTGAAGACGAGACGATTAAACTTTGGAACCTAAAAACAGGAGAGTGTCAGAACACTTTACGCTCTCCTAGACTTTATGAACAAACAAATATTAAGGGAGTAGAAGGGTTGAATTATGAAACGAGCAACACCATGAAAATTTTAGGAGCTTTTCTGTCACGTTGAAGAGAGGATAGAAGTTAGTCAAGGGAGTCTCATTGAGAGGTAATCCCGATCTGAAAATCCCTAAAACCCCACACCCCACTTCATAATTCATCATTCATAATTCATCATTCATAATTCCCATGTAGTCTTAACGGGTTACTCCATCCACCACCGGACGGACATCGCTGCCCTCAAAATAGCCGGGGTTACCTGTCCAGTTGAAATCCGAAACGCGGATGTTGAGTATTCCCAACTGCAGCACTGGGTTATAGCGCAAAATTAAACTATAGGTGCGACGACTCCATTCGAGAAAATATTCTGTACTGATTTCCTTCGCTTGATCGATACTATAAATACTCTGGAAACCCACGCGAATCGGACCATATACCTGTTGAGTTATACCATAGGACATGGTTTGTTGATCAACAAAGCGATCAAAGAAAAAGGGTGATTGTCCGTTAACTAAACCCTGACTAAAACTGAGATTAAACCCAGTATAGTCGAAAAAATTGCGGGAAAAACGCCCAAACTGTCCTAATAATCCCACAGTTCCCGTGACGGAATTTTGCGTCTCTCCATTAGTGTAATAACTGCTGACACCGGTGACACCAGTGACAATAGCAATATAGGGTTGAACGGGAAGAGGAGAAAATCTTAAACCTTGGTCGGGAGTCGGTGGTAAAGTAAGGGCAGACCAGAGTAAAAAACTGCGATTGAGGGAGACAGCACCCTGAAAACGGCTTAAATTAGTAACATTATCCGTTGCATTGGCCGCTAGGAGATCACTGCGATCGGTGGGTGCGTTAACATTCTGAACAGAAGCTTGATAACTGAGTCTAATATCCGTATTCGGGACGACAATCACCGGTGAGGTCAAAATTGCCCCAAAACTGCTATTAACCGTCTGAAAACCCAAAGAACCGTTAAAGAGACGCTCGCGATAATTGTACTCCACATTGAGCAGATAGGGATCCTGCAACTGTCCGATCGTCTGTTGAAAGCGAATTTTAGAACGAACAATATTTTCGATCTGTTCCAAATCTAAATTAGAAAAAGAAGCTGTCGCTTGCAAAAACGAGCGCTCACCAAAATTAGTGGCAAAATTGCCCAACAAACCGAAAGCTTTCGGACTAAGGGCCGAAACTTCGCCACCTCCGGGGTTAGCTGAGGGAAAAGCATCGGGATTAAGGACTTTTTGAATTAAATATTGCGGTGTCAACTCAAAAAGAGTCTTCGGTGTCTCCACTAAAGTTAGGGGACTTTCTACGAAAAATCCGCCCCGATCCTCCCCATCATAGCCTGGGGCAATTAAAAAAGGACGACGACGACGGCGATCGAACGTAAGACTATTAATAAAAGTGGGTGCCACTACCCGTTGATCGAAAACCAACTGGGAATTACTCATCCGTAACTCATCGGTAAAGGGGCCGGTACTGCGAAAAGTGGCGGAATTAGCTCGAACTTCCAATTCAGGGGGGGAAAAAGGGTCATTCGTCAGACGCACATTAGTGGCATTCCACACCTTACCATCAAAATTCAAGCGTTCGGCCTGAAAACGGACACGATTAATCGTTCCCCCCGATGGACTACTAATATTCTGTCGATCGCGTCGACTGGGATCCTGTCCCCCGACGACAAATTGAAAACCCTCTCCCGTGGTGATTCTCTGCAAGGGTTGATTTAATGCCAAACGATCGGTTAGGGTTCCAAAAGAACCACCGGCCCCCACATCCGTGGGCAGCGTTTGTCCTAAATCCCTAGCGGTGCTGGGTTGAAAAATCTCCCCATTAGCATTAAATACCACACCGCTATCCTGGACGAAATAATACTCAAAGCGATCGCCGCGCAGGATTTGATCTCCCCGGGTTAGGATCACCTGGCCCTCCGCTACCGCTAACTTTTCGGGAAGATTAATCTGTAAGCGATCAGCTGTTAGTACACTTTGGGCAAAACGCAGGGTAACATTACCTCTAGCGGTGATAATCTGCCGATTTTGGTCAAATTCCTGCTCATCGGCCACCAATTCTAGGGGCTTTTCCCCTTCTGGATTAACTGCAGCGGTCTGAGCTAGGCTGTTATTGAGGGAAATCCAGTATTCTTGGCTGGTTTTTTCGCCTTTTTTCCGCACTAATAGCCGAGTCGAGCCATTTTTCTGGTTAAGAGCTTTTTGATTTAATCCTGAAACTATCTCGGTTTCGGGATGAATGGTGACACCAACGGCTGCGGGGGGTGGAGAATTCTGGACAGAAAGGGGTTTTCCTAAAGCTGCCGCATCACCCCCACTGCTAGGTAAAGGTTCTAAGGGAATACCCTGATCGGGAACCAAGGGTTTTACCTCGACGGTTTCCGGGGGTGGAGTGACGGTGAGGGGAATAGAAACGCTCTCTTCTGAAGGCTTTTTTGCCTCTAGAGGTGCTGGGGTGACAGGGAGGGGAACTACAGACGTGGGAATATTTTCAGCAACTTGGCGCTCCTCCGTTTCCGGTTCGGCTACAGTATTAATCAGGGCAGGTGGTTCAACAGCTAAGAAAAAAAAAGACATGACTGCACGAGTCGGCGATCGAAATAGAGGACGAGCGAACCTCAATGATACTACCACGATCATTATTTCTAGGGAGACAGGGAAAGTCCGATAACTTGTTCCCTGTGTCTCTACCCTAGAACCAGTTTGATAATTGTCTTCTACTCAAAGTCTTTGCGTCCGGGGTTACGGGTAGGATCGCCAGAAAGGAAGCCAAAGATAAAAAGTAAGACAAAGAAGGAAACAACGATATAAACGGCGATTTTTAGGGTTAACATTACTAAGACGTTCTCCTTAGACTAGATTAATGCAATAACAGGGTTGGCATACCTTGACCTACTTTACCCTATTTGAGTGATCCCTGAACAGAGAAAAGTGATCAGTCTTCAGTTATCAGCCTACTGTTTACTGTTTACTGATCACTTAAAATACAACTAAATAGCCTATTTTTAGCCAATTTATGAATAATCTCGGTAAATTATATGTGGTGGGAACGCCGATCGGCAATTTAGACGATCTGACTTTCCGATCCCTGGCAACTCTCAAAAAAGTCGCTCTAATTGCCGCCGAAGATACCAGACACACCGGCAAATTATTACAGCATTTTGATATTTCAACCCCTCAAATTAGTTACCATGAACATAATCGCCTTTCCCGTCTCGATGAGTTATTAAATATTCTCAGCCAAGGTCAGGATATCGCTTTGGTTACTGATGCGGGAATGCCGGGGATTTCTGACCCGGGTTATGAGTTAATTAAAGCTTGTATAGAAGCTCAGATCGAAGTGGTTCCCATCCCCGGAGTAACGGCGGTAATTACTGCTTTAGCGGTGTCGGGATTACCCACGGAAAGATTCTGTTTTGAAGGATTTCTTCCGGGTAAGGCAAAGCTGAAACAAGAGCGCTTAGAGGGTTTAAAAACCGAGACGAGAACGATGGTTTTTTATGAAGCACCTCACAAACTTATTAAGACTTTGGAGGATTTACGCGAAACTTTCGGCCCAACGAGAAAGATAGTTTTAGGTCGGGAATTAACCAAGCTTTACGAAGAAATTTGGCGAGGAACTATCGCCGAGGCGATTAATTTATATCGGGAAAATAAAACTCCTAAAGGGGAATTTACAATCGTAGTTATGGGCAACGATCAGGCCGATAATATCCAATTATCCGAGGAGGAATTAAAACGGGAATTACAACAAATTATAGAACGAGGAGTTAGTCGATCACAAGCCAGCAGACAATTAGCACAGGTTACTAATTTATCCCGCAGTCGTTTATACAAATTAGCCCTAGAAATTTGATGATTATCAATTTTTATTCCTACCGCTAACCCTCGATTATTTAGCCGATTGAAGTAACAAAATCCCCCCGGCAGTTAATCCTAAAATATTGGGCAACCAAGCGGCCATCAAGGGGGTTAAAACTCCGCCAATGCCTAAGGAACTGGTGACAAAAGATAGGAGATAATAGGAGAAAATTAGGACAATACAAATACCAAAACTGGTAGCTTTATTAGAATTTTGGGGACGCAATCCCAAGGCTGCCCCAATCATGCCAAAAACTAAACAAACAAAGGGTAAAGATATTTTCTGCTCGATTTGAACCTGTAGTTTTCTAGTTTTGGTGGGATTGCCGCTTAATTGCAGTATTTCTAAGTATTCCCGCGCTTGTCTGAGGGTCATTTCTGAACCATCTCGACCTCTAAAAGCTAAATCTAAAGGGGTACGCGGTAGGGCTAATTGTTGATGTTGAAAGCGGACAATATTACGATAGGAACCATTAGGATCAATTAGATAAATTGTGCCGTTATAAAAATCCCAGATATTCTTTTCAATATTCCAAGAAGCTGATTCTGAGGTAATAATTTGATTAACTTCCGGTTGGGTGCGATCGAGAATGGTTAAACCTAACATTTCTTGACCGTTAAATCTTTCAGCATAAAATAACCTTCTTAATACTGTTTGCGATTCCCCTCCATCCGGTGGCCGCACTTTGCCGTATTCAGGATAAATAATATTATCTTCAATAAAAGATTTGCGATTTGGTCGCAGAGCTTTCGTCATGGTAGCATTAGCTTCATAACTAGCAGCTGGAGCCACATAATCATTAAAAATGTAGGTTAATCCCGTCACTATTAAACTTAGCACAATGGCGGGAATTATTAGGCGATAAACACTAATTCCAATACTTTTAAAAGCAATCAATTCGCTATCACTGGCTAAACGACTGTAGGCCATTAAAGCTGCTAAAAGTATCGACATGGGAAAGGCTAAAACAATAAACTCTGGCATTTTTAATAAGAGAATTTTTAGGGCCAAAGTAAAAGGTAAACCCGACTCAGTAATCCGTCTCACTAAATCAAATAAAGTCCCGATCGCCACTCCCAAAGAAGTGAATAAACCCATACCAAATAGAAAGGGTAATAATAACTCGACAAAAATATAGCGGTCTAAGATGGTAAATCCGGGTATTCTACTTAAATTTCCTTGCCAATTGCTAACTTTCATGATATAATGCAGCGATTTTTTATTAATAACAATTATCTTAAGAAATTATCACCCAAATAATACTGACGCACCAGAGGATTATTATACAGTTCTTCACCACTTCCCGCCGCTAAAATCTGCCCTTCGCGCATAATATAAGCCCGATTAGTAATAGCCAAAGTTTCTCGCACATTGTGATCAGTAATTAAAATTCCCATCTGACGATCCCTTAAACCAGCAATCATCGCTTGAATCTCAGATACAGCGATTGGATCCACCCCAGCGAAAGGTTCATCTAATAACAAAAATCTTGGTCCGTTGACTCCCACCGCTAAAGCGCGAGCTAATTCCGTCCTTCTTCTTTCTCCTCCAGAAACGTAAGCTCCTTTAGTGCCAACAATCTTATCGAGGCGAAATTCTTTTAATAAATTATAGAGACGATTTGCCCGTTGGGAAAAGGGAACTCCCGACTGTTCTAGGGCTAACTGAATATTTTCTGATACAGTTAAATAACGAAAAATACTGGCCTGCTGCGTCAGATAGCCAATACCCAGACGCGCCCTTTGATTAAGGGGTAATTTGGTAATTTCTTTTTGATCGAGCCAAACGCGCCCTTGATTCGGTTTAATTAATCCCGTGGCGATATAAAAAGTTGTGGTTTTCCCCGCGCCATTTGGTCCTAATAACCCGACAATTTCCCCCGGGGCAACGGTAATACTCACTCGGTTAACCACGAGTCTTTTACCGTAGGATTTATGGATATTTTCTAATACTAAAGTCATCTTTATCCGGTGTTGGGGTGTGGGGTGTGGGGTGTGGGGAGAATACTGCCTTTTGCCTTTTGCCTTTTGCCTTTTGTCTCCTGATTCCTGTCTCCTGACTATCACTGCGGGTTAATAATTGGGGCAGCGGGGAGGGAAGGGGAAGGTATGGGTGCGGGTGTCGGGGAAGCAGCTGGTTGGGGGGAAGTTTCGTTATCTTTGACTAAATAAATTGACTCCACCTGCTGACTGGTTTGGGGAGTAGCGATAAATCTACCCTCATCGACTAGATAAGTCATCGTTTCAGCGCGGATACTGTTGCCTTCTTGCAAAACATAAACATTACCCGTCATCACTAAACGACGTTCGCGGCTAAAATACTGAGCTTGGGCAGAAGTGGCCTGCATTTTACGGGCAGGATAGAACACTTGTACGTTACCTCTCGCAGTAATTACGCCCGTTTTTGAGTTTGCCTCTTGAATATCCGATCGCACTGTCATGGCATTACCGGGTACAATATTCTGCTGTGCCTTGACTAGGGGAGAATTGCCCAATCCCACCATTAAGCTGGTAGAAACGAGGGCAACTAGCCATCCCCTGATTTTTGCGGATCTTGCTCTCATAAAAATGTCACCTATAAGTAAATGGTTTCAATTAAATTGAAGATAAATCGCCCCTTGATCCCCCCTTAATCCCCCCTTGATAAGGGGGGTGCTGATCCCCCCTTAATCCCCCCTTGATAAGGGGGGTGCTGATCCCCCCTTAATCCCCCCTTGATAAGGGGGGTGCTGACAATTTTAACACCCACCTACTTAGAGGTAATTGTATTGACTAACTAATCTAGCTGTTTAGAGAACGGGATGAATTTTGAGGATTTTCGGCAGGGAACAGATAGATCGATCGAGGTGGGGATGAGGATGTTCCTGATTGCTTTTCATCGCTTCTAACACTGCCGGTAAAGCTTGGGGATCGAGATTCTGTAAAAAGTTTAATAGATCCAAACTCTCCCCCACCAAGTGCGTCACGTTGATCCCCTCGTAATCGGGTTGATAGTGTTGTAAACGTCTCACCCCTTCCCCCAAAAGAATTACCGCCCCGCGCCAGTTATTATTTTCTAGATGGTAACAAGCGACAGCAATCTGCAAAATGCCTTGATAAAAGGTTTTTTCAGGCTCTGCGGACTCCATCCACAAAGCCTCTAGGGTATCATGACAAGCATAGAATTGCTGGCGATTAAATTCGTCGATTCCTTGCCCAAAAGCGCTGGCTGTCATTACCCTATACTAATGCCCCTTCATCGATTCGCGGACTTCTTGGATATAGTCGAGGGAAATTACCTGTTCTTCCCCAGCAAACTCGTTATCGGGGGTAATAAACAGCATACAGTGACATTCTTTCCGTTCCCGCATCGGTACACAGGGACAATTCCAGAAAGTATTTTTTACCTCCGCTTCTTTGTCTTCGTAGTGACGACAGGGACATAAAGGAGCGCCTAATTCGTCCTTATGACGCGCTAATCCCTCAATTACTACGGCTGTCACCGAGAGATCGCTACAGAAATAGGTATTTGTACCTCTAGCGTACTGTTCGGCAAACTTCTTCATCGCCTCAAGACTCTTATCTGTGTCTGTGATCTGGCTCATAGTTATCTTATCTCCCTAGCTTTCTACAAAAAAACTTTTTACTATCCTATCTCGATCCGCTTCCCCTTGGCTGAGGGGAATTTTTAGAATCTCTTTTGATTTTGCGACCGATCCCCTTGTTATTCTAATACGATAAAAAGACTCTCTTTGGCCAAAAGCTCGATTTTTTGGCCAGCAAACGGGAATTATGGGGGCAAAGTTCCTCAAAACCTGTCCTTGATTCCTGCAATCCCTGTACCCTATCAATACCAGAACATGATTTTATCTTTCTTGCAGACAAATAAAATTTCTGACGATAACACGCCTTGGTGGCTGAAAATTACCTCCCTTTATCCCCACTGTATCTACTATTTTGGTCCCTTTGCCTCCTTTGAGGAAGCACAACAGCATCAGGGGGGTTATCTCCAAGATCTAGAGTCCGAAGGAGCGCAAGGAATCAGTCTTTCGATCGAGCGGAGTAATCCCCATTATTTGACCGTTTTTGACGATGGAAGTCAGGATCTAGCTAAAACTTTTGCTTCCCATGCTCGAACCTTTTCTCGCTTTATTTCTTAAGTCTCCCTGTCCTCTTTGTCAACGGCAGAGCGATCGAGAGCTTTGCCGTGATTGCGGGCGACAATTACAGGCCTATCGTCAGAATAACCCGCTTTTTCTCTGGCGTGGTTCTATTCCCCTGTTTATCTGGGGACGCTATGAAGGTAAATTAAAACAGGCGATCGCTAAAATGAAATATGATCGCCATCCCGCTCTCGGCTCTTTGCTAGGCAGTTGCATGGGGGAAACTTGGCTGCTGCGTCCTCCCCTCACCGATAAACGTTTGACGGTGATTCCTATCCCTCTCCACCCAGAAAGGTTAAAGGAAAGGGGTTTTAATCAAGCAGAAGTCATTGGCGAAGGTTTTTGTCGTTTAACCGGTTATCATCTGGCTAGTCGCGGATTAATTCGGATTAAGAACACGGCAGCCTTGTTTAGTATGGCAGCCGAGGAAAGAAAAAGGACGATGCAAGCGGCTTTTCAACTGGGGAAAAATTTACCGAAATCCGTGCCGATTCTCTTAATTGACGATATTTATACCACAGGAACCACGATCGAGGAAGCTGTGCAGGTTTTACGCACAGAGGGATATCGGGTAGTCGGTGCGATCGCTCTTGCCAGTTCCAAAATTAGCTAAAATGCCCAGACGGAATCGGTCTAGGCATTTTAGAGTTAGATTAAATTAAGTGCGTTTGATCTTGTCGTATTGACTGATGAAAATCAAACCGATAGTGGCAGGGATCAGAACGATAACCGCACCTAAAACAAGGCTCCAGAGAAAGTTAGCTAAAGAGGGTGTCATGATAGATAAATCCTTTGTCATATTTTCAAAGACTTAGTTTTTTATCTTATCACCTTGGGCGAGAAGACCCCCAGTTCCACGGCCAGATAAATGCGATCGCAGATTTTATATGTCTTCAATCCCTCAAGATAAAGTCTCCCTTGACTTCTCAAGGGGATAGGGATGTTTGACAATAGGTGATAGTTACAAAACTTTAAACTAGATTGGCAAAGATTTTTATGGCTACTGACGATCGCAAACGGCGCATTCTCGATCATCTCTCCAAAAGTACCACTGGTGCTGACTATATTCCCAAAAAACCGCTGCCAATTGTGGAAACTCCTCCGGTGGTAGCGGAACCCGTGGCAGCGCCGCCTCCAGTAACTCCTTCACCGGAATTAACCGCTAAAGAGCGCAAAAGAAAGATAATGTCCCATCTTTCCATGAGTAGTCAAGATTTTGGCGAAATTACTAGCACTGCCCCCGAAGAAAAGCGTAAACGCCAAATTAACGACCATCTGCGCCAAAGCCAAGGATAAATAGGGTTTGCGGCAAAAAGTTTTTCGGTGGTGGTAGGGTGTGGGGTGCGGGGTGTGGGGTGTGGGGTTTTACCCATTTTCAGGGAGTCAATTACCTAATTTTCAGGGAAAAAGTCCCTAAAATTCCCCCCCCAATCACTCCCATATCCGGTACTTTTTGATTTCAAAAAAGCCTAAAGATATTATCCAACAAGGTTTTTAGATTTATTCAGCAAACCCTAAATAGTAAGGAGTGAGAATTAGCAACGAGGCATCTTCTAGACTGTTCTCGCTCCCTCATTTTCTGCTGTCGATGGCAATAATGACAGTTATTGCAAATCAGTTCCTCGCTCTGGCAACAAGGGAATGTTAAAGTTAGTAATGATCGCTTCGGTGATCGGATGACGTAATTTTTCTGTGGAACCCACATGATAAAAATGCTGTTTAGTATAGATATAAAACTTATCAGCACTCCAATTTTTTTTAATTAAAGGATTGCTTCTAAACTGATTACTGTGCCAAGTGGACAAAATAAACCGACAAGAAATATCCTTTAAAATAGTCACCAAACAATCTTCATCCTCTTCAGACCAAGAGTTAAAATAATCGGTGTGTCTCCCTAAATAAGGAGGATCGAGATAGATCAAGTCTGTTTTTTGCCAATCAGATAAAGTCTCTCGAAAGTCAGCAACTTGAAAATTATAATCAGTTTTAATAAGAATATTTTCTAGGGCAATAACTTGATTGACTATTTTGGTAATATATGCTTGAGAAAATCGTTCTGATTTATGACAGTAGGGTACGTTAAACTGCCCCTTACGATTGAATCTCATCACGCCATTAAAACAGGAGCGATTGAGAAATAAAAAATCTAGAGAATTAGGAGATTGATTAAATCTTTCTCGTACTTGATAATAATAACTTTCTCCCTGCTCCTTAAGAACTTTACCATTTTCTTGCAAAAAAAGCTTAACAGTTTTACTGGTAATAACTTGATTTTTGAGATTATTATAAAACTGGATAATATGGGTATTTGTGTCCGCAAGTAAAGCCTTTTTCGGATTAATATTAAAAGCCACCACTCCCGATCCAGAAAAGGGTTCTATCCAACGCCCAAAGCTCAGATCAGACACAATATTTTTAATATCTTTCACCAATTTAGTTTTAATTCCTTGACACTTAATCGGTGGCACAAGTGGCGTTAACTTCACTAAACACTCTCCTCATCAATAGTAATCTCTATCCACAGCCAACTTAGCTCCTGTTGGCTCGTGAATAAAGGTCAAATCAGGGTAAAAATTTTGTTGAGATACTAACTCTATCTTTAATTGGTTACATCTAGCAAAATTATCAAATATGGGAAAAAGAAGCAATTTTAGGATTTTAGAGATGATTTTCGTATCAATAGATATAGTATATACTTCTAGGCAGTTTAAATTCAGTACAGCTTATCCCAGAAACCATGAGACTCTTGTTAGAACAAATGAACTCAAAAATCTGGCTCTTCTCGGTTCTGTGTGATAAGTTTAACTTATATATATAGGATCGATCAATCTTGGTGTCCTTTGTGTCTTTGTGGTTCGTTCCACCCCCCCGCTAGGAAGAATGTATCTTAGAATACATTTTACCCACCAAACCCAAGAGAGCCAAAATCTCTCGTCACCATTCTTGTCAGAATTATGAGAATTACGTTACATTTAGTTAAGATTTAATTGGCTGCGGGGATTAATCTCGAAAAAATAACGTAAAATCCTTGACAAAAACAGCTAAATGAGTTAAGCAAAAATCTTTATCCTAGAACCACTAAACAAACATGAAACTATCCTGGAAAACGATTTTACTGTGGACATTGCCCGCCCTTGTGGTCGGTTTTTTCCTCTGGCAAGGCACTTTTGCCACCGCCACCAGTAATATCGGCAATAACACCGCCAGTACTCGCATGACCTACGGACGCTTTCTAGAATACCTAGACAGTGGTAGGGTTGTCAGCGTCGATCTCTACGAAGGTGGCAGAACCGCGATCGTACAGGCCCTAGATCCAGAACTAGAAAACCGAGTACAACGCCTGCGGGTCGATTTACCTGCCAATTCCCCCGATTTAATCGCCCGTTTACGCGATTCTAAAATTAGTTTCGATGCTCACCCGATGCGGAATGACGGCGCTTGGTGGGGATTCCTCGGTAATCTACTTTTCCCCTTTTTGCTGATTGCCGCTCTCTTTTTCCTGTTCCGCCGTTCTAATAATATGCCAGGCGGCCCCGGTCAAGCGATGAGTTTTGGCAAATCAAAAGCTCGTTTCCAGATGGAAGCAAAAACCGGCATCACCTTTGATGATGTGGCAGGAATTGATGAAGCGAAGGAAGAATTACAGGAAGTCGTCACTTTCCTCAAACAACCGGAGAAATTTACCGCCGTCGGTGCCAAAATCCCCAAAGGAGTCCTGTTAGTTGGTCCTCCTGGTACGGGTAAAACCCTGTTAGCCAAAGCGATCGCCGGTGAAGCGGGTGTACCTTTCTTCAGCATTTCCGGTTCGGAATTTGTGGAAATGTTTGTCGGTGTCGGTGCTTCTCGCGTGCGCGACTTGTTCAAAAAAGCCAAGGAAAATGCTCCCTGTTTAATATTTATCGATGAAATTGACGCGGTAGGTCGTCAACGGGGTGCCGGTATCGGTGGTGGTAACGACGAACGTGAACAAACCCTAAACCAATTATTGACAGAAATGGACGGTTTCGAGGGGAATACGGGAATTATTATCATTGCCGCCACTAACCGCCCCGATGTTCTCGATTCCGCTCTCATGCGTCCGGGCCGTTTTGATCGGCAAGTAACCGTCGATGCGCCCGATTTTAAAGGTCGTTTAGAGATTTTAGACGTTCACGCCCGCAATAAAAAGCTGGCCAACGACGTTTCCATCGAAGCGATCGCCCGTCGCACTCCGGGGTTCAGTGGAGCAGATTTAGCCAATTTACTCAACGAAGCGGCAATTTTAACCGCTCGTCGTCGCAAAGATGCCATTACCCTCCTAGAGATAGATGACGCAGTGGATCGCGTTATCGCCGGTATGGAAGGCACTCCTTTAGTCGATAGCAAGAGCAAGCGCCTAATCGCTTACCATGAAGTGGGCCATGCGATCGTGGGTACGCTCTTAAAAGATCACGATCCCGTCCAGAAAGTGACTCTGATTCCCCGGGGACAGGCCCAGGGTTTAACTTGGTTCACTCCCAACGAAGAACAGGGTTTAACCACGAAAGCGCAGTTAATGGCCCGGATTTCCGGTGCTTTAGGTGGTCGGGCGGCTGAGGAAGAAATCTTCGGCTATGATGAGGTGACTACCGGTGCCGGTGGCGATTTACAGCAAGTTTCTGATATGGCCCGCCAGATGGTGACTCGTTTCGGGATGAGCGATTTGGGTCCTTTGTCCCTAGAAAGTCAAGGGGGTGAAGTGTTCCTCGGTGGCGGTTTGATGACTCGTTCCGAGTATTCTGAGAAGGTCGCTACTCGCATCGATGATCAGGTGCGATCGATCGTGGAACACTGCCATGAAATTTCTCGACAAATTGTCCGCGATCATCGCGAAGTGATCGATCGAGTGGTGGATCTGCTGATCGAAAAAGAAACGATCAATGGGGAAGAATTCCGGCAAATTGTGGCTGAATACGCCTACGTTCCCGAAAAAGAACAGTTTGTACCACAGTTATAGGTTGATTTCAATCCATAGGCGATCGGGTGGGTTAAAGCTCACCCGATTTTTTTATGCTAGGGATTTAGTCATCATCGTCATCATCATCGTCATCGTCTTTATTCTGGTCATTATCATCGTCTTTTTGCCGATTTTCCCCGTCTTTATCGCTATCATCGTCTTTTTGCGGCGATTCCACCGTGGTGGGGACGTTTTTCGGTTCTTCGGCTTCTTTTCCTCCCTGACAAGCACCTAAAACCGTAGTCAAGGTTAACAGAATCAGCAAAACTAAGGATTTGATGTTCATGGTCTTTCTCCCCACTCGATCGATAAATATAACAATCTTAAGACTTTTGGGCGGTGGATAGTTTGGCCAATGCCAAGAAAGTGCATTCCCAGACTAAACGGGGTTGAACGTAGGCTAACAGCTGCCGGCGGGTTTTTTCCAAGATTTCTAAAATCGATCGCTCTCGTCGTCGTTGCCAATCCTCATACTGAAGATAACTCACATACCATAATTGGGTTTCCGTGTCAAGAGTTTGAGCAATAATTTTGGCTAATTCCAGTGCTTGGGAGAGTTTTAGGGGAAATTTGCTCAAAGATCGCGGTAAATCTTGGGGGAGACTGTCGAGAAACTCTAAAGCTGCGATCGCTTCTCCGGGGCTACCTTGGGCTAAACCGAGAATTGCCGGATAATTGAGAACGCGAGCTTGTCCGTTAGAGCGGAGGACTTGAGCGAGATTTTCTTCCGAAAGACGCTGAAAAGGGATATGTTGACAGCGAGAAACGAGAGTCGGTAGTAAAGAGGAGGTACTGGGAGCAATCAGGATTAAAGTCGCTTTTCCCGGTTCCTCAAGCGTTTTTAAGAGCGCATTTGCCGCCGATTCCGTCATGGTGTCTGCTTCCTCGATCACCACCACAGAGCGGGCCGATTCCAGGGGAGGACGACTTAAAAAGTTAGTAATCTCGCGAATTTGTTCGATGCGGATTTGCGGGGGAGCTTTACGCTTGAGATTGCTTTCCTGTGCTTCTTTTGCGGTGAGCAGTTTGCCTTGGTGTTGATAAGTGGGTTCAATCCAGAGTAAATCGGGATGATTGCCCCCTAAAAAGCGTTTCAGGATTAATTCCCTTGTTTCCGGAGATCGATCTCTAGTTAACAAGTCTTGACAGAAACATTTTGCGGCCAGATTGCGTCCAATCCCCTTAGCGCCGGCGAATAAGTAAGCGGGAGCGATCGAATTGACTTCAAGCGCTCTTTGTAGTAGTTCAATGGCCTGATTTTGACCGATTAACCTTGACCAATTTATCATCTTTTCCCTGCCATGGCTCGCTATTGCTGTTCCTATTTTGTCGGGATTTCTCCTCATCAGACCGGGTTTTTATACGATGATATATTAAGTTTGGGTGAATTTGAAATCATCAAGCGCCGGACCGATGTCTTGCTTTTATCGGAAGTTCCTAACGATGCTTTCTTTCCCCAGTTAGTGAAAGTGGAATTGTTTATTCATCCTCCCACTAGCTCGGAACTTCAGATCGATTTATTGGTAAAAAATCATGAATTGCCCCTGAGAACTAATAATCGTTGTCGGCGATTTTTTGAATCTATTCACCAGATTATTACCAACAATTATCAAGGCCAATCCCTGACCAGAATTACCGCTTAACCCGATTTGTTCCTGTCTCCGTCAACTGACAAAGACAGGGACAAAATACCATCTTGGCTCTCTTGGGTAACGAACCACAAAGACACAGAATACACAGAGATTGATCGCTCCTGTATCAGTGAAACTTATCACACAAAGAATAAGAGAGTCGCTCTTTTTGGTGCTTGATGGATTTATCGAGAAAAAATCGGTAATTGCTTTAATTTTCGCTTTCCTTCGTCGATGAGAGCGGAGGAAATTGACGACGTAAAAGCAAGGAATTACTCACTACCATAACCGAACTAAAAGCCATCAAAGCTGCTGCTAGGGCCGGACTGAAAGCTAGACCCCAACGGGGTAGTAATAAACCACCAGCAATGGGAATAGCAAAGGTATTATAACCCAAAGCCCAAAAAAGATTTTGTCGGATTTTTTGCCATGTGGCCAGACTTAAATGCAGAGATTGCACCACATCCTCTAGGCGATCGCTAATTAAAACGATCCCAGCCGTTTCCATGGCCACTTCCGTGCCACCGGCCAGAGCAATCCCGATGTTAGCCTGTCCTAGTGCGGGAGCATCATTGATACCATCCCCGACCATAGCCACGATTTTGCCCTCTTTTGTCTGTAGGTCGGCAATTAAGGCCGATTTTTCGGTGGGGGCAACTTCGGCATAAAATTGGCTAATACCCAAACTATTAGCGATCGCTGTCACCACTTCTTGGCGATCGCCACTGAGTAAAATCACCTCTAAACCGAGTTTTTGCAACTGATTAACGGTTGTTTGAGCATCGGGACGCAATCGATCCTGAAAAGCGATCGCGCCGAGTAATTGTTCTTCCATCCCCAGATAAATCACCGTTTTACCCGCTTGTAAAAGCTCTTGAATACTGGGGATGGTTTCATCGATTTTAATGCCGTTCTGTGCCAACCATTGCCGATTTCCTAGAACAATTTTCGACCCCTGCACCCTTGCAGAAACTCCCAATCCGGCTACAGTTTGAAAATCTTCCCCCGTCAGGTTAGTAGGGGGAGTAACCGCGTCTAAAATCGCCTGAGCAAGAGGATGATTAGTACCACTCTCCACTACTGCCGCTAATTGTTGAATTTCCAGGGAATTAAGCTCAGAAAAACTCAAACAATCGGTAATTTCTGGATGACCTTGGCTAAGGGTTCCCGTTTTGTCAAAAACCACCGTTTGCAGTCGCGAGACGGTTTCCAAAACATCGCCCCCTTTAATTAAAATACCCCGTTCGGCTGCTAAACTGGTTCCCACCAGTAGGGCCGTCGGTGTGGCTAAACCGAGAGCGCAGGGACAAGCGACCACAAGCACAGAAATCGCTAATTTTAGGGACAAAAGTAGGGGAGAAGTGGATTGAATCATCTCGTGGTGTCCCGTGGTTGACCCTAACACCTCTGGAAAGAGCCTAGTTCCCCAAAAATACCAAAAGAGCAGCACAATTAGGGCAATTATCATCACTCCGTAGGCAAAATAACCCGCTACCCGGTCCGCTATCTTCTGTACCGGGGCCTTGCGAGTTTGGGCTGATTCCACGGCTGCGATAATCTTAGCTAGGGTGGTATCGGTCCCCACCTGACGAGTTTGTACGGCGATCGCACCGGAGAGATTGAAACTGCCAGCAATGACTAGATCTCCCATTTCCTTAACCACCGGCAGCGATTCCCCCGTTAATAAAGCTTCATCTACCGTGGTTCTTCCCTGAATAATCTCCCCATCCACGGGAATTTTTTCCCCGGGTAAGACGCGCACCCATTCCCCGACGCGCAGCTGTTCCACGGGAATGGCCACGCCCACACGGTCATCTGTACTACCAATTAGGTGAGCCACTGCCGGTTGTAGGGAGGTAAGCGCTTCTAAGTCTGCGGCTGCACGATGACGGGAATGCGCTTCTAGAGTCCGTCCGAGGAGAATAAACCCTAACAGCATGACCGGTTCATCGAAAAAGCACTCTAAACCGAGATTAGGGAAGATAAGAGCCAAACAACTGGCTATATAGGCGCTACCTGTGCCTAAACTAACGAGAGTGTTCATATTTGGCATCCCGTGCCGTAATCCGCGCCAACCATCGATGAAAATATCGCGGCCGGGGAATAAAATGGCTAGGGTGGCTAAAGTCCAGTGAAAAGCAATACTTTGAAGGATGGGGATTTCTGGTCCCCCGATGTGGTGTAAGTGACCAATCAGGGAAAAAACCAGTAAACAACAAGCGATCGCTAATCGGTATAATTGTTGTTGCCGTTCTTTTTGTTGGTTTTGCAGCCGTTGATTTTGTTGAGAAAGGGGAGTCGATGAGCTGCGCGGTTGGGTGGGGAATCCAATCGCGGTTAATTTTGCGGCTAACTGCTCTGGTGCGATCGCATCCGGTTGGTATTCAATCACGGCAATTTCCGTGATTAGGTTAACTTGGGCCGATTTTACCCCTTGATTTTGGCTGAGTTGTCTTTCTACGGCACTCACACAGCCGGCGCATTTCATGCCTTTTACGTCTAGAGTAGCGGTTTTTAGTCCAGTTTCGGCGGCTAGGATCATAGAAAAAGTAGGCAAGGATGGTCTTTACTTCTATCCTAGAAATTCTCGGCCGATTTTTAAACTATTTTGGCCTGTAGGGTTACAGATAGATGAAATTTCATTACAGATAGCTGAAATTTCAGGTAGCCGATCTGGTAGTGGACTGACACAGCTAAAATAGGGCAATAGATAAGCTCAACTGAGGACATCAATCATGGGAAGAGGTAGGCGAGATAAAGTTTATCTGACAGTCGCACAACGAGAAAACTTTGAACAAATCAGTGGGGGAGGGTTCATCACAGAGTACGCTAATCGGCATAACACGCTTATCGTAATATTATACGGAAAACTTCTTGCGATCGCTCCATTTGAGCGTAATATACGGAAAGATTCTTAAAAAAATGCGTATTTAGCGTCACATACGGAAACTTTCCGCCTAATATATAGTTAGGCCTCATTAGTTCTCAAAGCGTCTCATTGAATGTGAGATGAATATTTTCAAACGAAATGTCCTCTACTGTTATGCCTGAACGCCCATTTCCAATTGAAGATTTTCTCGCATCATTGGCGACTTCTCTAAAAATTCGCGGTGACGCCCGCGCTCTCACGATGATCGTAGAAGGTGATAGTAGATTTGAACCAGCAGAGACAGATTGGGGCATTGATTTCTGGTTACTGTTCATCTCTGTGCCTATTCATATTTTTCAGGCGCTTACTGACGATGAAAGAGTGCAAACAGAGGAAGCGATTTGCGACGTAGGAAAAAGCTTCTTCATCTCAACATCTGTAGATGATCTGAAAAAAGTTATTATTTCCCCCAAAGTCAGTTTTGCCAACGAGGGCTGGCGAGAGGAGGCTTTACGATTTATCAAAGGCGAGGGCGTGACTAATCAGGGCAGAGTGCGGAGCGACAATATAGCCTCAAAAGAGCATCACGGGCTTTTATTTCGATCAAAAGCAGAAATTGTACTTTTTGAGGCGATGAAACGAGCCAAGCTTGCAGTGGCTCCCCTTCCCGTTTTTGTGAGAATCGTTAACGGGTATAACAGGAGGCTAGAACCTGATTTCGTCGTAATCTTCAAAGGGTTAACATTTGTTGTTGAGGTTGATGGTGATTCTTTCCATAAAGAAACGCCTGCTGAAGCGGATAAACGGTTAGTACCTCTCACACACGAAGGAGTCGAGGTACGAAGGATCAGGGCGGCAGATGTAGCAACTGATGCAATGGCAGATAATGCTGTCAAGGAGCTAATTGATTTTATGTCGAAGCGAAAAGAGTCTAGATAAGCTCTTTCTTTTCCATTCCGGCCTAACATCTATTGCACCGGAGAGCGCCCCACGTCGCGTCTGTAGTGCGATCGCTGATCTTGTAGGTTGGGTTGACGGCAGGAAACCCAACTCCCTCAAAACCAAGATTAAATGCAGTAGGATAGACGTTGGATAGATTTTCTAGATTGCCGTGAGGGAAACCGTCTATATTGAAACCAGCGTTATTGGTTATCTGACAGTGCGATCGCCGATCTTGTAGGGTGCGTTCCCTAATGCAATTCCTACCGGTCCAGCGATCGATTTTGGGGAACGCACCATGCACATTGATTGAAGCTGTGAGTCTAAGTGCGATCGCCGATCTTGTAGGGTGCGTTAATGAAATGTAACGCACCTTATCTAATGTTCAAAATTCGTGCGTTACGCTAACGCTAACACACCCTACTGGACTGTTTCAGTGCGATCTTGTAGGGTGCGTTAATGAAATGTAACGCACCTTATCTAATGTTCAAAATTCGTGCGTTACGCTAACGCTAACACACCCTACTGGACTGTTTCAGTGCGATCTTGTAGGGTGCGTTAATGAAATGTAACGCACCTTATCTAATGTTCAAAATTCGTGCGTTACGCTGACGCTAACACACCCTACTGGACTGTTTCAGTTAATGAAATGTAACGCACCTTATCTAATGTTCAAAATTCGTGCGTTACGCTGACGCTAACACACCCTACTGGACTGTTTCAGTGCGATCTGGTAGGGTGCGTTAATGAAATAGATCTCTTGCAAAAGTAATCAAGATATATCCTCTTGTCGGTAACGAAGTTCGTAATTGTAGATACCAGCAATCAAATTCAATCTCAGACCAAATCGCCGTCTGCGATTTCTGTATCTTGATGAAAGTATCCGAAATATTTTGAGACGACGATGAATATGTTCTATAACTATGCGCCGTTGTGATAACTGACGATTGGCTTTTTTTTTGCTCTTTACTTAGTTTTTCTTTTTTCTTTTTTTTATGAGGAATTTGACTGTTTTGATGGAGCTTCTGAATTCCTTGATAGCCTTTATCCCCTAATATTTCTATTTCCTTATTTAACCCTATTTTACTCTCTTTCCACAGTCGAAAATCATGGACTCTTCCTTTCTCACAACGGACACAGATTACCTGCTCGCTTTTTTGGTCGCAACGCGCTCGCTGCGCAAGATCGGCAACGACTTGCGACTTTAATGTGTGGTATCCCTGCTTGCCACTATAGCATGATTTCTGTTTTTTTTTGGGTCTTTCTATCTCCTCTTCTGACACATCCACCACTATTACTTCTATTTCACTATTACTTTCTAAGAGGGCTTTTTTTCCCGGTAGATTAAACAGACCTGATTTGATGAGAATATTCT